>CAVZFI010000045.1:0-192652 GCA_963774465.1 uncultured Methanosarcinaceae archaeon | reverse complement strand
ACCATCTAACTGATCTACAAGAGTGTTTACAAGCTGCAAACCAAGCGTGTCTGAATTTTCTAAATCAATTTTTTCGGGAATACCAATTCCGTTATCTGAGATAATCAGGGTATATCCTGTACTTTTTGCAGTAAGTTCTTTTTTATCATTACTTAGCGAATTTCCGGCTTTTTTCTCTTTGAATAGTTTAATCCGAATTTCTCCTCTGTTCCTGCCTGGAAATGCATGTTTTAATGAATTGGAAACAAGTTCATTAACAATTATCCCTAGCGGGACTGCAATATCCATGTCAAAGAAGATGTTTTCTTCAAGATCCATGTTTAAGCTGATATCGGCATTTCCAAGCCGATATGTCTGAAAAAGGTTCTCAACGAGCTTCTCAAGGTACGGCGAAAAGTACAGTGTATTTTCTCCTCCGCCTTCATGTAACTCTTCATGAATCAGAGCAATAGACATTACCCTGTCCTGGCTTTCCCTGAAGGCGGCGAGAACTTCTGAATCCTTAATATCCTCTCTGGTATTGAATTTCTCAGCCTGAAGGTCAAGAAGGGAAGAGATTACCTGCAGATTATTCTTAATTCTGTGGTGTATTTCCTGTTTGCGGGCAATCTCGATATTTTTCAGAGCTTCTTCAGCCTTTTTACGTTCAGTAATATCAGTGAGCATGCCCATCGAGCCCATAAACTTGCCATCCTTATCAAGAAGGGATTTAGCATTTACAAGTACCAATGAATATGAGCCATCCTTACGTATTAATTTCAATTCGTGGCTTTCATTGACACCTTTCCGCCTTCTTTCCAGACTAAGTTTGAGGTTAGTCTTACCTTCTTCATCGGCAAAATCCAGTACAGATCTGCCAATCATTTCTTCCTGACTATATCCTAATATTTTCGCCATTTTTTCATTGACGTAAGTAGTCCTTGTTTCAGCGTCAAGTATCCATATACCTTCGTTTGCTGTCTCTACGATATTGCGGTACTTTTCCTCACTTTCCCGAAGTTTTTCGTCTACTATTTTTCTTTCGGTTATATCTCTGGAAATGAACGAGATCGCAGTCAGCTTTCCATGGCTATCAAAAACCGGCGAAAGAGTTATCGAAACATCTATTATCTTCCCGTCCTTTCTTAACCGTGAAGTCTCATGATGGCGGATTTTTTTTCCCTGTTTAATCATTTCACTTAATTTGCCTGTTTCTTTATCTAAATGGGGTGGAGCCAGGATAGATGTGTGTTTCCCAAGAATTTCTTCCGCTGAATAACCATAAACGTGCTCTGCTTCTTGATTCCAGTTTGTAATAATGTTGTCAAGGGACATAGTGCCGATAGCATCATTTGATGATTCCACAATATTCGCTAAGATCTGAATTTTCTCTTCTGATTTTTTATGCTCGGTAATATCCTGAACCGTCCCTCTCATTCGAACAGGATTATTTCTCTCATCAAAAATAACTTCTCTTTCTGAATGGACTATATGCTCTTCTCCGTCAGGCCGAACTATTCTATAATCAGTCGCATAGACTTTTCCGTTAAAAGCTTCCTTAGTTGAGTTATACACATAATCCCTGTCTTCTGGATGTACGCAACTTAAAAATTTATCGTAAGTTATGCATTCTTGAGGACTAAATCCAAAAATACGGTACATTTCCTCAGACCAGTGTAATTCACCAATTACAAGATCATTATCCCAGTTTCCAATATGAGCCATTTTTTGGGCTTCAGCAAGACCTCTTTCACTCTCTTTCAAAGAGTTATAAGCTTTCTCAAGCTCTGCGGTACGCTCTTTAACTTTTTCTTCTAAATTGTCATGTGCTTTTTTTAGAGCTTCTTCTGCCTGCTTGTGCTCAGTGATATCGATTTGCACGCCGTTCCAGATAGTTCGGCCGTCGGGCAGCCTGCGCGGACGGGAGTGCAGTTGCATCCAGCGTACTTGGCTGTCAGGCAGCCGCATGGGTACCTCCATATCAAAATCCGACAACTCTCTGGCACTATGTGCCTCGGCTTCGACAACCCGTTCTAAATAGTCCGGCGGAACTTGCCTGTACAGCGTGTCGGGATCGCGCAGCACGTCCTGGGCACTGACGCCGTTGAGCCGCTCGATGCCTGTGCTGAAGTACAGAAATCGGACACTGCCGTCGAGCTCATGGACATACTGATAGACTGCACTATCCGGTAAGTTATCACCCAAGAGGCGCAGACGTTCCTCGCTTTCACGAAGTGCCTCTTCCACTTTTTTGCGCTTTGTGATGTCGCTGGCGGCACCAAACCATTCAACTATTTCGCCATTCGCATCCAGCATAGGAACCGCACGCGAGAAGATCCATCCCAAGCTGCCGTCCGCTAGCCGGACCCGATGTTCCAGTTCGTAAATGCTCTTCGTCCGGATAGCTTCATTGATGACGGCCGTCACATGCGGCTGATCTTCCGGCGGAACATATTCCTGAAGCCAGGTACGGTTTGGGCTTTCCGTATTCGCAAGAAAACCTCTACCATAGAGATAAAGCATCTCGCTCCAGTCCGGGCTCACTCGATATACCATTTCTGAACTGGCCGTCACAAGAGCACGAAAACGCTTCTCACTCTCCCGCAGCGCCTCTTCGGCCCGCTTGCGCTCGGTGATATCACGTGCAGCAGCAAAGACACCAGTAACCTCGCCATTCTCATCTCTATAAACTGAAGCATTGTACAAAACTGAAGTTATGTATCCATCCTTATGTCGAATTTCCAGAGGATAATCCCGAACCTCACCATGCATGAATACCTGCTGATAGCCTGTACGGGCTTTTTCAGGTTCGGTAAAGTAATCTGAAAAATCAGTCCCAATCAAATCTTTTCTGGAATATCCAGTAACATGTTCTGTAGCATTATTTACATCGGTAATCTTACCATCACGCCCAATTGTTACAAGAGGGTCCAGGCTGGCTTCAATCAGACTCCGATTATAAACATTTGACAACCTAATAGCTTCTTCTGCTTTCTTACGTCCAGTGATGTCTATGAATGCAGAAACAGATCCACGTAGATTTCCCTGCTCGTCACGTAAGGGTCTGGCATTGCCCAATACGTGTCGTATCTCGCCGTCAGAAGATATAATATCTAGCTCGAGGTCGTTTATCTCTCTACCTGCAGCTGCCATCTGCGACGGCATATCTGCAGGCTGAATTTCCACCCCGTCCTTGAATAACTTAAACATCTCGGGTCTCTCTCCTTCAGGAGCGGACTTGGAAAAGTTTGTACCTACAGGAACTCGTAGCCATTCGTAGGAGAGCCGGTTACCAGTTATCTGAAGCGCCTGAGGGTCATGTGCTATATAAACGGAGACCGGAACGGCATCCAGTACTACTGCCAGTTCGTCCGAGCGAGCTCGCTCACGTTCCTCGCTCTCCCGTAGCGCGTCCACAAGGGTATCGTGTTCCGCCAGCGAATGGGCCAGCTTGATATTGCTGTAGCTTAGCTGTGAGAGCATGTTGGCAAGCGTCATGAAGAAGGCCATACATTGTGTCCACAACCTCGGTGCTCAACCGTGGAACTTTTTCAAGCGCTGCTATGTATTCCTCCTCATTGAAGCCGTATTTTCTGGCCTGGGATCGGAAAAGCTCATAGTCCAGAGGCTCGCCCTCAAAAAAGAACTGTCCTGAGAAGATATTGCCGACGCGCTTACCGCTCACCATGACGGGAGTCGATATGTCCCACATATTGTTTTTGCATTTGTACAGCTTAAACTCGCCAGGGGAAACGCCTGAAGACAGCTTTGTGTCGCTTTCTACGCAGTGCTTGCAGGTTTCGGGGTGAACCCTGTGGAATTTGGTGCAGATATCCTGCCATCCAACACCTACCAGAACATTGCCTTTGAGATCGACCAGGGCCATGGCAATGTGAGCAAAATTATAGAAATCATCCATTAGGGACTGGATCGCCTGGGCATCAACGATATCGGCAAGTTCCAGGTTAACCGTTTTCCGAGCAGGCGAGAGAGTACTCTCTGACTTCAGCCTGACGCGCTGCTCACTCTGAGGCACATAACTTCCTCGGTCCGCTTGCACTCGGTTAGATTTTTCCGCCCGGAATTTTCTATTCGCTCCCATTTTCCTTCCTTTTTGATCAAAGAAAATTGGTGGTTGGAGACTACTTCAGCAATCTCGGTTGATTTGCACCTGTCGAGGGAATAGGTACAGAGAGATATCATCTGGTATTTGCCGATGATTCTGTCTATCTTTTTTTCATAATTAACAAAATCATCCCAATCCCCTTTTTTCAACCAGGAAGTGTTCCCTGCCATCCTCAGTCCTTCATAGCCACTTGCAAGAACCTGATCGAGTTTTTCAATCCAGACATTTAAAACTCTTTCCGAATTGAAAACCCCATCTTTTATATACCAATCAGTGTAGGGAATAATTTCGATTTGCCCTTTCTCAAGATAAACATCAATATCAGAAACAGCCTCTTTCAGGGCTTCTTTTGCCTCTTCAACTTCAAGAGGATATGATGTGACCCAGAGACAAAATTCATTATTTTCCAACCCTGCTTTGAAGTAAGGAACAAGTATATCTAGTCAAATCCTCTTTTGTTTGGTAGAATTGGCAGAAGTGTGTTCCCCAGGGCACGTCCCCAATGAAATCAATACCAGACTGCCTCAATTTGTCATTCATTCTATATCTTCCCTACTATGAAATATAATCATGAAAGATAATATTCAATTCCATGTTAGTGATTGTCATTTTTGAGACGAGGAAACGTTTCTGAAACTTCTGGAAAATTAAGCAGAATATACCCCTTGATACATTGAAAAAATAAAATCGATCTGCCTGATAATTTTAATACCTGACCATAAATAAAATTACTAATATATTAACGTTTTTACCCTAACATTGTTACAAAATTTAAGCCAGAAGGATATTTTTGTTACAAAGCCCATAAAAAGAAATCCTGTAGAGAGAAAAACGTTTATAAAAGGCTTCAGGTGAATGTTCACGCTTTGGTGATGTATTCGTGCCTGACATCTGCTCGCGTAATTTTCGGCACCTCTCCCCACATTCCAATGTACTCTCCCTGAATCACCAGTGCCCCTTTTATTCCGGGAATTCCCTTCACGGCTTTGAAAGAAGCCTCTACGGATTCCTTCCCTATGCCTACCTCGTTTCCAAGAGCAGTTGCAGCTGCATCCGCAAGGGATACATCATCCGAGAACACCGCAGCCGCATCAGCCATCCCGAAGCTGATTGAAGGGCCAACTGTCCCTGCCGAGGTACATACGCCTGTAATCGAGTCTCTGGGTTCGAATACCAGCCCAAGGTTTTTAATAGGTGACTGTCCCGCATAGATCCCGACCACAACAGGCCTGTCATTGATAAGTGCAATGTCCCCGCCATTATCGACAATAGCGTATCTTGCACCGGCTTTTACCATCGCTTCCACTGCAAGGGCAGAAATTGTGCCTGCAACCGCGCTCATTGGCCCTATACCCATAGTGTTTCCGGCTTTTACCATTCTCCTTACAACCTCAGGGGCATTTTTCGGGCATTCATAAGGTTCGAGAGTGAGCTGAAAATAAGGGTCTGAAAGGATATAAGTTTCAAGGGCTGCCCTGTGTATCCTGATGGCTTCTTTTGCGGCTTCGATATGGGACTGATTGTCGGCTGCAATCGTGACTATGGTTTCCTTAAGCTGGAAATGTTCTTTTATCGGGGTACTGGCAGATTCTTTAGCGGGTTCTCTTTTTGGTTCTCTTATGGGGTCTGGCATGTTGATTCAGATAGGATTTATTGCTTAAAAAAGAAATGCTTTTCCTTCCTTTCAGCTAATCTATTCTCTCTTATTCGATTTCATGGATTTCTTATTCGATTTCATGGAACTGTTGACCGACCTGCGACCGTAAACCTGCGCCGGAAATGGGATAAAAAGTAGGATCTGCGGCATACGGGCTTTAGATCATGAATTCTTCTGGTATTGCAGCAGGCATACTATACCTAAGTACATCCAAAAACAATTATTTGTTTCAATTCAAAAAATGGGTGCTGGCGGCATTTTCAGGTGTTTTGCCGCCTGAGAACCGATATTTTTCTTTATAGAAGTTTGGGATACTCGAATTTCTCTAAATGCGAGCGATTATAACTTCAGGTTCTTCATCCTTTCCACAGCTTCTTTAATTCTCTCAACCGACTTGGTGAGAGCAAACCTGATGTAGCCTTCGCCTGCTTCTCCGAACCCGACACCAGGGGTTGCGACGATTCCGGCTCCTTCGAGCAGGAGTTTTGCAAAACTCATTGAGGTAAAGCCCTCAGGTACCGGAGCCCAGATATAGAAGGTGGCTTTTGGCGGTTTTACTTCGAGGCCCATAGCAGTGAGCCCTTCGATAAGAGCGTTCCGCCTTTCCTCATAGATTTTGTTTGTTTCTTCGACACAGGCCTGGGAAGAGCGCAGGGCTGCAATGCCTGCAATCTGGATGGCATCAAAGACGCCTGAGTCCACGTTGGATTTGACCTTGCCGAGCCCTTTTATAAGGTCTTTGTTTCCGACCGCAAACCCGAGCCTCCAGCCAGTCATGTTGTAGGTCTTGGAGTGCGAATAGAGTTCCATGCCAATATCCATTGCCCCGTCGGCAGCAAGGAAAGAGGGAGCCTCGTACCCGTTGTAAGTCATCTGGCAGTAAGCATTGTCATGCACTGCAATTATGTCGTGCTTTTTGCAGAACTCAACGACCTTTTCAAAAAACTTCATGTCGGCGGTTGCAGCAGTCGGATTATTCGGGTAATTAAAGAAGAGAAGCTTTGCCTTTTTCAGGACATCCGCAGGAATCGAGTCCAGGTCAGGCAGGAAATTATTTTCAGCAGTAAGCGGCAGAGGATACGGCTCCCCACCCGCAAAAAGCGTCCCTATTTTGTAAACCGGATACCCCGGATCAGTGTAGAGCACGACATCCCCCGGATTGACGAAAGCAAGCGGAATATGCGCAACAGCTTCCTTTGACCCTATCAGGGAAAGGACCTCAGTTGCAGGGTCAAGCTCAATCCCTTTATATTTCTTACACCATTCCGCCGCAGCCTTCCTGAAATCCGGCATCCCGGCATAAGAAGGATACTGGTGTGTCTTCGGGTCGCAGACAGCTTCCCGCATGGCCTCAACAATATGCGGGTGCGTCGGCAGGTCAGGATCTCCCACGCCAAGGTCGATCACGTCAACTCCCCTGGCAATTAATTCGTCCCTTGCTTCGTCGATAGCTGCGAAAAGGTATGGGGGTAATGCATTGATTCGGTCAGAGTACATTGATAAAGTCACCTGAAGATGATTGGCATGCGTAAGTTCTCATAGTTACGGTATTGGGAATATTAAAAGGTATGGTTGACTTGAAGCCAATATCATGTTGATGTAAATCGAAACACTCATTGAAATAATATATCAGTTAGTATGTATAACGTTGCATGATATTTCCAATAAAAAATGAAGTTTGGTATTACGTTGAAAGATTGTACATCCATGCACATAAAGGAAGTCATAATTTTATTGGATTTTTAGCCAGTTTTGATATTGAATACGAGAAAGAATACCCAACTGATATTCATAGTTTTATGGATGCTCATGATCATTCTATTGAAAATTTCATGAGTAATGTTTCCCATGACATATGCTTAAAAATATTAAAAAAAATTGTCTTTGATGATGATATTAAGAGTACACAAACTTCCAATTTCAATTATTATGGTGAAAGAGTTAACGGGTGGTACCCAAAAGTTATTGAGATCTTAAATTCCTCTAATATTGAAATTGATTATGAAAATAAAACATTAAAAGAAAAAATAAACCTAAAATTAAACTTATTCCTTTCTAGGGTTTCTAGATTCATTGTCAGTAATTTAAGTTATACCGATTGGTCTTTGGTTTCGGAAATATGTGAAGTTACTAACGTATTAAATGACCAAAAGCATGAAAGGCTTATAAACTCTCAACAGTTTGAATACCCTGATTATGAACTTTTGGTTTATAAGTTTTTACATGATGTATTTTCTTATAACAAAATATTAGGCATGCTCCTTATTAATGAAGTTTAATCACAAAAACAGTTAAATGAAGAGGAATCTAGAGAATATAATCAGATATTAAAGATCCTTGATGACCGAAATTGGATTGGATCCTTAATTCAAAATATTCAATATCCAAATGTTGAAGATTTTCTTGGTTGCTTAGGGGTCCCAGATTCATTCTATAGAGATTTAATTGATGAAATCAATTTTCAATACTTAAATAATCATCCTATATCCGTTTCAATATTAATTAGAAAACTCATTGAGAATTTATTAATAGATATATTGCGCCAAAAATATGGAACTTCAAGATTAAATCTATACTATGATATATCAAGAGGAAGGTTCCATGATTTTTCAGTTTTATTAGTTAACCTTGATTCTCGTAAGGAGGATTTTCATTATATTTCAGGAAACCTTGACCAGAATTTAATCAAAAAAATTAATAATTATAGGGAAGTTGGAAATTCTGGAGCACATTCAATTGATGTAAACCTCACGAATGATAACTTCTCCTCTAAAAGAGATGAAATTAATTACATAGTTAATTTTTTATTACGTATATCTAAAAATTTATCCCAATCATAAGAGTTATTTTGAAATTTTATATATATGAACCAAGTTCCAATATTTTTGCAATGTCCCTGTCAATTTTATTTTCAACACTCCAGATTTCACTCAGTAACTCAATCTCTCCTTTTATTACACATATTACAAACTATTCGAGATCTAAATTCTACCATTTCCTATCAATTTGACAGATTTTGATTGATTCTGCTATTTTCCCTTTTCTCCGTGAAAAATAACTTTTCAGCACACTCCCATTAATCAAGAGAACCTTTTCAATAGACGTAAGCTTAAGTAATTCCTCATCAAACCCGCTCAGGCTGACCAGCAGATAACTTATTCTCTGTTTAGTGTATTGCTGAGTAACTTACTTGACTATACACTTATTTTCAGCAATTCCTGGATTATAGTAACTGCACTATAACTCTGGTTCAGACTTCAAAACTTTCCAGCCCCCATAAACCAACTAATGAAAATTTATATCTCCAAACCTCATACTCTTAGCATGGTGCCCTCATTATTGAGTCCGCTGTCGATGCCTGTAATAGAAGGCATCAGAATTCCACTGAATCTGTATGTAGTGCTTAAGGAACCTGTGCCTCTGGCTGGCATGTCTCACCCCGGGATGCGCACGCCCTGGGAAAAAATTGGTGATGCAGGTTTCTCAAGTGTTGTCTGCCTCTGTGATTCAGAGGTATCTTATGACCCCTATCCTCTAAAGGTACTTTTTTCTGCAGAATTGGAAGACCTGCACTATGGCAATACTCCATATGATCCTGAAACACAGGAGTGGCTTGTCAGAAAAGCAACTAATGTAATAAGAGAAGAAATGGATGCTGGAAAAGGTATTGTTGTCCATTGCATGGGAGGTATAGGCAGAACCGGGACCGTTCTTGGATGTGTGCTCAGGGATCTTGGCTTTTCGGCTGATGAAGTGATAAATTATCTGGACGATATAAACAAGCTGAGAGGCTTCAGAGGGTGGCCGGAAACGAAATGGCAGGCGGAAATGGTACGCAAATACTGATACATTTAAAATTTATTTAATAATACATGGGTTAGAAAAGGCAGGAAGAGTGCTTTTCTTCTGTTCTACATGGTGCTTTAATCAATTTCTGTTATTTCCTATCAATTTGATAAGATATTTGATAGATATTGATAGTGAAATTGAAAATCTAAAGATCGGCCTTAACCAGATAAGGATAGTTTATAGAGAACAATTAGAAAAAAAGGACTGCATTCTCTAATTTTTAGAAAAAGTTTAATGTATAGTTAAGTAACTTACTTTACTACTCCTATCTAATCCGATCCAGATTTCTCTTAACCTGTTTTTACTCAGGCATTGTAGGCATCATAGATCTGCCAGACCCATATAATCAGCCATATTAAAAATCCAGTCCCGAAAATATGCATGGTTCCGGTGATCATGAAGGCTATCCAGATTCCGAATGCCTTGAACAGATGCCCTTTTACAAGCTGGCCCAGGCCAGGGAATAAAAAAGAAAATAAGGCTGGAATTCCGTGTGTTCTGCAACAGTTCATAGAACTTACCTTTTTTAAGACACTTAATAAGACGGCGGGTATAAATAATTTAACTTAAAAAGGTCGTTCTCCTCTAAAACGACTTCCTCTAAAACGACTTCCGCTAAAACAAATTTCTTAACCAATTTTTCATGCATTATAGGCATCGTATACCTGTGCAATCCAGACAACCAGTCCCATTAAAATTCCAATTCCTATAACGCTCATGAATGCACAGATTATCAGGGCTCCCCAGATGCCCACTGCCTTAGACAGATCTCCCTTTACAAGCTGGCCCAGACCAGGAATGAAAAAAGAAAATAGTGCCGGAACCCCATGTGTTTTTTTGCAGTGACAGTTCATAGAACCACCTCTTTTATAATATTTATTAGAATAATGTTTATTAGACGGCGAATATAAATAATTTAACCTACAGGCCTTCTTTCTTTGAAGTGATTATAACATTGATTTAATTTGATGGTAAATTGAAAAAGTTCTCAAGTCAAATTCTCAGGTTGAATTCAAAATTTGCTCACTTCTAAACTGCTTTTAACTTTTTTAAAATATATCCCAAAATTAATATATATCATACTATTAAACTACGGGATATATTTCAACTGCCATCCAAAAAAAGAATCTAATGTTTAACTTAACTTTTCAGGTGAACTTTCCTGAAAAACATTGTTTTTCAACCTACTAATTATGGTTGTTTGTTTTAATTTAGAGGTTGTATGGAGTCTGGTTATGGATAAAGAGGACAGTCAAAATTCAATCTGGGACCAAATTAAGTCTTTATGGAACTCGTTGCCAGAAATTTTAAAATTAATTGGTACCATACTGAGTATAGCCATTGCTCTAAAAGTTCTTTTTCCTGCAGCTGTGCTGGGAATCAGCAATTTTGGTGCAGGCCCGGCGATCATCGAGCCAGGAGGATCTTCTGTTTTGAACTGGGGTGTCTCCGGAGCTGACGATGTTACAATAGAGCCTGGTATAGGAGCCGTAAGTTCGAATGGGTCACTTTCCGTATCCCCTTCCGAAACTACAACTTATAAATTGATAGCTACTGGTAAGGGAAAAGAAAAAGTAGCTTTGTGCACGATTACGGTTAACGAAGGATCTCAAGAGCCTCTCATCATCAGCTCATTTGATGCAAGCCCTGACTCTATCACGCCAGGAGAGAATGCAGTCCTGAACTGGCACGTTGCCGGGGTTTCAAACGTTACCATAGAGCCTGGTATCGGAGTTGCAGAGCCAGCCGGAACATTGAATGTGTCTCCTGCCAGCACTACGACATACAAACTTACAGCTTCAAATGGCGATAAAGAAGATGCAGCTTACTGTACCGTTGCAGTTGAGGGAAATGCTGACATCCTCTGAGAAACATTCCTTCATCGGAGCTTCCATCTGCAGAAGAAAGCCTGACACCTCAGGAAAATCCGACACCGGAAGAGAATCAGGTATCTCAAGAGAATTCGGCGCCTCAGGAGAATCAGGCATCTCAGGAAAGTCTGCCATCTATCGGCTCGTTTAATGCAAATCCGGATGCTATCGGGAAAGGAGAGAGCTCAAATTTAGTTTGGAGCGTTTCAGCAGCTTCGAAAGTCTCGATAGAGCCCGGAATAGGAAACGTAGGTTTAACTGGCAGCCAGCGTATATTTCCCGATGAAACTACGACTTATACCCTGACAGCCACAAACGAGTTCGGGAGTGTGGATGCTACAAAAGTCGTATTTGTGCAGGAGCCTTCTGCACCTGCCTCTCCAGAGTCGGTTTCTACGCCTTCTCCTGCACCGATTTCAACTCCAGAGCAGCTCTCGCCTGCCGATGGAATAGAATTCGACAGCTCCACTTCCGGGATTGCACTGGAATGGAAAGCAGTTCCAGGGGCGGCAAGCTATACGGTAGAAATCGATGAATATGACTCAGGTTCCGGTTTGTGGCTTTCGGAATCAGCCGGATCCAGGACAAAGTCCGGCATAACCGCAACCAGCTATTCTTTTGAGTCGCCGGTTAAGTCACCTGGCCGCTGGCGTGTATGGGCTGTAAGTTCCGACGGTCAGGAAAGTGAGAAAAGTAGCTGGTGGGATTTCAGCTACAAAGTTGAATCCTCCCAGAATGAGACATAATTAAATATTTAATTGCTGATAAATAGGTAATTCCCGATAAATAGGTAATTCCCGATAAATAGGTAATTTCGATGCATAATTTCCAGTAAAAAGAAGAATTTCCAGTAAAAATAAGAATTTCCAGTAATAAGAGAAAACCTGCATAGGACCATGATTTGTAGAAAACAAACCGCAAACCCTCCAGAATGGGACCCGCCTGCCCCTTCAACAGTCTATGTCAAAATTAAAAACATCCCATATGAAACCTTCAAAACAAGGCTGAACCAGGGCCTGGTGACCACTGAACTTGACCAGATCCGGTACCGGCTGGAAAGGCAAATTTACTGCTGCAGGGTCTGTTCCAAGTACGTGAACGGATACTGCGTCATTACAAACCGAAAGGTTGAGCCAGGGTGGATTTGCAAGTCCTTTGTGCCAAAAGAGGAATTCATATATCTTGATTCAAAGCCTGGCTCGGAAATATCTGCAGATTTCAGATATCTCTCTGAAACCGGGCTTCGGAAGGACGGTATAGAAGGAGAGAGTCCGGAAGAACGAAACCCGAAAAACGCGGAAAATCTCTATGAGGAAGGAGTAACTCTTTACAGGCAGGGCAGGCTCAGGCTCGCAGTTGACAAGTTTGACAGTGTACTTTCCGAAAACCCGCAGCATTTTCCAGCCCTCTTTCACAAAGGAAATACCCTGCTAAAACTCAAACGCTACGAAGAGGCTCTTGAAACGTTTGAGAGTGCCTCCAGGATAAATCCGGATCATCCAGGACTCTGGACCAATACTGGATTTGCATTCATGAAACTTGAACGTTTGAAGCCAGCACTTGAAGCTTTCGAAAGGTCAATCTCCCTGAATCCTGTACAGAAAAACGCCTGGGAGGGAAAGGACGCTGTGCTTGCCCGGATGCGCAAGTGCGAAGAGGAGCTGAAGGAATCCGAAAAAGCCCTGGAAAGGAATCCTGAAGACGCAGGCATCTGGTTTGAAAAAGGCAAACTGCATTTAAGGCTCGGAGAGCTTGAGGAATCCAGAGAGGCTTTTGAAAAAGCTCTTGAAGGAAAAACCGAGAACGCAGAGGCCTGGCATCTCAGGGGAAAAGTACTTTTTGAAACCGGCTCTGAAAAAGAAGCCCTGCACGCTTTTGAAAAGGCAACCCGGCAGAAACCGGATTTTCCTGAAGCCTGGTATGAAAAGGGCAGGGTTTTCCTGAGGCTTGGCAACCCGAAAGGAGCGGAAAACGCTTTTAAAATCGCAGCTGGCCTGTGGGAGAGCAAGGGGCTCAAAACACAAGCTGAAACAGCCCGTGCAAGGATTAAAAGGCCTGGCTTCGGAGAAAAATGAGTTTTCCGGGAATTGAAAAGTAACAGGAGATCAGTCGTCTTAGTTCGTTTTCATTCATTTTCATTCGTTTTCATTCGTTTTCATTCGTTTTCATTCGTTTTCATTCGTTTTCATTCGTCAAGCTCCATCCGTGCCTCCGATATCTGACGAACCACAAGGTCTACCGCACTCAAATCCGTCCACGGGCTTAGAATGAACGATTTTATGGCTGCAACAGGAGGAACATCAGTATAGTCAGAATGCCGATAAGTATCAGTACATGAGAGTAGCACACCTTCTCCACGCATATCTCGCTAATGGATACGATTGAAGATGAAAGGCAGATACGGAACTGATAAGAGCATCGAAAATGCAGTCATCTGTTTCAAAGTTGAAAAATCCTGGATTCAGGATAAAGGCATTGACCAGGCTTCAATCACTCTTAACAGGTACGATGACAGGAAATGGAATAAACTTCCAGCCACCCTGCTCAGGGAGGATGACAAATATCTGTATTTCACAGCCGAAACCCCTGGATTCTCTCCCTTTGCAATAACAGGTAAGCTTACTGCAAAAGAGAATGTAATTGAAATACTGCCTGAACCTGAGACCGAAAATCCAGAAAACGATACTCAGGATATGGCAACAGATGTTGAACATACTGCTGAGAAAAAGGAAAAAATCACAGGTATGCCTGGGTTTGAAATGATTTACGGTATTATCGGGCTGCTTGGAGTGTTTCTGAGTAAGAGAAGAAATAAGATATGAAACAGGAAAATTCCAGAAGAAGGATATTGAGATAAAAACATTCTCGGATGATCTACGGAAATAACGATTAATGGAATAAACTCTATGATAGGAAAAATGGAAAGGGTACATGAGAATATACTCCTTACGTACTCTCATGCCAAAGAAAAGCTGGCCCTGTTTCAGGCCCCATGCATCAATATCGCTTCAGACGCGTCATGAACATCTTCGCATAAAGACGGAATCTATGGTGGCCTGATTAATATTTTTTGGATACTCTTTTGAAGAATATCCGGCGCCAATATTCTGGTTCAAAAGGAGAGGATCTACATAGATGTCAGTAGTTGATGTGCAATTCAGATAGTTACCCGCATAGTTGTTGTACAGACAGTTATTCTCCAGCACAATTGTATGTGTTTCAGGGAGATAATTAATTACTCCGTATCCTGTTCCATCAGGATCTTTACTACGTTGTCTGGTATTTGCAATAATATTATTGCGGACAATTGTTGTATATCCCGTATCTTTAGGTGAAAGGTCAATGTGACCTGAATTGCTATATGTAGGATAAATGTGAGTACCACCTGTAGGATACATCTGAATAATTGCGCCGTGATATACCCCGTCAAAGGTATTGTTTTCGATGAGGGTATCGTAAAATCCACTTGTCACTATACCTCCTACCCAGTCAATACTTGGGTTTGTACCGGTACTGTAAAAGATATTATGATAAATGTGGATATTCTTAGCCTCTTCCATGGGATATGACTGAGAACAACCTATCAACCAGATTCCAGGCCCGTAAGTTTTTTGGATAGAATTATTATAGACCTCTACATCGTTAACGACACCTGATGTTTTCTCAATCAGAATTCCAGCGCCGCCTGCACTCCAGTGGTAGAAAGAGTCTATTGCATTATCATGGATTTTTATGTGGTTTGAGTTCCTCATT
The DNA here is from genome assembly GCA_963774465.1 of uncultured Methanosarcinaceae archaeon. Lineage (GTDB taxonomy): Archaea > Halobacteriota > Methanosarcinia > Methanosarcinales > Methanosarcinaceae > Methanosarcina. The sequence goes on along the minus strand of CAVZFI010000045.1, from coordinate 177,417 downwards.
CTAAAACCGGAATCAGTCCTGACGGTTATGCTATTGTTCCAGACCTCTATTTTCTCGGAATTTTCGGCAAAAAGACCATTATGCCCCGTTTTATATATGAGGTTATTATAAAACTGAATACTGGAGCTGTTGTCTACTTTCACCATCTCTCCGTGCCCATCATGAACGTACATATCATGAATCTGAATATCCCTGGAATTGCGGAAATGGATCATATTGTAATATCCATATCCCTTCTTTTTATCCAGATTATTGTCATGATTTCCGTCGATTTCGAATCCTTTTACAGTGACTCCATGGATTCCGGTACTGTCCATCTGCGTTATCAGGGGCTTACCCACTGACCAGTCCGCATTGTCTATAAGTTTAATTACCGCTGTAGGATCGCCTTCCAGAGTCGTATTATTTCCAATGAAAACAGTGTCTGAGAGAACATATGTATTCGGACCCTTCAAATAAACTGTAGTGAACTGCGGATTTTCTGCAACATGTGCAAGAGCCTGGTTTATTTCTACCTGATCATCAATTCCATCACAGGTTAAGTTTTCACTCCCATCGCCAGCTACCCACACAGTCGAATTTGACGGTGTAAGTGGAGGCCTGGACTGGATAAGGATTTGAACAATAAATACATTCAGTATAATCAAGAAAACGAAAATTACAATGTAAAATCTTAATTTTTTCCAGTTTTTCCCTGCGTACCCAGGATCTTTCTCATTCATTTTCATCACTCACTTTTAATTGAGGGTTCTCCTTTCTGACTGCAAACTTAGAAATATTAAGACAAAACTCACGGGATAGGTTATTTTAAAGTGAGTCTGATTATATTTGACCAGCTGTATATGTTTTATATTTATAAAAAAGTTTGTTTTCTTGATTTTCTGTAACTTCCAGGAATACATATGTAGTTATAGCTTTCATCCCTAAAGACGAGAAAGAGATTAAGAAAAGTGTATCAAGCCTGAAAATAAGCCTGGTAAAAGCTGTTTTAGTCGTTTTAATTTGTTTTGCACTTACACCAGCAAAGAAAAGAGAAAAAACTGGTTTAATTACATTTTTCTAAAATAAGAAAGATCTAATTATTCCGATATGGAAAAAGTTAGAGTTTCATAACAGAATTTTGCATTACATGAAACAAAATGAAAAAACAAATGAACCCTTCACCCTCAACATCCATGTTCTGGAAAGGGTTAAAACCTGGGAGAGAACCTGATTTGGGTTTAAAGGAATTAAATTGCAGGAACTGAGAGGAAAAAATACGGTTCCGTTCGTAAAAATCTGCTTATTAAGGCTTAAAAGAAGATTTTTGCAGAAAATCTATCTGAAACAGTTTCAAGAGGCTGAAAAGAAGTAAAAAGATATCAAGCCATTTAGTTCAAATTAATGGAGATCTTTATTTCAAAGGATTTCTACGGAGCAAAGGTTTCAAAATTTAATGGTAGAAAGCTGATTTCAGTAGTTCGCTAATTTTCACCTCCTTCCAGTCAATTGATTCCCCGGGTAATATTAATTGGTATAATATACCTTAGGTTAACAATATACCTTTGTCAAAAGTCCGGTTTTTAGTCCACTAAAGAAAAAGGCTTTAAACTCCTTATTTTTCACTGTCTTTAATATGCCGTTATGATGAGAAAAAAGCTTACAGTAGCCGTATTTTTTTAAAAAATTACCACTCCCAAATTCCTCCGTTATAACAACAACAGTTTATAGTCTTTAAATATATCAAAACATGAAGATGTAAAAAAAGTGGATGTGTTTCGTATCAGTAAAGGAATGAAAGAGATCTATGTTTTCCAAGGTTAGTAGCTACGTCTTATACCTATAATGTAGCTATTTGGACTTTTACAAAATGCCACCGATGTGGGTGATACTGTTTTTGTGCTATTGGCTCTACCCTTAAGGCCCAAAAAAGCTACCTTCTCATATCTTGTAGCTATGCTTTCAATGGAAATTGGAAAGAATTTGTCTGATTTTGGGAAATGAAAGATTTCAGCAGTGTAATATAAAATAAACTCAAACATATTGGCAGGTTGGTCTCTTCATAAATACGTGAGAGTTAGAAAAAGAATGGGCATTGAGGAACGCCCATTTTATCATTGCAGTTTCGAACTTAGCTATCGCAGCATCCAACTGCCCATCTGCACCACCAGCTGCAGTCACATGAACAGCAAGCTGACGCAGAAATCCAACACGACAATCCACAATTTCTCCAAATACATGAGAAATAGTCAACCCAACTTCCATTCCAGCAGGAATAGAAGGCGGCCATACAGGGGCAGCGACCATATACGCAAGACCAAAAGCTATTTGCCGATTGTACTTTACCTTCTTCAGATACTTTCATTTCCTTCACGTTATTAATATCTCCTCCCTGAGCTTCGAGAATGAATGTATAAGTCCTTTTTTCTCCTTGTGATGAAATTTCTACTTCAGCTATGGCGGCTGAATCCTTAGAGTTTTTCTTAACGTAATCTTTGACTTTCATTGTTTGGACTACTTCCACATCTTGTCCCTGCTCATTTTTGCCTCTAAGGATTTCTCTCTTGCCTAAGGTAGCACCTGCACCTGTTTTTGCGTTAAAGCCTCTTTCCTTGAGATAATCAGCCTTTGTCTTTTAATTTGGGCAAACATATGATTCCTAACTACAGGTACAAACCCAGGGTCTATTTTGTTGCGACCTTTATCGTAACCTATGCTCTCTGGTTTGCAGGGGCGTATCTAAGTTTTCAGGATGATAAAAGCGGACTGTATATGTTATTTATGCTGCCTGGACTGATGGCGCCTTTTCTTATCTCACTTTTTATGATCTTTACGTCTAAAAATTCGGATTTAAAAAAAGATTTTCTCAACCGGCTTATCAATCTCAGACTAATACAGCCAAAAGTGCTACCGGCGTTTGTTTTAATAATGCCGCTCTCTATTCTGGCATCTATCATTCTTTCTCTTCCATTTGGCGGATCGACTTCTCAATTTCAATTTGCCGACGGTTTCTCTTTTTCATCAGGATTTGTCCCTGTCTTGCTTCTTCTTTTCCTGGCCGCCAGTTTTGAAGAACTTGGATGGAGGGGATATGCCTTTGACAGTCTGCAGAGCCGGTACACCTACTTTACGGCATCGATCATTTTCAGTATACTCTGGTCGCTCTGGCACTTTCCGCTGATATTTGTCAATAACTCCTATCAGTATGAGATTTTTCACGAAAACATCTGGTTTGGCGTGAATTTTTTTGTCAGCATCATCCCTATGGGAGTAATTATCAGCTGGATCTGCATAAAAAATGGAAAAAGTGTTCTGGCTGCGATTCTCTTTCACTTTATTATCAATATCTCGCAGGAGATCCTGGCAATAACCCAATTTACAAACTGTATTGAAACTGTAGTTCTCATTGTTGTTGCCGCTGTTATTATCGCATCAGACAAAGAGATGTTTTTCTCAGAGATGTTTTTCTCAGAAGAACATCACGCCTCTGAGGCTAACTTAGCGGTAGCAGATGGTGTTGTTTAATTTCTATTTTTAAGAATACCAATTATTTTAGTAAGTTATATTTTTATGAGAATGATCAGTAAGGAGAAAATGAAAAGAGCGGGCTTTTTCGCACTTAGAGAATAGAAACTGTTGCTTTTTTCGCGTATTAACTAACTTTAGGTTTTCTAAGTGAACTTTACATTATATGAAGCAAAATGCCAAAAGTAATAAGCCTTTCACCCTCGACAGCCATGTTTTTGAGAGGGTTAAGCCATGGGAAAACTTGGTTTTGGAGGGTTCAGGTTTAAGGTAAACTTTAAGGTTAAAATTATTTTGGGTCGTGTCCGTGGGTTATTGATCAATTCCGAAAAAGCGAACACACCTCAAGTATTTGAGAATAATATATAGATTCTTATGCTTACGGTTTTCAATAACTCACTCCCATTACCGAAATTTTATATAGCAGATTGCAGGAGGTTGGTAGTATTAGCACGAAAATACTTCAAAAAACGGCAGAATACCCATAGAAAATCTCAAATTCTGGGTTTTGGAGAAGTTATAGAAAAACTGAATTTCTAATTGAAATTTTATATGAATCCGGCTTTGTGACCGTGATAGATCTATACACGGCATTTATTAGAAGATCAAGGTCAAAACAGAGCAATGCATGGATCTCAAAGTCTTTGACAATTTTGGCATAATTCTTTATTAGATATAAAGTTTTCTTATTGAGAGCCCAATATGTATACTTTTTGTAAATTTAGAGTATAAATTCAAATAAGTTCTCATAAGAAGTTACATGATAGATTATTTATGTTATTATTATTGAATTTTGAGTATAGAAAACTTGTAATTTTTTACGAAAAATAAGATTCTTTTGCTAGCAAATTAATCCAAAATCAGCATCTTACGGCTATAATTTTATTATTATCTTTCTTTTTTTTAATGTGCCCATTCAGACGGCTGCAGTGTGGTACTTGATTAAAAATTTTAATATGCAGAATAGAGGACAGTCTTTGTAAAAATATAAAGATAGGATATTAAAAAAGTATATATGTCGGCGTACAGAATCAAAATCATCAGGAATGGGGTGTAATCATGAGTGAAAATGTAGATTATACAGGTAATTCGCATAGATGTGTGCAGACACAACCGCAGCTATCAAAGAGTGATATTTTCGGGATACTCCAGAACGACCGAAGGAGGTGTGTCCTGGAACTTCTCCGCAGCCAGGGAAACCAGAGCGTGCGTTCCCTTTCCGAAGAAATCGCCCACCTTGAATCTGGAGATGAAGAGCCAAAGAGCAGTGTTAGAAAAAGCATATACGTCTCACTGCTCCAGACGCATATCCCAAAAATGGAAAGCCTGGGAATTATTAACTACAACAGGGAACAGGATACTGTTGAACTTCTCCCCGCTTCCCGGGACTTTGACGTTTATATGGAAACCGTGAAAAAAGGGGATATCCCCTGGAGCCAGTTCTATCTTGGCCTGAGCACGCTTGCCGTTGTCGGCAGCCTCACGATTTTTGCAGGGCTGATCCAATGGATCTCAAGCCTCCAGTGGATGCTCTTTACCAGCATGATCTTCTTCGCGTCCTCAGTAGCTCACCTGCGCCATGTCCGCAAACTTGAGGATTAGCCCGCCGCATTTGCGGCGCAGGCGGAGACTGGCTTCAGCCGGTTTTCTGCCTCCTTTTTTTACATCTCAACGAAACGTTTTCCGATGGCGGTAATTTACCGTTAAAGAATTGAAACGACTCAAACCTTCTATTTTTTCCCTGAATCTCTTCTGCCCTCTCAGGGCGCAGTCAGCATATCCAGACCCAGACCTTCTCCTTAGACCTCCAGACTCACCCACAGAACAGTACATAAATGAACCCTGAACAAACCGGATCTTCAAACAGAAATTCTTATAGTGGCTCCCGACAGATCAGGTAATCTACTCTTTTCTAGAACTTTCCGGTGTTAACCCATTGTTACTTTCCTGCCAGGCCGCACTGTCGCCCGACAACGTTAATTTCCCATTAACCACCCAAAATCCCGGCTAATCCGCCAATAACTATCTCCACACGAGCCATAGGAGGGAACAGCTCAGACCGCGGGAGTGGGGGTGAAGGGTCGAGCCCAGAAATGGGTTTCGTCTCTTTCTCTTGCAATGGTCTGGAGCATAACCTCAGATCGCAGGAACGGGACAAAGGATCGAGCCAGATGGGCTACTTCTATTTTCCTTGAAGCGGTCGGGGAATGAATTGACGATTGACAATAATAGGATTGATCAAAGAGGTGTAAAGAAATGGTTAACAAGAAAATAATTCTTAGCATACTGACAGTAGGTATGCTTGCAACCGTGGCAGGTGCCGGAACATGGGCATATTTCCAGGACACAATCACAAGCACCGGTAACGGTGTCTCGACTGCAACTGTCATAATGGATATCAATGGTCGTACATCAGCCAGTGGCACTCAGATAATTTCTGGTGTTGCTCCAGATGTAATTCCTGGTGTTACAACCCCCCAGACTATTGTTGCAAATCTTATCACTAACAAGGGTTCAATTCCTGTAGATGTGTTTGCTAAACTCGACAGCTCCACCATAAATGCTGACATGAAAATATTTGTCGATGGTAAAGAAATCAACTCAGCTACATACACCAAAATCAACACTGGTGCAGTAGTGAAAGATGGCACACTCAATGGAGACATTAAATTCACATATGCAGATAATGGTCTCCAGAACACTCAGGAAGGTCAGCCAAATACATTTAATGTAATATATGTGATGGTTCCTGCCGGAAAGACCCCAGTTTAAACACAAACATATACAAACCTAGGTAGGGTAGGTTAAAACCTACCCAACTCCTTTTAAAGCAAAGCGAGGAGAATATGCGATTTATGCGATTCAATAAAAAACTTGTCGGTAGCATATTGACAATAGGCATACTCGCTTGTGTGGCAAGTGCTGGAACATGGGCTTACTTTCAGGATACAATTACAAGTACTGGGAATAGCCTCGGTATTGGAGGAATTGAGCTCTGGGTTAACAATGTAAAGGCTTCGCCCGATGGAACATTGACAATTGCTGGTAATATACTCGAAAATATAATCCCTGATCCACTAATGAGTGGTGGAGATGGTGGAACTTACGTTCCAAACAGACAAATTAACACATTTACTGTTGAGAACCGAGGTTCTATATCAGGGAAATTATACTTACAAGTCATACCAAAATCTGAAACATTGGGAAAAGATTCTTATGAAAGAGTTAAAGTGCAGGTTGATGTTTATGGTAGTCCCACTACAATTTATGATAATGGGGATAACAAAATGCCAAGCCCTACATATATTACCACAATAGAACCTGGAAAATCAGTACCTGTTAACCTTGTGAGTAATTTACCTGACAACGGTCAAAATCAGAACGATTTGGAGGGTAAAGAACTAAAATTTGACTTAGTATTTATTCTAAGTACTAAGTAACATATTTTTACGAAGCAGGCTGGAGACAGCCTGCAATAAACAAAGCCAAAAAGGGGGGTATTTTTATGAAAACAGACAAGAGACTACTTGCTAGTCTATTAATAATTGGTTTGCTTGCTGTTGTTGCGAGTGCAGGAACATGGGCATATTTTCAGGACACAATAACCAGTACTGATAATGGAATTGCAACACAAAAAGTCTCGATGCTTTTTGATGGTGTTCAAGTTGGTCCTTCTGGTGTTGCTACCGTTCCGGGTGTCACTTTCCCAAATCCAATAATTCCTGGTAGTGGTGGTCTTATCCAGTCACATTCTATTAAAAATACTGGTACCAACACAGCTAGTGTATATGTAGCCATTACAGGTAATGATATTAGCCCTTTTAACACGAACCGTTTTGTTTTCAATGTCGCTGGAGGAAGTGCTGTATGGCTCAATAAACCACCCAAATTAGTTGCGACAGCTTTACTGCCGGGTCAAACTATGGACGCTTCTATTTCATATACCTATCAGGACTATCAAAACCAAAATCCCGATGAGGGTAAAACATTGACTTTTGATGTAAAATATATAATGGTTCCTTATCTCAAGCCAGCACATTAAATAAATTAATTTGGTAAAGTGATTTATGTGGGGGTGATTTATATGGGGTAAAATATGAAGTTTAACAGGAAATTTATGTTAAGTTTATTAACAATTGGCTTGCTCGCCTGCATAGGTGGTGCTAGTACGTGGGCATATTTTCAAGACACAATAACAAGTCAAGGTAATGGTATTACTACCGCAAAATTACAAACACAGTATATGGAGACGGATCAGTTGGGTCTTCCCCATTTCGGTTCCGTTGCAAAAAATCTGGCTATCTTACAAAACTCGTGAAAAACGTTACAATTGGGATATAAAGGAGTCATAAGCAGGCAAATAATGACACAAAAAGCAATTTTTATAGCCCAAAAGGGTAGAAAAATTATTTTTGCAACAGAACCGGAATATACACTCGAAAACTACAACTGATATTTAAAAATGGGTTAATTAGTGAGTCTACTATAAAAAGGGGATTAAGAGATGCCTGGCAAGAGAGTAGTCTGGAGTTTACTTATAATAGTCACGGTTGCGACTATAGCGTGCGCCAACACATTTGCATACTTTCAGGACACTATAACAAGTACCGGAAACACAATTACAACCGGAACACTTTACCTTTCCCTTGATCCTACTACCTCGCTTATGACAATCATTGGTGTATCGCCCGGCAGTTCCGGCACTTTGTACCAGACTGTATCCAACTCCGGGACCCTTCCTGGAAATTTGAAAATAAATTTTGGAACTATAAAAGAAAGTGTAGCGGGAGAAACTCCTTCAATACCTACTGGTAAAGATACCCTCCTGCACAGTGTTAGGGTTAATATCAAACTTGTAAAAGCGAGCGATGGCACTTTAGTAAAGCAGCTTGTAGGATCGAATTCAAATCTCGTTCCCATCATAAGTTGTAGCGGATTAAGTGTATCTAACATCGCTGTGGACCCTAATACTACATATAAACTCGTGATCTACTATGAGATTCCAGAAAAAATAGATAGTGGTATTCAAGGAAAGAAACTTACTTTCGACGTAATATACACACTTAGTCAATAATCTACTTTTTGAAGGAAATCAGAAAATAACGCGCTCTGGAAAATTTTCATTTGTAATCTCTATCTGATTTGTCTTGGAAATAATCTATCTTTTATGTTTATTTCATAATATGTATATATTTTTAAAAATTGTCTATTAATTATCCAATTAAGTTATATATATTGAGAAACTACAATACATTACCTTTGATGTGCTTAATTGGCCATACCTGGGTACAAAGTAGTGTAGGGGGCAGAAGATAAAATCTATCTGGTCGGGATAGCACTCGCATCTTGGGGTTCAGAACAGCATTTTTAGGGGTAGATGATTAAGAATGAAGGCATTCAATAAAATATTATTCATGGGTTTGATGGTATCTTCTTTAGTCTTCGCAGGCAGTAATTTCCATTCTTTTACAGGAACGTCTGCTTCTTTCAGTGATACGAAGCACACCAGTGCTGAGATCAACGCAGGTGTCTGGGACAGTTTTCCCAGTCTGATTGGAACACCTGAAAACCTGTCCGCAGGCAGTGAGAATCTCCAGAATGTCTCTAGCGAGAGCAGTGGGACTCTGTATGGGGCAACTAATTCCGAAAGTTTCTTGTCCCAAAATTCTTCAGAGAATAATTCTTCTCTGAAGAATGAGAGTTCTTTTCTAACGAATGAAAGTTTTTTGAATAATAGAGGTTCAGCGGAGAATCTAACAAATAGTTCCTCGAATTTAACAAATAATTCCTTTACAGCAGAAAATGAGCCCTTTAACCTTACCAATACCACTGACCTGAACATCAATAACAATGACCTGAACAGGACTGCTTCCTTAGAAGCCAGTAACAACACAGGCAGCCTGGGTTCAGGCACAGGCTCAGGTTCAGGCTCTGGCAGTGGCGAAGAATCCGGGAATTTGGACAAAGATGAAGGAGTCCTTCCTGAAGCCAGCTTCAGAAGCAGTGCTATATCAGGGACTGCTCCTCTGACTGTGCAGTTCACTGATCTTTCACAAAATGCATCCGAATGGCAATGGGACTTTGGAGACGGAAATAATTCCACAGTACAGAACCCTATTAATACTTACTCCGCAGCAGGTACCTATACCGTTAATCTGACAGTGAACAATGAGAACGGAACAAATATGACTCTTGGTACAATAAATGTATCAGAACCAGCACCAGGACCAAAACAATTACTGCCTGTAGCAAACTTCACCAGTAATGTATCTGAAGGTATTGTGCCTCTGTGTGTACAATTTAACGACAGTTCGCTAAATGCAACTGCATTGAACTGGGATTTCGGAGACGGAGCTAACTCAACCGAGCAGAATCTGGTGCATACTTACTCTGCAGCAGGAAATTATACCGCAATGCTTACAGTAAGCAATGCAAACGGCACAAATTCAACCTTCACTGCAATAACTGTATTACAGCCTTTGCTTCCGGTCGCAAACTTCAGCAGCAATATTACATCAGGGACTGCCCCTCTAACTGTGCAGTTTACCGACCTCTCTCAAAATGCAGAAGAATGGAACTGGGACTTTGGAGACGGAGCTGCTTCAACTGAGCAGAATCCCTCGCATACTTACTCTGCAGCAGGAAATTACAAAGTAACGCTTACAGTAAGCGATGAAGATGGCAGCAATATAAAAACAGGCGAGATTTCTGTCGCCAAGAGTTCTATAGATAATTCTGGAAATTCCAGTTCTGCCGATAATTCCGGAAATTCCAGTTCCGAAAATGTTTCTGTGAATGAAAGCTCTGCATAACTGAGTCAAGGGAAATTCCAGCACGGAAATGAAATAATGAAGCGAAAACAAATTCTCCATGAAGCAATTCTCCTAGCCATTGCATTGCTTCTTATCAATGCTTTAATTCCTTTCTTTACGGGCTCAAAGATGCCTCTTATAGTATTGAGCGGGAGTATGGTTCCGACTATGCTTCCTGGAGATATGATTATCGCAAGATCAGTCGACCCGAATGAACTTGTGGTAGGTGACGTCATGGTTTTCCGTGACCCAAGCGGTAGACCTAATACCTTAATCACGCACAGGATCATTTCCATAGAAGGAGAAGAAAAGCGCATCTTCCATACGAAAGGAGATGCAAACAACGCAGAAGATATATTTGTAGTTAAGGCTTCAGATGTGGTTGGAAAATTAATCTTTGTCATCCCTTTTGTGGGGTATCTGCCCGATACAGTAAAACATAATAAAAATATTTTTATTTTTACTATTCTATTGCCTGCAGGTCTGCTCATTCTCGATGAACTCAAGAATATAATTCTGTACAGCGATCCAGTCAAAGCTCGGAAAGTAGAACGAGAAAGAAAAAAGATTGCTCGAATAACTTCTTATGTGGTTAAAGGAAACAGGCTGGCAGCAATCATTCTTATAAGTGGGATTATTTCTACAGGGATAGTCGTGCATAACCTGGGGGAAAATGGGCATGTGGTTCTTGGGAAGGAAAAAACGATAGATAACCAAGGGTCTCTCCCTCTAGTCTACGTTTTAACGCCTGACGAATTGAGACAACGAATTAATATTCATTTCTGGTATGGGGTGGTTACTCCGGCTAATGAAACTCAGGTTATAGCTCCCGAAAATACGTCTGCAACGATAAGCTCGGTTCCTTATATCCTACCGGTCTTCTGGATAATTTCGCTTGCGGAAATAAACCCCTATCTCCCTGCTCTTGCAGAGGTTGGGCTTTATACTTTCGGGTCTGCACTGCTTCTACTCCCTCTGTGGTACAGGAAATCGACTGTTGGCAGAAAGAGTAAGAAAGTCAAATTCCGCCGTATAGTTTCACGATGGAAAAGGACTCTCCATCTTGTCTAAACTTAAGGGAGTCACACTCTAAGAGTATCTAATGTTTCTTAAGCAGCCTAATATATCTGTTTTCTTACCCAGATTCGGTTACAGAAGCGAAGTTTTCAGCGTGGAAAAATAAGAGGCAGAATGATGAAAGTATGCGAGTGTCTGGTAAAATATCAACTGTTATTGATGGATCGCCTGTGTATAACACATGAAGTAAATAGAGGAAGTTGGAGGTGAAACTCTGGATCCTATATTTCTGAAACTTAAAAATATTTTGATAGATAAAGCGAAAATTTTTTTCTTTGTATTCCTTCTGATGATTATTTTTTCCGGCCTTTGGATGTATCAAGAATATTCCGGGGTGGCATATGAAGAAAAGAATATCACTTCCTATACTCAGCTCGGCAATTATACATATTCGGCCTCTGTAACAAAGCCAAATCCCCTTTACCCTGAAGGAATCAGGCTTGGAATGGGAAATCCAGCGTACTTCTTTTCCGTATCTCCTACTGTAGACATTTCATTCGTATACAGCCTCGAAGCCGCAGAGTTTGCTGATCTCCACGTGGAGGCAAAGAATATGGTTGTGGCAAGCGGCAAGGAAGGATCTGGAGAAGAACAGAAAGTATTCTGGAAAAAGGAGTTCTTGGTTGGAGAACCAAAAAGCGTCCAATTGAAAAGTGGGGATGTTCTTATCTCTAATTTCACCCTTGATGTACCTCAGATCCAGGCAAAGGCCAAAGAAGTAAAGGATCAGCTAAACTATTCCTCAGATCCAACGATCGAAATTGTTACTGAAGTCAATTATGAAGGAAAAATAAATGGAGAGAATGTTAGAGGTGAAAAAAGCTTTACCATACCTGTTAACATTAACCCTACATACTACCAGATGCCTGAAGAACTGGGATTCTTCGAGGAAACGCATAAAAATATCAGAGTTCAAAAAGTTCCCTCTCTATCAACGATCAAATTCCCTCTGTTCTTATTTCTGTTAAGCACAGTCCTTTTGGGGGCACTTATTCCTCTCAAGGAAATGAGTAAAGTTGATCCGACATACATCGAAAAACTGGGGAACGAAAATAAAAACTCGCTTTATAAAGAGTTTATCAGCAAAGGCAAACTTCCCGAAAACATAGATTCTCTTATTAGAGTCGAAATCTCGTCTCTCCAGGAGCTTGTAGACGCCGCTGCTGATATGAATGCACGCGTAATCTATGATGCAGAATCCGGAATATATTTCATAATTCACAGTGGTGTTCTATATATTTTCTTTGAAAACTCAAAGGAAAAAATAAATGTGAATTAAAAATCCAGTTTAACTATTCAGCCTACTCTATATCAGTTGATTGATGCTGATTTTGGTATAACAGATCTGTGTGATTAACATCCAGTGAAAATAGAAAAAAAGTAATCAATAGCTAATAATTAATGGAAACTAATTTAGAGAAATTTGCCCATTGAATTTTACTAAAGATGGCTATTGATATTGTTTTACCCTGACTGGATAGTTACAACCTACTTTTGGCAAGTAATCTGTTTTTTCGTAGTATTTTTACTGATAGCGTTTTTGCTGGAAAACACATCGTCTCTGATACTAAACGTTATTGCAAAAATGGGTCATTGTTGATATATGTCGTGAGATTTGGGTCATATGTTTACCAATTTTCAACCAAAATAAATATTTACGCAATGTTTAAGAAACGCCATCGTTAAAAACACTCAAAATCTAATGTCGACCTGCCAAATATAGGTTACAGCATGATGTTGACAAAAAACACACTTTGCCAACCAGATGTTTTGAGGGAAAGATTTTCTGAACGAATAGCTCTCTTACATGATCTGGATATAACGAAAGAGAATTCATTCCAGCACAATCCTGTCCCTCTAAAAGGTATGTCATTCGGGGATCGTTCACGACGTAATCCCGCGGTTCCAGGCTTGCTTAGTAATCACGCTCGATGCTGAGTTAGTATATATTGTATACGTATCATATTCCGATGAAAATATCTTTGTGTCGTGTTGAATCTCGTCAGGAGTATTTAATCCGTCTCCATCAAAATCTGCAACAACAGCCCCTGCCCCACACAGAGCAATAAGTATTATTGCTGGAGTGATATAATTGAGCTTGAGCCTATGAGCGGCTCCAAACAGGATAACAAGTACTATTGCTAGCTTGGCTAGCTTGACGATTGTATGTGAAGTGTCAGCATCAATCAAAAGTGCATCCCCTGAAAATAAATCTATGTATAGCCCAAACCTAGTTTTAACTGTCAAAAAAGAATATACCAGTATACTTATTTGAACGTTTCTCCCCTTACTAGTGATAATGGAGGTCAGTTACTGAAATTCTTAAGCATAGGACTGACTCTCAAATCTGTAAGACTACAAATAATGTGACCGTTTTTTTCAAATTTAATCAATAACTCACAGACACTAACATATTTTCCCAGATATAACATTATAAAAACAGAAAATTAATTTTGAATATACCAGCTTCTTAAAAAAGAATAGTTTTGTATAAAAAAATAGAAAGAGTACAAAAAATGGATTTTTTATTAAATGAAAAAATAAAAATTGCCTTCATTAAACAGATTAATTTTGGATTTAATAACTTTTTTAAAAAGAGGTTTTGCGAAACTCTACAACAGCATTGCGTTTTTTCTTATTACCTATATCCCCAAAAAATAATGAGAGGAATAAGATTCAACTCCCATAAAAAATCACAATAAATTTACAAATACGCATGTGTGACATAACGCCGCATCATTCTGTGGCTGTTGAAATAGTAGGCTATCATGCCTATGGAGTTGTTGATTAGCTTAACCCACTCGTCCTTGCGCCCGTAGTACATGGGGACGATGATGTAATACAGTTTATTGTAAAGGTCGCTGAGTTCGGCGGCTTTTGCTTCTTCTTCAGAGAGTCTTTCTTCGGGCTGAGGGCCTATTGCCCAGCCGGTCACGCCTTCAATCCAGCCTTCGATCCACCAGCCGTCAAGCACGCTGAGGTTCACGACCCCGTTGTGGGCAGCTTTCATGCCGCTTGTGCCGGAGGCTTCGTAAGGGCGGGTGGGGGTATTGAGCCATATATCGACCCCGGATACCATTTTTGCGGCCAGGTCCATATCGTAGTTTTCCAGAAAGACAATCTTTATTTCTTCCCTCAGAGTTTCCATATTTTTGAAGATATCCCTGATAAGCTGTTTGCCGGCTCCGTCATGCGGATGGGCCTTGCCTGCAAAGATAAGCTGAATTTTGCCTCGTCTGTTTATTTTTTTGAGCATCTCAATGTCTGACAGGATTAATGTTGCGCGTTTGTATGCGGTCATGCGCCGTGCAAAGCCGATTGTCAGGGTCTCGTAGTCCATACCTACCCCTGTCCTTTTATTCACCTCATCGATAAGGGCTTTTTTTGCGTTCCAGTGGGCTTCCCATATCTCGCTGTCAGGGATTCCGTCTATCCTTACCAGAAGTTCAGGCTCATTTGCCCAGCCAGGAAGGTATCGGTCATAAAGTTTCCTGAAATAAGGAGAAGTCCAGGTATATGAGTGGACGCCGTTTGTGACCGCCTGGATTTTGTAGCCCGGGAAGAGTTCGCTTGAGATCAGGCTGTGTCTTTTTGTAACTCCGTTGACATAGTTCGACAGGTTAAGGGCAAAAAGGCTTGTATTAAAACGGTCGGTTCCTCCGAATCTTCTGAGGATATCCACACTGTTTTTGTCCTGAATAAGGTCTTCTACAAGCCCGTAATCAAACTTATCATGCCCTGCTTCCACAGGGGTATGCGTGGTAAAAATGCAGAGCTCCTTTACTTTAACAGGGTCAGTGCCGTTACGCCTCAGGAGTTCCAGGCCAAGCAGGCTTGAGTGTCCCTCGTTCATATGGTACTTTCTGACCTTGAAGCCCAGCGCATCAAGCATTCTTACTCCCCCTGTCCCCAGTACTATTTCCTGCTTGAGCCTGTAGCGCTGGTCTCCTCCGTAGAGAAAATCCGTAATCCGTCGATCTTCCCATTCATTCCCCTCGACATCGGTATCAAGAAAAATGATGGGTACGCAGCCTCCTGTAAGGCTTTTGCAGTTATAGAGCCAGGCTCTGAGCTTGACATCTCTATTCTGGATTTTTACGCTTGCTTCTTCTGCGAGAAGAGTCATGAATCGGGCAGGATTCCACTCTTCGGTGTGTTCTATCTGATTTCCCGAAGGGTCAAGAACCTGCCTGAAATAGCCTTTATTGCTCACAAGTGTTACTGCTACCAGCGGAATATTCAGGTCCGCAGCCGATCGAATCGTGTCTCCTGCAAGTACGCCCAGTCCTCCTGCATAAGTAGGGATTTCACTGTTAAGTCCTATTTCCATAGAAAAATAGGCAATCTTTTGGCCTTTCAATACTCCCTGAAAATCATCCATATTATCGAATTCCTCTCTTGCTTATTTTGTAGGCAGATGTATCTAAAAAGATATCACCGGTGATATATCAAATTGACCTCGATAGTCAATTTAAGAGTCAGATTTATTCATCAAGCGGGTAAAAGAAAGGGCTTTTCTAAAATCTGAAAAAATCGCTGTTAAGGAAATCGACAGGTTTACACGGGAAGTTGCGGTCTACGAGCTATAGCAGGCTGGCAGGAAAAAAATCCCAATAAATTCTTAAAAAGCCTGTATTTAATAACCTTGCCAGTGGAAAATTTTCATTTTATTTATATATTTTTCCCCTAAGTTATCTTCTCTTTACACATTTCCGGTGGTTGCATTTTCTGATATAGTTCTGATTTCAAGTCTCTTCGTTCTGATAAATACCAAAATTCAAATCACAAGCTTTTTAATTTATTGCGTACTTCTATGTATGCGAAGCGAAAAATGTAAATAAGTAAAGTTTTCTCATAGCTTCCTGTAAAAGGTTTTATTTACGGAGAATAAAATGTCTAAAGCGACTTCGAACCCGGCTAAGAATGGAAACAGCAGGCAAAAATCCTGTAAATACCTGAACGAGATGGCTTTATGCGATGCTCTTGAGATGGCAAAGGAGCTGATTTCGGTAATAAATAAGGTTCCGGTCACTGTTTTCCTCTGGAGGCCCGAAAAGTACTGGCCTGCAGAATTCGTCTCCGAAAACATAAAGAAGTTTGGGTACACTGTAGAAGAATTCACATCCGGAAAACTTCTATATGGCAATATAATATATCCTGATGACCTTGAAAGAGTTGAAAGAGAACTTTCCAGAAGGATTGAGGAAGATTACGTAGACTTTTCCCAGGAGTACCGCATCCTGACAAAGTCGGGGGAAGTGCGCTGGGTTGATGAAAGGACTTTTATTGAAGCCGATGAGAATGGGGTTGTAAAATACCTTAAAGGCATAATTCTGGATATTACCGAACGGAAGAGAAAAGAAAAGCTCCTGTATATTCAGAGGGATCTCGGCATCGCTCTTAGCAATTCCAATTACCTGAACGAGACTCTTGAGAGGTTGCTGGATTCCTGCCTCCAGATAGATGAAATCAATGCCGGAGGAATTTATCTTATAGATGAAGCAACAGGTGACATGACTCTTGCCATTCACCGCGGCCTTTCTCCTAATTTTGTCGAGCATGCCTCCCATTTCAGTGCGAATTCTCCAAATACCAAACTTGTTATGATAGGGCAGCCTGTTTACAAACAGCATATAGATCTTCTTCTTACGTCAAGGGACGATGCACTCAGGCAGGAAAACCTCAGGGCCACAGCAATTATTCCCGTAAAATCAGGCAAAAATGTTATTGCAACTTTTTATCTTGCTTCTAGCTTCGAGTACGAGCTTCCGGATAGTGTGCGCACGGTTATTGAAACCATTGCAACGCAGTTCGGGGTCTTTATTTCCCGGATCCGCCTGGAAGAAAAACTAAAAGAATGCGTAAAGAAGAGAAAATCTTAAATAGTGACTCTTTTTGCACTTTCGGCTCTTTATTGAGATTATTTCCGGAAAGGTAGATATTTTTGTTCGATTGAATACGGGGAGCAGGTGCGAAAAACGTACCTCGTGGAAATACAATCCTATCAGGTATTTTTCTTCAATCGAGATTCACTATCTTTCTGGCTTGCTGTGGGAAAAATATTACAGGTACTGCGTTGATATTCCCGCTGGCTGCAGATATAAGTAAAATTTATAAATTTTGTCCCTATAAACTCTATGGGGGAAAGATGAGATAGATGGAGTTTTCCCTTTTTACAGCATGGAATTGGAAGAACTGCTTGAGGATACATACTGTATCCTGGCAAATTCGGTGTAAAATCTAATCAACTGGGTTTTAGCTGAAAGTTATAAAATTTTGGTGGGGACTATGGCAGAAGAGCTTAAAGATAAGATTTACGAATACCTTTCAAGTCATTACTACCTGAACCTTGCAACCGTAAGCCCGCAGGGCAGGCCAATGGCCCATACAGTGGCATATGTATCCGAAGATGCAGTCATATATTTTACAACCAATAAGAATACCCGAAAAGTCCAGAATATTATGCACAATCCTTATGTGGCTTATACTGTTGATGAGGACGACCCCGATTGGTTTGATATGAGGGCACTTCAGGTGGAAGGCAAGGCATCGATAATTACCGATGAAAATGAACTGCGTGAAGTTGGGGAAATAATGGTGGCCAAATTTCCGGTTGCTGCAGACATGCCCCCTGATCCGGATATTGTCATGATAAAAATTGAGCCGGAAGTTATCTATTATCTGGATTACAGTGTCGAATTCGGGTACAGGGAACAGGTGAATCTCTAAGACCCGTATTTTAATTTTTGACAAAAATCACTGCTCAAAATAATTGCTTTATACTTAATGTGATTTTTTCCACTCTCGCGAGGGTCTTAAATTCTTCTTATGCAACCATCTTAACATTTGTGAGCAACAGAACGGAATAAAAGCTTGACTAATAAAATAGAATAGTAGCAAAATAGAATAGTAGCTTGGCTGGCGAAACAGAATAAAAGCTTGACTAATAAAACAGAATAAAAGCTTGATCGGCGAAACAGGATAATAATTTGGCTGGCAAAGCTAAATAAAAGCTAACTGGCATGACAAATTTTTAAAAAGTAAGGTAAAAAAGGAATGAAAGAAGTAAATCAACACAATCTGTGCTTCTATTCCTGATCTCTATTTTCAGACTCTTTCTGTCTGTATAATTTTAAAAATAGAAATCTCACTCGCGGCGTTTTCTCAGGATTTCAAGCAGTTCATTTGCATTGATAAGCATAATCTCGGTTGCAGCATTTGAAAGCTCTCCGGAGCAGCGTGCCTTTGTAAAAACCTGTGGTGCCGAAAGCTCCTTCCAGAGAGGAGGCAGAAGGGAAATCGCATTTACCATCCCGCCAATAGGATCAGGAGATACATAAAATACTCTGTTTATGCCGGCAGAAATTAGCCTGACCAGGCACATGGGGCAGGATTCAAGAGATGTATAAAGGGAATATTCATTCAGGGTGGTAATCTGCGGGTTTTCTTTCTCAAAAATATCTTCCCTCAACACATTTAAAAACCTTGAACTATTTGTTTCCTTAAGGTTATTAAAATACACAAATCCGACCTTCAATACACAATTCTGACGCTTAAATATATAAATATATACTGCAACCATCTTGATGGTGATTACCATGGTAAAATTAAATGAAGAAATGAAAAGTGCTTTTTCAAAAGTGAAGGTCTTTCCCGTAGCTACGGCCTCAAAAGAAGGAATTCCTAATGTAGTCCCGATAGGTTTCTGCCAGCTTGTAGATGATGAAACAATCTGGATTTCAGATAATTTCATGGCTAAATCCCTGGCAAACCTTGAAGAAAACCCGAATGTCGCAATCTATGTATGGGGACCTGATACCGGCGGCTGCTTCCAGATAAAAGGTGAAACCGAAATTATCAGTTCCGGAGAAAAATTTGAAAAAATGAAAGCAATTGTGAATGCAGCAAAGCCCGGACTACCTGCAAAGAACCTAATAGAAGTCCGGATTAGCGACGTATTCCAGTGTGCTCCCGGCCCTGGCGCAGGACAGAAACTGCTCTGACCAAAACTGAAAATTACATCCGTATCAAGGAAATATCTGGATACGCGCCCATCAGTATCCAGATATGAAAAAAATATATTATAGCTGAGAGTGTCGAAATGGTTGAAAATAAGCAAAATCCTCCTGTTTTTTGTGAAAAGTTCTGTATAATCTGCAAGGGTGCAAGAGAAGGGAACAAAATTTGCAAGAATATCCAGAAAATTGAATTGAAAATTTTCGGGAAAAACGGTTGTATCTGGGGAGCAGCAAGAACAAAATATTACGGAGTCACCCCTGATAAAAAACTCCCTCTAAGTTTAAAACGAAATAAGCAAAAACAAATTAATAAAAAGAAATAAGCAAAAACGATCAGAATCAAATATAATATATCAGTATAAACTTAACTTATTATAATACTAAACTGAAAATAAACTGAAAAAGTCGAATAGAAATGAGCTGTTCAGTGTGCAAGCATAAAAAGATCTCCCAGGACTTTGATACTTGTTGTAGAAAGAATGTGAGAAACGAATCTTTACGAGAAAGGATATCCAAAATATGCCTGTACTGAGTATTATTGCCTGCGGAATGCTCGAAGACGAACTTGTGCATGTATTATCAAAAGACCATGAACTCCAGCAGCTAATCATTGTGGAAAACCGGGACAGTTCAGATTTTCTTCGAAAACTTAAATCAAAGAACTGCAGTCCGAGGACAGTTTTTCTGGACAGGGTCCCAATGCTTCTTAAAGGCGGATCCAGCCCGGATTTCGAAATTTTCTCAAAATTTTTTCGATTCTTTCCCTTCTTTAAAAAAATTCGCGAGAAGAAGAGAATGAGGGAAGAAAAACAGGTAAGCGCTGTCGTAAATTTGCTAAGGTTAGGCCTGCACGCAGACCTCGAACTGTTAAAGGCAGAGGTGTACAGAAACATCCGGGAAATGGCTCCTTTTTCGGATAAAATCCTGATTTTTTATGGTACCTGCGGGCACACTTTTGAAAAACTGGAAGAGGATTTCGCAGACCTTCGATGTCCGCTTTTTTTCCTGAAAGACAAAAACGGTGAAACCATAGAAGACTGCATCAGTTTAGCTCTCGGAGGAAATGAAGCTTATGCCAGAGCCATGATCGAGTTCAGGGGCATGGGAACGATTTATCTGACCCCTATGTGGGCTTCAAGCTGGAAGCGGCTGGAAAATGAAACGGATAGCCGGGATTTTAACAACAGCTACCTGAAGAATCCGCATTATTGCCTGGCTGCAAAAATAGATAACGGAATTGTGAATAATCCGGAATTTAACGAAAATGTCCAGGAATTTGCCTGTGCTTTTGATATGAAGGTTACGAACCTCAAGGGAAGTGCGGAAATTGCAGAAAGGTCTTACCTGAATGCCCGAAATAGTGTAACCGGGAAATAATGAGAGAATTAGTTTGAATTTTAATAATGTTGGCTTAATTTTAATAATGCTGGCTTAAATCCATTCTTAACTTTTCTGTAGAATTGCGGGATGAGACTGTGGAATAAAATCGAATTGCCTTTAAATTTTACTTACAATCTTTACTAAATTTTATATATATTATCGCTTTTCATTTAATTACAATGTTTACTAAATTTTATATACTTTCTCATCTTTTTAATATCCATAATATATCACTTTCAAGCTCCTTCTAATCTTCAAGCTACTGGGGTGGCCAGAATAGACATTAGTAAAAAGGTTCTTGTAATAACCCTTTTAATTTTTGCCGTTCTTACTGCTGCATTTACGGTTACCCACAATATGCAGCTTTCAAACTTTTTGGAGCTTGAACAGACGGACACACGGACGAATGTGGAACGGGTGCAGAATGCCGTTTCGACTCAACAGGGGTACCTTGATTACATAAACCAGGATTGGGCCTGCTGGGATGATACTTACCGTTTTATTGATGATAGGAACCAGAATTATTCAGATGTAAACCTTCAGAATCAAACTCTTGCCGGAATCAAGGTTAATGTGATGCTTTTTGTCAATAATTCAGGATCGCTTGTTTCACGCAAAATCAGTAGATATTTATACCGGAGAGGAAAAACCAATTCCGGAAAAGCTTCTCAAAATGGTAGAAGACGGAACTCTTCTTTCAAAATCAGAAAACGACATTAAGAACGGTTTCGTTTTGCTCGATGAAGACCCCATGTTTATTTCCTGCCATCCTATCCTTACGACAAATTATGAAGGGCCTATGAAAGGCACCTTAATTTTCGGGAAGTACTTTGACAATACCCTTCTTGAATCTTTCAAAGAAGATACCCAATCTTCGCTTTTGATGTATAGAGTCGACAGAGATATGCCTTTTGATTTTCAAGACAAAATTTGAATAATTTTTCCGAGGATCCAGGAAGGACTATTGTCGAGCCCCTCAGCGAAGATAAAGTAGCGGGTTATTTTGAATTGAGAGATATTTCAGGCAAGCCTGCCCTTATCATAAGAGCGGACTTCCCAAGAGAACTCTACCGGCATGGCGAGAGGACCCTGAATAACATGTATTTCTTCCTTTTGCTAACCGGTCTCATGACCGGGGTCGGAGTTAAATTTGCGCTTGACAGGCTATTCGTCTCAAGGTTAATAGGAATTGACAACTTCGTTACACGAGTCAGGTCGGAAAAGGACCTTTCCAGAAGGTTATCTCTTGACGATAATGATGAACTCTACCGCCTTTCAAGAGAAATAAACGGCATGCTAAATGAAATCAATCTTGCAGAACAGGAATTAAAGGCACAGGAAAGGGAAAAGAAAGTTCTGCTCGACTCTCTGAACGAACTGGTTATTTTGGTAAATCCTCAGCTTAAGATCATCTGGGCAAACAAAGCTGCGCTTGAATATATGAAGATGGACCTTGAAAAAGCAGTGGGCTTGTGCCTTAAATCTACTCACGACATTAGCGACCTGTTATCCGACAATCTGCAACTTGAGCAGATCTTTGTTACAAACAATAAAAAGTCAGGGGAATTTACTGCAAAGGACGGAAGGGTCTGGTTTATCCAGGCAATCCCGGTAACCGGAGAGGATGGAAAGATAATAGGAGTTATGGAAACCTTTAGAGACATTACGGAGAAGAAAGCAGCAGAAAAACTTCTTCAGGAAAAACAAATCGCAGAAGCAGCAAACCGTACAAAGAGCGAATTCCTGGCAAATATGAGCCATGAACTGAGGACTCCACTTAACTCAATAATAGGATTCTCTGACCTGCTGTATGAGCAGGCATACGGCGAATTGAATGAAAAACAGCTAAGATCCGTTGGAAACATCTCAAAAAGCGGAAAGCATCTTTTGAGCCTCATCAATGATATCCTGGATCTTTCTAAAGTAGAAGCCGGAAAAATGGAGCTTGACTATAAAGAGTTTGAACTTGCCGGTAAGTTTAATATGGTAAAAAATCTCCTGTCCCCGATAGCAGACCGGAAAAATATTCAGATCGTAATCGACATGGATAGCAACCTTTCCAGTATATGTGCAGATGAAGCCAGATTTGTTCAAATAATGTACAACCTTGTAGATAATGGTATAAAGTTTTCCTATGAAAATGGGCTTGTAAAGATAGGGGCAAGAAAAAAAGGAGATATGGTGGAAATAACGGTTAAGGATACAGGGATTGGTATCAAAGCTGAGGACCAGAGCAAGCTTTTCAAACCCTTCAGCCAGGTTGACTCATTTTTCTCCAAACAATATCAGGGAACAGGGCTCGGTCTGTCATTAGTTAAGCAGATTGTCAACCTTCACGGCGGATATATCTGGTTCAGGAGCAGTCCGGGAGAGGGAAGCACCTTTGCTTTCATAATTCCGATAACAGGAAATAAAGGAAATGGCAGGGATACCGGGTTAGATCAAAAACTATAGAATCACTGAAGAGTTAAACTCCTTAGATAAGTTTAACAGAGAAAGAAAACTGGAAACTTCAAGTAGCAAAAGACGTATTGCCAGGAATATTATTTTGTAGAGTTTTTTCCTGCAGTCGAAGTTATTTATTGTTCTGCCAGCAAGTAAACTCAGATCCCTGCTGGCACTTGAAATAAGATCTTTGTTCGGCGTAAAGTTAAAATGCGGACTCTTCAACCCCCTGACCGAAGTCGATACATAAGCTGGCAGTCTCTATCTCGGCTTTCTGCAAACTCAACAGTTCTTCAAGCGAAAAAACCGCATACCTGTTTTTTCCGTTCCTGAGTTTTTTCAGCTCCTGATAGTCAAAGCAGAGATTATCGTAGCTAACTACATGCCTTAACCATTCTATCGGAATTGCAAGACTTGATAAAAGGGGTATAGCTGTCTCAAAATAATTCCTGCACGCTTCCTTTCTTGATAACTTACACCAGTCATCTATTGTAAAATTTATTTTTTCGTCTTCAAGTGTAAAAATAACAGGGTAGATCTTACAAAATACAGGTTTAAAATCCCGGCACTCACACCCTTCATTTTCTTCGTTTAAAAACGGGCATAACTTTCCTAGTTTTAATACATGTATTATAGTTCCATCATCCATTTTCAGGATATCCAGGTAGCGGATTTTAAAATCCGAAACGTTTATACCCATTTTCTCTGCCATATATTCTTCTTCCCCGGGTAGCAGAGTTCCTATCTTATTATGTTCACATGCTCCTCCGCATTCCCTGCAGATATTAAAAGTGTTTTGATTACTTCCAATAAACATCTTATGAAAGTCTTCATATATGTGCATGGGTATTTTCTTAAAAATCAACCCAATACCTCCCCATCTAATTAAGTATCTTGCATATATTTTTTTTAAGTTATATTTACATTTTTGCCCGATTTATGATTTTTTTGTCAAGCCTAAAAAATAAAAAACATATTATACTTTAAAATAAGACCGTATTGAGTTTTCGTCTTCAAAAGAAATATATACTATAAAAGTTTTATAAAGTAGCCTTATTTTTTGGGATTTAAGCCGCAGAAAGAAAGAGATAACGCCTTTAATTGCCATATATAATTAATATTTTTATGGGAAGATGCGGAATACATTTTGCTTTGAACTCGCCAACTTTTTTCACGGTGAGGGGACTAAAAAACGGAAAAATTCTAATGAGGTCCCTATCAGGCACTTCCAGCAAGTAGAGTAAAGACATGATAAGTATTAAGATAGAGTTTGGAATGCAATTGCAGGTGATATTTTATAATTGCCAGTTATATTTTATAATTGCCAGTTAGATGTTATGCCTTGATGAAATTGCAGGGACTTAGGTTTGCTGATAATCGAATGAAAATGAGCTGATAGAGTCAATTACCCCTGAGCTAAAGACTTTGGGGTATCCTGCTTAAAATCCTATAAAATTAGCTATAATTTTCCGGGAATATTTAAAGAAGCAGAAAATTATTGAGTCTGGTCATGATATACCATATCTTTCAAAAGTAAAGCAGGAAAGCTTAAACCGGATAGTATCACTCTCTGCCTTGTTCCGGTAAAAATTATGCGGTTTTACAGGGCAATACCCGGTTCAAAAATAAAATATGGGGAGGGGAAAATTCCAGGTTTTCAATCCCCCAAGGCAGGAACGAGAACTCTTGAGTGTGCTTCTCCCCTCATGGTTGACAGGTATCTCAAAGATGAAAGTAAATCAATCAGCCTTGAGGTTCCCTGGCAAATTTCCGGTTATTCGTATCTCAAGGCATCTACCGGCTTCAGTTTCGATGCCCTGTATGCAGGGACCACTCCTGAGATCACACCTATCAGAACTGCCAGGATAAGCCCGAAAGCCATCAGGTCAGGAGCAAGATATATGCCCGAAGAGCCTCCTCCTCCCATCATGCTCATTCCCAGCAGTGGGAAGAGGGTTGAAACACAAGCTCCCAGTATAACTCCAAGGATGCCGCCAACAAGGCCTACCATTGCGGAGTTAAAGAGGAAAATCATAAGGATGTCCCTATTTTTCGCTCCAATGGCTTTCATAGTCCCTATCTCCTTTGTCTTTTCAAGGACAGAGGTAAACATAGTGTTTGCAATACCCACGGCTCCTACAAGCAGGGACACAGCTGCAATAGCTCCGAGGAAGAGGGTCATCGAACTCGTCATTTCGGTAACAGACTCAGCCATAGACTTTGAGGCTGTCACGGAAAAGTCCCTGTCATCTTCCTGAATAATATGCCTTGACACCATGAGCTTATCTACGATATCTTCCATCAGTCCGTCCACCAGATCTTCACTCTTGGCTTTTACCGTGATGCTATCATAAACATCTTTTTCTGCGTCATCAAGCAGGTTTACTGCTCCATCGATCGGCATGTAAATACTTCTGTCACCACCCTCTCCTTCTTCTGCAAGGATTCCGACAACTCGCACTGCTTTACCGTTTATTGTTATTACCTGGTTGATCCCTATGTCCTGGTCATAAACTCCACTGGCAACGCCGCTTCCTATAACAGCAACATACTTGTCAGATGGCTCGAGCAACCTTCCGGACTGTGTTTCCAGGGTAGTCATGTACTTCCAGACCTGGGGGTCCACACCTGTAATTGAGAGAGTTGCATTTTGCGCTGCGTAAATCACTGGTTCACTGCCGGAAATCTGGCCAGTGATGTATTGTATTCCATCCAGGCCCTGGAGTGCCTCAATGTCGTCATCTGTTAGTTCGACATCTGTTGTCGTACCTCCTCTTCCTTCTCCGGGAGGTCCATGCATGTTGGATGACGCTTTGGTATATCCGGGACTTATGGTTATTTTTGTCAGATCCATCTCGGCGAGCCTGCTCTGCACCTGTTCCTGCATGGCATCTCCGAGGGAGAGGATGCCGACAACAGATCCGATCCCTATAACTATCCCGATAATGGTCAGCCAGCTTCGGAGTTTACTGTGCACAAGCATGTTCAGACCCATTTTCAGGTAGGTTGAGTTTCTCATCTTGCATCCTTCCGTTCTCTATTGATGCTGCTTTTTTCAGACCTTCGGGTCTTCAGGCTTTTTGTTTCCGGATTGTTTCTCTTTCCTTGCCTGCATTTTTTCCTGTATTTTCTTCCGGTACACAAATACCCCTCCTGCAAGCACTATTAACACAATGTAAAGCAGATATGAGCCCATGCCAGCACTTCTACCTGGGCCTCCCTGGTCCCTGCTGCAGTCATATTTCCGGAGGTCATTTCGAGTTCTACTTCCTTATCAACCGTTATTCTTTCTCCTTTTGCATCCGTATACTCAATCTGGACTTTTAGTGGATTGGAATCCATGGAAGCAGAAGTTACATTTTCTCCTTCATCACTTGCTTTAGCGGTACCTGGGGGTGCTCCTGCACTACCTCCTTCAGCTCCTCCAGCACCCTGTGAGCTCGCGACATTAAATGAAGCGATTGTATAGTCTCCTTTCTCAAGATTTCCCACAATAGTTGAAGAACTTCCTGATACCCTGTAACCGTCCTGGTCCGGAACCGATACTTTCACCGAATATGCCATGTTGTTGCCCACGTTTGCAACTGAAAGGGAAATTTCTCCCTGCGTCACTTTCAGAAAAGGAAACATCAAAGTCGGTCTCTCCCCCTACGAAAAGTCCTGCTGTGGTCTGGATACTTTTTTCATTGGATTCATAGTCTTCAAAGCTAAGATTCACATCCAGAGTGTAGAGTCCAGGATTTGCGTTTACATCTGCCATTACTGAGTAAGCAACGGTTACCGATTGACCTGCTTCGAGATACTTGATGTACTTGGTGTTGTCCGAGTATACCGGCAGAATTACACCTTTTGGATCTTTCCAGGAAACTACCATATTTTTCAGAGGGGAGTTTCCTGTATTCGTTATGATGAACTCAAGAGGCTCTTCCTTTGCTATGTCAATATTCGCCTTGTTTATGGTCACAATCTGAGCGTATTCCTTACCCCTGATCTCTAGCTGGATTGTTTTTGTAGTAGTAACTGTGTTTGATGAGGATCCGCTTTCTTTAGCAGTGGTGGTAATATCAATATCATATGTGCCTTCTGAAGCGTTGGCATCCGTCATGAGCTTGAATTTAAGGACTGCTGCATCGTCATCATCCTGCCGTGCATTCAGGTAGGATACCTCTTTTACAGGATTTTCTCCGGAAACCTTACTGAAAGGGTATTCCGGATTGACTGTAACAGTTATGTCTTTCAGGTCAGTATTTCCTACATTCTGCACGCTGACAGTGAGTTCAACAGGTTCTCCCGGACGAGCAGCATCAGGGTTCTGATTGGTTAAATTTACTTCCAGAGACGCAGAATTTATGTTTCCATTTGAGCCAAGTGCTGTTCCGGCTCCCAGGCATATGAATGCTGAAAACAGCAGTAAAAGTGTTAGCAAAGAGAACTTTTTCATATTAATTCCTCAGGTTCATTTTTCGTTCGTTTTTCGATTTTTTCGATCTCACCATCTCTGATGTACACAACTCTTGTTGCATATTTTACAAGTTCCAGGTCATGTGTTACAATAATGATCGTCTTTCCTTCTTTTTCGTGCAACCCGTCCAGAAAATCCAGAATATAGTCCCCTGTCTTGGTGTCCAGGTTTCCGGTAGGCTCATCTGCCAGGATTATAGGCGGGTTCACAGCCAGGGAGCGGGCTATTGCAACTCTCTGCCTCTGCCCGCCTGAGAGCTGAGAAGGAAGGTTCTTTTTCTTGTCCGAAAGTCCGACAATCTCAAGCAGGTATCCTGCTTTTTTTCGGGCTATTTGTCTATCCTCTTCCTGAAATTCCATGGGTAAGAGCACGTTTTCTTCCGTACTGAGAGTGGGAATGAGATTAAAACTCTGGAATATGAAGCCAATCATCTGTCCTCTGATAACGGTGAGTTCTGATTCATCAAGTTCTGAGATGTCCTTTGAATTCAGGCAAACCGTGCCTTTTGACGGTATATCCAGGCAACCGAGCAGGTTCATAAGTGTGCTTTTTCCGCTTCCGCTGGGCCCGAGAACAACAAGAAACTCCCCCTCATAGATTTCCATGTTTATTCCCTTAAGGGCTGCAAACTCAACCTCTCCCATCTGGTAAATTTTCCAGACATCGGTAAGTTTGATCAGAGGATCTTCTTTATTTTTAGAGATCCTTACTGCATTAGAACTTTTAGCAGAACCATTTCCAGAATTATTGTATGGATTGTTTTTTAGATTCTCCCCTGAATAATTTCCCTCTGAACCATTCTCTGATTCATCGTAGAAACTCGCCTTTTTTTCGAGCGAATTCATAATTTTTGAGGGATTCAATTTCGTTTTGAAAGAATCTATTATTTCAGTAAGTGTCATAAGTAACCTCTAAATCATGTCAGCGCCTCTTCAGGATTGCCTGAATAAGTTTGCCTTTTGTTCGTACTCTGCCTGAAACATCTAATCTAAAGTCTCAATATAAAGTTTCTTTTAATGTTATTTTATAATGTTATCCGACTTACTGTTATTTGATTGTCTTCATTGAACTACAGGATTGATAACATGTTGAGATAACAGGTTGATAGCTGGGCGTTTTTGAGGCACCTGCAAGATGCATAGTGCCTCATTTTCTGGAGTGTAGGTTTTTGCAGGATGCATAGTGCCTCATTTTCTGGAGTGTAGGTTTGGTTTTTGACTGCTTCCTTCTTTTGTTTCAAATGGGAAAACCTGAGTGCTGATTTAAGGATCCTATAGAGTGGCGAGGTATCCTGTTTCCATGTGCTCCTTTCCCATTAAGCCCACAGGATTAAGGCACCTGTCAGATGCAGGATGCCTTATCTGCCAGCTTCTCAGGAGAAGGCAGTCATCCCCTTCATTGGCATTTAATAATAAAAGCATACTTAGCTAAAAATAGGAAATCTACGGAATTAATTTACCAATGAAGCTTTTCTAGATTCTATTTATAGAATTTACTCTTTAATTGCTCCCTAAATGGCAAATGGAATCCCGGTAAAGTATTATCCGCGGTGGTGTTTTCTCAAAAGGGCCTTCAGGCCTTCCAGAAGAGCTGTTTCCTTCGACAAAACCAGGGTTTCGGGTATTATTTTTAGTGCCTCTACCCAGTTTCAGTAATTTCACCTGATGCAAAGAGACAAGATTTTTCCGAGACTTATAACAGAGCCAACAGGAGATGCTTAAAAGCTGGAATAGCTCATCACGATTTATTTGTAAAAATTTAATAGATATGAAGACGTAACGAGAGCAGTCCAGTATAAAATCCCGGAGTTTCCTACTTATAACTTCATTTTTCTATTCACTCAGGACAGAACGCTTAAAGTTTGGATCTTAAAACAGGAAGGAAATATCAGCTTTTAGTGGAGATAGCCCTTTTTTGAGTGTTTTTTTCTTCATAAGGTAATATTATCGTCGTGGGGGAAGAAAATGGAAGAGTGCATTTTTTACTATTTGAGAGGGGAAATTACGAAGAAAAGTAGTCGCATCTTCAAAGTGACTTCCCAAAAGTTGATCTTTCTCATCCCTCTAAATTATGGAATTCTGCGCTCTCGTTTGAACTCCCCTTTTAGCTTTTTCTTCTCGCTAGGTTGGCAAGTATGAAGCTTCTTTTTCCTTAGAGTACTTCAGCCTGCTGCGCAGATCTTTCTGCATGATCCTGCCTACATGGCTATTATCCTTGAGATAATTGCCAGAATGAAGGTCAAAAATAAGCAGATTAAAGTTTAAACTCAATAATTAAGCTTTATTTTAAAATAAGTGGGTTAATTAAATTTTAAATTAAAAATAAATCTCTTTTTGCCACTCTTTTTTGCAAGTATATTTATCTCTTTTTCTGGCAATTAAGGGATGTACAGCAGTCAACTGGAGAACAGCATAACTGCGATGGTAAATGGCTCATGAAGCAAAAATCAACCAAATGAAAATCAATCAAATGAAAATCAATCAAATGAAAATCAATCAAATGAAAATCAATCAAATGAAAATCAATCAAATGAAAATCAATCAAATGAACTGAAATTGATAATGTTACAAAAATGTAGATGTAAATGTTAAGATGGAGTGAAGAAATGAAAAGAATAAAACTCAACTATCTCGTGGACTTAGCACTCTTTGTTCAATTTGTCTTGGTAGGTTATTCAGGCCTTATAATGTATTTCAACCACCGTGCTGCAGGCCCGATCTTGAGGTTGCTCCATGATAAAGTTGGAATCCTGATGCTGGTCTTCTTTGTTGTTCACATTGCACTCCACTGGAGATGGATAGTATTCACCACAAAGAACTTATTCAGAAGAGAAAAGGAAATGAAAGAGGGTGAAGTTATCGAGGCAAACTATATGCCTGTGGATTAAGGTTGATAAAAAGCAGGGAAAATCAAATTTATCGAGTATATAATTAAATTATCCGAATATGCAAAGTTATCAAGACATACAAATATGGAAAAAGTAGGATAAAAATGTGAGGAATGGAAGGTCCTGAGTTTCAGCGTTCCTCGTCTTTCAGGATCACAACATTCCCGCGCCCCCGCTTGAACTTCTCTATCAATTCCCTTCTTTCCAGGTCTGCAAGCATGAGGCTGACTTTTCCTTCGGAATACCTCAGTTTGCTGCGCAGATCCTTCTGGGTAATCCGGCCTCCCTGGCCACGGATTATGTCCATGACTTCCCGAAGGTCTGCAGGGAGAGGAAGCTTCTTTTTGGGAGCAGGAGTTTCAATTTTGAGATTATCTTCAGGTTCTTCAAGGGAAATTATTTCGTTCTCTTCTTCTAGCTCAGGCCCTGCAAGTTCTATTTCCTGTACCGGATATTCTTCTTTACTTTCTGCCTGCACTTTCCTTTCCGGTATTTCAGGTTCTAGCTCATTTACTTGCTCATTTACTGGCTCTTTTACTGGCTCTTTTACTGGCTCTTTTACTGGCTCTTTCTACTGTTTCTGTCGCAAATCCGGTTTCCACAGTCTTTTCCTGAGACTGCGGTTCCAATTCCGGCTCAGTATTTTTATTAGGTACTTCTACCGAAAGCTCGTGCATCTTTATGGGTTCGGAAAAATCTCCGGTAATATGCCCTGTTCTGGTTATCTGTTCTCTTATTTCTTCCTGAGGCACACTTTTCCCGATCTTTTTATTCTTTCCAGTAAACCGATATCCGGCTGCGAGCAGGAGAATAAGCACAAGGGCTATCAGCAGGTAATTTGCAGTTGATGGAACAGCTCCGCTTTGTTCGGCAACATTAACGCTATTGGAATAGTTTCCGTCAGAACTATTCCTTGAATTATTTGCCTCATCTACAGCTGTTTCTGTTAGCGGATTTACTTTATTCGAAGAATTATCTGAACTTTTGTTCAGTTTTTCGGAAAATCCGCTTACTTCGGAACTACCCATGAGTTCTTCGGAATAAACTGGAAGGAGCAGGAGATCGATTACGTATTTTCCTTCATCTTTAATTTTGACAGTTTCTTCTGCCGAATAAATAAGGGTACTGTTTTGATAATACCTGGCTGTAATGGTATAATCTCCGGGCACCAGTTCAAAAGAATACAGGCCGTATTTTGCCACCATGGATTGGGAGGGAGTCGAATTTACATCAACCACGGCATTTTCCAGGGGCTCAAAGGTATCCCAGACCGTATACCTCCCCATGGACCGTGGCGGTGCTGTTCGCTAAGGCAGGTCCAACTAAAGCGAGTACGGCAGCAATGCAAATAATATAGAGCCTCAGATTCATTTTATCGGTAAATCCAGAGTTACGTTTTGACTTTGTATCTTTCCAGGCCGTTTTATACCTGTACTTTTCTGGGAAGTTTATGTATCCTCTTTGATAAAGCTTCTCCTGTTTTCTGTCTCCGGATAAGCTCTGTCAGCCTCTGTGATATTACTTCCCTGTCTACGTCCGGTTGCCTTATCACATTCCTTTCCATCATGCCCGCAATCATCGGGATTCATTCTCTCTTCAAAGAAAGGAGTCGCCCAGTTTTCTTCTTTTACTGTTCCACCTGCTTCTTCGACCCTGTATGTGCCATTTCCCTGGAAAGCTGCATAACCCTCCCCATCTGTAACAAGGGTAATGTTTTCATCATTGAGCAGTACTGTCTTCCGGGAGCCAGAAATTTTCACATCAGCAGATCGTATGTTGTAAAGGCGCACCTTATCCTGTCTGTCGTGTTTCTCTTCAAACGTGTAATCCCCTTTTATGTCAATTTCGGAATCTCTGGAAAGGTCCAGTATTGCCATTTCTCCTTCTCCCAGGTGCAGGTCGAGGGTGAAACTGCCCATGAGAATAGCTTTTCCGTCTCCTGCCGCAGTGAGCCTGGATGTGCTGTTGAGCTCTTCGCTTCCAGGCATCAGGTGCTGGAATTCATCGAAAATATCTTTCAGGACATGATTAGCCTGGATCATGCTCTTCTGGGACCTGATCAGGTATTCTCTTTCCGTGCTTTCGGATGAACCGTTTTCTGAATCCGTAATTGAGCTACTGTTTTCTTCGCCTGCGGCTGTATCTGCAAGGGCTCTGTACTGCTTTGCTTCCCCTACAAGAAGGTTATATTCCTCAAGCAGGGTTTCAAGTCTGCTAACGTCTTTTCCCTCTGCTTTGTAATGCTGAATTTCGGTTTCTAGCCGTATGGAAATAGCCTCTGCTTTCTCGATATTTCTGTCAAGAAGAGATGCTGCATCTCTCATAGTATGGGTGGACTCAGGGCCTGGATTAAACCCGTCTGGAGGTGGGTCACGGTGATGCATGCCTTCGCCATGAAGGAGACCTGCGTAAGGGTAAAAGATAGTCCTGTACAGATATTCTGGAGCCTTATAAGTAGGCGGCTGGGTTTCCGCATCAACACAGCCTGAAATTACGATAATTCCTGCAAGTATAAGGAGCAGGAGAATAAATTTGATTTTCATACTGGGCCACGTCCTATGGAAAGAACTGATTCTGGACTGTACTTTTTATTCCAATTCATATATTTTAATATTTGGTTATTTTTCAAATTTTACTCGAAAACAATAGAATTGTCCCGGAGACTCTGAGGCTCATGATTAACTCAAGGACAATTTTAGGATTTCTTGCCTTTCCGAATTTTCCGAACTGTTTTGCCAGAGCTTTGTTGAAGTAAAAGAAATTTCCGGGCTTTTTTTTGCAGGCAGGAGGATAATTACCCTTTCCACTGCCTCATAAACCTTTATTTCCCTTCCTTTCCGGCTCCATTTTACATGCCTTACCCTTATCATTCCGGCCTCAAGAAGCGAGTCCAGGTTATATTTGAGAGCGTTCAGACGCACCTCAAGCTCATCCGCAAGGTCGCCTGCCGACATCGACCTATTATTAAGTAATTTCAGGATTTTGATTGAGGTTTCATTCGAAAGAAGCCGGGCAATTTTCCTGCAATCTTCGGAAAGCTGCAGAATAAGCAATTTTTCCTCCGGGTTATCGGGCATTTTTATCCCTGTTACATTTTTCTTAATATTTATAAAGAGTTCTTTAAAGAGCTAAAAGTATAGTCAGGAATACACCGAACTGATACTGCAGGTCTGTTCTACATATGGTTTCCTCGATCTCTTAATCGTTTCTACACGCACATACCATGTCGTGCTGTCATAGTATATTCTGGGGTTTTGGGGTGGATGGTACTGCTCGGTGTGTTCCTGACAGATATGCTATCTGGATTAAAAGATAAAAGCATACTTACTTTTTCAGTTCTATTAAAGAATTAGATTTACCATTTACACTTTAAAAGGCGATATTTTTCAATTTAATCCTTTATGGCTCTTAATTCTTTCATTCTAAGGATTTATCCGCCTTTAATGCTTTGAAAGGGCTTTTTCTTACATTCGGCTGTCTTTTTAAATTAAAAAAGATGCCCTTCCTCTCAGGCATAGAACGGACAAGAGGACACTCAGGGAGAACGTAATTGGATTTTGAATGAACTCGAGCTGAATTTTCCACGATAATAATTTTTCACGATATAAATGCATGTATCTCTTCTGTTAAAGGATACGATGTTTAACGAGCCTGATAAGCAGTAATTGCAAGATTTAAGTCTCCTTAGGAATTGAAAGGCATAAAAACGTTCTTTTTTTAAATTAAGTGCATTTGATCCCTTTGTTTCTGTAAGTAATGTTAGATTTAAGCCAGTATATTTCAGAATTGTCAACCGGCGACTAGCCGATAAGACAATTCAGACGAAGAAGGACTTGCGCAGTTGAACTGCGAAAAAGCAGCATGAGACTTTAAAATGCTTAAATCAGTTATTTACACCAGCTTGCCTGTGCTTTATTTTGCTTACCAACTGTGTAAGTCCTATATATACCTAAAAAATGGCCAGTAGTCATGCAGAAATTAGTCTTACAGAAAGAAATCTGAGTGATTATTGGTATAATCTTGTATAATCTCTTTTCGTGGAATACATGTGGCAGAAAGTGAATTTGAAAAATAAGCAATTTAGAATTGCATCAAATTAGATAAAGCTAAGGAGTAAGCGTAATAGGAAAGCAAATATTTGGCAGAATAAAAAAGACACTATGCCTTTTGATGCTGGTCTCTTTTGTGATGTCAGTAACAGTTGCATCAGTAAGTGCAGCATCTACGGAAAAAACTGTGAAGCAATGGGGCGATGAGAAGAAGTAAGACGACGAAAAGAAAAAAATGGGACAACGAACAGAAAAAGTGGGAAAGCGAGAAAAAGAAATGGAACAACAATAAGAAACATGGTGACGATTATAGAAAATGGGAAAGTAACTACAAAAATGGGAAAGTAACTACAAAAATGGGAAAATAATCACAAGAAATGGGAAAATAATCACAAGAAATGGGAAAATAATCACAAGAAATGGGAAAGCGATTATAATAAAAGATTCCCCGGAAGCAGACTGTGAGAACCGGTTGTAAAAACTGATTACGACTGATCTTACAATCCTGCGCTGGATTACAAAAAAGTAAGACCCTTAATCAGCGGTGCTAAAGGATCTTTCTTGATTGGGCTTACGCAGTTGAGAAGCGAAATGAAGCACGGGAGGGTCTATCATAAATATTACGAATTAGACAATTTGAAGTTTCATACTGCTTTCTCAGCTCATCTGCGCAAGTCCCCATAAACGAATTAATTTCTTTTTTCCAAAAATACGGCGCTTAAGAAGTCTGATAAGTATTAATCAGGTTATTTAAGGTTTCTGATGAAATATAATCTCAAGAAAAGCTTGTTTTTTAAATTAAGTCACATTAATCTCTTTGTTTCTGAAAGTAAGCTTATATTTAAGCCAGCTAATTTCAGGACTGTCAGCAGGCGAAAAGCCGGCTAGACAAACGGAACAAAGAAAACACGGTAATTAACGGAGGTACGCTATGACAATAAAAGAATTAAAATTAATTTCCCGTTTTGCGATGGTGCTGATTGTATTAAGTATCATCCCTTCAGGGGCTTTTGCTTCAGAAAACAATCCAGCATCTACTCCTGTAGGGAACATAACTGAAGAAAATTTCACTGATGTTCAGACAGATATCCTTGATTCTATCACTGAACAAATTACTGAGCTTCAAAGCTTCTATACCAATGTAAGCGAAGCATCCAATGCATCCGATCTTCAGGAAGTTTTATCCAGTCACAGGCAGGCAAATAAATGTATGGGACCTGATGGAATGAACAGGGGCCCTGGCGAAATGCACATGAGACGCTGTAGAATGCCCGGATTATTTGGCCTCGACCAGGTTGAGAGCGTTACTGATGACAATTTCACTGATGTTCAGACGGAAATAGTTGATTGCCTTGGAAATATGACTGAAAGGCTAGAAGCTGAGCAGACCAACCTTACGGAAGCCGGCTATGACAACAGGACTGAAGAGCTCAGTGAAAGAATCGCTGATCTTCAAAATTTATCCACTGAAATAAGTGAGGCTTCAACTGCAGCAGATATGAAGGAAGTTGTATTTACCTACATGCAGACCCAAGCTGTTGATTCACTCGAAAAGGAAGTTGAACACCTTCAGACTAAAGTAAGTGAGAGCGGGAACACGAGTGACGAACATCTTAACAGCAGGATCATAGAACTTACCTCTTTGATAGAAGATATCAACGGAGCCGAGTCCCTTGAAGATCTCAAAGAGATCATGTCCTCTTCCCAGGGAAGACCTAGAATAAGAGGAGATAATCCGATGCACCATGGAGGCTGTGGCTGCCCTATGGGCCCTGGCAGAATGCAGGACAACAGCACTGATAATAATAGTACTGAAGCTTAATCTTTGAATAATAGTACTGAAGCTTAATCTTTGAATAATAGTACTGAAGCTTAATCTTTGAATAATAGTACTGAAGCTTAATCTTTGACAGCTTTGGATGATAAAAATGAGATGGGAGTAGAAAGGAGATAATGATATTAAGATGATTCTTCCCATCTCTTTTCCAGATAAATTAGAGATAAGTGCCAATAGAGATAAATGATCAAACCCTAAGTTGGAATTTTGTATTTCGAAGGTGAAATTTATGAAAGTTTTCACTAGAAAAGTAATTCCCATTTTAATTATTTTATTAACCTTATTTAGTATAATTCCCTCTTTCGCGCTTGCTGAGGATCAAAATGTGCCTCCTTCACCTGTTTCGGGGGAATCAGTTGATCAAATGAAGGCTCAAATGGCCGAATCAGTAAACAATACTATAGAAACTCTGGAGAATTCAAAAGAAAATCTTACAAATGAACTGTCCCTTGAAGCAGCCGAACAACTCACAACCAATCTCGAGGCAATAAAGGAAAAGATCTCCAGTGCCGAAACCGAAGATGACCTTCTTCAGATTAAACAGGAAATTGATGCGCTGCTTGCCACAGCTCCTGACGAAATAAAGATCATTCTTCCTCAGAATATGGGTCACGGACCAGGGATGCAGAACGGAAGTATGGGTCCCGGACCAGAGATGCAGAACGGAAGTGAAAACCTCTCTCAGGGTTTTGAGGATAGAACAGAGAGACGTCCTGAAATGACGACTAACAGGAGTCAGCCGCCAAGCGATGGAAATGCAATGATGGACGGAAGCGGGATGCTGGGACAGGGCCCTGAAGGTATGGAGGAAAAAGGTAATCTAACGGACGAAAACGGTAAAGAAACAGCAGAATGATCAGGTTTCTTTGAAAAGTTAATCGATGCTTTAAAATCTCTATTCAGTTAAACATGAAAAGAGAATGAGATCCCTTCAAAAGTCAGTCGCAAATGGAAGGTTTTTCTCTTCATGTTTGCGATTTTTTATGGCTTTTTTTAAGTGCTCCTACGTTTTTTGGCAGAAAGTGGAAGGAGCACTTAGTTTAAAATCTTTTTTTAAAACTTCATAGTTTACTTCATAGTTCAGGACTTCTACAAATCCAGAAATTCTACGTTACAAATCCAATTCAAAGCGTTCGCAATGTTACAGGCTCAGATAAAAAACAATTGATGACTTATGTAAATGCCCATGTATATATTCCCTGAAGCCGAGTAATATAAAAGTTATATTTTTCCAATTTCTTTGTTTCAATCAAAAAATGCAGAGATAGCTAAATTCTGGTACATAATATATGTATGTTTTAGGAGGAAATGCATGCACTTTTTATCTAATTTATTTGGTAAAGATAAAACCCATGAATTTTTAGACGCTTGCAGATCAGGAAATATAGAAATCGTAGAGAAATTTCTAAAAAGTAATGAAATTGAGATTAATTCGCAGGACATATATGGCAACACTGCTTTGATCTCTGCGGTAAATCTGGAGCACCAGGATATTGTTAAATTGCTTATTGAAGGCGGTGCAAATCTCGATATTCAGGATGAAAATGGCGACACTGCTTTGATTTCAGCGGCAAAGATAGGACGTGACGATATTGTTGAATTGCTCATTAAAGGAAGTGCCGATCTTAATATTAAGGACAAAAACGATGAGACTGCTTTAAAAGTTGCAGTTAAATTAGGGTATAAAAATATTGTTGAGTTGCTTATTGAAGGCGGTGCCGATCTTAATATTCAAGACAAAAATGGAGAAACTGCTTTAATTTCTGCGGCAGACAGGGGGCATAAAGATATTGCTGAGTTGCTGATTAAAAGCGATGCCGATCTTAATATTCAAGACAAAAATGGTAACACTGCTTTGAATGCTGCAGCAAAGAAAAAGCATCAGGGTATTCTTGAGCTCCTTATTAATGGCGGTGCAGATCTTAATATTCAAGACAAAAATGGAGAGACTGCTTTGATTTCTGCGGCAGATAGGGGACATCAGGACATTGTAAAACTGCTTATTGAAAATGGTGCCAATCTCAATGTTCAAGAAGAGAACGGCCTTACTGCCTTGATGTCTTCGGCACAAACCGGGCATAAGGATATTGCTGAGCTGCTCGTTGAAAGTGGAGCTGACCTTAATATTCAGGATGAAAATGGCAACACTGCTTTGGAGATTGCGAAGAAAATGGGACTTAACGACATTGTTGAATTGCTTATTAAGAGCAGTGCCAGTTCCGTACCATAATTATCTGAAAAATGAATTCCAGGTGTTTTTCAATGGAAAATACAAGAAAATAAATTGCATATCGAATAAAGTCATTATCAAAAAAAATCCGCTTTGTAGAAAACTAAATCAGCTTCAAGAGGCTGAAAACAAATTGTAGGTAGATATCAAGCCATTCGGTTCAAATTAATGGGAATTTGCTACTTAAGAAAATTTCTACAAAGCCAATTTTCCTATTATCGTTCTACTTTATATTTTCCATTATAATTATTATATTTTAGTTATCATTATCTTAGAGCATGTCTTAAAATTAAATTTGAGTCTATAACTGGGATAGGACTTACACGTTTGAACTGAAAAACAGTAGCATTAAGCCGTTAAATGTCTTAAGTGCAATTTTAATCAATGATGGTTATTACATTTGATTTTATACATCGAGCGCGTCAGTCATATGGGATGAAACAGTATCTTCAAAGTCAATGTGTACCTGAATTGCTGAACAAATTTACGGTATGAATTTTAAAGTTAACATTGCCATTATCTAATTGTATGAATGGTTTGAATTTTAAGACAACCTCTTATAGTTATCATTATATTTTAGTATCATTAAATTTTATCGGAAATGATTTACATTTTTCTCTTTTAATATTTTTTTATTATCCGGAAAAAGCGGCGAATTTTAATATCTCAACTTCAATTTCATCCCGCAGAAGGGACAGAAATTAGGGGCAGTGGAAAGGTTCAGATTTCTAGAGCAATATGGGCAGGTTAATCCTATCCTTTTTATTTCTATAGAGCCCATGTTTTGGGGGGTTCTGGACTCCTCTGTCTCTCCAAAAGAGACTGCAAGTTCCAGCTCTTTCAGAGAATTCGTATTGTGTATATTTCCGAAAAGGTTTGCAGGGCCGATCCGGACTTCAGCATCATTACCTGTCAGGCAGTTCCTCAAAACTGGAGCCGTGTCAGGGACTTCTGCCTTATTGAGGGCTCTTACTGATGACGGATTGGACTTATCAATCCTTTCGAGAGCTTTCAATGCAGCTTTTCGTACGGAAGCTTCCGGATTTTCTGTAGCTCTGACAAGCCCTGAAATTGCCTCTGTGGTACCGATTTTCTCAAGTGAACAAATCACAACTTTCTGTATCAAGCTGTCAGGATCTTCAAGGGTTTTTATCAGTTCCGGAACAGCCTGCTGCGCTTTTACATCCCCCAGCGCTGAAGCTGCGGCTTCTCTCACTGCGCCTCTGGTGTCATAAAGGGCTTTTAATAAGCCTGAAACAGCTTCGGGAGTGCCTACCTTTCCAAGGCCCACAACTGCTGATTCCCTGATTGAACTATCAGGGTCATTAAGAGCCCTGATGAGGCCCTCAATGGCTTCAGGTGTTCCGTTTTTTCCAAGAGCGCAGGTAATCGCCTTCCTTACGGAGTTCTCATGCATATCGAAAGCTTTAACCAGCCCCAGGGCTGCTTCGGAAGTACCTATATCTCCCAGAGCATCTGCAGCACGGCTTCTCAGATACCAGTCCGGATCATCAAGGGCTTTCAAAAGCCCTGAGACAGCATCAGGTGTCCCTATCTTCCAGAGAGTTTCAATTGAAATCTTTCTCACATCTCTACTGGAAGCTTCCATAGCCCTGACAAGCACAGGCACCGAAGTCGAAGCACCTGCGATTTTGCAAAGGGCTTCTGATGCAGCTTCCTGTACAGGCTGCCTGGGGTCCCTGAGCGTTCTCATCAGTTCGTCAAGTACATCAGATTTGCCCCTTTTTCCCAGGATTTCGGCTGCTTGCTGTCTTATTTTGTTATCTGAGTTTTCAATCGCTTTTACCAGGCAGAGAGCAGCTTCATAAGTGCCAATTTTCCCAAGGGCGATTATTGAAATTCTTTTCAGCGAATCATCCGGATAAGCCAGGGCTTTCTCAAGGCCACAAACGGCTTCTCTGGACCCTATCTTCATCAGGGATTTTACTGCATCCTTCTGAACAAACTTATCCCTGTCCCCGAACGCTTTAATGATCCCTGAGATCGCTTCAGGTGTCCCTATTTTTTCGAGGGAAGCAATTGCAGTCTTTTTAACATGGCTTTCAGGGTCATCAAGAGCCTTTACAAGGCCCAGGACAGCGCCCTGTGTATTGAATTTTCCTAGGGCTTCTGCAGCAGCAGCTTTTACCTTTGAGTTTGAGTCTTCCAGTGCTCCAATCAGGGCAGGTAAAGCATCAGGATCTCCTATATTCCCAAGTTCTTCTGCAGCAGCCGCCCTGTTTCCTGCAAAAACAGAACGTTCCAACTTTTTTATCAGATTTTTTACATTTTCATCCATTTTCCTTCCCCCCATTCGTATAGATATTTGTCCGGACTAACCTTAAAAATAACATATTTTATAAACTTATAGGCCTATTAACTTAAAATAAATAGAATGTTCTCCAGCATATTAATTCTAAAATTGGCATTCTATTTCAGGGACTTTTAATACCATTGCAAGGTAATTCTTTTACAGTTGGACCCCTCTATTTAAGTTAGGGCTTGAAAAGTTGCAGACTCCCCCTCTTAATACCATCTGAACTCGGCCTTAACATTCTTTATTTTTAAATATATTACATTCGAAGATATATGAACTTTTAGATTGTTAACAATTAGTAATATATAAATGTCAGTTCCAGCGGTCTTCAAAAAAGGCAAATTAGAGAAATAAATTAAGACAAGTTAAAAAAATTAAAAGATATAATGAAAAAAAGTAGATGAAAAAATAGTAAATGAAAAAACAGTAAATGAAAAAACAGTAAATGAAAAAACAGTAAATGAAAAAACAGTAAATGAAAAAACAGTAAATGAAAAAACAGTAAATGAAAAAACAGTAAATGAAAAAACAGTAAATTAGGAACTTTTACCGGCAAAAAGTCAATAAAGAGGAGCAGTAAGAGAAGGGAGGTAATAGTGAGCTGCGAGCAGGATAAACAAACCAGATGCCGGCACTGTGATATTATCGTCTATATTTTCTATTCGCTCCACAAGTGAACATACTATTCCTGCAAAAATTCCGGCAAATCCCATTTTTGCGCCGATGATAATACACAGCATGAGCATGCCTACAGTGCCTTCCCAGGCTTTTGTCCTTCTGTTATACTTAAGGTTCCTTATCACTCCCGTGATCCCGTCTCCGTATGCCATGAAAAGTACAGGAATCACTCCAAGCCAGAAGCTCCTGTCAATATACCAGGTAAAAAGAATTATCAATCCCCAGCTCAACGTGAAGTCAACATCATAGAGATTCTCAGGATCTTGAAACCAGTACATTCTTCTGTTGAGTTTATGCGGCAGATAGGTAATAAAAGCAAGCCCAAAAGCAGTAACTGCTGGCAGAATGGGTTCGTGGGCGATAAAAGGGAGCAGCATTGCCGTCAATCCTCCCGCTAAAAAGTGAATCGCCTTTCTTGAAAAATATATTGAAGAATTAGTTGACCGTCCCCTATTTAAAGCAAATTGGTACACTTTTTTTGATAGAACTAGAAGTACGAATAAGTTCCATACTGCAAGTACAGCGAATACCGGCAGGTCTGCAACTATGGATTCCCACGAAATTTGAAGCATAGCCTCCATAACAGGATTCATATCTTTTAAATATAAAACTTTTTTGAATTTATGACATCTATTTGCTGAGGAAAAATTATTAGCAGGTATTTCCGGATAACAGGATTTCATTACAAAACGCCTTAATTAAACTTAACATTCTTCCATTATTATTTTTTTATCTTTTTTTAAATAAAAATAGAAATGCCTATATATTTTACAATCTTCATGTTGTTAATGGAGGACCTCAATGAGATTCAACAAGCAGATCTTTACAATCCTTATTCTATCTCTTTCACTGGCCCTTGTAGGGAGCGGATGCATCTCCGAGGGTGAAGGAGCAGAGGACAATGACACCGAAAACGTAACTAATAGTGAGTTTTCGAATATCATGGAAAATCCCGTGACACCATGGAACCCCGAACCCACCGAGCCTACAATTGATCCCACAGCCTATATTCACCCCCAGGCATCAGTAATAGGAAACGTGACAATTGGCGGCAATGTAATGGTTTCCCCAATGGCATCTGTGCGGAGCGACGAAGGAATGCCTATTTTCGTAGGGAAAAATAGCAATGTGCAGGACGGAGTTGTGCTCCACGGCCTTGAGACTATAGATGAGGAAGGCGAGCCTGTCGAAAAGAACCTGGTTGAAGTTGGCGGCGAAAAATACGCGGTCTATATAGGAGAAAATGTTTCACTTGCCCACCAATCTCAGGTTCATGGTCCGGCTTATGTAGGCGATGATACCTTTATAGGTATGCAAGCTTTCGTTTTCAAGTCAAAGGTAGGAGACAACTGTGTACTTGAGCCGACATCGGCAGCAATTGGAGTAACCATTCCTGACGGCAGGTATATCCCTGCAGGCACT
Source organism: uncultured Methanosarcinaceae archaeon (assembly GCA_963774465.1). GTDB lineage: Archaea > Halobacteriota > Methanosarcinia > Methanosarcinales > Methanosarcinaceae > Methanosarcina. Next base: position 134,299 of record CAVZFI010000045.1, on the reverse strand, counting down.
GTTATCACCTCTCAGGCAGAAGCCGATAAGCTGCCAGAAGTTACCGAGGACTATGCCTACAGGCATACTAACGAAGCAGTCATATATGTAAATACCAACCTGGCAGAAGGGTACAATGAAGCCTCATGATTAAGGATGAGGTTGCAGCAGCAAAGAAAGCCAATTATCCCAATTCAGAAATTTTTAAAAACTTTTAACTTATTCTCTTTGCCCGGATTTTTCTTTTTTCCTTCCGGGTAAAATTTATGTTTTACTGTCGCATCTCCAACAATGTCTACTGATATACTATCTTGAGGACATTTTTCTGACCTTAAACTTTTTAATTTATAACTTTACTTCCTGAGTCCAGTTAAAAATGTATAATATGGAGTAAGGTTTCGATATATTATATAATTTATAATTTATAATTTATGTTGATAAAATTAATTTCTTAAGTTAACGGTGATAATTAATGAAATTAAAGTACCGGTACTCATCTTTGTTATTATCCCTTGTACTTCTTACTTTGCCTTCAGGGGCAGGGCCGGGTGATGTATCCGGGTACGGTAATTTTACGGAGAAAATGGAATGGAACGAAACGCAGAATGCTTCAGACTATTACTTTAACTCAAATTCAACCTTGAGTTGTTTTGCGGCAGGAGAGGTTGAAGGTGATGGAGAAGAAATTTCTGCGGATGATCTTGAGGAAGAAATTACGTTTCTTACCGACAGCCCTGAGTCGGAACTGTTTCCAATATGGACTGCAGATGGAAACTATATTTTATATAATGTCCAGGGGAATGGATCTGGTAATTTCGAATCCTATAGAATGAAAGCAGATGGAAGCGAGATAGAGCGAACAGGCGTCGTGGAAGGAAACCTTTCCAGCTTTAACGATATAAATCCCGATGGAACAGAATTGATATTAACAAAATCAATTGATTCTCAGCCTGGCCTGTACCTTGCAAATCTGGAAAACGGAATAGTAATCCGTGTTACGGATGATCCCCGCAAATCAGAAGGCTGGGGGTCCTGGTGCCGCCTGGGGAGAAAAATAGCATACACCCAGAAATCCGCAGGCTCTCCTTCTCAGCTCTGGTTAGTTAATAGGGATGGAAGCAACAAAACCAGGCTTGGCACTTCCGAAAATATTGGAGTGGGAAAAGACTGGTGTCCTCTTGGCCTGAAGATCCTTTATAGCGCTAAAAATTCAAAAGAAAAAGATGATCTGTGGGCAATAGATTGGCTTGGCACAAACCAGATTCAGCTAACGAATACATCTTACGGAGAGTGGAACCCTGCTTTCAGTCCTGACGGAAAACAGATTGTATACGTCTCGGATGAAGGAGGAAAGCCTGAAATCTGGCTCAGAGATATAGAAGGAAATTACAGAACCAGGCTTACAGATAATATTGGAATTATTGATTCCAACCCCAAATGGAGCCCTGAAGGCTCAAAAATAGTTTTTACGGCGCATAACCTGCAGAATATTTCGGGCAATTCTATAATGAACATTTCGGATAGTGTTTTACCAAATAATTCGAACAATCCTGTAATAACGAATAACTCTGTAATAACAAATAACTCTGTAATAACAAATAACTCTGTAATAACGAATAATTCCGTAACAAATGGCTCAAACTCTACTTTGGCGAACGGTTCGAACAATTCCATGATTAATAGCTCGGACATTGCCGTAATAAAACTTGTATCCGTTTCTACCGCCTCTCCACTTTCAAAAGTTACCAATGTTGAAATCGATTCTATTCGCGGAGACAGAGAAGAAGGAGCTGCAAATATTTCCATAACCGTAAGAAACGAGGGCCGAAACGCGAGTGAAGGTTACATATGGGTTTCTTTCCCTGATGGGAGTGAGATAGAATCAGTAGAAGGAACAGGTAACAATATTAAGGTTTATCCGGAAGGAAGTTTGATCCAGGGGAAAAATGGAGAGATCCCTGCACAATACCCACTTGTAAAGTTCACTGAATACGGATGGAATAAGGGACAGGAAGAAAACCTGAATATGACAGTAGTACCGAATAATGGAACTGAAGAAATCGTGTTCCTTGTACGGGCTGCACTGAAGAATGACCTTACAGAGACTTACAGTAGAGATCCCCAGTCTTCTGCAGATCTCGATCAGCAGGGTCTGGAAGCTTATAGATATTCTGTGAATGTGTCCTGAAAAACCGAAGATACCATTGCTGATATCTTCGAGCCTTCAATTTTTATCTAGTATTCATTTTTTACTCTTTTATCTAGTTTTACTTAATTTTATTTAGTTTTATCTAATTATATCTGTTTTTCATCTGCTTTTTATCTGTTTTCATTGATTTTTTTATTAATATATAAATTATTTCAGGATATATTACATGAATTATATTTTAATTTTTCAAGTCATTCATCCAGCCCCTTTCTTCCGAAAATGTAATTTGCAACCCTGATGGCATCTTTTTCTCCGGTCTCTTTTTCCGGGGAGTCGCTCAGTTTCACCACAGGAATGCCGTTAATGCTGTGCAGCTTTATAACCATGTTAAGAGGGGGGCTTTTCCGGAAGAAATCAGAATTATTGGTAAGGCTTGTGCCGATGCCGAAACTACAGTTAACCTTGCCTTCGCAGTATTTTTTGAGCCGGATTGCAGTATCTGCATCAAGGGCATCACTGAAAACGACCAGTTTTTTCATGGGATCTATGCCCATTTTCCTGTAATGCTCTATCACATTGTCCACAAAGACATAGGGGTCTCCGCTGTCGTGCCTGAGGCCGTCGTAAATTTTTGATAACTTAAGGTCCATGTCCTTAAAAAAGGCATCTGAGCCGAAAGTGTCCGTAAGGGCAATTCCCAGGTCTCCATTATAAACTTCCACCCAGTTTTCAAAAGCGAAATGGTTTGCATACCTTAGTCCCACAAGAGCCGAGGTGCCCATAATCCATTCGTGTCCAACTGTCCCTATCGGTTTCAGGCCGTATTTTTTTGCAAAATATACATTGCTTGTTCCTGTAAGAGTTTTTATCTGAGTAAGGGTTTTCATTACATGGTCATGAAGTTCAAAACTTCTTCGCCTCCTGGTCCCGAATTCCGAAAAAAGGCAGTTATTTTCTTCAAGGGATTTTCCTATTTCAAGGATTTTTTCCCCATAGGCGACAATTACGGATTCGGATGTGCAGCCATTTCCTGAATTTCCTTTCCACTCTTTTTCAATAGTTGTGAAATAGAGTTCCGAAACCACAGCCATAAGGACGATCTCCCAGAGAATCGTGCTGTGCCAGGGCCCTTTTATCCGGATATCCAGCCCTTTTTCTTCGGTAAGGCAGACTTTTACTTCGCCTGGCTTAAAGCGGAAGTTTTTAAGGTATTCAAGGTACATGGGTTTCAGGTAAGGGCAGTGCTCAGACAACCAGTAATATTCTTCTTCTGTTAACTTTAATTTAGAGATCTTTTCGCCTATGATCCTCTCCAGTTCTTCTACAAATTCCGTAGAAAAACGCTGGGATCCCCGGTTAGTAAACCGGTACTCGGCCTCAGCTTTGGGAAAAAGCTCAAGCACTGCCATTTGCATGGTAAATTTGTAAAGGTCGTTATCGAGTATTGAGTTTATCACTGAGAGTCTTCCTGTAACGTTTTAAATCGCTTATTAACAAGCAATTGTCTCTTTTTTCAATTGCGCCTTTTGCTTCACGTATATACCCGCTATATTTTTAAAATTTCTGACATGCAGGGATAAAGTCAAGTTTTCTTTATTAATTTCCGGAAAATCAGGATTATAGTCAACGCACAAATTAAATACACTTTTAAACCTACATTCCGCAGTATTTTTTCGCAAATCAATATTTTTCCTGATAGCGTTTTTGAAACAGATCCAAGTAATTTGATTTTTAATGGCATTTGGTGAAAATTGAACGATATCGTTTTTTGGTCTCTAAATACACCATCTAGTTGCTTTTACCTTCTGCACAAAAGTTCAATAAATCAACGTTTGATTGAAAATCGATAGCAGGAAAAATTATGAAATCTGAAATTTTACTGCGGAAAGTCGGTTTAAACACTATAATTCAAACTTCATAAACATGATAAACACCAAAGTGCAAGGAAAAATTCGATCCAGATTCCATAACAACAGAAAACACGGAAAACACGGAAAGATTGTACCCATAATTAGTCCTCTTGAGCGCAGCTCAGTATCTGTATTTATAAATGGTCTGCTTGAACGAGAGCAGCGAGTGAAACAGACAGCGTACTGTTGCGATTACATCGCAACTCCCAGAAAATCTCCGATTTCCTGCGATCCCGAGGCGCAATTCGGGAAGCGAAACTTGGGCGGTTTCTAAGGGTTTGTTAGAAGGGCTGCCGCCAGAAAATAGAAACTAAGCTGTGAAAACTTCTCCAAAAATTAGTCCTCTTGAGCGAAGCGAAAAGGACCGCGTACTCCCGAGGCGCAATTCGGGCGAGGCGCAATTCGGGCGAGGCGAAATTCGGGAGGTTTACCCTTTCGTTTGAATTATAGCCAACTCAACAATTAATTGCGCTTCGAGTATTATTTACGGTTATTGTTCTTGTTTATATGTGTAAATATTTCCTGCGTTGACTATATTTATCTGACCTTCCCGCCAAACAAATAATTACCGGAAAAACAAATACTTATTCGGGGATTAATTTTGACAGGAACTTTGGGGAGATGGAAAGAGAAGTGAAGTTCGCAACAAAATGTGTGCATGCAGCAGAGAAACCGGACCCGGTTTTCGGGGCGCATACGACTCCAATATACCAGACTTCAACTTTTATTTTTGAAGATAGCAGACAGGGGGCGGCGAGGTTTGCAGGAGAGGAATCAGGATACGTATATGCCAGGATTCCTCCCAATACTCCTACACATGCGGTTCTGGCTCAAAAATTTACTGCACTTGAAGGCGGGGAAGCAGGACAGACTTTTGCCTCGGGAATGGCGGCGATCACTGCAGTTGTGCTCACTGCCCTGAAAAAGGGAGACCACATAATCTCAACGGATGTGGTGTACGGATGCACCTACAGTCTCTTTTCTGAGGTTTTACCGGGTCTCGGGATAGATATCAGTTTTGTCGATACCTCTAAAATAGAAGATGTAAAAAGAGCCTTCAAACCAGAAACGAAAATGGTCTTTCTCGAGACTCCTGCCAACCCTACAATGACTGTCTGCGATATAGGGGAGATAGCGAGGATTTCAGGGGAACATGGAGCTCTCTGTGTTGTGGATAATACTTTTGCAACGCCTTATTTCCAGAGGCCTCTTGAGCTTGGCGCGGATCTTTCCGTTAGCAGCTGTACAAAATATATAGGCGGGCACGCAGACCTGCTTGGCGGAATCGCTGCGGGAAATAAGGATTTCATGAATCGCATGTATGCGGTTGTTGGATATACAGGAGGCATCATGGGACCCCATGAAGCCTGGCTCTGTATAAGAGGGCTTAAAACCCTGCATATCCGGATGGAAAGGCATGCAGAAAACGCAATGAAAGTTGCGGAATTCCTTGAGTCCCGCCCCGAGGTAGAATGGGTCAGGTATCCCGGGCTTCCAAGCCATCCTCAGCACGAACTTGCACGCAAGCAAATGAGCGGATTCAGCGGTATGCTTTCTTTTGAGATAAAGGGCGGAATTGAAGCCGGGCGGAAGCTCATGGACAATGTAAAGCTCTGTTCTCTTGCCGTAAGTCTCGGAGCTACGGATACTCTTATTCAGCATCCTGCGTCGATGACTCATGCATGTGTCCCGCTTGCAGTAAGAAAGAGAGTAGGCATAACTGACGGCCTTGTCAGGCTCTCGGTAGGGATCGAAGATTCCGAAGACATAATTGCAGACCTCAAACAGGCCCTTGAAGCAATTTAAACCTGCCAGACAGGCCCGCCTTTACCTATTTTATTTTCGAAACCAGACAAGGTATATGTGCTGCAGAAATAATCTTTCATCTGCAAAATTAAGTCTGCAAAATTAAACCTGTAAAATTAATTCCAGGAAATTAAATCTGGAAAATTAAAACGCAAGGTTAAAGACGTAACACTAAAACCCAGGGGGAGTTTCATATGAAAGCACTTGTATTCGGAGCCGATGGTTTTGAAGACCTTGAACTTTTCTACCCTTACCACCGCCTGAAAGAAGAGGGAATTACAACACACGTAGCCTCAATGAAGAAGGGGCCGATTACTGGAAAACACGGGTATGAGATCGATGCTGATATCGCCTTCAAGGATATTAACCCTGCAGATTACGATATCCTTGTAATATCCGGAGGGAAAGGACCCGAAAAAATGAGGCTTGACAAGGACGCACTTGAGATTGCAAGATACTTTTTCAAAGAAAACAAGCCGGTTGCCGCAATCTGCCACGGCCCGCAGGTTCTTGTCTCGGCAGGCGTCATAAAAGGCAGGAAAGCCACCTGCTGGATAGGGATAAGGGACGATATCATAGCTGCAGGAGCACTTTACGAAGACAAGGAAGTTGTTATTGACGGGAATTTTGTATCATCAAGAAACCCTTCTGACCTCTATGCTTTTGGAAGGGAAATGATTAAGTTGCTAAAATAATTGTGTATAAGCTGTTTTTAGATAGGGTCTTGGGGGTGTTAGACAAAATAGCCATTACAATAAAATTTAGTTTATAGAGTCAAGCAAAAATGAGCTTGAAATATTTTAATACTTTTTTAAGTAAGTCAGCTTTCATATATAATTTAATGAGAGGGTGACGTGAACTCATCCCTAAACTCAAAATTGCATCTTCGAATTTCGAACTATCAATCAAGTATCTGATAATGAAAAATATTTCTGAAACTCTTGATTTGATAATAAAATTGGTTTTGGGATGAGCTCCAGAATAAAACAAAATCGTTTTTATTTCGTTGGCATGCTTGAGGTTTCCACGTTCGCTATTGCAGTTTGACCGGGAATAACAGTAAAATTAGTTGTATTTCCAACATAATTATTATCATACTTTACATATACTTTGTAAGTACCTGCGGGAACACAGGAAGAAGTATAATATCCATTATTATCGGTATATAAAATACTGGCTGTATCACTTGTTACATTCCATAGCTCTACCTGAGACGCATACATTGAATCGTCTATTGAAAGCGGCGTTATTCCATCATTATAAAAAATTGTGCCGTCTACATAGCCCATGTCCTGCGGACGTGTAATTTGCCCGAATGCCACCGAAATATTCCCAGTGAATAAGAGGCAGATTAACACGAACACCATTACTGCCCCAATAAACCTTTCATTTGTTTTTTTATCAATCATTTATAAGTCTCGAACTCTTAAAAATATTTTAAATTGATTGAAATGTAATGAAAGCGTCCATGTATAAATTTATTTCCACTGTCTAAATATTTTTTAGAACATGTAGCCATAAATGTGAAATAAAGAAAAGGATTTGGATATTGTCTGAAGGTTCGAAAAAGGTCGAGTAACAAAATCAAAAAAGGTAAGTTAGACTTACTCAGCTTTAAAGTTAGGAGTTTATTGCCTTGAAAATACAAGGAATAATCAATAAAATTATGAAAACCGGAGAAGTATAAAAGAATCAGGTGACGTGGTGTCAGTCTTGGCATTTGTAGAAGAGATTGTCCTCGGGATATGTAGAATACGACTGGCTCCGGTCCTTAATATTTACACCTGAAGGAGCATGGAGCAGCTCGGAAATATAATATATTGAAAAGAAAAAGTTTGAGCCAGTAAGGTAAATCCTAAAACAAAAGGAAAGTTTGGGCCAGTAAAGTAAATCCTAAAAACTAAACCCTAAAACAACGGTGTATATCTGTTATTTCAAATGAGTTTATTAGGGCTTCCATAAGCCTCGCATATTTTAGGCTAATAAATTATACCTGAGCTGATCCATGTACGCTTGGCTTCGAGGTTTAGCGTGGCTTCTAACTATTCAAACTTAGTACAGACCGAGTTTCGACTTTACGTCTATCCCGGAAGATTCATACAAAGATGGTCAAGACTTACGGGTATAGATCAGAAAAAGCATTTTACGATTGCCAAAAGAGGACCTAAGGTCGTAGATAATGAAAAGTTCAGATTTGATATATCTGTGCTTCTCGGTGAGGAGTGGCTGAAACGGAAATTAAGGGTTAGGAAAGTAGTGAAGTGTCTGAGGTAAATGAATGGTGGGGAAACGTGGAGGAGAAATTTTAGCGAAGTACTGCACTTGTGTATTAATTTATTTATATACTTTAACTACATATGTAGTAGTGTGAAGCAGTACAAAACTATACGACTCTCAAAAAGTGTATTGTCAGACCTGAAAGCTTTTCAAAAAGACGGTGAATCAATTCCAGATACCGTCAGAAGACTGCATAATGATTATTTGGATTGTATTGAAGAAATTCAGTACAGATATTCAAGAGATATAATGAATGACGGGTCATTTACTCAGTATATTTCTATCACTGCGTATGATAACAGTAGGTACGGATCACGATATACTGAATATTTCATGAAAATAGGAGAAGAGCTGAACGACATTGTTAGGCTCCCAAAAGACGTTCTCGATGAAATCAGTTGGATGCCACAACACCCAGACGAGATATTCAATACTACTATGTTCACTTTGATATCTATTGAGAAAGCTTTAATAGAATGGAATGGAGAAGACAAAAAATAAAACTAATATTATACTTCTCTTTGTTAAAATTCCTGTAACCGTTTTGTTTACTGACTCACGATCCAACCCACTGCATTACTCTATTTTCGAATCCTTCAACGTGGTAGCTAGGAAATAATAAATTTCCCTTTTTTTCACTTCTTGCGAGCCTTCCGGGTTAAATAGGTTAAGCTTATCCCAAGCGATAGCCCTGGCCTTTTAGATTAACTTCTAGGTATATGTGTGTGGAAATGAAGGATAGACGTACCGCGCCAGCCTTCCACATATCCCGGAAGCTTGCATAGCACTTCATTTGTATTCGGTTAAGGAACAAAAAGTCAAAAATGCTATTTTTTATGCAATATCTAACCGGATTCTGTTGGAAAATCACTATAAGTGGTGTTCGAAGCTGTGCATAAAATTCGTTAACAGATGACAAATAAATACCACTATCATTAAACGCTTTTTCTAATAATACATGGATGTATTATTTTGGTAATACATTTAAGTATTCAAAAATTAATATAGTGTTATACAAATGGATGAAGTAAAGTTATTGAAAGTAAAAAAATTAGATAATAAAAAGATAAAGACGGTAAAAGAACCGGAAGAAATGGAAGTTCAATTACCTGAAAAACATGGTACTACGAAGAGGAATTTTACAGATATAATAGAGGTTAAAATGTTACTGGAAACTGATTTTGCACATTTGAAAGATACTCTCAGTAAAAATGCAGAGGCACGATTCTATATTGTAATGCAACATCATCCTAAGTACATTCGCTTTAATCAGATTCAGGAATGTGGTAGCTTATGTCCACCCGATGAATTACTCCGCCAATATAAGTTGGGTAGTGTAACGTGGGATGGGTTCAAAAAGAAATATTCCAGTCAATTAAAAAATCCGGTCTGCCAAGAGCTGATAAAAATTATTGCACAAGAAAGTAAGTTACATGATGTATACCTTGTATCAGACTGTGATTCAGAAGACTATTGTTATCGTATCCTTTTACAAGACGCAATTGATCATTTAAAGTGAAGCGAGTTAAGATTGGAAAGAAGTATTCATTTTACTCGTTTTAATTGAGTTGTGGAGCCGTCCGGGATTATTTGGTTCATTTGGCTACGAGCGATAGCCCTGGCCTTTTAGATTAGCTTCTAGGTAAATGTGCGTGGTTTAGGTATACGCCTTCGGGATAGACGTGCAAAAATAGCTATCCTTTATTCCCGTCCAGATAACTACAATGTCGAACCCGATAGAGATTCTACGCCTACCCTACCAGTTTTCAGGATATTTGTAAACCGAAGGTGGGTACAAATACTCAAGACTAAACTTTGAATGGAAATATCTATACTTTATTCACTCAAAACTCTATAATTGCCGCGGTTGCGGAAAAGCCGCGCCTGCATTTTTTTATTTCGGGTTAAAGGCACTTTCCGGAACTCTAACTTATACAGACTGTGTAATTACTGTTAGCCCCTATAACCGAGAGGAATGCGGCTGACGAATTTCCAAATATAAAATTTTTATAATCCATAATATATATTCTTCCCTTTTTTAATATCATTGCGTGTATAGGAATTTAATAGAACTTACGCGATTGAACTGAAAAATCAATAGCGAAAAACCATTTAATGTAAAAATTATAGATTTAAAACGCAATTTTTATTGTACTTGATTTTTCACCCGTGTGCGTGAGTCCTATGATCAGTCAAATGCAAAGTGAGAAGGGGAAAGTGGATGGACAAGCAAGAGTTATGTAACAGTTTCTATGATATGAACAATGTGGTAACTGTCCGAATTACCATGCCACAAAGTGACTGGGAAGCGTTGAGAAACGCGGAGCCTCATGGTGAAAGATGTAAACATGCTTATACCGGCGAACGGTATGACTGGTTTGAAACTACATCGGTAGAGATTTCAGGTTCTGCATTTCCTTCAGGAGGAGTTCACAGCTTTGCATCCGTGGGAATCAAGAAAAAGTCCTATTGCGGATCTTTTAGCATATCAAAGCCAGCGTTGAAACTGGACTTTTCTGAATACATTTCCTCAAATGAAGACGCGATTGAGGATCTAATCGGTACACAGTACATTACTCTTAACAACTGTGTGCAGGATCCTTCGTACATCAGGCAGCCGCTTGGATATTTCCTGTTCAAACAGGCCGGCCTTCCGAATTCGCGATGCAATTTTGCCAAAGTTTACGTTAATGATACGGACTACGGCGTTTACCTGAACATCGAGCCAATCAAAAAACGCTATATACAAAACAACTTTAATAAAAACGACAAAGGAAATCTTTATGAGATTGAGGAAGGGGAAGACTTCACCCGGTCTATCATGGACGCCGACCGGATCAGCTTTGAAAAAGGTTTCTCTAAGTACTCCAACAAGAACGACCTGAAACTTGCAACCAGGGAAATCTCCGACAATGGTTTGGCAGGAATGGAGAAAGTCATAGACACAAATCAATTCCTCCGATTCTTTGCGATGGAGGCTCTTTTGAAACACTGGGACGGATATACGAACAAATTAAACAACACATATATTTATAATGATGTTAAGGCTGTGGAGACTCCCACTGTCGCCAACGTAAAATTTAAGTTTATCCCCTGGGGGCTGGATCGGATACTGCAAGAAACCGTAAAGTTCCAGTTGTATGACGCCTCCGTCCTCGGGAAGCTTGTCCTTAACGACGCCAACAGCTTTGCCAAACTCCAGACGGAAATCAGAAATTATGCCAATACTATTTTTGACCGAGAAAACTACAATAACGTGCTGAGCCCCTACATCGACCAGATGCAGAACATTCTCATCAGCGTTGGTCTAACAGAGTTGACCTCGCAAATCGAAGTTGTCAGAGAACAGTTAAAGCTGGTCAAATCTGGCGGATTCCAACTTACGGGTGAATAACCATTGGATTCTGTCTTCTTGCTCGACAGAGCAAAGGGCGATTGTATTCATGCCAGAAACACCGGGTTTATCGGCGCTGTTGGAGGGCACCAAGAAGTATATCATTATGCACCCACTACATCCACAGCGGACAGGTGGTATATTTCCCTGTCTGATCAATTGGGGATTTACAAGTTCAAGAACCGGGCGTATGGCACATATCTTCATTGCAGTGTCACAGTGTAGAACCTGGCGGTAATCTGAACATTTATAGCTTCCGTTACTTTGGGCTGTTAGACAAAATAACCATTACAATAAAATTTAATTTTTAAAATCAACAAAAATGAGCTTGAAATATTTTAAGACTTTTTCAAGTAAGTCAGCTTCCATATATAATAGGACTTACGCACTTGAAGTACAAAATCAAGCACAAAGGACGTTGCGGCTGAACCTGTACTTTAGACAATAGAAGATTTAATGTTATTGATCTCTAAGTTCAACCGCGTAAGTCCTATGAAAAAAAATAATTTACGCTTTTTAGGAGGGGATCCCCATGTAAATTCTATGAAGTTCCTCGGCGACATCTTCAGCGCTATTGTATTTCTTGTCTGGAAGCATGCCAAGTTCCTGCAATATGTCCGGGGTTGCTCTACCCTTCCTTGCTTGCTCAATAATTTCGTTCCTTTTTACAGGAAAATCTATATTTTTTAATATCTCCTGAGTTTCCATAGGGAGTTCTGTAATAAATCCGCCTTTACTCTCAGTTTCCATGATATTCCCTCTTTTGTTTAATCTCCTTTAAATTCCTTGGCGACATCTGAAGCGTTTGTATACCCCTTTTCCAGAGATTATTTATATTCCGCAAAATGTCGTCTCTAGCGTTTTTATCCATAGCGCTTAACAACATCTTCCTGCGTTGCAGGAAAATCGATACTTTTTAAAGCTTCCTGAAGGAAGCCGACCTTTTTTGTTAGTATGAATATCAATGATGATTTACTATTTAAATGTTAACATGCTTCTATCAAAATGTGTTAAAAATTAGTATTTTTTAGTAATTTAGTATCAATATATAATATATATTAGAAATATTTTACGATAAAATTAACAAAAAAGAAATTTAAATATAAAAATATATATATTTAAAGAAAAAAGGACATAGATTAAAGACTAATTCATTGGTCATCGGTTAAGTAATTTGATACGTTATCCATTACTGTTTTTCCTTTTCTCCGATATCCACTTCTCGAATCAATTGTTAAGAAATATTAATATTGAGCCTATCCCAAAACCAATTTTTATTCCTATATCCACAAGAGTTTCATAACTACTTTTCTGATCAGTAGCTCGATTGATTATTTCAAAATCGAGATTTAAAGAATTTGTTTTTTGAGTTTTGGGATCAGCTCAATGTTTAACGCCTGAGAAAATCAATACGAGATTATCCCAAAACTCAAAATTGATTCTCCAAATCTCGTATTCTGAATTCTCAAACGAGTTTCTGATCATGGAAAATAGTTCCTAAACTCTTATCGATTTGAGAATAAAATTGGTTTTGGGATGAGCTCTTGTATAAATTAGGCTTACACAATTGAAGTACAAAAATAAATCACAGCAGACGGTATAGGTAAATTTATTTTGTAGACATCTCAAGATCTAAATCTATTGATGTTTCAGTTCAACCGTGGGTGGAGGTAAACTTTTTTTAGACATCTGAAGATCTAAATCTATTGATGTTTCAGTTCAACCGTGTAAGTACTAAATAGGTATATAATATAAATTGTTTATAAATATTAAAGAAGATGTAATTAGGAAAAAAGTATCTTATAATAGATCGGTAACATATTTTGAATCTGAGTTCCCTTATTTTAAGCGCATATGCCTAATTCAGCAAATCTATCATGTCAGTTGATTAAGGTTTTGAATTAGAATCTCTAAATCATATGCTTAAGTTTAAGCACATAATTCTGATATCACTAGAAACTTGCTAGGTCATGCAGGATTGCTTTGTTTCCACTTAGAAAACTGGATATGAGGTAAAAAAGGGTTTATCAATTAGCAAATCTTCACCTTTTTTGTTTGCCTGTCTACCCACTTCTATGATTAAAGTGAAATTATTTTTAAGCTGCTGCAGTATCTAGAAAATAGGTGGTATTTCTGCGGAAAGCGGGTTACTGGGGGAATAGGAAGTTTCAGTGAATTTTAGCTGAAAGTTGTGAGAACTAAAGGGAGTAAATATGAGAATTATTAACCAGTTTTTAGAAAAAAAATCATAGCAGGAAAAACAGCAAAATCGAAGAAAAATAGAAAAATAATTTGTGAAAAGCAGAGTTTTGTCCTTTTTTGGGCGTTTTAAAGTTAATTTTTTGGATATGGCAAGAACAGAAAATATAGAATACTATCTAAATAATGTTAATTAAATGAGATATATATTTATAAGAAGTATAACGTATTTATATTAAAGTAAAAACGTAAAAGAACTTTATAGTGGGTAAAAGTATGAAAATAAGGGTTGTGAGTTCTAGAGAAGAAATCTTTACACTGAATCCAAATGAAAGAATAGTGCACCTGGCTTTCAGGCCGTCAAACAAGGACATTTTTTCACTGGTTGAGAACTGCCCGAAGATTGAGGTTATACAGCTTCCGAAATCTTACAGATGCACAGTCTCAAAGTCCATAGAAATGTTCCTTGAAATGCAGAGAATCCAGCTCATCGAAGGAGATGTCTGGGGACATAGGAAGGATATAAACGAGTACTACCGTATTCCTTCGTCAATCATTGAAAAAATAAAGGAGATGAAAACTGAAGGTAAATCCACTGAGGATATTGAGGATAAGGGTTTCAAGGGAAAGCAAACTTAACCCTGAAATGGTTGCTTACATCCTGAGAAAGGATGTCACTGCCTGAGATGCTGAAACAATAGTTTGAGCTATCCTCAATTTGGTCTTGTCCGTGAGTTATTGATTAAACCTGGAAAATCGGGCACATTTTCCACTTATGTAAAAAATATAAAGAGATTCTTATGTTTGTGGTTTTCAATAGCCCATCCCCACGACCCTCAATTTTATTTCTTTTTAATTTTTGGTTTGTCTATTTGTATTCCGTTGTTATTATTTTACAATAACCGTAATAACATCTACCCTCATTTTTTTCCTTGAGTTTGGCGTTTGTAGAGCCATCGTGTTGCAAAAGCATCAAAACACAATCAAAAGTCTCGTTTGATATTTTCTCCTGAAAACACCAATCCTGCATCTGTAGACGATCAAACTGCTTGATAGCTACCAAATAGTCAGTTTTAAATAGCCAATTTACAATACTCATAATGGGAGCTGTAAGATAACACATAATTAACGAATTAAGTCGTGAGCGTGTGATAGTATGCTGACACTGGAAGAGTTAGATCTTTTTGATGATCTGTATAATGACTGTGGGTCTATGAATGAGGCCATCTCGAAATTCATATTGATTAAATCAGGATGTAAGACGCTTGAGCTTGCCAGGAAGTTAGTCGAGAATGATCCAGATCTTTTGTATTTATTCAAGGTCCTTGATGATAGCCTGTAAGAAAACAAGCACAAACTAAGGCCCAGAATGATCATAACAAAATTAGTTATATTCTATTCTTTTATCATCGGTTAGACACAATGCCAAAATCTAGTGATGAACGTAAAAGTAAAAAATCACCAGTGAATCGATTCCAAAATAAGTTCCTTGTTTAGCGAGAAATTAGTTAATCAACAGACAAATCAAAAACTAAGGTTTTATGAACATACTTTGGAATCGAAGCGCTAGAAGCTGTGTTACGCTTGCATTGAGTCTCGTAAGCAGTATCTGATTCTATTATCGGATCTGCCGATTGATAAAAAAGCACTTCCGATTGAAGATGCAAAAACTACTTTTTCCTTGGGATTGTATAATAAGATTTAACTTTCGGAATATATCCAAAATTACTTTTTTACCGTGACCACGCAAGTTGTTAGTTTTGAAACTATAATTAAGTCCATCATATCCCGAAAGCTATAGCTCATGGATGTACATAATTTCTGGCACCATCACAGCCAGTTCATCACCCACGAGATAGTCTCGTCTTGATCACTATCGGCAACAATAACTTTAATCCCAGCAGTGAGTTTAATCCCTGGAAAACATCGTCTTCGTAGCCTTTTCTAATTCCTCATCAGAAATATCCTTTATATGCGTAGCAAGCAACCAATGGTGACCGAATGGATCTACAATACCACCGGTACGGTCACCCCAAAACGCATCCTCGAGAGGCATAATTATCGTGGCACCTGCGGAAACAGCCTTCTCAAAGACAGCATCGACATTCTCAATATACAGAAACAAGCTTGAACTTGTGTTTCCATCCGGTAATTTGGGAGAGAAGATATTCATTTCCGGAAACTCATCCGACAGCATTAGTATCGAATCACCGATCTGAAGCTCTGCGTGTCCAATGCTTCCATCAGGTGCATGGAAGACCCGGCGTGTTTTTGCACCAAATACCCGCTTATAGAATTCAATTGCCGCCGCAGCATCGCGCACAACCAGAGAAGGTATGAGCGAATGAAAACCTTCAGGAATGGCTTTTGCTTTCATATTAACCCCATTTACTTCTAACGATTACTGTTGATCCCTATTCTATAAAAAGCTCGGGAAAGGAACTCTCAGTCCCAGAAAAGTACTCAAAATGTTCACAGGCAAAAAGGCTACATCCGGACAAAGACTGTAACAAAGCTTTTTCACTAGGGCTTTGGTAGAAGATTTAAGTTATTCGGGATACATCCTGAGAAATTACTTTTTTCTAGGAACTCGTACAATACTCAGAATATTTGAGTTGGACTAATTGTTCCAGAGAATATCCTCGAATCTAAAGACGAGGCTCTACTTATCGTATGGCCATATTTGTACAGCTTATTTCCAAGCCCAGACGAGCTTGTTTCCCGTCATTATGGAGCTGGAACAACGGGGAGTTTACCGACGTCCCAGATCTGGGACATCGGTAATCTTCAGGCTTGAGGATATTCTCCAGACCGGCATGATTACACCAAGCATATCCCCAAACCTTCTACAATGGCTCTACGTGACGTACAGTATGATTTGATAGATCCTTCCAGAGCCCTTTTCCCGTTGCACTGATTTTAGCGCAACGATAGCTACTTGCGTTTCGGGATATAAGTGCTAAACCGCTTTCAGTTCAACTCTAATCCCTCCTTTTCATTAAGATCTCTTATGCTTGATAAACGTCCCATTATCGAGTTCATCAAAAGCTATGCGTAATTCATCCTGCGTGTTCATTACAATAGGGCCATACCAGGCGACTGGTTCACCAATGGGCTTTCCCGATATTAACAAGAACCTTACGTGATCTCCTTCGGTTGAAACCATAACCTGATCGCCATCATCAAAAAGAACAAGATCTCCGTTTTCCAGGAAGGGATCTCGCTTCATATCAAAATAGTTGATCCCTTCCATCTCGTAGGAAAATGGATTCTTCTCCTTGCAGAAGTACCCTTTTCCCTCGATAACATAAGCTAACACTGTATGCTCGCGTTTGGTCGGATGAGAAAACTCTGATCCAGCCGGAACAGTTATATCAAGATATTCTGGATCAGTGACTATATCTCGAACGGGCCCTTGTATGTTCCCTACCTTCCCACAAATGACCCTGATTTTAGTTCCATTCTCCAGCGATACTACGGGGATTTGATCACTTTTTACGTCCCTATATCGTGGATCCATCATTTTGTGAGATTTAGGAAGATTAGCCCACAGCTGAAATCCATACATTAAACCTTCCGGATCTCCTTTGGGCATTTCCTGGTGTATAATTCCACTTCCTGCAGTCATCCATTGTACGTCGCCTGGTGAAATAATTCCCTTGTTCCCCATGCTGTCCCCATGTTCTACATCGCCACGAAGAACATAAGTAATCGTTTCTATACCACGATGAGGATGCCAGGGAAACCCTTTGATGTAGTGCTCTGGATTATCGGACCTAAAATCATCCAGAAGCAAAAAAGGGTCGAACATGGGAACTTGGCTGAACCCAAATGCCCTTTTGAGGTGAACCCCTGCTCCTTCAATTGTAGGTTTGCTCTTCAGAGCCTTTTTTATCTTCCTAGTTTCAATCATTTAATTCCTCATTTCTCTCGACTCAGAAGTTTTTGAATATTGAAAGTCTTTCATTACATCAGGCCAATCTGTCTCATCAGTCCCACAAGGTCGTAAAAAAGCTTCTCTTCGATAATCTCATCATCTTTCCAGTGAGCAACTGTGCAAAACTCCACTTTAAATTTCTTATTTGTAGGTGGAATTTCCTTTCCATCAGCACCCTTCATGGGACCTTTCATAGTACCCGTAAATGTGGCCACTGAACATGTCCAGTCTTCCTGGCCAATAAGTACTTTATAAGGTCTGTTCTCAATATGATTGTCCGGAAACGTCTTAAAAAATTCTATAGCTTCTTCTTGGTGTGCCTTTCTTCCTCTTGTTGGCTCCGGTTGCCCTGGCCAATAAACCGCGGTATCTTCAGAGTGACGTTTTTTGAATATATCCCAGTCCTGTGAATTCCATGCATCATCCAGTGCTATCATCAAGTGCAGATTTTCCTCAACAGTCACTTAATTCCCCCTCAATTACTGTCGATCTAGATAGCGATCTATCAATTAAAACTTCATTTTCAACTTCGACCAGTGGTCGGATATTAATGAGCTCTCTCCTTTTAATATTAATTTGAATTTATAAATTGCTTGTGCTATTCATGAAATTAAGTATCAGATAGCTTTTTTACTGAATTTGTTTTTAAGTTGTTCAAGGACAAGCTTATTGTTAAAAGAAGAAAAACGAATAAGTATTAATTTACCCTAAGTAGAAGTAAAATAGATGAGAATAATGATTTTGATATGCGGGGAGGGACTTAGCCAAACAAGTCGATGCCTTGCGTTGGGAAAAGAACTCTTAACAGCTGGGTATGAAGTGCATTTTGGAGCTTATGGTTACTCAAAAAAGATGGTTGAAAAAATGGGATAATAGGCTCTAATACAGAATCTATCCATTTGATCGATAATTTCTTTACATTATTTATTAGTGAGCAGACCCAAAAATTCAATATTATGTCTCTAAACATCAAATTCGAAATACTCAGTTAAGTCGCTGATCTTGAAAACTTTTCTGAGACTTTTATTGATGTAGGAATAAAATTGGTTTTGGGATGAGCTCTTTTCTAGCCAATCTTCAGGAAGCTTAGACAATTTAGAAATGTGTTTTCCTTTTATCCTTTTTAAATCTTCCTTTATTTCCACGTAAGAATCTCTTGTAAAGGAATTGTTACTATGTGCTTTGCACCTGTCCCCCCAAATCTCAATTCCTGAAGAAATTTCAAGCTCTCTGTCCTAAATTACATGTATACCGAGTCATATAATTTATATTGTAACTAAACTTGGAATTTAAGTTAAAGGATATTTTAAGGAAAGGACGATGGCTACAGGCACTTATCACAAGTTCAATTTTTTGAAGTTCAGGATATTGAAGGCATTGTTTGATGCATATCCTGCTTCCCTTACCTGCAAAGAAATAGCAGATAACGGGAATATAGAGTTAAAAAAGGTCGCAGATGCTCTAAACCATTATACTGCAGGCAATTACTCTTATATCACAAGGCTAAATAAGAAATCCAACGAGGGTAAGTACAGGTACAAGATCAATCATAGTGGAACTGGAGCCTACCTTCAATATAAGCACCGTGTCAAGCTTGGCTTTGATTTAAATCTCCATAGAAGGGTTCCGAGACGCATTGATTCTTATTATGGCATAACCAAAAAAGGCGCACTAGAACTTGGTTTGGTTTGGGCTGATGAAGGGGCAGAATAATTTTTCGATCAAAATTCAGATTCATTCACTTCGAATACTTGTCTCCACTACCGGCTCAAATCAAAAACCCCTATTTTATAATTGCGAGCGGCTTTTGCTCATCGATTTTTGGACTCGGTTTCTTTGGCTTTGTGGCGGTTTTATCCCATCTCATGTTCTGTAGCGCCTTTAACGAGTTTTCAAACAAATTATAATTTTATCATGGCGAACACAAATTCCGGCAATCAGGTTGTTTCAATCTCTAACGAGTTTTCAAACAAATTATAATATGAAAAGAGAAAAGTAACTAAAAAGTGAAGGGACAGAAATTCAGTAATTCTCTTTTTCTTCTGCGTTGAAGCTTATAGTAAATTCAGTTCCATTATCTTTCTTTAATTCGATCTCACCATCTAACTGATCTACTAGAATATTTACAAGCTGCAGACCAAGTGTTTCTGAATTTTCAAAATCGACTTTTTCGGTAATGCCAACTCCATCATCTGAGATCATGATATTATATCTGGTACCTTTTCCGGTAAGATACTTTTTATTACTCAGTTCATTTCCAACTTGTTCTCTAAAGAGTTTAATTTGAATTATCCCTTTGTCTCTACCTGGAAACGCATGTTTGAGAGAATTCGAAACAAGTTCATTAATGATTATCCCTAACGGAACCGCAGTGTCCATGTCAAAGAAAACATTCTCTTCAAGATCCATCTTTAAGCTGGTCTCGGCATTTCCAAGCCTGTATGTATGAAAAAGGCTCTTAACGAGTTTCTCAAAGTAAAACGAAAAGTTCAGGGTGTCGGGTTCTCTACCCTCGTACAGCTCCTCGTGGATAAAAGCGATGGATATTACTCTGTCCCGGCTTACCCTGAAGGCTTCGAGAACCTCTGAATCTTTAATGTATTCTCTGTTGTTAAAATTTTCAGCCTGAAGGTCGAGAAGAGATGAGATTACCTGCAGGTTATTTTTTATCCTGTGGTGAATCTCCTTTTTGCGAGCGATTTCGATATTAGCGAGGAACTCTTTTGCTTTTTTGCTCTCGGTTATATCCCTGCCAATAGTGGAGATAGCTACAAGATCTCCAGAGGCATTAAAAGTTGGAGAGAGAGAGATTGAGACATCTATTATCATACCATCTTTTTTTAGCCGTGAAGTCTCATAATGCTTAATTTTTTCTCCCTGTTTAATCATTTCAACTAATTTTCCCGTTTCTTCGTTCAGTGAGAATGGTATTAGAGTAGTTACGGGT
Source organism: uncultured Methanosarcinaceae archaeon (assembly GCA_963774465.1). Lineage (GTDB taxonomy): Archaea > Halobacteriota > Methanosarcinia > Methanosarcinales > Methanosarcinaceae > Methanosarcina. The sequence goes on along the minus strand of CAVZFI010000045.1, from coordinate 113,701 downwards.
TTTCCGATAATTTCTTCGGCTGAATAACCATAAATCTGCTCTGCTCCTTTATTCCAGCTAGTAATTATACCGTCAAGGGACTTGGTTATAATGGCATCGTTTGATGATTCCACAATTTTCGCCAAATTTTGAATTTTTTCTTCTGCTTTTTTACGCTCAATGGAATATCGGATAGAACGTTTTAATAGTCTGCCATCTACTTGCCCCTTGACTAGATAATCCTGGGCCCCCTTCTTTACAGCAGTAATTCCAATTTCTTCATCATTTCTGCCAGTTAAGATTATTATTGGAGTTCCTGGATTTCTCACATGAATATCAAGAAAAGTGTCGATACCATCGCTATCCGGCAATCCCAGATCTGACAATATTACATTAAATGGACGCTCTTTAAGAAGACTCAAACCCTCATTCAGGGTTTCAACGTTTTTAAGCTCATATGGGAAATCGGCGAATTCTTCGAGCATCTCTTCAATCAGACCTGCATCTCCGGGATTGTCCTCGAAAAGCAGGATTTCAAACTTTTCATCCATGGCTAAACCATCCTATCTGGGTCCTATTGATCTTATTTTGATGGCAACTTTACAACTTCAAGCCAGAAATCTTCTATGGATTTAACTACCTTTAAGAATTGATTAAAGTCAACAGGCTTAGTGATATATGCATTAGCATGAAGATTATAAGATCTAAGTATATCCTCTTCAGCTTTCGAAGTGGTTAAAACCACTATCGGGATATTTTTAAGGTTATCGTCTCCCTTTACTTCTTCAAGAACTTCACGTCCATCTTTTTTCGGTAGATTCAAATCCAGTAGAATTATATCCGGGCGTGGGGCATCTAAAAACTGTCCTTTATTGTTTAAAAATTGGATTGCCTCTTCTCCATCCTCTGCAATGTGAAGATTATTTCTAATTTTTGCCTCTTCGAAAACTTCTTCAATTAATCCAACATCGCCTTTACTATCTTCTACTAAAAGAATTTCTATTGGTTTGGCTGCTATTTTTGTTCTCATTTGTGAGACTTCCTTAATTGATCAGTTAAAATAAAACCTTGAGTCTTCATAAAAGTCGATCAAAACTCGGATCAAACTTTCAAAACCAAGATTTTGACCATAAAACTTCATTTTATTTTTCTTCTCAGAAACATTTCAATGTTCTTCTTTTGTTTCTGCCTCATTAGATAGTTAATTTTCTACTTACAACGCTGTTTATTGTCTGTACCCTCTTTCCAAATTTACTTGTGTACAAGGAAATAATGTTTTTCTTATGTGCTAAAAGTTAGTTTTTGAAATTCTCTGGGGGTAACTGGTAAAGTAAAGTAAAAGGTTGAACCTTTACTCAGTTCAGAATCCACCCATATGCATCCTCCATGTCTTTCCACAATTTTTTTACAAATTGAAAGCCCTATTCCTGTTCCTGGGTATTCTTCCCTTTTATGCAGCCTTTTAAAAACTTCAAAGATTCTCTCTGAATATTTGGGATCAATTCCAATTCCATTATCTCTCACTGAAAACAGCCATCGATTACCTTCTTTCTTTGCAGAAATATGAATTTCTGGTGCCTTTTGACCGCGGAATTTTATCGCATTGCTAATTAAATTCTGGAATACCTGGGCCAACTGGGTATAATCTGCCATTATCTCAGGTAAAAAATCATAAGAAATGGTAGCTTCATTTTCACTTATAGGCACTTCTAAATCCGATAATACATTATTCAAAATTAATTCGCAATTAGCAGGTTCAAATTCTCTGGCTTTGGTGGTCACTCGCGAAAATTCTAAGAGATCATTTATCAGGCTTTGCATGCGAGAAGCCCCATCCACGGCAAAATTTATGTATTTATCAGCTTTATCGTCAAGTTCGCCCTGGTACTTCTTTTGCAAAAGTTGTAAGTAACTTGAGATCATTCTTAGCGGTTCTTGTAAGTCGTGAGATGATACATAAGCAAATTGTTCTAATTCTGCGTTTGAACGAGCAAGTTCTTCTAATTTTAATTTCAACATTCTTTCTGCCTGCTTTTGCCCAGTAATATCGCGTGCTGCAGCAAATATACCAATAACTTCACCAGTTTCGTTTTTATAAATAGAAGCATTATACAAAACAGGAGTTATGTATCCATTCTTATGCTGAATTTCAAGAGGATAATCCCGAACTTCACCTTGTATAAACACCTGCTGATACCCTTTACTGGCTTTTTCAGGCTCAGTAAAATAGTCCGAAAAATCAGTCCCAATCAAATCATTTCTGGAATACCCGGTAACCAATTCTGTAGCTTTATTCACGTCGGTTATCTTCCCATTAGGACCAATAGTAACCAGAGGATCCAAACTGGTTTCAATAAGGCTACGGTTGTAAGCGTTTGATAATCTTAAAACCTCTTCTGCCTTTTTGCGTTCAGCAATATCACGTGCAGCTGCAAAAACACCAATAATTTTACCATATTCATCCTGATAAACAGAGGCATTATACAAAACTGGTGTAACATGTCCATCCTTGCTCTGGATTTCAAGCGCATAATCTCGCACCAATCCTTCCCTGAAAACGTGTTGATAACCTTCCCTGGCTTTTTCAGGCTCGCTGAAATAGTCCAAAAAATCAGTCCCAATTAGTTCATTTCTGGAATATCCGGTAACTAATTCTGTGGCTTCATTTACATCGGTTATCTTACCATCAGGACCAATCGTAACCAGGGGATCCAAACTGGCCTCGATTAAGCTACGGTTATAAGCGTTTGATAACCTCATCATTTCTTCTGCCTGTTTACGCTCAGTGACGTCAATGTCCATCTCGAGGATCATAGGCGAACCGTCAACGTCGGTGAACGGAAAGTCGTAGGCATCACTCACGCTTCCGTCCGGGTTGTTGATTTCCCAATGGTGAGGCTGACCGGTTTCAAGCACTTTATATGTTTCGCAGAATTCACAAGGCTCAGTGCGCCCATAACAATATTCATAACAGTGTCTGCCGCCTGACTCGCCGAACTTTTCACGGAAGCTGCGGTTGGCAAAGGCGACGTGATAGTCAGGTGTCAACAGGCATATCATTGCCGGCAGTGTCTCCAGCACGTCAAAGAGCCGCTGCCGCTCTGCCCGAACCGCCGCATGCGCCTGTTTGATCTCGGTGATGTCTATGCCAACCTCCATGATGAGTGTGGAACCGTCGGAGTCCTTGAACGGGTAGTCGTAGATATCGTAGTCGCGGCCGTCCGGACCGGTCCACTCCCAACGAAGAGGCGCGCCCTTTTTGAGCACCTTGTAGGTTTCACAGTTCTCGCAGGGCTCGGTGCGCTGGAAGAGATATTCGTAGCAACGCCGGTCCTCAGACTTGCCGAAGCGCTCCTCGAAGAAACGGTTAGCAAACGGCACGTGGTAATCCGGTGAGAGCAGTATCACGTAAGCCGGCAGCATGTCCAGCACGCTATTGAATTGCTCCCTTTCGGCTTGCACGGCCTCGGCAACCTTACGACGCGCTTCGCTTTGGCGCAAAGCCTCCTCAGCTCTCTTGCGCTCGATGGCCACTGACACCTGGTCAGCCACGGTACTCATGAAGGCAAGCTCGTCCCCCGTAAAGCTCTTTCTGCTCCTCATGCCAAAGGAGAGTGTGCCCATAGTTTTCTCTCCGATATGAAGCGGCTGACAGGCATACGCCTGAATTCCCATCGACCGCACTAGGTCGGCTCGCTTGTCCCCGTTATGCCGTATGTCCTCTGAGACAATACGGAAGCTGTCACGAGCCACACAGCCACATATGGCCAATCCTTTATCCAGCCATTCGATCTCTTTAGCTACCTCCGCGCTTATCCCGCCGTAGGCATTGAGATGGAGCCTGCCCTGTACCTCGTCAAAAACGTAGTTAAAGAACACATCACAATTAAGGTGGCGCATCACCTTCTCTGCGACGGTCTGGATAATGGTCTCTGGGTCTTTGCTCGAAAGGAGAAGTGCGTTCGCCTCGCTCAAGAGCTCGAAGCGCTTTTCACTCTCGCTCAATGCTTCATAAGCTTCCTGGAGTTCTTCTCCTTTTCGCAGTAGTACTTCTTCTGTCTGCTTGCGTTTGGAACTTTCTATTTGCTCCCATCTTTCTCCCCTTTTGATTAAAGCAAATTGATGGTTGATGACCACATCGATGATTTCGGTTGCATTGCACTTGTCAAGACAATAGGTACAGAGAGCTATCATATTGTGGTTGCCCAGAACTCTGTCCACTTCTTCCTCGTAATCGATGAAATCATTCCAATCCTTTTTTTCCAGCCAGAAAGTGTTCCCTGTCAACCTCAAGCCGTCATAGCCATTGGCCAGGGCCTGATTGAGTTTTTCCACCCAGCCATTTAAAACTCTCTCCGAATCGAAAACGCCGTCTTTTACATACCAATGAGTGTAGGGAATAATTTCAATTTGCCCTTTTTCCAAGTAAATATCGAGATCAGTAATATCCCTTCTTAAGGCTTCTTTTGCCTCTTGGACGTCCAAAGGTTGTGATGTAACCCACATACAAAATTCGTTATTTTCCAACCCTGCTTTGAAGTAAGGAACCAGTATCTCTATCAAATCCTCTTTTGTTTGATAGAACTGGCAGAAGTGTGTTCCCCAGGGGATACCCCCAACAATATCAACACCAGAAACTCTAATATCACTCCTCATATTTTTCTCCTCTATTCGGCTATAAAATCGAAAAGTTATTATCTCTACACTCTTGCTTTAGCTAAAGTTGCAAGTTTTATCGTATCTTATACTAAATGTATTTTTGGAAACGTTATTTTAATGTTTATATAAATGAATATTTGTAAAAGATAATATAACAAAAATAACAAAATTTGTTGATGCTTCTGGACTGACAGTGAGCATCTAGACCAATCCTATGCTTTTCCCAGGGCCAGAAACTTTTCCCTTCTCCAACTGTGTTTCAATCCTTGTTTTACTGGAAAACTATTGGTATTAAGTTTATAGCATGCGGGGGCAAAGCTCCCTAGGCATATTTCCTACAACTCACACAAAGCCTCTAAACTTGGCTGAAAATAACCTCCCTACATCTTTTGTCCGAGGTGGGCGAGAGCCCTTGGGAATGCTCATATCCTTCATTAAAATCAATAGGACTCACGCGGTTGAACTGAGAAATCAATAGCATTAAACCTTCAACTGTCTAAACCTAAGGATATCCTACTTTTGGCATCGGTTAACGAATTTTATGCACAACTTCGAATATCGAGTATAGCGATTTTCCAACATAATTCCCAGATATTAGCATAAAAATAACACTTTTTGACGTTTTGAACCTCAACCGAATCCAAATGAATTTAATTTAATAATATCTAAAAGTAAAGAGTTGCCAAAACTTTCACAGTATTTTTTTATTTCCGTGTTCTGCTGTGCGAATAAAGCTATATTAACACATGGTTGAATATGAAAGTGGGTTATAAACTCTATAGAAAATATATAAAAATAGAGTTTTCACAAATTTAATACTATATATGTATTGATAAAAAATTACATATTTAATCCCCTCATATTATAAACTACGGCAAAAATTATACTTAGTAAAACTCGTTTTGTTAATCAGCAAAATCCTCCCGCAAATGTTGACAAGCTCGCTATTAGCAGGGCTTGCCCTAGATCAGATGTGCTCAGGGATATATTTCATTCAACGTTCAAGTACCGCTCGCTTAAGAGGACGCCCGAGCAGATAGAGGCAATGTATGCAATTGAGAAGTGCGAGGAAAGAGAGCATCACGGTAGATGCGTGGCAATTGTAATCGACAGCGACTTTCAGCTTATCTTTAGACTGCGTATGCCAAAAACAAAGGCAACTGCCAGCAACTGGTCACTAAAGTATTATGCGATTACTTTGGGATATCCCTAGAAGGGGGACACAAGCGATGAGGATAAGCAGATTAAAAACCCCGAATCTCGAGAGATACGCTTTGCCAGCGCTTAAACATAATGCCGGTGCGAAATATTAAACTGTTGAGGATTATTTCAGGGTTTTGTTGCATAAAGCCCACAACTATCACCCAGCACTGCAGACCCGCCTTCAGTATGGGGCTGCAAGGAGATGAAGAGTACAGTCACAAAACAGCTGAAGGGTAAGTTTTTCGCCGTGTCGGTTGACGACGAGTCCATCCGCCGCTATAATATTCGTGGACGAATGAAGACCGTAACTAAAATAGTTTATGAAGCTGCCGGATGTGGGCAGCTGTACAACTAAAGCCCACAGCTTAACAGTTTCATTTTTGATAAACATCAAAGGTTAAAACTTAATTAACCTTTGATGGACTTTTCCACTTCTTTTTTCAATTCGGACAACAAATCAAGATGATGTATCATCCAGTCAGTACGAAATAACTTATTAATTTCCATAAGTTTTACTAAAAACCTATTTTCCTTTTGCTTCCTTTATATTTATTCGATTGTTTCTATTTTTTCTTTCTTGACAAAGGGCTTGCTGATTTTCTCTGGCATCCAGGCAGGCCTATTTTCGGGAGCTTTTACAACTTGTTTCCATGCCTTGAAAACGTGCACCTTCTTTGTCCCGCGTTCCCTGAGGCGGATAATCTCCGGTTTGGATTTGGTTCCTTCGCTCCGGTTTGCAGCTTTCAGAGCAGCCTGACGAGGCTGTTTTCCAGTGAAAACACCATGCTCCTTGCCATCTTCATCTCGCAAAACAAAATTTCTCATGTCTGATATAAAGGTCACCTCATAAATTAGTTGCTAGATAATGATTAAGTGTTTAAGTATATAATATTTTTCTTTGAATGTTGTCGATAGTTGTTGGTTTATGAAAAAAATCCCATTATCAAGAAGATTAATTAAATTTTGCCTATTGTGTTTCTTATATTTTTTTGCATTTACCGGGGGTTTGTCAGTCAACTATGCTATATTCCTGTATGTCATGTAATGCTTGACTAAACAAACGACTTTCATAGACAAGAATAGATAGAAATTGTATTGTTAACCTATGAATTGTTTAATTCGCTTTCTCTCAGATTTTCTTGGTACCATTGTATAGACCAACACAACCACACCTATGAATAACCTATGAATAAGATGATCGCACCAGGAAAAGAATAGTTCGGATCGAGGTAGACTCCCACAATGATAGACAATAGTCCTAATAGCAAGAATCCTATGCGTTTGGAAAAATATGTAAGAAATTCAAAGAAGCCCAAAGAACTATCACCAATTATGCCACTGTTTCATAATATTTTAATGTGTGTATCTGTTGGTGTTTTTATTACCAAACAACTGAAGAAGGCCGATCAGAATACTGCAACAGAGAAATATTCAGCAAATGTCCTAGAGTTATAGCAAGTCTACAAATTCAAAACAAGCCAACTGATCAGACTTAACATTTAACCTGGGATTACCCATGGATTAAACTTTGAATGTGGAAAGCTTGCTAACGAGAACTGCAGAAATGGTAAAAGGGGCGCTGATACAATCGTATTTGCCTCCTGTATATTTAAAGGCACTCTATAGGCTTCCCATGTCCTAATGCACGAGTAATGAAAGATGCTATTGTTAGGAAACTTGGTGATACTGTAAAAATCATTGATAATACACATTGATATTTCATAAAGGAGGTAAAACTTTGAATACTACACAAGATTTTTTCTGGCTCAAAAAATCTGCCCATTTTTTTCATTGGGCATACCGCTCTCTAACTTTCATATTCAATACCTGAATCTGTTTCGTTTATCACAGGTTAATGAATTTCATGCATAACTTCGAATACCGTTTATATCGATTTTACCGACTTGAAGTTAAAATTAGTTTTAGTATAAAAAACAATACTTTTAGGCAATTTGTCTCTTAACCGAATACAAATAAGGGAACTTGAGCTATTTTTCGCTCAAAGACTTCCGAAAAACTGCAGTAAATCATATCGATTTTGCAGGAAAAGAAAACGATTTAATATGCCAACACCATTTTTTATAGAGAAAAATGCAACAGTTTCACAGTCTTGAGTACATCAAAAGTTCATACAATAAGCGGATTTGCCAGATAGCAGAGGAAAGGAAAGCTGGAAAGAAGATAATTGGTACTTTATGCCTTTTTGTGCCTGACGAGATCATCTTTGCAGCAGGTGCCGACCGTGTTATACTCTGCGGGGGCAAGAATGATGCCGTATCAATAGCTGAGCAATATTTGCCCAGGAATGTCTGCCCGCTTGTCAAGTCTTCTTTTGGCTCGATCGTTAATGACGGTTGCTCTGGTGTAAGATCCTGCTCTCATTTCAGTCTGGTAGATATGGTCATTGCCGAGAATACCTGCGATAGTAAGAAAAAGATGTACGAATTATTGGGAGACTATGTCCCTACCTATGTTCTTGATCTCCCACAGAGACCAGACAGCCCTGAGGCTATAAAATATTTTTTGGGAGAGCTTGAGAAGTTCAAAGGTGTCATGGAACAACTGACAGGTAATAAGGTTACTGTTGAACACTTAAAGAAGGAAATAGCATCATTGAACGAGACGAGACAACTGATTCACAGGCTCTATGCTCTGCGAAAAGTTGACCCTCCGTTAATCAGTGGTCTCGATGTACTAAAGGTCATGCAAAAGCAGTATTTCCTCTCGCCGGACGAACTGAAAAAATCCGTTCGCATGCTCATCGAAGAAGTGGAACAAGTTAAAATGGATTTGGAGCATAAGCCCAGAATAATGATTTCCGGTTGCCCGATGGCAGGCGGCAATACCAAAGTACCTGAGATCATAGAAAGCAAGGGAGGCATTATTGTTGCGGAGGAAAGCTGTACCGGCACCAGATCTTTTTGGGACCTAGTTGACGAAAATAAAGATCCTATGATTGCGCTAGCCGAACGCTACATCAAAATACCTTGTTCCTGTATGACGCCGAATGACAGGCGTATAGAAAATATTCTGGAGCTTGCAAGAGAGTTTAAAGTCGATGGCGTGGTGTACTATACTCTTCAATTCTGTCATGGGTACAATATTGAGAAGTACAAGGTACAGCAGGCTCTAAAGAAAGCCGGGATACCTATGCTTTCGATCGAGACAGATTACGGTGACTCAGACATTGAGCAGATTGGACTTCGTGTGGATGCTTTCATGGAGATGCTTTCATGATCTCAGTTGGAATAGATTCGGGTTCTGCCACTACAAAGGCCGTTCTGGTTAGCAACGGTAAGATCGTCGCTCGAGTTGTGTTGCCAACTGCATTCGACTTTTTGTTAGCTGCAGAAGATGCATATAATAGCGTACTTGTCGATGCAGGAGTAGATAAAAAAGATATTAGCAGCGTGCATGCAACCGGATACGGCAGAAACAGCATAAAGTTTGCCGACAAGACTATAAGCGAGATTACTGCTCATGCCATGGGCGTTTATCACCTGTACCCGGAAGTAAACGGAATTATCGACATTGGAGGCCAGGATAGCAAGGTCATCTCAGTTAATGGTTGCAGGGTAACTGATTTTTTAATGAATGACAAGTGCGCGGCTGGTACGGGTAAATTTTTGGAGTACACGGCTAAGGCTCTTGAAGTGCCAATAGAGGAATTTGGGCCTTTAGCTCTAACATCAAAAGTACCCGCCAGCATAACAAGTATGTGTACTGTGTTTGCCGAGTCTGAGGCTATCTCTCTACGGGCAAAAGGGTTTAAAAAAGAGGACATCGCTGCTGGACTCATCGAAAGCGTCGCCCGAAGAGTTGCTGTCATGGTTCGGCAAGTAGGGTTAAAACAAAATGTGGCCTTCGTGGGTGGAGTGGCAAAAAACATCGGTATTAAAGTGGCGCTGGAAAAAGAGCTAGGCATATCACTCTATGTACCGTCAGAACCGCAGGTTACGGGAGCACTTGGAGCTGCGCTATACGGGATTAGTTGAATTCGATGGCTTATTTTTCACTTCATTTAGAGAGGGATAAATTTAGGAATAGCGAAGAAGAATCCCCGTCACTTCAGTGGCGGGATGAATCCGTCAACTTTCTCCATAGTCACCATTATTTAGGTAAAATTACATAATTTTCTATTATGCCTAAAGTCAATCGATATAGAATCTATCCAACGAAATCTCAGGTGACAAAGCTGAATCAAACTTTGGAACTCTGTAGGTGGGTCTATAATGAAACTTTGGCATTAAGAAAAAACGCTTGGGAATTTGAACAAAAGAAAATAGGTTATTACGAATCTAAGAAAATGATTCCTATCTGGAAGAAAGATAAACCAAAACTTAAAGGAGTTCATTCCCATACACTTCAAGATATAACTATGCGTGTTGATCTTGCTTTTCAAGCTTTTTTCCGTAGAGTAAAAGCAGGAGAAAATCCCGGATACCCTAGATTCAAAGGTAAAAACTGGTATGATAGCATTACTTATCTTCAATCAGGATTTTCTTTAAACGGTAATATATTAAGTCTTTCCAAAATAGGAGATATAAAAATCAAGAAGCATAGACTACTTGAGGGTAGCATTAAACGTCTGACTATTCGAAGAACTTCAACTAAGAAATGGTACGTGTCAATCCTTACTGGTGTTGAAACGTATCAACCACTTGAAAATTCTGATAAGTCAGTGGGTATTGATGTCGGAATTCTTTATTTTGCTGCATTATCAGATAGAACATACATTTCAAATCCAAGGTTCTACATTCAAGAAGAAAAAGCTCTGGCTAAAGTTCAAAGAAGGTTTTCCAAAGCTGAAAAAGGAACACCAGAAAAAGCCAAACTTCTTAAATCATTATGTAGGGTACATGAACGAATTTCTAACAAGAGAGAAGATTTTGCTCAAAAACTCAGTAAATCCCTTGTTGATAATTACGGTATTATCTGTTTTGAAGATCTTAATATTAAGAATATGACAAAAAATCACAATCTGGCTAAACATATCCTTGATGCTGCTTGGAGTAAACTTGTAACTTATACTTCCTACAAAGCTGCAAATGCTGGTAGAAAAGTAGTTCTTGTTGATCCTAAGAATACTTCAAAGATGTGTTCAAATTGTGGGATGTTGGTAGAGAAAGACCTATCAGAAAGGGTACATAATTGTCCCTATTGTGGCTTATCTATTGACCGTGATCTTAATGCAGCTATTAACATTCTCAGATTGGGATTACAATCTGTTCGTAAAATCGAGAGATGCCCCTCACTTCAGTGAGGGGAGTAGTCACAAATGGATTTTGAAATCAGCTTAACCAAATGTCAAAATTTTGTCAGATTTTTCAACTATATGGAACATATCACGCATGGTGGAGATCGGACAAAACTCGCTTCCCTCCATTTGTCTTGTTTTCAGACAAGTTCCACATGCAAAGATTTTGCCATTATTCTCCACAAAAAGCTTTATTTGGTCTTGAACATTGAACTTCTCATTCCTGATATTCTCTGACTCCACCCCTCTTCCCAGAAGGAAGATTTTCACTTTGTGGTCATTAAGCAATGAAGTCGTTCCGAATCTAAAGGCATTCCACACTGCTTCGGGTTCGTCAGTGTTTATTATTATTCCAATTATCAGAGTATTTTCTTTAACTTTTCATTTATATGACCTTTGTCGTTATTTAAATGTAATTTCATACATTACATTGTTTAATTAATCATTTGAAAAATCCATGAGCATTGAACATGAAAATAAACATGCGTCGAAAGCTCACCCTTAGCATGGCCATTATTCATTCTCCAAATATTTTATTTCTCGACGAACCCACTTCAGGCCTCGATGTACAGAGCTCGATAAAGCTGAAAGAGATACTCTCCGATTTGAGCAAAGATGGGACTACTATCTTTTTGACCACTCATACATTGGAGGAGGCAAACATGCTCTGTGACCGCATTGGCATCATCGCGAGAGGCAAATTAGCTGCAGTTGATGCACCTGAAAAGCTAAAAAGGACTATACAGGCGGCTCAGTCAGTGGTGTTTTCATTCAATAATACAACCTCTACCTCTATACCGGTCTCTGATTTAGCCGCACTTCCGGCGGTGAGTTCGGTAAGAAAAGAAGGAGATAAATTCAGGCTATGTACTACCGATCTATCTCTCGTTGCCACATCATTATTTGAATATGCAAAGGGTCATCCATTAAAGATAGTATCCATCAACACTCTTGGACCAAGCCTTGAAGATGCATTTCTTGCTATCATAAAGCAACAGGAGGAAAGAAGGCGAGAACCATGACTTACAGTGAGACACTTTCAAGAGTTTGGCGGGAGTACCAGGGCTAATTGCAATCACAATTTCTTCAGCTCTTCCTCCGTAGGACCCATGGCAGTACCCATCGAGAGAAAAACGAAAACCTATGAACGAATGATTACTGCTCCCATTTCGCCTCTTTCCATACTTATGGGAGAGATTGCTGGAGGCGCAATTTTTGGTGTTATCACGGTGACAATACCTCTTATCATAAGCATGATATGGTACGACATCCAGATAGTTCACCCAATAGTATTTATCGCTGGAATAACCCTTATTTCTTTTGGATTTTCAGCAATGGGTATCACGTTTTCGGCTATACCAACAGAAAATCCTGGAGACGTCATGATGAGCTTGAATTTTATTCGTCTTCCTCTCCTTTTTGTAAGCGGGATTTTCATTCCTATAGATCAGATGGGTAAATATAGAGTTGCCACTTTGGTATCCCCATTAACATATGCCAAAGATATGGTACAATACTCAGTGAGCGGAAATTCATTCTACGAGCCAATGATAGATATCTTTGGAATAGTCATCTTTACTGTACTCTTCCTATGGATTGGAGTTTCAATGCATGAGAGAAGTCGAAGAATGGGGTAATTATTTGCACACCGGTCTTCCATATTTTAGTTTCAAAACGCTTTATATGGCTAAATTTAGCATTTTTTGGTGATGAAAATGGAAGATGTGCTTGAAATAGCCATACACATCCCCAAACGTCCTTCTCTAGCTTTTCTATCTTTCATCCTTAACATGCAGCTGGTCTTTCGACAGCCAAGGTCTTCACGCCGGATGTCCAAAATACCTATCCTTATCCCGAGCGATAGCCCTAGCCTTTTAGATTAGCTTCCCGGTATATGTGCGTGGTTAGGTATGTGGAGAATACGCCTTCGGGATATTAGTGTCAAAAATAGCTGTGCTTGGAGGCATACAGTGTAACTGAGGCTGAAAAGTAGTTTTTTGTAAAATCCCGCCGATATCATAAAAATCTATTAAAAATAATAAATGACTTTGTGGAAACCCTCGCATTCATAAACGCCAAATATTTTAATTAGGTTCGTAATATCGATTACCAACCCTTTTTAAATTTCTTTGGAAGTTTTTGTTCCTTTTTATTAGCTTTTCTTTCACCCATTGATCTCTTAGCTTCTTTTGTTTCAGGTGTTTCAAATTTCGGAATATTTGAATCTGGATTTTTTTCGGTTTTAGATGCTTCAAAAGAAGACGACTTATTATCTTCTTCATCTTTTTTCAGGAAATTTTTCACGTCATTTAGCATTTTCTTAAAAGGATTGATCCTTTTCTCGGGACTATTATGCGAACTAATAGGGCTATTATCAACCATAAAACTGCACCCCCTATTTCATTATCATATTATTCGTAAGCAATATTAATGAATTAGTAGGGTAAATGCTAACAAAAGCGAATACCAATGATTGCACTCGGAAAAAAAAGTTCCAGATCTGCCGTAATTCGTGGAGTTCTTTACGATTATTTCGGGATTTTTGAATCCATTTTTACACCTGGCTTCTTGGTTTCGTGAAAAAATTAAATAGAAGACTTAAACATTTATGCGACTTGTTGTTCCAAAAGATTTTTTAGGTACCTATAATATTTGTTAAATTTGAAACTGGTGGATTTTTTAACTTTGAACCTTCCATCCTCTAGCAGTTAAATTATTTGCATGTGCTATTCCTATAACTGATGGTACAGCATTTCCAGTTAAATCTAAATATCCACCATTAGTATTATAAGAATCCAGTGTTTGGAGTACCCCATCTACTGCTGTTTGATTTAGTGAATTACGACTAGCATTTAAATAAAGTAAACCAGGATCATTGGAAATATCTAAACTTGTGAGGTTATTATCATAAATATTCACAGTACCTTTTCTACCAGCAGGGAAACAACCCGAAAAAACAGCAGTATTATAATGATTATTGAATGATTCAACTCTTTTTAAATTTGTAGAAGTTAGGTGCAGAGTACCGCTTTGATTACTGTTCCAAACGTAGAAATCTTTCAGAATTGGGAACTGACTGGATGGTAATGTGCTGGTTATATGTGTGTTATCTCTAACACATATATGCCATATATGAGCCCCTGTAGTACCCCAATTTATTGTATATGTTGAACTTTTCTGAGATGCTCCACGAAGATCAGCCAGCGAAGGAGCTTCTGATAGATCAAGATACGAAATATTGCAATGTTCGAGGCAAAGCCTGGTCAGAGATGGAACGTTACGGAGCCTGATGGTAGCCAGTGATGTACAATAAAAACACTCAATCGTATGCAGTGCCGTGAAGTTACTGAAATCCAGTGCAGTTATTGGATTCTGACTCGAAGCCCATACTTGGAGGTATGGTGCAATATTTTCTAAACCAGTAACAGCTATTACATTCTGTTGTTTTAAATTTTCTATTGTACTAGAACTTGGAGTTACTCCACCATCTGAACCATCATAACCTATATTGATCTTAGTTACTGCACTCCATGGTGTTACTATCAAAATGTTTGCTCTTGTTCCCTTTGAACCAAAATTCACAGTAGGAGACGTAAAATCCGATGTTGAACCGTCACCAAATACCCATTGAATTTTAGGATTACCTGTAACTGTGATAATTGGTGAAAATGATGAACCAGTAGTAACAAACGTAATATTTGCTTCAGGTGTTGGAGATATTACCTTTGCATTTGGACTGGAACTTGAACTGTTCTTATCCGAGTCTGAACTCGTACATCCCAGAGTAGAAGCAACTAAAATAATAATGGCTAGTAATCCTACAAATTTAATCCCAGAAATTCTATTGGGGAATCGCATAAAAGATCTCCTGCTATTATTTACTTTGAGATTGTTTTTTCTGAAAATTTACATTATTCTTAATAAAGTGAGCTTAGGAAATACTTTACTTTTACTAAATATTAAAATTGTCTATTTTAAAAAAGTTTTCTTTTTAACCTGGTTTTTTAAGGTATCTGGATAAAAGATTATTTATCTAACAGCACAACTTTCAAAGGCGGCACAAGACAAAAAGATCTAAAAATTCCCCCTGAAGATTTAAAAGTTGCTCAGGATAATCTTGAAGTTACTCAGAATACTCAGAAAGTTGCTCAAGATAATCTAAAGATTGCTCGAGAAAGCAGATTACAGGACGTTTTACTAAGAGCCTATCCGAAAAGTCCTGCTGCTCTAAATGTTATCCATGCACGTGCTAAATGTAGCATAGCAAGGTAATTCTCAATTTTCTTTTCCCATCGTATAAGCAGTCTTCTGAATCTGTTTAGCCAGGAATGTGTCCTTTCTACAACCCATCTTCTTGCCCTAAAACCTGGTATCTCTATTCTTATGTTTTCCTCTCCACGGCTTTTTATATGGGCAGTATAACCATATTCTTTAACCAATTCTCTGATATCAGGAAAATCATATCCTTTATCCATACACATATTCTGAATTCCCTCATATGGAGAAGATCTTTCAAAAATAATGGCATCTAAAGTCCTTTTTACAAGTTTTTTATCGTGACGATTTGCTCCATCAACAGCTACTGAAAGTGGTATACCTTTACCATCTGTTAAAATACTCCTTTTTGTGCCTTTTTTGCCACGATCAGTTGGATTAGCTCCGGTTCCAGCTCCACCTAATGGTGCTTTTGTCATAGCACCGTCAATTGCTTGCCACTCCCACTCTAATCCGTTTTTATTATCGTACTCCAGTAGACCAACTTTCCACATTTGTTCAAATAATCCTGATCTTCGCCATTCCTGAAATCGATCATGGACAGTGCTTGAAGCTCCATAAAATCGTGGCAAAGCTTTCCATTGGCAACCAGTACGAAGGAGATAAAAAATACCACTCAGTATTCTCTTATTATCTTTTCGAGGTCTTCCAGGCTTCTTTTTGGGTTTAGGGAGAGGTAATAATAGTTTGATTTTATTCCAGAATTCTTCAGAGATCTCGTAGTCATGTCCGTTTTTTCGTGTTGTCACTACTCAACATTACCCTAAAATGTAGTTATTCTACTTTTCGGATAGGCTCTAAGAGCCTATCCGAAAAGTTGGTAACGCATGTTGAAAAGTTACGATTGGTCTATAGTATCGGTATCCTTTCCGGTTGTACATATTGTCAATTGTAAAAGCTACAGTAGGTCACAACACTTTTCGGATAGGCTCTAAGCCTATCTTAAAATTAAATTTGAGAGATCACTACAATGCCAAACCGGATAGAGATTCTACGCCTAACCTACCAGTTTTCAAGATATTTGTGAACCAAGGTTGGTCGAAATACTCAGAACCCAACTTTGAATAGAAATATCTACACTTTATTCACTCAAAAATCTATAACTGCCGAGGTTATGGAAAATCTATACCTGCATTTCTTTATTTCGGGTTGCAGGTACTTTCAGGGATTCTAACCTGCTTCGTTGTCTATACAATAGAGGGCACGGGAAAACTCGATTTATTCTATACTCTACACGGAAAACACTGAAAGCACGGAAAGGTCTATGCCCACATGTCTTATATTCCATATCTTACAGCCGTCGACAGCTTATGACACTATTTATAAATTAGTGCTCTCGAACGAGTTGAAAAATAATTTTACTTGCCACATAAATTATCCGCTTGAGCGAGCGAATACAATATTACCTGCCCCTAAATTAGTCCTCTTGAGCGAGTGAAAAGGACCCCATACTCCCGAGACGCAATTCGGGTGCGCAACTCGGGCATGAGAGCTATTATTTAAATATCGAGGGCTATATGTAATATCAGGATGATTGACGAAGCGCTGAAGGTTTTTAAGGAGCTTAACTCAAAGGATTTCAGGATTCTGACTGGCATTGAGACCGAAATGAGGCATTTTGAATGGGTGCCAATGGAAGAGCTGAAGAAATACACCAGGCTACCCATCGATAAACTGGAATACAGGCTAAAGAAACTTGTCCGGAATAAGCTTGTGGTCAGGAATACCCAGCCTTATGAAGGTTTCCAGATTTACTTCGAAGGATACGATGCCCTTGCCCTCAATGCCTTTGTCAAGAGAAAAAGCATCAGTGCGATAGGGGACGAGATCGGGGTAGGAAAAGAGTCGGTTATTTTTGAGGCAATCCGGCAGCCTGAACTTGCAATTGAGGGACCTGTTCCGGTTATAATTAAGTTTCACAGGGAAGGCAGAACCAGCTTTAAGCAGATAAAGAGAGTGCGTGAACATCTTGGGGAAAGGGAGCACTTTTCCTGGATTTACGCTGCCCGGCTTGCTGCCCAGAGGGAATACGAGATCATGACTACACTGTACCCGAAGGTCTCAATCCCAAGACCCTTTGACCAGAACAGAAATGCAATAGTTATGGAGCTTGCAAAAGGCAGTCTTCTTTCAAAAACAAAACTTATTGACCCTGAGTGGTATTTAGATGAGATTCTCAAGCAGGTGAAAATTACCTATTCTATGGGATTCATCCATGCCGATTTGAGTGAGTACAATATTTTCGCTTCCGAAGATGGAGTCCAGCTTATCGACTGGCCGCAGTATATTACTCCTGAACATCCTCAGGCTGACGAAATTCTCGAAAGGGACGTTTCAAATATACTGACTCATTTTTTCCGGAAATACGGAATTAAAAGGGAGCTTGATGAAACGGTCAGTGAGATTAAAAACGGGGCAGGGAAAAGCGTCGAGGGTAAAAGAGAAAGCACAGAAAGCAGGATCGTCAAGGGTATTGTTGAAGAAGGGGATTTTGAAGAAGGGGATTTTGAAGAAGGGGATTTTGAAGAAGGGGATTTTGAAGATGGAGACTTGAAGAGGGGATTTTGAAGAAGGACTTCAAGAAGAAGACTTTCAAGAATATTCTGAGACAGAGGATTTTGAGGAAGAAAATTCCAAAGCAGAAAATTTCGAAGCAGAAGAATTTGAAGCAGACGATTCCAAGAAAGTTACCTCTAAAAAAGAAACTTCAGATTAAGATTAAATTTGCTCCATGCCGGATTGAATAATTCATTAACCAAATTTTTGTTACCATTAATCGAATTTTTGTCTCTGACAAATCGAACTTTTGTTACTATAAAAGCAGATAAAGCAGATAAGAAGAAACCTCTCAAACAGAACCGCTGAGAATTCAAATTCTAATGCGGGTGGTTTTGAAGCAGGATATTTCTTCGGGATTTAGTTGGAGCTTGCTTTATTGTAATTCTCGCTGGTAAGCATAATTCGGGATGCGTCTATCTCGATCATAAGCTCATCGATTTCCCGCTGTTTTTTAACTGTGCAGAAAACAAATACTAAAAACGTTTAAAAACGTTATTAATAAATGGATTAAAGTAATAAAAAACGGATGCAGTTAAATATATATTCCATAAAAAATAAAATATAGACGCTCATGCAAAAAAGGATTATCTATGGAATCGATATTGCCCGGGGCTCTCCCAGGGCAAGGGAACTTCCCAGGTATGCTCTTGCTATCCTTAAGGAAGGCGAAGTTTCCCATCAAAGTATGCTCCGCCGCCAGAAGATCTTTAACATGATCCAGAGGGAAAAGCCGGAGATAATAGCTGTTGATAACATTTTCGAGCTTGCTGCCGACAGAAGCGAGCTCCTTTCTCTCATGGAACGCCTGCCTGATGGCGTTAAACTTGTCCAGGTGACAGGCGGACTGCATCCTGAACCGCTTGTCCGGATTGCACGGAAGCATGGGTTTTCTTTCGACCCTGAAAATCCCAACGAGGAAGCCGAAGCGTGTGCTCGCCTTGCAGACCTTGGGGTAGGGCATGAAGTTTCCCTCTTTGAAGATATTACAAAGATCAAAGTCAGCAGAGCCCGTTCCCTGGGCCGAGGAGGCTGGAGCCAGAACAGGTACCGCAGGAAGGTACATGGAGCTGTGCTGCAAAGGAGCAGGGAGATTGAAAATGTCCTGAGAGACCTTTCCCGGGAAAAAGGTATCAGGTTCGAAGCCGTAAATGTAAAAGGGTTCGGAGGGTATGTCAGGTCTGAATTCACGGTCTATGCAAAGCGCGGCGAGATACCAATACATCCTATGGCCAGCAACGATGCTCAGGTAAGTGTGAGAAGCGTCGAGCGCGACAAAATCCGATATATTCCTCTTAAACAGAAGAAACCGAGGCGTAAGTTTACAATCGTGGGAATTGATCCCGGAACAACAGTGGGCATAGCCATCCTTTCTCTCGATGGAGATCTTCTCTATCTGAAAAGTTTCAGGGGAATAGCTCCTGATGAAGTTGTCAAGCTTATTGCCGAATACGGAAAACCTGCAGTTATCGCCAGTGATGTTACTCCAATGCCAGGCTCGGTTGAAAAAATCAGGAGGAGCTTCAATGCAGTTCCTGCAAGCCCTGGAATTGAGGTTTCTGCCGAGGAAAAAATTGCGCTTGGAAAAACTTTCGGCTATTCCAATGACCATGAGAGGGACGCATTGACTGCGGCTCTTCTCACCTACAGGAGCTACAAGAATATCTTTACCCGGATTGAAAAGAAAGCTTCACTGAACGCAGACCTTGAGATGATAAAGCTCCATGTAATCCACGGAGACTCGATAGAAGCTGCGATCGAAAAAGTCCGGGCATCAGGCGATGCCGAAAAACCGAGAACAAGAGAACGTCCAGAAAAACCAGAGGAGAGGGCAGTCGATGAATCACTCCTGAAAATGAGGGAGACTATCCAGCGGCAGGGGGAACAGATTCAGAACCTGCAGGAATATCTTGAGGATTTAAAAGGGGAACTGGTTGCAAAAGACAGGAAAATTTCAAAACTTGAGTCAAGGTTAAACAGCTTCAAAAAGGAAGCTTACAGCGAAGTCAGGAAATCAAAAGAAATCCAGATCAGAGACGGCACAATAGAGAGCCTGAAAAAAGAGCTCAGCAGCAAAAGCAAAACCGTGAAGGAGCTCAGGCGCAGGAGCAATAAGCTGCGCAAAATCCAGAAAATGGAAGTTCGGGGCGAAGGTAAAGCTGTTAAAGTTGTTGCCGCTTTTACGAAGGAATCCATTGCCGAAACAAAAGAAAAATACGGGCTCAAAGCAGGAGATGTAGTTTTCCTGGAAAATCCAAGCGGAGGCGGGGCTGCAACAGCTCAGATCCTGGTAGAAGCCGGGGTCAGGGCCGTACTTATCCCTGAGGATATCTCGCATGCTGCAGAGGAAACCTTCTTCAAAGGAGACGTGCCGGTCTTAAGGAACATTCCACTTGAAAGGGTTGAGGATTTTGCAATGGTAGAGCCAGAAAGCCTTAAAGGTGCAATCTCTGCCTGGGAAAAAGAAGCCGAGGCAAAACACCGGAAAGCGAAAGAAGACGAACTGCAGAGCCTCTTTGAAGAATACAGAAGTGAAAGGCGCAGGGGCCTGGTTTAAGGCTCCTCTTAAAACTCCTCTGCTTTTCCCGAAGTAGCCTGCATGCAAAGCCCTTACGTCTTCCGATCCGATAGTATGTCCACCTATCCCTAAGCTTCAGTTCTTTATTTCCTGTCGAAGAAGATATTCTTCCCGGTTACACTCAGCGGGATTCCGAAAATAACATCTGCATCCAGCAAGCCAGAAACCCTTGCGGCTGCGCCGACTGAATACATGACCCTGTTGTCAATGCAGAAATCTTTGGCTTTTGCAGCGGCTGCGCCTAAAGCGATTCCCAGGTCTACATATTTGAGCATACAGTTTGGGCCCCTGAAATCTACCTCGACTTTCTGCCGGTTCAACATCTCAGTACAGGTTTCAAAGCCGCAGGCTCCGCAGTTCAGGCCTGCAGCTCCGCTGGTTTTAACACCTATAAGGACAGCAGCCCCTGCGTTCCTGAGATTTGCAGCATCCCTTTTCAGAAAAATGAAGCCTGCGCCCTTTTCATCGGCCAGCTTTTCCATAGTCGAGGCAAGGACTTCAATATCTTCTTTTTCGACAAGGGCAGTTATTATATCATCTACTCCTTTGGCTTTCGGGGCAGTCCGTGCAGCCAGAAGTATGCTCTTTGCAAGTGTTTCAAGCACTTCGGATTCGGGATTGAGAATCATACCAGCTAATTGGAACTGGCTGGGCTTAAGCATTTCGCAGGCTCTGAAAAGGCTATTTATTTTTTCATTTCTTAATTAAAAGGCAAATAACTCCCCGTTTGCAGGTGCATATGCATCCACGCCAATTTCTTCCGAAATCCACTGTGCAAAGATTTCGGTTTTGTTCCCATGCATTACAAAGATCCTTTGAGTACCTTTTCTGCAAAAGTCCTTCACAACCTTTTTGAGCTCACTATCCCCGCTGTGGGCGGAAAAGTCGTACTGCTCTACCCTGGGCTTGAGAGTTAGGATGTCTCCTCTGGTCTCAATAAGCCCGTGCTCAAGAGCCAGCCTGCCGTTTGTGCCTTCAACCTGGTAGCCGGTAAGTAGCACTTTTGATTTCGGGTCTTTGTAAAGCCGGCTCAGGTAATAAAGTACAGGTCCCCCATTCAGCATCCCGGCTGTGGTAACAACGACTGAAGGCTCTTTAAGGACTGAATCCCTATGCTGGTCTTTTACGGAAATCGCATGCCTGAAAGCCCTATCAAGAAGCTCGGGATCTTTGAGGTATTCAGGATATTTTCTGAGGATTTTATACACATCCCTTCCCATGCCGTCCACGTAAGTCCTAATTCCGTGAGCGTCAAGGAGCATAAGTATCTCCTGGGTCCTGCCTATTGCAAAGGCAGGGATAAGGGCAGTGCCACCTCTATCCAGAGTACTCAGGACCGATTCGATAAATCTCTCTTCGGTCTCTTTTCGCGGGACATGGTCTTCCTCGAAATAAGTGCTTTCGAGCACAAGTGTGTCTGCCTCGGGAAATTTGGTTGCGCCGGGCACAAGCCTTGTTTCCTTAAGGCTGAAATCTCCGGTATAAAACAGGCTTTCTCCGGATTCGGATTCCAGGAAGATTCCAGACGCTCCAGGGATATGACCTGCATCATAGAAGCAAGCCCTGTAGCCGTGGGTTTTGAAGGTATCTCCATAATCGATTTTTTGTGTTCGTGTGCTGAGCTTCTGGAGGTCTTCAGGGTCGAATGGGGATACGCCTGACAGTGTGGTTTCTGCGAGTTTGAGGGTATCTCTTCCCAGCAGAAAGGTAAACTCTGCAGTCGGCGGGGTCATGAAAACATCAGGATTCTGGTACATCAGGTTGGGTATAGCCCCGCAATGATCAAGATGCCCATGTGAAACAAGCACGGCTTTTGGTTCCATTCCATTGAGAGGATATTCGGGGATATCTCCTGTTTTTATCCCGTAATCGAGTAAGATTTCCCCATTTACAAGCAAACCCGAACGTCCGACTTCCCTGCATCCGCCTTTAAAGGTAAGCTCCAGAATAAAACCTTCTTAAAATCTATTAAAACTTTACTATAATATCTGATATAATATTTGCTATAATATTGTTAAATACTTCTGTGAGCCCAGGCAGTCAGAAATTTATTCAATGTCTAAATACCCTTAACAGACTACCTAAATATTCGCAATAGATCAACAGTACTAAGCCAATAGATAATCTCTAAAATATTGGCAGGTTTTAAATTATTCCTCTTTATACATTTCTCAAAGCTGTGATATTCTGGCTCAAGCAATATATCAGAATTATAATCCCATACTTTTTCAGTGCTTCGAAGGATAGTTTAAATAAAAAACAAATTAGTATTGGAAGCAAATAAGGAAAATTGAGACGGGAAGATGAATTTGGAGTCTATGAGAAATGAAGCGTGTTCGTTTTCAACCCAAAATTTCTTGCCCATGCTGAAGTAATGTAGCTCCAGCGCATCATAGAAAATCGGGCGGTCGGCAGACTACTCTCAGGAATTGAAAGGTTGCCTTCTATAGCTCAAAAGGCACCGATTCAGAGACAAGATATGCCGGAAGAAGAGGAAACGCTGCAGGGAAAGATGGCTGAGATCATCCAGCGCCAAGAAATCCCAGAGGAGGAGGAACCACTAAAAGGCATGTTTGAAAGTAAGCCAGAGCTAAATTATCCCTCATATTACACAGCCCCTATCGTTCAAAAGCAGTAGACTGAAGAACCTCTCCAAGGAAATATAATAGGGACCATACCGAGTCAGGAGATTCCAGAGGGAGAAGAATTTTAAATGAAATCTGTCGTGCAGAGACAGGAAACCCCGGAGGAAGAAGACCTCTACAAGG
This sequence comes from uncultured Methanosarcinaceae archaeon, assembly GCA_963774465.1. Classification (GTDB taxonomy): domain Archaea; phylum Halobacteriota; class Methanosarcinia; order Methanosarcinales; family Methanosarcinaceae; genus Methanosarcina. The sequence goes on along the minus strand of CAVZFI010000045.1, from coordinate 90,426 downwards.
CTTGGTTGACAGGAAGTCTGAGCAAGCAGTATGCACTTCATGCTCCACGTCCCCTATTCAGCGAGAGACAGAGAATCGCACAGGTATGCCGGATAATTTAAAAGCTGGCGTGAAGAGCTTATCCAGGATGGATATGAGTGATTAAGGGTGCATTATATTCCAAAAAGCCTGCTGAGGTAGGAGCGCTTGCGTATACACAGGGAACGAATATTATGTGGTTCCAGGGCAGGAAAGGCATTTGCCCCACGAGGCATGGCGTGTCGTGCGGCAGGCTCAGGTATGCAGATGAAAGGATGAAAATAAATAATATGTCAACCTGGAGCGAGGAGCAGATATGATAAGATTAAGGTCTGAAGTCGTTGGGATACAATCCTTAAATATAATTCAAATGTCTGGGCATGTTGAAAATTTTCGAAGAATAGATGAAGGTAAGAAAATAGCAAAAAGAACAAATCAGAAAGAATATGAGATGTATACCAACCCAGGTGGACTTAGAGATATTATACCTGCTGCAAAAAAAACTAATCAAGATAATCAAGAAGTAAGCGACATGGGTGAGAATGTTATAATAATGAAAAACATGTTTTATGGAATTCAAGAACAATCACTTGTGGCTCTGGATATCAAAATCGGAAAAAGTACAGCCTCTAGATCTCAACTATTAGAATCCAGGGAAAAAAGCCGAGTTGGTGCTTTTTTTAAAGAAATAAAGATGAAGCTATATGACCGTTATACTAAATCTTCTATTCGAGGATGGCGCGCTATTCCAATAGATGATGGAAATCGGGCGAAAGCAGGTAGAAATTCTGAAACCTTCTTGCGGGAACAACTTGATAGAATAAATGTGAGTAAAGATGCTGCGTTAAGAATTATTATAACTCAACTTAATCTGATCAAAAAGAGATTAGGGCAAAATCAAAGAACATTTATCGCATCCAGTGTCCTGATTGTGATTGATCTTCAACATCCAGAAAATGCACGTACAAAATTAATTGATTTAGCACATCCTATCGATGCGAATAATAGATTATTTCAAAAATATAAAGAAAGCTTTGATGAGGGAATAACTTCACTTATCACTTTTTTTGAAGATTATGCAGCAGAACAAAAGGTACAAGAACAAGAGTACAGGTAGAATAAAATCCAGAGATCCTATATGCTTGCGACTTTTTACTCCTACTTTTATACCGTTTTTGAAAAAGATATAAAAGAATCGCCATTCAGAAATGAATTGTTATCAAAAATAGTAACATAAGAAGAAGCCCAGAGGCGCTGTATCTACTGTATCCCCCAACACAGTTTCTTCGAAATATACTCCGCCAAGCATATTAATTCGAAGACGGATTAGCGACCTCCAGGAGATTCTTTTAAGATTCTTTTATTTTAATGATACCCCAGCTTTACTCCACAACTCCAGCATATACTAATAGCGTAAATTATTTTAAATTAATTATACCAAAAATTGTATTTAAGCAAATAATATTTTTAAGTTAAAAATTTCAAAGGAAGAAAAAAAGTTCCACTTATACATTTTACTAGAGTACTCATTCAACGCTTTTAATTTTTTTATTTATTTCACACTGACGTCTTTCAGATCTTATATACCCATACTGAAATCAATACAATTTTAAAAACTAAATATTAAAGAGCAGGAGATATCTTTCTAACATCCGAATATATCACAAAATGGTTAATCAGTGAGAAATGATTAAATTTAGGAAAAAAAGAATTATATAATAATAGCTTAAACCGACATTCTGCAGATGTACACAGATGTAGAATTAATTTACCGACTTGTCCAAAATAACTTATCAAATGGTGAGTTAATTTTTGAACTACTGCCAGATAGGGAAAATAGATGGCATTCTTGTGTACGTCTGCGGAAAGTGGGTTAACTACTTCTTTCTAGCAGTTAAAGATCTTTTTCCTAGACTTATTAATATAGAACTATTAATATAGAACTGATCCAAAACTCAAAATTACTTCTCTTAACCTCTTATTCTGAATTATCAATCGAGTTTCTGATAATGAAATCGTTCTTTCTGAAACTCTTAGTTGTTAAGAGCAAAATTGGTGGAAGGTATGGGGGTTATAAAAAGAGTTAAAAACAAGTCTTAGTTAAAAACAAGTCTTTAATGACCTGCCTGGATGTCCAGAATTCCAATATATCTCCTGATATCTAAAAGACGCATCCGGATACCCAGGAACCGCACTTTCTGGCACAAGAATACTATCCAGTCTGAATGGTCTGTCTGGTAGGACTGCGTAAGCCCCCAAAATATGTGCTTAGAAGCCCCTCAAATAGTTAGCAGAATTTCAATACAAATTTATAACAACCCAGCTTATAATAAGTAATGGAAGAAACCGCGATAAATATTACGCAATCAGCATATGACACAGACACAATATTAATCGGAATAGGTGTCTTACTTTTCATAATAATGTTATACTTAACATTCAAGAAACTTACAAAAAAATAACCGATATAATTTCGATAGCTCCTTATCGGCATATCAATCACAGATCACCGTAACAAGCTGTAATTAATCACAGATCACTGTAAAAAGCTATAATGATAGTGATACATAGAGAAAGCACTTCCAGCATATGCAAGTTAACTTTTACGTTTTTACTTCCGGTAACCGCTAAACAGCTAAGGAGATGAAATCACCTTTTAAGGAGATGAAATCACCTTTTTTCGCTACATATTCTGCCGTATCTGTAATGAGCGACCTATTCACTTATTCATATATTACATAGACTCACTGCACCATGAAAAATGAGAGGTTGCACACCAGTACGGCTTTTGCATCCTTCCACACTGTCACCGAGGTTCTAAAGTCCCGGTATTTCCGAAGGCTGCACTCGCGTACCTGGTCTCAGGTCTGTCAAGAAGGTACTATTGAAGCATTTGCATTACATTGGCGTATTGCGCTTCAAGGATCACGTTGCCTTCGAGTCCAGAAGCCCGAAAAAGCCTGGATCACGCACACTGCCGAGAAATCATTACTTAAAGCGATCATCCTCAAGCTTTTTCCTTTTTTTCCTGCTAAGTAGCCAGCTTACAGAGATGAAGACGATAATCGCAAGAGCTGCGTAAGCCGCTATAAGTAAAAGAGGACCGTATTTGCTACGAAAGATAGAATTTGTGTTATCTATCTGCTCGTTGGTTGGATACATAATATCTCGCTTGTCATTGCTGTGAGCCAAACCCAAGGCATGACCCAATTCATGCTCTGCAATGGCGAGCATTGCAGTATCACTATATGGGACCCATTCCATCCACTGATAACTTCCAACCCCAAGCATTATATCTACGCGTACAAATCGCCCATTGACAATTAATGGAATTGTATCAGCTGCAGCTTGAGGAGGAGCACCTTGATCTTTCTGCAGGTTTTCGACCCATCTTATCCTGATATCAGCTTTTTCGGAATCCACAATTTCAAAAACAGGAGTGTACTCCAGTTTCCCGTTTCCTCCTTCTGCCCAGTAATTCAGAGCTTTTTGTACCTGTGTGTAATAGGCAGGACTATAATGTGGAGGAACACTTTTGTTATCTATATATACGGTGATAGGGGAATGATCCCATGGGTGATCTAAAATTCTTGGATAATTAAACTCAGAAGCTGCCGAAGCAATGGGCAAAATAAGTACCGTCAGCAACAGTAAAAAGAGCAATCTTATTCCAGACCTACCGTTTTGGGTAATATAAACCTGCCTCCTTGTTATTATAGGACTTACGCAGTTGCTTGGATTTAAATCTAAACTTACTGAAATCAAACTATCTAATACATACCAGTTTTTACAAATTCTCACGGGCTTGATTTGATATACCCAAGTGCATAAGTCCTGCCTAAGAAAAGGACTATCAAGGACTTGAAATTTTTTACATCAAATTGTTTTTTGCTTGAAAACAATTTTTTATAGAATTAATTTAAAATATTAATGGTATAATGTTATATTTGGAGTTGGGAAGTAGAGTTGGGCATCAGCATCTACCACATAAAAGAATCGCCTGGAGATCGCTGTTTCTTCTTCGAATAAATATGCTTGGCGGAGCATATTTCGGAGAGACTGTATTGGGGGACACAGTGAATGGATACAGTGTCTCTGGGCTTCAGACAATGAAGGTTTAATGTTATTGATTTTTCAGTTCAACCGCGTAAGTTCTATTTTGTTTAACTGTCAAAGCCAGATTATAACTTGACATTTTATATAAAATAAACATTATCATATATAAAATAGACATCATTTTGTATAAAATCGAAATTCTTATATATAAGGGGAAAGTATTGAGATTTAGAATCTTTGTTACCAACTAAAAGACACGTTTTGAGATATTTTTTAAGCGTGGAATTCTTGCAAAGATTATTTTCTAATCTATCGTGGGGGAGGAGTCAGTATTAAGAGAAGGAGTAGGACCGATATCGCAGTCGAGATTTTAAGAGTAGCGACGAATGGGGTAAAGAAGACTCATCTTGTTTATGAGGTAAATTTAAACTTTAATATTGCCCAGAAATATCTGGAAATGTTGAACGAAAAAGAACTAATCAAACACGAAAACGGGCTTTTCATTACCACTGATAAGGGAAAGGTTTTCCAAGAAATTGCTAAGGAACTTAAACTTTAAACTCCTTTCCGTTTATCTCTTTTAATCTTATTGCATTTTTTTCTTGCATTTTTCTTTTTCGTTTTCTGGTTTAATGTTTTATTTGTTTTAGATTGTGGCAGCTATTGATCAATTCCGAAAAAACGAGTACATTCCCGTGTTTGAGAAAAACGTAGAGAGATTCTTGTGCTCACTGTTTTCAGTAACTTGCAGACACGACCAATAAATCCTAATGCTAAGAGTAAAATGGGTTTTGGGGATCAGCTCATTAAGGTGAGAAAAGACATGGCTGTCCTGAATCTGCCTCTTCAAAATCGAAGACCGTCAGAAGGGGCAACATAATATAGTTAACAAATACGATACTGTGGCTGTCTGTATCACCACTTGCTTCGCCCACTCCGGTGAGAGGACAGCCAATACTAATTTTGATGATTTTCCTGGATTGATCTGAAGGGCTAACGCAGAAAATGTCCACCATATATAGAAGCTTATATAATTATCCAAGTTATAAAAGACAAGCGATAAGGCATTTTAATAGAAAAAGAGGGTTTTACCCGACAGAGTAATTATGGTCAACGCAGGAAATATTGACACATATAAACAAGAACAATGACTGTATAATACTCGAAAAGTGCAATTAATTGTTGAGTTGGCTATAATTCAAACGAAAGGGTAAAGCACTGAAAGCACTGAAAACACGGAATTAAGGAAGCATGGGCACAATCTTTCCGGGCTGTAGGTGTTTTCCGTGGTTATAGAGTGTAAAGTGAGTTTTTCCGTGCCCATCCGAGCTAGTGGTGATTATAGAACCTCGATCGACTTTAATGTAAATATTTGAGTTCAAAACTACAATAATCTCATGAATTATGCGTCTATTTTGGAATAGAGGTACTAGAACTCTATTCTAGAACTTCTACTCGCTATTTTCAACTAGTTTCAATATTTCCAACGTTTTCAACGTTTTCGGCAGTCTCAACGGTTTCAACCGTGTTGGTGCATGAAACCTGCCAGTTTTTAACCTTCTTTACGCTAATCTTTATTGTTTTTGCAAGCTCAACAGCATCGGCTTCTATCAGGGCCTCTACGCTTTTTATTCCTGCTTCCTCAAGTTTCCCTGCAGTTGCTTTTCCCACACCTTCGATGTCCTTGATTGATTTGGGCCTTTCCTTTTTAGGTTGTTGAGCCTGTTCTTCTTTCTGGGTCTTCTGCCACTCAATAAAATTGCACTGCGGACAGCCGAGATCCCAGGGTCGTTTTCCCGAATTGATTATGCGGATATGATGCAGCCCATGAGCTTCACAGGACTTATCAGTAACTATAATCTGTCCGCTTTTTGGCAGAGGCAGGGAGAAGGTACAGTTCGGATAATTATTGCAGCCTATGAAACGGCTTCCTCTTTTCGAACGCCGGATCATAAGTTCGCTTCCGCATTCTGAGCAGATGCCTATTATTTTGTCTTCCCTGAGACCTGCCTGAAGGGATTCTATGATCTTATCCCGATTTTTATCAAGTTCCGAGAATACCTCCTTCAGCATCTCCCGCGACTCTTCGAGGACAGCAACCTCTTTGATCCTGCCCTCTGCAATCCTGTCCATATTTTCTTCGAGCAGCTTTGTCATGTCAGGTTTTGTGATCGTCGGGGAATATTTTTCAAGGGTATCCATTACCGCAAAAGAGGTATTCGTGGGCTGTACGGGATTTCCGTGGATGTAAGCCCTGGAATAGAGCTTGCTGATTATCTCGTGCCTTGTTGCTTTTGTCCCGAGCCCAAGCTCTTCCATAATATTGATGAGCCTTCCCTGTCCGTAACGTCCCGGAGGCTGGGTTTCTTTATCCAGCATCTCTTTCTTTATCACTTTCAGGGAATCGCCTTCATGGAGTTCGGGGAACAGCCTGTCTTCAGGCGCATTGTAAGGATAGTACCATCTCCAGCCAGGCTCTACAAGCCTTGCCCCGTTTGCCCTGAATTCTTCTCCATTGATGTCAAGTCTCAGACGCATTGTTTCCCATTCGCTTGGCCCGGCAAAAGTTGCAAAAAAGCGCCTGACTACAAGTTCATAGACCTTCCATTCTTCCTCTTTTAAGTCAGAATTTTTTGCGAGGGAGGCAGGATAAATAGGTGGGTGGTCGGTGGTTTCCTTTTTTCCTCGCGTAGGAATGAGTTCGGCTTTCTCAAGTAGGGCGTCTGCGTATTCTTTAAAGGGGCCTTCTTTGAAAATCTCAATCTGTGCCCTCAGGTCAAGGGTATCGGGATAAACCGTATTGTCAGTCCTGGGGTATGAAATGTAACCGTTAGTATAGAGAGATTCTGCTATGCGCATGGCGTTTGCGGGACTGAGTCCCATTGAGTTTGCTGCGCTGATAAAACCGGTAGTATTAAATGGAGTGGGGGGCTGGTCAGCCTTTTTCCCTTTTTCGATTTCCTTTAACTCTGCCTGCTTTCCCAGCTTCCTGAACACTTTTGTTGCTTCCTCTTTGTCCAGGAAGCGGCGGGTCGAATGCTGGGCTGAAAAAATTTCCCTTTCTGCATTTTCAAGTTCGGCAAAGATCTCCCAGTATGGAGTTGGGACAAAGATATTTCTTTCCTTTTCCCTGTCAACAATAAGAGATAGGGTCGGCGACTGTACTCTCCCTACTGAAAGAAACATCTTCCCAAGCCTGCCTGCTGCAAGGGAAATGTAACGGGTAAGGGCTGCGCCCCAGACAAGGTCAATTACCTGTCTGGAATGACCGGCATCAGCGAGATTGAAATCGACTTCTGTTGAGTTTGAAAATGCGGCTTCTATTGCTTTCGGGGTAATTGCACTGTAGCGGACCCTGTCAAAAGGAGCTTCCGGATTTACCTTTTTTATAATATTGAGGGCTTCGACTCCTATCAGTTCTCCTTCTCGATCGTAGTCAGTGGCAATCGTGACCCTGCTTGCCTCTTTTCCCAGGCTTTTAAGGGCACTTACGATCTTCCGGTTAATAGGAGTTGTTATGATATCGGCGTCAATAAGGGCTTTGGCATCCACTTTCTGCCAGTTGTTGTACTCTTTGGGAAAATCGATACCTACAATATGACCGGAGAGCCCCACAACCGCAGTCTCCTGCCTATTTCCATCAGATCCGATCTCATACCTGTATACGTCCACTCCGCTGACTCTATCCTTCTTAGGATTCTTTGGAGCCAGAATCGCAGCTATCCTCCTTGCTGCTATATTTTTTTCCGTTACAATGAGGTGCATTTAAAACTCCGATAAACTTTTCTTAAATTCTATGGAGGAATACCATTGTACCCCGCATTCCTGCCAGCTTAAGTTAAGCCTGGCTCTTATTTCATGAAGTTTCTTTTTGAGATATAAATTTTTGGATCGAATCTCAAACTATGCTGTCATCCGTAACTAAAATTAGGTTCAGAGATCTTCATATGCCCTGTTTTCTCTCTTCATCAAAGCCTTTATTAAGGTTCTTCTCAGTTTTTAACGTTATTCTCAATCAGCCTGAAAGCAAGCTCTACAGCCTCTTTCGGGCTTTCGGCCCTGTAAGTGCCTTCGATTTCCCATTTTGATTCGAGCACAATCACAGTTTTTCCCATCTTCAGGCCAAAAGCTATTTCCGAGAGGGTCCCGTACTCTCCGTCAACTGCAATCAATGCATCCGAGGACTGGGCTATAAAAGCATTTCTGGCGTGTCCCACTCCACTGAGGACAGCAATATCTATCCAGGGATTTGCCTCTTCTCTGAGCGTTCCAGGCAAAATTCCCAGGGTTATCCCTCCTTCCTGCTTTGCTCCATACGCCGCAGCTTCCATGACTCCTCCCAGGCCTCCGCAGACCAGACATGCCCCTCTTTTTGCTACCTCTCTTCCTACCATTTCCGCAAGTGCTCTAGTTTCACTGCCGCAAGCTCCTGCTCCAATAACCCCGATCTGTTTTTTGACCACTGTTTTGACCGCTGTTTTCATATGCAAACACCGCTTTCTTTATTTCAGGCCTTTGATATCAGAACTTCTTTTTTCAATGAGCTCAGGCTTAAAGGCTTTCAGATATGATCAGATATAATGGCTCTGGATTAATCAGATATAATGGCTCTGGATTTCCACGATCTCAGTACTGTTTTTTGCGGTTGCATACTCTTCAAGCGGTTCTTTATTCAATTCGAGGAAACTGTGCCCCCAGTTAAATTTGGACAGGACTTTTTCAGCCTGCTCTTTGTACCCTAAAATGTAGAGGGCTGCTGCAAATGCCTCCGCAGAGTTAAGTTTTAAGGGTCTTCCGAAATTTATAGGATTGCCTGCAAGCAGATAGGGAAGAGCCCTGTGTTCAAGGTTTAGCTTTCCAAGTTCGGGAAAAATCCTTTCCACCTCTTCCCAGGAGCAGTCGAGAACGATAATCCCTCTTCCGGCGTCATCGGCAGGAGAGAGGGCTTTTTCTGCCATAGGGTCGAGCAGAATTGCTGAGCGGGGCAGCCTTGAAACTCTATCGTACAGGCGGGCAAGGTCAAAGCGAGCCATTTTTCTTCCTGTGCACTTTTTCGGGTCACACTGCCCGGCATGATAAATATAAAGGGGAATCTCCCTTTGCTTTGTCGGATTCATCACTGATCCTCTGGAATATGGGATTCTATTTAAACAGTTTCCTTATTTACCTGTTTCCTTGTTTACCTGTTTTCTCTTTTATCTGTTTCCTTGTTTACCTGTTTTCTCTTTTATCTGTTTCTGTGTGTATCTGCATCGAACATTTATTCCTTACTAAAAAAAGCCTTCTTTGAGAATTAGTAATAAGTTAATTTATATATTATGATTTATATACAATTAGATATACCACTGCTTCGTCTTTGGTCAAATATGGGAAGAGGATTAAGATTGATATTGAAATTTGTATGATTGATATTGAAATTTGTATTTTACTGTCTTCATGATGTTGAAGTGATAAATAAATAGTTTATTTATAAATAAATAGTTTATTTTAGCCTGCGTCATGTCGGTGCTTTCCTGATGGAAAATATGCATTCAAGTTAATACCCTTTCACAACAAAGTTCTGTGGGGTTTATTGAGGGTATATTATAAAGATTGATGAATTCCATCAATGAATTGACCCGGAAAAAGAGATTGCTCTTCTTTGTGGAGAGGGAAGGCTATATTCTCTTTGACTCTGGCTATTCCTGTGTGTAAATAAATCGTCCGGAAACATGAAATCCCATACTCAGATAAGTGATGCCTTTTTAGCTGTGCTCACTTCTATGTTCTGGTCGCGGGAAGTATAGTTGAAGAATTAAAAATTTGGGGAGATGGACTATATGGAACAACCGGTTGATGTTATGGAACAGTCAATTGATTCTGATAACGAGATTGGGTATGAAATACTGCAGGTACCCTGGTGGGTGGTCCTTCTGGAAGGGATCATTGCTATTCTTGTAGGCTTATTCCTGTTATACAGACCTGCAACAACCACTATCTTTCTCTTACAGATTCTGGGTATTTTCTGGCTAGCAGAAGGAATTCTTTCTGTTGTAGGGGCGCTGATATTCTCGGGGAATAGGGTATGGAAACTGCTTTCGGGTATCCTGAGCATTATTGCAGGAGCCGTTATACTGATGTACCCGATCTACAGTCCTTTCGTAATCCTTACATTCTTCGTTATTTTCATAGGCGTATGGGCTATTATCAATGGGGTCGTGAAAATTGCCCTGGCGCTTAAAGGAGGAGGATGGGGTACAGGAATAATCGGCGTCCTTACCATAATCCTCGGTCTGCTTCTTCTAACCAACTCTCTGATAGGGGTCCTGGTTTTGCCATGGATGTTTGGTTTTTTCCTTATTATCGGAGGAATTGGGTCACTTATCTGGGGAATAAAAATGCGAACCTGATGCCGGGTTATCGCAGGATGAATCATTTCGGAGAAATTTGAAACTCTAGCTTGAAACGAAGTAGTCTGATAAGACGATTTTGTAAGACGATGTTGTACGGCTTTCAGCATCTTCTCATAGAATAATATAATAGGAGATTTGAGTATGGAAAGACCTATCGGCATTACTATTCTGACCTTTGTAGCTGTATTTCTGGCGTTTTTAAATGCTATTGTAATGCTTCGATTTCTCGGATTTTTACCTTTTCTGGGGCCTATTGGAATCCGTATTTTCAACCTATGGTATGCACTATTGTACGGCCTGCTTGCCTATATATGGGTATGGCTGGCTCAGATGCTCTGGCAGGTGGACCGGCAGGCCTGGATGTTTCTGGCTGTCATTACGATATTCAATCTGTGCGTGGATTTTGTGTTATTGGTTACCGGAGGTTCATGGTATGATGTAAACTTTTCAGTTATCGTGAGCACCCTTATCCTCATCTATATCATGCTGCCGGGTGTGAGGGGGGCATTCGGGACAGATTAAGGAGCGAAGATGCAGGTGGCATAGATTACGATTCTTAAGGTAATCAAAAAAGGTTCATGCCCTCCTGCTCCTACTTTAATCTCCGGGTCGCCCGGCCGTAAACAGAATGGTGAGCTTCTTCCTGCAGGTATTGCGCCTTATATCCACTTATAGGAGGCGGTGACATAGAGAGAAAAACTGTACTTGCTGCACTCGTGCTTGCAATGTTTGTGCTTGTTATTGATACGACGATAATGAATGTTTCTATCTCGACACTTATTAAAGATTTTGACACTAACGTTGCCACTGTCCAGGCTGCCATTACCCTCTATGCCCTCGTAATGGCATCATTGATGATCACCGGAGGAAAGATCGGAGATATTATTGGCAGAAAAAAAGCATTCAGGATAGGACTGATCATCTACGGTACTGGCTCTTTCCTGACTGCAATCAGTCCCAACATGGCTGTACTGTTCGTTGGTTGGTCGATCCTTGAAGGGCTTGGGGCAACTCTTGTCATGCCCGCTATCCAGACGCTCGTGACCTCAAACTATAGCGGAAAGGACCGTGCCCTTGCTTACGGCATAATAGGGGGAATCGTTGCAGGCGGAATCGCACTCGGGCCCATTATCGGAGGCTGGCTGACAACTTCATACACCTGGCGACTTGCCTTTGCCGGAGAGGTGGTGATCGTGCTCATTGTCCTGTTATTAAGTCGGTACATCCTGGATGCGCCCCTTGAGACTGAAGAAAAACCCAGGCTGGATATAGTCGGCTCGATAATCTCTGCGCTGGGGATGGGGCTTATTGTTTTTGGGATATTACTGGCAGGGACTTACGGCTGGTGGAAGGCACGTCAGCCCTATTTCATAGGAGGGATTGAGATTTCCCCGTTCGGCCTTTCCCCCACCCCGGTGTTTATTTTAGCAGGAGGTATTATCCTGCTGTGCTTTGCACTCTGGGAACGTCACGTCATTACTCTGGGGAAGATGCCACTCGTAAGGCTCGATGTGCTCAGTGACCGCGGGGTTACTTCAGGCATTTTTGTCCAGATGATTCAGACCGTTCTTATCGGAGGTTTCCTGTTCAGCATGGCTCTTTTCCTCCAGATCGCCCTGGGCCTCAACGCGATGCAGACAGGCTTTCTCTACCTCCCCCTCTCCATACCACTTTTAATTGCTTCGCTTACAGCATCTCGATTATCTGCCCGCATAGCCCCAAAGCGCATCATCCAGGTTGGGCTACTCGTACTTATTCCAGGGCTTTTACTGACTATTGCAACCATTAATGTGGAGGTCAGAGGGTTTGCCCTGCTAACAGGTTTTGCCTTAATAGGTATAGGTGCAGGAGTTATAGCATCCCAGATAATGAATCTAGTCCTCTCTCGGGTAGTTCCTGAAAGGACGAGCGAGACAGCTGCCCTTATGAGCGCTTCCCAGAATCTGGGCATGGCTATCGGGACTGCCCTTATGGGTTCCATCGTCATCGGGGGCCTGGTAGCAGGAGCCACTACCCTCATAGACGACAGTACTGTTATTCCGGAGGATCTCAAACCCTCCTTGATGTCGGCAGTAGAAGAGAATGCCCGCTTTTTGAGCAATGGAGAACTGACAGCTATCCTGAAAGATGTCCCTCCTGACCTTTCACAGGAGATCTTGAGGATTAACGAAATTGCCCGCATTCATGGGATAAAAGCTTCCCTCTGGGGGCTGGTGATTTTTGCGGTATTTGGAATAATCGCCTCAATCTTCCTGCCGCCTGATATTCTGGTTCCTCCGCAAACCGAGCAGTAAAACAGCCTGTAGTTTGAAAAAATCTGAAAAGATTATTTAAGGCTGGAAGAATTATTTCTGAACTATATCTCAGGATGAAAATGCTTTTTCTTTTCCATTCATTTTGTTGAGGGTTAAAAACCTGTTTATCCTTTTTCGTGGCAATTCTGTTTAAAAACAGGACCTTTCTGCAAATCAAAGCTCTTGAGCTAATTTGTCATGGAATTATAAAATTGAGAATGAAAAATTATATATTTATCATTTTTAAAGTAGAGATGATGAGATCTTCCCTGATCACAATTCTCCTCTCCTCCGAAAAAAGGACAGATCTGCTTCTTCTTCTCAAAGAGAAGCCCAGAACCATCGAAGAGATCAATAATGAGCTTGGTACGAACTCCGTTGCAATCCTGCCCCAGCTTAAAAAGCTAAAGGAAAATGGGCTTGTGGTTCACGAGGATAGAGTATATGACCTTTCCCTTCTCGGGAGAATTATTGTCCGAAAAATGGAATCACTTGTAGAAGCTTTCAGGCAGCTTGAGGGAGATTACGATAGAGTCAATTTTTGAGAAATTTGTAATTGAACTTTACAAAACCTTTTCTTCTTAACCTGCGAATCCGGTAGGCTATTCGAGTACTGAAGGCAGAGATCCAGACGATATATCCTGCTGCGAGCTACAATTGCTACTGAAAACGAAAAGATACAATCTGTTCCTGAAATTGAGTAACGTTAAAACGCTAAAGTTCTAAAAATAATAATTAAGGGTGAAAAGGCCAGAGAAACAGCAAAAAGGTACTGCTCAGCAAAAAGTGCTGGCTTTACCCCTGTTTTTGAAGCACTTTTTCAGCCTTTTCCCTTACCTCAGCAAAAATATCTTTCCCTTTTGCATCAATCCCAACAATAAGCGGCCCGAACTCTTCTACCCTAAGCACCCAGACTGCTTCAGGCATTCCAAGGTCAAGCCAGTGGACGGCTTTTACTTCCTTAATCAACTCTGCAGCAAGGGCTGCACATCCGCCTGTATAAGCCAGGTAAACGCATTTGTTTTTCAATGCGTCTGCGACGCCTTTCATTCCTCCTTTTCCGATAATTGCCCGGACTTCATGGGCTTTCAGGAGAGAAGGCGTCATTTTCGACATCCTGCCGCTGGTCGTGGGGCCTGCTGAAATCACTTTCCAGCCGTTTTCGGTTTGCTGCATAAGGGGGCCGCAGTGGTAGATCACTGCCCCTTCAAGGGAGAAAGGAAGCCCTTCCTTCTTCTCTTCCATCTCGAGAATTCTGGCATGGGCCTCGTCCCTGGCTGTCAGAATTTCTCCGGAGATATAGACCACATCTCCGGCGTTGAGTTTCTCGATATCTTCTCTTTTCAGCGGGGTTTGCAGGTGATGCTCCATTATTCTCCCCCCCTGAACACAACCGAAGCATGCCTGTTCGCCCAGCACTGGATATTTACTGCAACCGGAAGGGATGCCGTGTGGCAGTGAGAGGTTTTCATGTGCACTGCAAGTGCGGTTGTGCTGCCGCCAAGCCCCATGCAGCCTATTCCTAGAGCATTTACAGCCTCAAAGATTTCTCTTTCCAATCCCTTCATAGGAGCATCAAGAGGCTCGAGCAGGGCTTCTTTTGCAAGCCTGGCTGCCGCATCAAAAGAACCCCCGATTCCCACTCCTATGGTCAGGGGAGGACAGGGCATTCCTCCGGCATTTACTACGGTTTCGAGCACGAATTTTTTGATGTTTCCGGTTTCTGTAGGGTTAAACATATGCAGCGAACTCATATTTTCCGAACCTGCGCCTTTAGGGGCAGCGGTGATTTTTAACTGATTTCCCGGAACGAGTTTCCAGTGGATATCCGGAATTCCGACTCCTGTATTGTTCCCGCTGTTCTTTCGGGTCAGGGGGTCTACGGCGTTCGGGCGGAGAGGAATCTCGGCTGTTGCAAGGATTACTGCCTCTCTGATTGCTGCCTCCAGGTCAAAACCGGGCTGAAACTCGGTCCCGATTTCCGCAAAAAAGATCATAATTCCCGTATCCTGACACATGGGAACCCCATGCTTTTTTGCAATTTCGATATTTTTCAGGATTGCCTGGAGCTGGGACTTTGCAACCTGATTTTCTTCTGCAGTTTCGGCTTTTCTGAGGGCATTCACTATATCTTCAGGAAGCTCGATTTCCGCTTTTCTTAAAAGGTCTGCGATAGACCGGATAAAATTATTACGGCTGATTTTTGTAGACAAAGGATCACCAAAACGGATCATGTAGAAAATAGATATGAGAGAAGAAATTCTAATCTCTCAATGCTTGCGAGAATAAATTCTGAGTTTTTTGAGAGTTTCACGCCTGGATTTAAATAAATGTTGCCCTCTATACACCGGCATCTGGCTCTATTCTATTTTCACGTGTTTTTAGCTGTCGGCTTGTTTATAACTATACGGTTCTCAGGATATGCTATCCTGCTCCTTTTGCAGATAAAAGACTCTTCCAGATCGGTTGTCATCTGCTGCGCCAGCCCCGAAGGAATGCCCATAATCATTAACTCGGGAGGCAGCCAGGGGTTTCCTGTAGGATCGGTAGGACCGACATAAGCTGAGTCTTTTGGCGCATTCTCTGCCATTCCCGCCGGGAAAGTGATCATCATCGAACATGTAGCGCCTGCTGGTATCACCGTTTTAAAGAAGGGGTCCGAATTGTTGAACTGCGCCAGACCAGACAGGTTCCTTATATGCTCACAGCCTGCAAAAAGGATAAGCGACCTGACTGCTTCAGGTGAAATTTCGTCAGTATATTTGCCAGTACATGGACTGATGACAATGTATTTTCCAGGCGGAGTGATTTTCCCTGCGCGTTCCTTCTGCTCTTCGAACAGCTCAGGTGATGCCTTTAAATGCTCGGCAGCACCTCCACGAAAATCAGGCGTGCCCACAGTCACGAAGTATTTAAGCTTCGGGTGCGGTTCAGCAAATCCCATTCATACCATTCCGCCTCCGCAGCACTGTTCATGGCTTGCTTCGATATACAGCGGAGGCGTTTCCTTAAAGAGGGCAGCCGTATAGACCGCTTTTGCTATACAGCGGTCTACCGTATACGATGGGACTGCTTCTTCCGGTAGCTCATCCGTGCCGTAAACACACAGAGGGCGCAGCTTCAATCTGCCGGCATCCGTAAGCTTTTTTCCCAATTCCTGAACGCTTAATCTCGCTCTGTTCCCCATATACTCACCTGATTAGTCTTTATTCCTTGATTATTCCTTGATTATTCCTTGATTATTCTTTCATCCAGCCCTTTTCTCTTTTATCGCTTTAACAAAGTCTTTGCTCATTTCACTTGATGTTTCAATGGCTGCTTCCATTGCAGAAGGACCCCCTGCCATTGCGCAACCGACTCCCCTATAGTTTTGCCTCCGCACTGCACTATAAACTTACCCATTATCCCAAGGACAAAATCGATTTCACCGCAGCCTGCGGTTGTTAAGGAAAGGCCGTATTTTCCTCAAAGAGATGTAGAAAATTTTCCTGAATGTTAAGGGCAAAATCCTCAATTTATAGAACCGAAGGAATGTGCAAAATTGTGAATAAAATGACCACGTTGATTATTTTATATCTTTACGGGAAAGCTTGTAAATACATGTATTGCAATATTAACTATATAAAAAATTTGGGGCTTATGTATGGTAAATATAAAAAATTTGGTGAAATATCTAATCTTTGGCACTTTCATTGGAATGCTACTGGTTTACCTTAAGGTCAAGAGAGTTCGCATTAAAGAATAAGCTTCAAAGAATAGCAGTTAAATACAGTAAATATATTAATTCGGTGTTGACTTGAGAAATTCCTCTTCCTATAACATGAATACGGGGAAGGTCTGACTATATTACGGATAGATATTTCAAAAGTATTGAACACTGATGCATAATCGAATATAGAGAAAGCGGAACAATTTCAGTGTAGCTTCCATCCTTTCCCACCTTAAACCCAAAATATAAATATCTCGATCCTTTCTTAAAAAATCCCCAACTTGTAACAAGTAATATCACTTAAAAAATAAGTGCGTCACATTTTTGATAATCTTTATCATATAACGACTACTAGTTATAAATACTATTTTTTTCTCTATTGTATCAAACACAGGGAGAAATTGAGGATAAAGCTGGTAAATCATAAATTATATAAAGTGATCTCAAATATATTCTGGACTCAGAGTAATTCGTTATAGCTTCAACATAGCTTTCATTTAATCAGCTAATGCGTGATTCTATTGTGAGCTGAGAGGAAAAAGATACATGGCTGCGTTAAATTCTGACTTGATTCACTGGAAAATATAGAGGTAGTTCAGGTAATGAAAAAATACGATGTAATTATTGTCGGGGCGGGTATAAGCGGGCTTTTGGCAGCGCTGACGCTTTCAAAGCATGGGAAAAAGGTTCTTGTCCTTGAGAAAAGGCGGCATCTTGGTGGGAACTGCAACAGCTATATGGTAGACGGCTACCAGGTTGACACAGGAGCACACGCTATAACCCATCTGTTTGAAGGACCCCTGAAAAGGCTGATGGATAACTACTTTGATTTTCTGCCCGTATTTGAGGACTATGGGCATTACCATATCCGTACTGAAAACACCTTTATCAGGGTTCCTTCAAACCTGAAAGACTTTGTGACTTTTGATGTGCTTCCGAGAAAGGACAGGGTCATGCTTTCCCAGACCCTGACAAAGGCTTTTACCCTCTCTTCATTCGGAATAGACCTTTCGGACCAGTCAGTGTACGATTTCATGCCCAAAAACCTTTCAAAGGACACTTATGACTTTGTGGACACGATATGCACTTTCCTTTCGGGCAGGTCCATGAAAGAGACCTCAGCCCAGCGTGTCCTTTCTGGCAGCAGTTTTGTCAGGGACAGCATTACCCAGGAACAGTTTGATGCCATGATCGGGAAACTGGAGCCGAAAAAGCTCCAGTCTGCAGAGTCTATCCTTGCCTCAATCCTTCCGTATCATCTCCACGCTTCCCTTCAGGCCAGGATGACCAGGGTTACCCAGCCTTTTACATCTCTCGAAAGGCTTGCAACAAATGATGTAAATTATTCCCAGGGCTACCCCAGAAAAGGATTAAAAGCACTGCTCAATGCCATTCTTTATTCCCTTCCGGAAACCGTCGAGATCAAAAAGGAATGTGAGGTTAAATCCATTCTTGTGCAGGACGGAAAGGTATCAGGCGTGGAAGCCGACGAAGTTTATCTCTCCGAACTCGTAATCTATACAGGCTTTGCAACCGAGCTTCCCAGGCTTGTAAAACATCTCCCCGCAGATTATCAGGGAGATCTCAGGAGAATTGTGCATAGCAAAAGCCTAACTATCTGGCTTGGCCTGAAAGAAGAGCTTCCCGAGTTCAATTACACGGGTTCGGAGATCTGGTTTAAGGATTTTGCCTACTGGGCAATGCCTGTAAGTAATTATGACCCTTCCCTTGCCCCAAAGGATAAACAGCTTGTGGGCTTTTCCTTTGTGATCGATGAAAATAAAAGTGAAGATCAAGAACTCAAAAAAGCCTACGACATGATTTTCCGCGCCCATCCAAATCTTGAAAAATATATAGAGATGAAGCATGAGCAGATCATGATCCCTGAAAAAGCAGCTGTCACAATTGATGGGAAATTTGCGGATATCCGCACTCCAGTTAAAAACTTGTATATTGCAGGTACAGATACCGACAAACGCAGTATGGGAATTACCAGGGCTTCATACTCAATCATCGAGCTTTTGAAGATCCTTAATGAAGACGGAAATCTGCATTAAAATATGGTATTTTTATTGCCTGTTCAAAAGGGATTTAATTTCTCATTTCCTCTTCTTTTCCTTTTTTCCCGAATTTAGAAAAACTTATAGAAATTATTGACATAGTCTCATAGAGATAATTCCGGAAGCAACAGGCAAACTTAAGGATTTCTGTTGGCGGTGATTGATAACATGTTTTCTGAAAAAGTGTCTGAAGCAGGTTCTGTTTCTGGCTTCGAGCCTCCGTGGTATTATGCGGCTGAGGAAAATAACTTAAAAGAAGGAAAACTCCTGCGTGTTGAAGCCGGAGGTAAAGATGTTCTTCTGGTTAAAACTGAAGGACGGATTTGTGTTCTGTCAAATGTCTGTCCCCATGCCCGCTGCCCGATGGACAGAGGGAAACTGGAAGATTTTATTCTCACATGCCTTTGTCATGGGAGAAAATTTGATATAAGGACAGGGGAGTGCTTTAATGATTCATTAAAATTGAGAATGTTTGAATGGAAGATTGAAGGAAGAAGTATAGGAGTAAAAATCGAATAATGACCTGGCTGAAACCTTGCCCTAAAATATTAATTCAGGGTGTGCTAATGAGGTTACACTAAAAATTAGTACACTAAAGGCTTTCGGGCAGGAGGAGATAAAATTAGCGGTGTTTCAGGATTCAAAGGGATTCTTAGCCTTGTATCGGGGATAATAGGCATACTTATTTCCCTTTCTTTCTGGATTGGTGCAGGAAGCCTGTTCTCAACCTCTTTTGCAATACCTTTTTCCATTCTAGGGATAATCCTTGCCAGATCCCGGCTGAAAGAATCCGAAGATGCAATTGCAAAAGCAGGGCTTACAGCTAGTGTTTTTGGCTTTTTACTCAATATTGCGACATTAATCATTTTTCTTATATTTTTCAGGTGAGGATGGAGTTAATCGAACCCTTTTTCGTTTTTACTATTGATTTTTTTCACTTTTATATCATTTTTCCTGACATGATCTTAATAGGATTTAACCGAAAAATATTTATATAAATGTTCATTATCCGCATCTTTTCTGAAGTAAAATATATATAATCTCAAAATTTGAGGGAAATATTTATATAAATGTAAAGGGTAATGAGCTTCCGTTATCCGGTAGGTGGAAGTAAATTCCTGACCGGCCAGACGTGAAAAACAAAAAGAAGTGATAATGGGATGACAAACACTGAAATCTTTGATAAGTTACGTGACTCCATAGTAAATCAGAACGTTGCAAGTACTGCACAGCTATGCAAGGAAGCCCTGGCTGCAGGAATTCCAGCGATTGACGTTATTACAAAGGGCCTTTCCATTGGGATGAAAATTGTCGGTGACAGGTTTGAAGCCGCCGAGATTTTCCTGCCTCAAATCATGATGTCTGCAAAGGCAATGAGCAATGCAATGGAAGTCCTCACTCCTGAACTTGAAAAGAACAGAAAAGAAGGAGAAGAAACAGGACTTGCAATAACTTTTGTTGCGGAAGGAGATATTCACGACATCGGTCACAGACTTGTTACCACCATGCTCGGAGCAAACGGTTTCAAGATCCTTGACCTCGGGGTTGACGTGCTTAATGAAACCGTTATAGAAGAAGCTGAAAAGCATAAAGGAGAGAAGGTTCTTCTTGTCGGTTCAGCCCTTATGACCACTTCCATGCTCGGCCAGAAAGACCTTATGGACAGGCTCAAGGAAGAAAACCTCAGGGACAGCGTAAAGTGCATGTTCGGAGGAGCGCCTGTGTCCAAGAAATGGATTGAGGAAATCGGAGCAGATGCAACTGCAGAAAACGCCGCAGAAGCCGCAAAGGTTGCACTTAATGTTATGAAATAATCCTGGGAGGCAAGAGACGATGACATTTAGAAAATCATTTGACTGCTATGACTTCTACGACAGGGCAAAAGTAGGAGAAAAGTGCACCCAGGATGACTGGGACCTTATGAAGATCCCAATGAAGGCAATGGAGCTCAAGCAGAAATACGGGCTTGACTTCAAAGGAGAGTTTGTTCCTACAGACAAGGACAT
This sequence comes from uncultured Methanosarcinaceae archaeon, assembly GCA_963774465.1. GTDB lineage: Archaea > Halobacteriota > Methanosarcinia > Methanosarcinales > Methanosarcinaceae > Methanosarcina. Next base: position 69,891 of record CAVZFI010000045.1, on the reverse strand, counting down.
GATGGAAAACCTCTTCAAGGCAGGTTTCGAGATGCTGCTTGAGTGCGGTATCTACTGTACCGACACGCACAGGATTGTAAAGTATACCGAAGACGAGGTATGGGACGCGATCAACAACGTCCAGAAAGAATTCACCCTCGGCACAGGCAGAGAGGCAGTAAACGTCAGGAAGAGAAGTGTCGGTGACAAGGTAAAGCCCATTGTCCAGGGCGGACCTACTGGCTCTCCTATTTCCGAAGAAGTGTTTATGCCTGTTCACATGAGCTATGCCCTGGAAAAGGAAGTAGACACAATTGTAGATGGGGTCATGACCTCTGTCCGTGGCAAATCCCCTATCCCTGGCAGCCCTTATGAAGTTCTTGCCGCAAAGACCGAAGCCCGCCTGATTAAGCAGGCATGCGCAATGGCAGGCCGCCCAGGCATGGGCATATAGGGCCCAGAGACTTCCCTGTCTGCTCAGGGAAATATATCTGCTGACTGCTATACAGGCATGGCCAGCACGGACAGTCACGAAGTCTCCCAGTTAAACGAACTCAAGATCGACCTGGATGCAATCGCTGTTATCGCCCACTACAAAGGAAACAGCGACATCATTATGGATGAGCAGATGCCGATTTTCGGAGGATACGCTGGAGGAATTGAGGAAACCACAATCGTTGACATTGCAACCCACATCAACTCCATTGTAATGAGCAGCGCAAGCTGGCACCTTGACGGGCCTGTCCACATCCGCTGGGGCTCGACCAACACAAGGGAAACCCTTACTATTGCAGGCTGGGCATGTGCAACAATTTCCGAGTTCACAGACATTCTCTCAGGAAACCAGTACTACCCATGTGCAGGCCCGTGCACTGAGATGTGCCTGCTCGAAGCTTCGGCCCAGTCTATCACTGACACTGCATCAGGCAGGGAAATCCTCTCAGGCGTCGCATCTGCAAAGGGTGTGGTGACAGACAAGACCACAGGTATGGAAGCCAGGATGATGGGAGAAGTAGCAAGGGCAACTGCAGGTGTGGAAATCTCAGAAGTCAACGTGATCCTTGACAAGCTTGTAGCCCTCTACGAGAAGAATTACGCAAGTGCACCCGCAGGAAAGACCTTCCAGGAGTGTTACAACGTAAAGACAGTAACCCCAACTGACGAATACATGCAGGTCTACGACGGAGCAAGAAAGAAGCTCGAAGACCTGGGACTTGTATTCTGAATTTAATATAGAGCCAGTTAAGAAGCCAGTTTATAACCCGACTGAGTCCGGGCCCCCGTGCTCGGCTCAGTTATTCCCCTGTGCGTTTTTAGTTCTTTTAAGAATTTTTGCTAAGTTTTTGCCTGAATATTCACAACAGGTGCTAAAAATTTAGAATTCTTGTAGTTTCGAGACTAAAATCATAGACGCTTGAAGCAACCGGCATCTTCAAAAATTCATATACACTTCCCTGTCTTTTAACATTTTTATGGTAAACACTCGCCAGATTTACCTTTCCCTTCAGGAAAATAATTTCCTGGTAATTCTTTTTTTCATGATAAAGCTCATATTCTCTCATATCCATACTAACTTAAGAGTGAATCTGGGGGCTTAAAGGATTCTACCGCTCGATGAAAACGAGGCTTTAGAGCTGGGACTTGTTCTGGTTGGTGACAGGAATGAAGCCGGAATTAAAGAAGTACTTAACTACCTCTCCGAGCTTGCAATGAAATATGCAAAAGAAGGGCAGGAAAGCGACACAAAAAGATCAATCGACTATATAAAAAAGATAGGGAAAGCTGCAGCGATTGCCAGGCTTGAGCAGGTTGTTGTCAGTACGCTTCTTCTTTTTCCTTCGGTTGCCAGGGAAGCATGCAGGCAGCATTTGGAAAATGCCCTTGTGAGCATAGCACTTGCTTTTGGAGAGATCGGAAAGGTCTCAGCAGGACAAAAAATGGAGGTTCCCGCAAAGATTGCAGCCTCCTGTCTTGGAGAGATGGGAAACACAGCGGCTTTCACAGGAGCCAGAAAAGAAACAATTGCAGTTATTTTTGCTCTTGGGGAAATTGGAAAAAGTGTTACATGTCAGAGCCTTGGTGATGCCGCAAACAGCACAGTAGCCCTTCTCGGAGAAACCGGAAAGGTTGCAGCAAGCCAGAAACTCGAGAATGCAGCATTGAACGCAGAGCTATTGCTGCAGGAAATCGGAACAGGGGCTATTGAAAAAAATCTGAAAGAAACTGCTGATATAAGTGCCCGTTCTCTTGAGGAAATAGGAAAAACCGCAAACAACCAGGGACTTGATAGGGCTCTGCTCCAGGCAGCGTATTCGCTTGAAACAATTAAATTCAACGCAGAGGATCGTTACCTCATGAGCGCTTCCATTATAGCCGAAGTAGCTCTCCTGCACTTTGAAAAATTCGAAATTGAGAAGCTTGAAGATAAACTGAACAAAATTTCATGGGGAAAGAAAAAATTTCCAGATACTGGTTTATGAACTTATTCCACTCAATTAATTAGCACTTCTGTTGAGTAGATCAGTTAGTGCCAGATAAAACGCCTGCCTTTCTTCATGAGGACAGGAATACAGGCAGGATTGTCTGCTTTGAAATGCCTTTCCGAAAATAAGAATTTTTAATGGGGTGTTCTGAATGTCTATTTTAAACGAAGCTGGGGCAACTGACCTCGGGTTGAGTTCTGTTAAGGATAACGACGAACTTGGTGTGCTACGATCCATAGATTTCCTTACGGAAAGAGGAACCGAATACATAAATAAGGGACTCGAGCCCGATGCAAAAAAGGCAGTTATCAGTATAAGGAATATAGGTAACGCTGCTGTCTTTCAAAAAATGGAAATTGGGGTTTTTTTATCTCTTTTATCTCTTGGAAAGATGGCCGAAGTTGCAAGGGAGCAAAAAATGAATGACACCGGTTTAAGTATCCTTTACTCCCTCTATGCTATCGGGAAGGCAGCGGTTGGGCAGAAGATGGAGGCTGCGGTCAGGATTGCAGTCGCATACCTTGGTGAGATTTCGAATTCCGCGTCTCTTCTTAAAATGGAGAGAGAGTCCCTGGCGGCAGCTCTGGCTATAGGGTCCATAGGAAAGGAGACCTTCGGTCAGGAGAATATCAGAGTTCCGGAGAACGGAGGGTTTATCCCACCAGGCTCAGGCATCATTTTATCTCAAACTCATGGAAAAGAAGCGGTTATCTTCTCTGAAGAATTTCCTGGTGCTTTCAGCTTGCTTATTCAACAGGGAGGAGAAGCCGATTTACTTCAGCATATCCCTGGCCTTTCAGAAAACGAAGATTCATACACAGACTTTACTGATTTTGAAAATTTAATCATTAAGACTGCCAATTCTCTGGGAACGATGATCTTCGAAGTTAAAGAAAGATTTCTAATAAGCCATATGCTTATGACAAAACTTGCCCTTGAAACTCTCAACGGCTCTGAATACATACATGAAGCCGAGTCTCTTGACTGAAAAGATTACCAAATCCTGAGTCTGCTGTCCCGGTTATGGGCCTTATCTACAGCATGGGGTATCAGGAAATCTCATGCCGTATCATATAAAATGCAGAGCGGCTGAATTTGGAAAACAAACTCAGAAAAATGTAGAACAATGCCTGATTCTGTCTATTTATTCTGTCTATTTATTCTGTCTATTTATTCTGTCTATTTATTCTGTCTATTTATTCTGTTTATTTATTCTGTCTATTTATTCTGTCTATTTATTCTGTCTATTTATTCTGTCTATTTATTCTGTCTATTTATTCTGTCTATTTATTCTGTCTATTTATTCTGTCTATTTATTCTGTCTATTTATTCTGTTTATTTAATAGTTAATGGCAGAGAAATTTCAATCAATCCAGCTTACTTCTACCCTGATATTTTTTAAGTGAAAAGTGATAATAGTTTGCAAAAAGAGATAGAATATATGCCAGCAAACTAATAGTTTGCAAAAGGAGATAGAAAATGCCAGCAAACTTGATTGAATATTTTAATAAAGCGCCCAGGCTCGGCGTTCTCAGCACGTCCAGCAACGACGGACGGGTTGATTCGGCTGTCTTTGGCTCGCCTCAAATGATCGATGAAAAGACTGTTATAGCGGCAACGGCCAATAACCGCACCTTCGCAAATCTTCTGGAAAATCCGCATGCTATGTATACAATTATGGAGCCGGGAGATTCAATCACGGATTGGAAGGGTATCCGGGTTTATATGAAGCTGAAGGAGTATGCGACATCAGGGGAACTGCTCGATATGATCCGAACCCAAGCTGCCAATTTCGTAGGCGAAGAAGGCGCGAAGATGATACACGCTTCATTAACCTTCGAGGTCTATGAGGTCAGGCCCCTGGTAGATTTTGGACAGGGATGGGAGAAATCTATCTGAATTTTCATGGTTCATAAGGCGAGACCATGAAAAGGAATGTGAACCTGTTTTATCAGGTCCTGCAATCTGTGGTTCCCGGCTGATTTAATAATTAACATTAAAACAATAGGACTTACGCACTTGAGGTACAAAATCGGATACAATAAACACTACGGTTTAAAGTTGTATTTTAGATAGTTAAAGGTTTAATGCTATTGATTATTTAGTTCAACTGCATAAGTCCTAGCTTATTTAATTTGCCACAAATCCTGGACGTGTTAATGAGTGGAAATGTTCAAATAAGTAGAAAAACTGTCTGCCTGTGGCAATAGTGAATTATAAAGAAGGGATGAATCCACGACTAAAGATCTAAAAAAAACCCTCCTGCAGAAATGCGAAAGTATGGATATACCCATGGTCGGGATTGCCAGTATTGAGAGATGGAATAACCCTCCTTTTTTGCCATGGATGCCTGAAGAATTCTATCCTCAATCCATATATCCTGAAGCAAAATCAGTGATAGTTATCGGATTGCCTATTCCTTTACCGGTGTTGGAGACATCCCCCTCGATATATTACCGCGAACTGTACAATACTGTAAATACCTTATTGGATCAATATACATATCGACTTGCCAACTTCCTGACCGATAGAGGATACCCATCTATTTTCGTACCTAGAGATGGGTATGGGAACATTGAGGTACTCCTGGAAAATCCCATTGCATTCTTTTCTCACAGGCATGCTGCTTTGCTTGCTGGACTAGGAACCTTTGGGGTGAATAATACGATCCTTACACCAGAGTATGGCCCCAGGGTCCGTTTCGGTTCAATTCTGTCCACAGCTGAGCTTCCTCCGGATCCAATGTTGGAGACTGAGCTTTGCACCCGCTGTATGCGTTGTGTAAAAATGTGCCCATCGAGTGCTCTTAATAAGGAAGATTACCCCAGCGGATTAACAGATAAGAAAGCCTGTTCCTCTTATAGTGCTGAATTGAACAAGCGTTACATTTCACCTTGCGGTATATGTATCAAGGTCTGTCCAATAGGAAATGATAGAGCGCTGTATAAAAGGGATAATGATGCGATATATGTAGATAAGGATCTTTTTGCCAATCATCATAAGGCCTGGAAACATGTTAGATCTTATGGGGGAAAAAATCTTTAATTACCTGAATTCGACAGAACTATACATTATTAATGTGTAAATGGACTTCATGCTTCTGTTTTCTTCATACAATTCGAAGTTCTATCTTGTGTTTTTTGATTTTGGATATTGATTTTGGATATTTTTCATTTTCCTAAAGGTACTTTAAATTTACATGTTAGACAGTTAAACATTTAGACAGTTAAAGGTTTAATTCTATGGATTTTCCAGTTTAATTACGTAAGTCCTGAATAATTAACATTGAAATTACGGGAAGTTATGCTAATATGACGATCTGGAAGATCTTATAAAGTATCAGTTCAGGTTTATTTTTCAGAATATATGTTCCAAAAACATTTTATTGTCTCGAATTATTATTCTTACAAGTTATTATAAAAGCAGAATTTTACTTCTGTCCGTATAGCTTAACCAATTAAGGGGAGTATTGGTTTATGAAAGGTAAATCAGTTCAAAATATTTGCATAATTTTCCTATTTATGCTTGGGGTAACGGTAACCCAGGCAGGTGCTACAGTTATTACTGTAAATAACAACGGGGGAGGAAACTATAGTTCGATCCAGGAAGCTGTCAATAATGCACATAATGGGGATACAATCCTTGTAAGCCCTGGCATATATAAGGAGAATGTAAAAGTAAATAAAGAACTTGCAATCTTCTCACATTCCACTATTTCAGGCGAACAGACTGAGCGTACATATATTGTAGGCGCAGTTCCTGACGTTGATGTTTTCAGCATTAGCTCAAGCAACGTAACAATAAACGGTTTCCATATTGCAGGAGGCTCCTCCGGAGAAGGCAGGCACGAGGTCGGGCTTTACCTTGAAGGAGTGCAGAACTGTTCATTAAGTAATAATACCCTGGTACTGAATGATATTGGCATTTATCTCAATAATTCTCAGGGTAATCTCCTTGACAACAATAAAATAGGTCTTGGATCCAGTGGAATTGTTCTTTCTAATTCTAATGAAAATGTATTGTCAAATAATCTGGTAGTGGCAAATAACCAGGGGATCTCGCTGAATAATTCAGTTAATAATACCCTTGTTAATAATACCGCAGGCTCAAACGCAGAAGGAATTTTCCTTGGAATGTCTCAGAAGAATAAGCTTGCTTATAATATAATTTCGAAAAACGGATATGGAATTCGAGGACAGGCTGCAGGTTCCAATTTCTTGATAAATAACAGCCTGTACCTGAACGACATTGGAGTGTACCTTAATGGGTCATCAAACAACACACTCTATGAAAATGAATTTATTAACTTCCTCAATGCCGTGGACGAAGGAAATAATGTTTGGAGCAGCAGCTCGGCAGGTAATTTCTGGAACGATTATAACGGAACGGATGCTGACGGAAACGGTATAGGAGATACTCCGTATGTTATCAACGAGACAACCGGAAGTATGGATTACATGCCTATGGTAAACGGGACTTTCTCAGGCAGCAATTCTGAAGATGAAATCGCTAACGTCAATACCTCAATAGATCCATTAAATAAGGAATACCCCCTTGATTCCGGAAATGTCCCCGAGAAAGGTGTTGTTGTAGAAATAAATGAACTCAGGCAGATAAACACATCTCTTGAAGAAGGCCCGGTTTTTTTGAGAATAGGAGCTGAGTGGTGCGGGGCATGTCAGTCCATGAAACCGATCCTTAACGAACTGGCAGCAGAACACGGAGGAGAAGCAACGATCATGTCCGCAGATGTAAACAAGGACACCCAGCTCGCAATCTATTTCGGGGTAGAGCGTATCCCTGACTCTTCTGTAATCGTGGGCATTGAGAATGGAAAATACGTTTACATGCAGGAGAATGGAAACCTTACGACAGACAGGCTCCAGGCAAGAATCGTCGGATTGAAGGATAAAGGAGTGTTTGAAAGAGTTTTGAATTTCGCCATTCTCCATGAAAAGAAAGGCAAATCCTGATATAAGGAAGCGTTGAGGTTAGACCTGACTGATACTGCCAGATAGACTGGCAGTCTGCCCTCTGGATTTCAGGCTGAAATCACAGGTTTGGGCTCAGGTCGGGTTTCGGTTGCGGTTTTGTCTGTTTCCTCCGCGGAATATATCCATTATAAATAGCAGTAAGAGAGACAGGTACCAGTTGCCTCTTGAATAAAACCTGTCTTTCTATTTATCTCGAAGGTTTTACTCAGCTCAGAATTTAAAAATTTTGTTTCTCATTTAAAAATTTTGTTTCTCTAAACTTCTCTTCGGACAGCTATTTTTCGGACTTGCCCTTTTCCGGTTTCCCTCTAAAATTTTTCAGACTTTTTCTTTTCCGGTTTCCCTTCAATCCAGGTTCAGAACCGGTTTCAAACCGTCGATTAAAGTTACAACAAAAAAGGGTAATGTCTGTTCGATGAATTGCATCCGTTACAAAATAATCCGTTACAAAATAATCCGTTACAAAATAATCCGTTACAAAATAGTAACACTAATAATATCGTAACTTCATAGAGTAAGCCGGATTATAGTTCATATGTAAACCACACCTACACGTTTTGGATCACTCCTGTACATTGTAGATCACTCATGTTCATAACAATCTGAAATTGATAGAGTATGAAACCGATAGCATGTAAATAAAACGGCAGACAGCAATTGCAAATGTGCAGGAAAAAACTTAAAGCTTAATTTATTACTACGACCAGTAAAAAGGGGCAAGAAGAATGATCACATTAAATGAGGCAGAGGCAGTTGAGATAAGTTTGTCTGCAGTTGAGGAATTAGATGAGAGCAGAGCCTTCCAGGCACTTGACTCTCTTACAGGAATTGCGGCAGACTTCCTCTCTGAAAACGAAGAGGCAAATGCTGAGAGAGTCATCCTGTCAATCGGGAAAACCGCACAGGCGGCTGCAGAAAGAGAAATGGAGCTTGTTACCATCAATTCTGCCCTGTCCCTCGGAAAACTTGCAAAGATTGCAGCAGAAAAGGAACTCGAATCCGCTTTAAGCAAGTCCTTAATAGCAACAGGAAGACTGGGAAGAGCTGCGGCTTCACATTCTCTTGAGGCTGGTTCAAAGGTTGCTGCTACGACCCTGATGGAGATATGGAACTCTTCCCCAGGCAGGTGGAATCAGGAACAGACAATCTCCGTTTCTTTATTCTTTAAAGATATCGGATCTGCTGCTGCCAGGCATGGTATGGAGGAAGTTGTGCTCAATGCAGCAGCATGTCTGGGAGAGCTCGGGAAAAAGGCAGCAGGAGAGAGCCTCGAACTTGAAACAGTCAGTGTCCTCATTCTGCTTGAGGAAATAGGCAAGGTTGCGGCAGAAAGCTACTTCGACGAAGCCCTCAGTTCAACAGCTCTTTCGATAGAAGAAATAGGAAAACTATCTTTAAAAAAAGGGCTTCATGAGGCTGTTCTGCAGTGCCAGTGGGCACTTGAGACCTTAAAAGTTCAGGCTGAGGAAAATCTTTTAAACAACTCTTCCATTGTGGCAGAAATGGCTCTTGATAGTTTCAAAGAGGTAGCATATACGGATTCCGATGAAAAAGTGGGAAAATTCCAGGAAATAAAAAACCTTCTGAACAAAATTCATTCTACTCTATAAATTCAGGAAGAACCATTATTATCTTTTTTCGAATTGATAATTTCCCTTTAATTATAATTGTACCTATTTTCATTTTTTCTCTTTTTATCAGGAGTACTGAAAAGTATGCCAGGAAGGTATGCCCTGAAAAACTTGAATAAATCCTCAAATACTCCTTGAAGATTTATGGTTAATTTCAGACCGGAAGTTTTTAATAAATTGTAAGAGTATTTTCATTTAAGCAAACCGTCCTTTTATCACTTAACCTTTAATCGGGTTTAAAATCGTACTGGATCTTTTGATCAGGTTAAAATATTATCGAACCTTTAACCGATCATGAAATTTAGTGAACCTTTTAATCGAATATAAAAATATACTGAATCCTTTAACCGGGTATGAAAATGAGTAAGTATGCTGTGATATTAGTTCAATATTGGAAACCGTTCATTCAGGTAGGAGGAAGGTAAGGAGTTTAACCCTTCCCCCTACCATGGAGGTTAATTGTTGGGTACTCATGCAGGAGAATATGCCAGAAACCCTGCATGAGTTTTTTACTCATATGATATATATTATGCAGGAAATGTATTTAACTCTTTCTATTTAGTTTAGATGATGCGCTGTTTCATGCAGGTTTGTTGCAATTTCTAACAAAAAATATAAATAATGTAGCCAGGTAAAATTTAAGATATATTACTCATTTTTAGATTTATTTATGGGATTCTTAATTCATTTTTTATAACTGATGATTTTAATTAAATCTACTTTTTAAGGGCTTTTTGTCCGTAATTCAGGGCTTTAAAAAGCTATTTTTGGAATAAAAGCCTTGAAGTTACCGATATATTTTTAAAATTATAGGAAGACTAATATCAGAGTAAACCTATATAAATAATTAAATTCATAAAATCCGAGCATTTTTTACAGAATTTTACTGGAAAGGGGTTTTAATATGTCCTCACTGAACGAACAAAAAGCGATTGAACTTGGAGAAGCTGGCGAGAGAGCGATAAGAGAACAGAACGACTATGATGCGCTCCAATATGTTGAATACCTCCGGGAACTCGGCGAAGAGCTGCTCGAAGCTAATTTGGAGACCGATTTAAAGAGAGTCGTAATCTCACTTCGCAACATAGGCAACAAAGCCATCCAGAAAAAGATAGAGAATGTCGCGTCCGCGACTATAGATGTCCTCAGAGCTCTTGCAGAACCTGCTCTGGAGAAAAATTTCTCAAACGCCCTTTTTTCTTTTTCAAAAGCCGTACAGGAAGTAGGAAAAGGAGCAGTACAAATCCAGATGCTTGAACCTGCAAAAAAAGCCCTGGAAACCCTTGAGATCATAGGGTCAGGAGCTGTTGAAAAGAAAATGAAGGTTGTGACCCTCTGGACGACACTTGCACTTGGGGAAATGGATTATCTTGCAAACCGACAGCAGCTTGAAGACTTCAGCAAAGCAGCAAAAACTGTCAGGGAAGGAATTATAAAATCTTCCGAAGCAGCAGGTTTCGTGACAAGGGAGGAAATCGAAAAGTACCCTCAACTCATTGCCCAGACTGTAAGCGAATTTGGAGAAACTTCGGACCTCCAGCCCGCAGGCTATGCAGCCAAGCCCAATGAGGAATTCACAGAAGAGGAATTCTTCGAGGAAGAAGGTGAAAGTGAGGCGCAGGAACCTGAAACTAAGGCTGCCAAAAAAGAAAAATGAGCCTGGTAAGCAGGAAATTTTTCCTGCTCTTTAAACAGCCGTCTGTCTTTTTTTATAATTCCTGGAAATTTCCAGGAAACTTTCAATTATTTTCAACCCATTGGGAGTAAGCACGGATTCGGGATGGAACTGCAAGCCGTAGATCGGGTACTGCACATGTTCCACTGCCATAATACTCCCGTCCTCTGCCCTGGCAGTAACTTTTATCCCGGGCGCAGGCTCTCCAATTTCAAGGGAATGATAACGGCCTGCATTGAATGGGCCTTCAAATGCTGAAAACAATACGGATCCCGTATGCAGGATCTTCGAACTTTTCCCATGCACCGGCCCGACCTTGCTTCTCCTTACCAGCCCTCCGAAAGCTACATTGATTGCCTGGTGCCCGAGGCAGACCCCGAGAAGGGGAATTTCCCTGCCCATTTCCCTTATTATTTCCAGGCAATTTCCTATATCCTTCGGGTCAGAAGGGCTTCCCGGCCCGGGAGAAATAACAAGAGCATCAGGCTTGATCTTTCTGAGTTCTTCTACTGAAACCGTATTGGGAAGTACCAGAGTATCCTTTTCGAAGTAAGAGATATAGTCTACCAGATTCCATACAAAGGAATCTTTGTTGTTTATAAAAACCACCTTCATCTGAAAGCACCCCCTAAGATTACTTCTTCCCTTACTCTAATTCCTCGCTCTTCTCCTTGATTTTCTCCTTTAAAATTTTCATTTCCAGAAACTCTTTTTCCCGGCGTCCTCTTTTCTAAAACGCCCCTCTCTGAATTTCTCTGCATAAATCTCACCCAAAGTTACTTTATAAATCGTTTTAGGGCTCTACGCCGATAGCCGCAAGCATTGCTGCCATCTTGCGCTCAGTTTCCCGGAATTCATAATCTGGATCGGAATCAGCTACAATTCCTGCTCCAGCCTGCACGGACGCTTTCTTGCCCTGTACAATGACTGTCCGAATCACGATCGCAAAATCCGCATCCCCGTTCCAGCTGTAGTATCCGACTCCCCCGCCGTAAATCCCTCTCGGAAAGGCTTCAAGTTCGGAGATAATCTCCATGGCACGGATTTTCGGAGCTCCAGAGAGCGTCCCTGCCGGAAATATCGCCCTGAAAGCATCGAACTGGTCACATTCAGGCCTCAGGGTTCCTGAAACCGTACTTTCTATATGCTGGACATGGGAATACTTCAGGACTTTCATGAATTCGGAAACCTTTACAGAGCCGCTTTCCGCGACCATCCGTACATCGTTTCTCCCGAGGTCAACAAGCATTACATGTTCAGCTCTTTCCTTTTCATCGTGCATCATATGTGAAGCAAAGGCTTCATCTTCTTCTTCGGATTTCCCACGGGGGCAGGTGCCTGCAATCGGGTTTATGATCACAGTTCTTTTGTGGACAGTCAGCAGAGTTTCAGGGCTTGCCCCGACAATTGCCAGGTCTCCAAACTCAAAGATATACATGTAAGGACTCGGGTTGATTGCCCGAAGCTGCATATAGAGCTCGAAAGGAGACTGTTCAAGGCTGAATTCGCATTTCCTGGAAAGAACTGCCTGGAATATGTCCCCTGCAAAAATGTGCTCTTTTGCCTGGACTACGGAATCCTCAAATTTCTGCCTGCCGGTGCAGATTGGAGTGGGTGAGCCTGAGACAGTTGAAACCGAATCAATAGATGTATTTGAGGTCTTAGATGAGTCTGGAACTACTGCTGCTATTGAGTCTCCATACAGGGCAGTTTCCTTGAGTGTGGAGCAAAGTATTTCTGCCTCAAGAAGGGCTTTTTCATACAGAGTTCCGGCATCCGAACCAGGATTTACGAGGGGAGTGACCGCGATATAGATCTCATCAGTCAGATGATCGAACACAAAAGTTTTTGAGACCAGCAGATACTGAAGTTCAGGAATTTCGGACTCAAAGCCTTTTTCAACCCCGAGCCAGCTGTCATAGATTGCATCATAAGCTGTATAACCTATAGCTCCCCCCAGGAAAGTCTGCCTATCAAAACGTTTTGCGTTTAAGAGTTCCATCCCGATTGCAGGAGGAAAGACCAGGCGAAGGGCATCAAATACATCTTTTCCCTTAGGAATTACAGCCGTAAACTGTCGGTTTTTCAGCTTTGGACCCTCTCTCCCCGGATCTTCTCTTTTTACGGTTTCAGGCCCGCAGACCTCCTCCATTTTTGAGCAAATAAATTCGAAAAGAACTGAGGCTTTCGGGTTCAGGAGTTCAAGGGAGATTTTTCGGTCACTTATTTTAAGCACGGCATCTGGGTCGCTTCCAACAAAGGAGTACCTTGCCCGACTTTCCTGTTTTTCTACGGACTCCAGCAAATAAGAGTAGCCTGAAGTCCCTGAGTTTCGCAGGGCACGATAAAGTTCAAGAGGAGAACAGGCAGGAGAGCCTGTATCAACTCTTGCAAGGAGCTGGATAAGGCCTGGCTGCTTTATCCCCGACGCAAGCTCTTTGAATTCTTCTTTTCCAAGGTCAAAGGAAAGCATTGGCACACCTCACTTCTTCAATAAATCTTTTGATTTTCAGAGCATCTTTTTTTCCGCAGGTCTCAACCCCTGATGCCGTGTCCACAGCATAAGGGGAAACAATCCTGATCGCTTCCTGAACATTTTCAGGCTTGAGCCCGCCTGCAAGAATAAGAGGAAGCCTGCTTTCTTCAGCAATTTTTCGGCTCAGAGTCCAGTCGTGGACACAGCCGGTCCCCCCAGGCTTTCCGGACTTTCCCGTATCGAGCAGGATAGAATCTACAACAGCTGATTCTTCCAGAAGGCGAACCTGTTCGAGAAGATCGGAAATGCGGGCAGTTTTCTCGGCTTTTTCTGCTTCTTCCCCTGAAGTCTCATCCTGTGCTGGCATGGAGAGAGTCTTTATGATAGGAATATCCGTTTTTTCCTTTATTATTTCAAGTTCGGAAAGGGGAAGCGTGGAATGGATCTGCACGATATCAGGTCTGACTTTTTCAATAAGCTCAAGCGCCTTTCCAGAGTTTTCCGGCATTATAACAAGTACGGAATTCAGGCTTTTCGGGACTTCAGAGACGAGGGAAGCAGCAGTGTCCGAATCAAGTTTTCTTGGGCTCTCAACAGGGACTTCGGTTATAAAACCAACTGCATCGGCGCCGTAAAGGTTTGCAAGCTCTATTTCCTCAGGACTGCGAATCCCACAGATTTTTATTCTTGTTCTGAGTTTTGTTTTCATGCCCTTTCCCCGGAAGCCGGGCTTAATATGGATTCTCTGGAAGGTTCAAGAGCTCTTTTTCCCGGAAAAGCACCCTTATTTTTCTGCTCGCAAAATGCTGACGTAAAAGTCCGAAACTGATTGAATTTAACCATAACCTTTCCGCTGTCAATAGCATCTTCGGCAATAGGAATTGCTTGCCGGATAGAACCTACTATCCCGCCCACATAAAGGGCGGCAGCTGCATTCAGGACTACGATGTCTCTTTTTGGTCCTTTCTGGCCCTTGAAGATGCAAAGCAGGTCTCTTGCATTTTCTTTTGGAGTGCCTCCCTTTATATCCTCGGGATTTGCCCGCAGCATGCCAAGAGATTCCGGGGTCAGCGTATAGGTTGAAACCTTGCCGTTTTTTAACTCCGCAACATAGGTTTCACCCGTATTTGTGATCTCATCCATTCCATCTCCATTCACAACAAGGGCATGCTCGGTCCCGAGTTCCGCAAGAGCACAGGCTATTGGTTCGCAGAGTTTTTTATCAAAGACCCCTATTACCTGCCCTTTAGCACCTGCCGGATTGGTCAGAGGGCCCAGGATATTGAAGACCGTACGGACCCCGAGTTTTTTCCTGATCCCTGCGACCCTCTTCATAGCCGGGTGGAAGACCGGAGCAAACATAAATCCTATACCTATCTCTTCTATCGTCTTCCGGACCTGTTCCGGGGCAAGGTCAACTTTAATTCCGAGGGCTTCAAGTACGTCCGAACTTCCCGACATTGAGGTGGCAGCTCGGTTTCCGTGTTTGGCTACAGGGACTCCTGCTGCTGCAGTCACTATTGCAGCTGCTGTCGAGACGTTGATAGTATTAAGGCCGTCTCCTCCTGTCCCGCAGGTGTCCACAAGCCTGAAAGGCACTCTGGGACTGATCGTGTTACCAGCTTTTTTCATGCCTCTTACAAAACCTGCAATTTCTTCGGGTTTTTCCCCTTTTGCCCGAAGGGCAAGCAGAAATGCTCCAATTTCGTCATCTTCAGCCGTACTAAGAATTTCAGCTACTGCTGCTTCAGCTTCTTCTGAACTCAGATCCCGACCTTCCTCCAGTTTTTTAATGTATTTCCGCATTTTCCTTCCTCCTTTTAACTCCCTATTCTTCCGTTATGGCTTATTGAAAAATTATCGCTTCTGTTAGCGTTTTGACTCCCCATGTCTTTTTCCGGTCTTTACATTTTTAACTGGCTTTCAGTATGCCGGATTTGAGCTCTCTTGCGAGGGCTTCCAGCTTCTCGTTTACATCTTTTCCTTCTTCGATAATCCTGACAAAAGCCGAGCCGACTATGATAGCGTCTGCTCCTTCTTTTCTTACTTCTTCAGCCTGCTTTCCCGTGGAGATCCCGAATCCCACAGCCTTCGGAATTTTGGTTTCTACTCTGGCAAGCAGGTCTTTAGTGGAGGATGAGACATCTTCCCTTGTTCCTGTGACCCCAAGCCTTGAGACTAAATACAGGAAACCTGAACCTCTTTGCAGGATCTTTCTGAGCCTCTCATCGGTTGTTGTGGGTGCAACCAGAAAGATCAAATCAAGTCCGTATTTTTCGCAGCTGTTCTTCAGGTCAACTGCTTCTTCTACCGGAATATCGGGTATGATCAGTCCACTGATTCCGGCTTCTGCGGCTCCTTCTACAAATTTCTCCACCCCATATCTGAATACAGGGTTGTAATAGGTCATACACACAAGAGGAATCCGGACATCAAGAGCCTTAACAAGCTCAAAATAACGTTGAGTATCCATGCCGGCTGCAAGTGCTCTCTGCCCTGCTGCCTGAATGGTCGGGCCATCAGCTACAGGATCTGAAAATGGGAAGCCGAGTTCTATGATGTCCGCACCGCCTGTAACCAGAGCTTTTACAATCTCGCCGGTTGCTTTTGCAGAGGGATCTCCTGCCATTATATAGCAGATAAGGGCTCCTTCTTTTCTCTCCCTGAGTTCGCCGAATTTTTCGGAGATTTTTTGCCTTCTCACTGTCAGTTCTCACTTCAGTTCTCACTTCAGTTCTCATTTCAGACCCCTCTCTTCAGGCTCAGGACGGTTTCCAGGTCTTTATCCCCTCTTCCGGAAAGGTTTACGACCACGACCTCTTCCAGTTCCCCGGCTTCCGATGCTTTCTTCAGGTAAGCAAGAGCATGGGAAGATTCCAGAGCAGGAATAATTCCTTCAAGCCGGCTCAGTTCGTGAAAAGCCTCAAGAGCCTGATCGTCAGTAACGTAGCGGGCTGTTACTCTTCCGCTTTCAGCCAGGTAAGCCAGTTCAGGCCCTACTCCTGAGTAGTCAAGCCCTGCAGAAACGGATTCGGATTCAAGGATCTGCCCGTTTTTATCCTGCAACACCTTTGTCCTTGCCCCATGCAGGATTCCTTCTTCTCCTGCACAGAGGCAGGCTGAGTGAAGGGCTGCTTTTTCCGTGCATTTCAGGGCTTTTCCCCCGGCTTCGACAGCAATAAGTTTGACTTCTATATCCTCGACAAAGGGGTGGAAGATTCCCATTGCATTGCTTCCACCGCCTGCACAGGCAATAATTGAATCAGGCATGCGCCCTTCTTTTTTCAAAATCTGTTCCTTTACTTCACGCCCTATAACGCTCTGGAAGTCCCTGACTATTACAGGGTAAGGATGTGGTCCCACAACCGAGCCTATGAGGTAATGTGTATTTCCTATGTTCGTGACCCAGTCCCTGAAAGCCTCGTTAATGGCATCCTTCAGGGTTTTTGAGCCGGTCTCCACGGGTTTTACCTCGGTGCCCATAAGTTCCATGCGGTACGCATTCATCTGCTGGCGCCTGATATCTTTAGCACCCATATACACAACAGTTTCAAACCCGAGATTCGCCCCTGCCATAGCTGTTGCAGTCCCGTGCTGTCCTGCACCGGTTTCGGCAATCAACCTGGTTTTCCCCATGTATTTTGCAAGAAGGGCCTGTCCCATGGCATTGTTTAACTTGTGGGCTCCTCCGTGCACAAGATCTTCCCGTTTGAGGTAGATTTTTGATCCGTATTTTTTGCTCAGGTTCCGGGCAAAATAGAGTGGTGTCTCTCTGCCTGCAAAGTCCCGCAGGTAATTGTCAAGTTCTGCGAGGAATTCAGGGTCGTTTTTATACCGCTCATATCCCTCTTCCAGTTCTTCTAAGGCTGGCATAAGGACTTCGGGTACGTACTGTCCCCCGTATTTTCCATACTTTCCTTTTACCCGGTTTGTCTTGCCGGTTTTCTGAACCTTCCTTCGAACCTGCAAGTTCATTTAAGTACGAATCCTTTGTCTGAAGTTCTGAAGCTTTAGTTCCTGTCAATTCAATTACTCCCTTGTCTTTTGATGTAATCCGGTAGCGTAATTTTTGGTACTGCATCCGGTATTGTGATTTTGGATCTCGTGATTTCCATTATCCTGGTTTGTCATGCCGTGTTGAAGCAAAATTCATTTTGAAATGGATTTTAAAGCGGAGGCGGATTTTTCAACCTTAATTCCGGCAGGCTGAAAGCTCCGAAAAGTCTGGAAAAACAGTTATTAACGCCAGCAAATGCTCTGGACGAATTCTTTCGTTTTCTCAAAAACAGAATCACTTTCCATAAGAGCGGATCCTATAAGCACGGCATCCGCGCCTGCCCGGATTACGCACCTGACATCTTCTGGGCTGCTCATACCGCTCTCGCTTATTATTAGATGCCTGGTCCCGTGGTCAAGGTCGTATTCCCGGATGAGGGGTGCCAGCTCCTCTGTGGTGCCGAGGTTGGTTTTAAGTGTTTCAAGATCCCGATTATTAATTCCTATTACTCTTGCGCCGGTTTCCAGGACAGAATTAAGTTCTTTCCTGTTGTGAACCTCAACCAGAGGCTCAAATCCTTTTTCAAGGGCAAGCTCGACAAAGGCACCCAGTTTTTCCTCAAGAATGCCTGCAATCAGGAGTACAAGATCGCTTTCTGCTTCCTCAAGCTGTACTCTGTCAATAATAAAATCTTTCCTGAGGACAGGTAAGCATACGGTTTTTCTAACCGCATCCAGGTTTTCAAGCGAACCCCGAAATACCCCCGGCTCTGTCAGGACCGAAACTGCAACAGCTCCGGCTTCTTCCATTTCCAATGCAAGCTCTGCAGCCGTTGCAGGTGGGATGTCCCTGAAAGTTTTCCCTGGCGATGAGGGCTTGACCTCTGCAATTACAGGTACCCGCCCGTCAGCCTTTGCATCTGCCACAGCAGAGAGAAAATCCCTTTTCTCAAACTGCATCTTCGGACTTTCAGGGAATGTCTGCGGCCCGAAAGCCTGAATGCGGGTTTTTGTTGTGTTGAGGATATGGAGAATTGAAGCGTGCATATATTATCACTGACGTATATTTGTGTACATCAATGTCTAATGAAGTACTTTATATAAAAAGGTTTTGGACGAGGGGACAAACAGGGATAGAAATATATTTGAAAATTTTTACTTCCAAAAAAGGCAAACCTGTGATGCTCAGTTTAGCTTATTCAGGACCCGGAACAGCATCTGAGAGGTGATTTTCCCGTTCTTTCCCGCGCGGTGCGTTGCTTGCCCGGACCCGCAAGCGAAAGTAATAAACTGATGCTAAGTTCTGACGGCATCAATCAAGCACGAGGAGTCTACTTGAGTGCCACGGCGAACATTATATATATATTAACCAGATGTATGCTCCAGATTGAGGTTCACCCATGGAAACAAAAACCATTAAAATTAGTGCCGAGCTCTACGAAGCGCTCGACTTTTGTAGAGATAGAAATAGTGATAGTGGGTGGGAGTCGAGAGGCACGATAATTACAAAATTATTGGCACGATATGATGATACCTGTCAACTTATACACGAAAATGGTGACTACTGGTTCGTCATTAACGGCAGGAAACGGAGTTTCCCGGAGCTCTCGCATACTACGGAAAATGTGAGAATCACGCAAGACCTTCATGACGGACTCAATGAAGCGAAAATCCACCCTGATGAGACAATAAATACCGTCTTGCAGCGTTTGTTGTTTTCGTACTATGGCAACAAATTGGTATATCGTATTAGTATAAAATCCATCAGCAACAAGGACAGCCGAGACTTAATATATTTTATGCGCGAGCTACTGATGACAGAACCTAAATTTAATAACGCATTGTTTGTCGAAGTTGTAAGCATAGAAAATTACCCGGAAATAAAAAGTGAATACGACAAAAACACATTACCACTGTCGATATTGTACGATTTTGAAGACCATGAGGTGTGGCACATGGCAGGAAAGCATGATTTAGATGAGGTGCGAAGAAAATTAGAGTCGTTTATCGATTCGTCAGAAGAGTTTATTGATTGACGTGCGGCTGGAGCTTGCAAAAAGGCGATGGGATATATTAGCGCCAGCGCTCTCTAAATATCATGTAATTTTCCTGCGGTTTCTGAGGAAATTTTCATCCTTGTGCGCTTGAAATACAAATGAAAAGTATTAATGAAAGGTATTCAGATAATAAAAGGTATTCAGATTTTCAACAAATCCCCATTTATACGCAGCCATTCTTTTCTTTCTTCATAGTCAGGCAGGATTTTCTGTACTTCATTCCAGAAAGCTTTTGAATGGTCTTTATGTTTTATGTGGCAGAGTTCGTGGACGACTACATAGTCAATTATGGACATTTTAGCCATAACAACCCGCCAGTTGAACCTTAACTGATTTGTTTTTGAACAGTTTCCCCACTTGTTTTTAAGGGATTGTACCTTGATCAGAGAAGGCTTCGCTTCAAAGTATACCAGATATTTCCTGGCTCTCTGATTGATGATTTTTTCCGCTTTTTCGTGGTAGAAATCGATGAATAAAGGCTGTATGATGCGGGGATAATCAAATTCAGAAAGGCTTGCGGGTACGTAAGCTATGAATTTGCTGTGGGTAAAGGTACAGGGATGGGACTATTTCTTCATTTACCTGTATTACTTTTAGCCTGTAGTGCTTGCCTTTATACAGGAATTTTTCTCCGCTTACGAATTCTTTCCGGGTTTCGTTTCTTATGACCTCGTTCATTTTGTCGAGGTTGGTTATGATCCAGTTCGATTTTCGCTGAAGATTTGCAGCAACCTCTTCTTTGCTTATGCTGGCTGGGGCTTTGACTGTAAACCCGGAATCCAGATCAATTACAAGTTCGATAGTTTTCTGCCGGGAAGAATAGATTAAACGGTAATCAACGAGAGTATTTCCTATCCTTATCTGTTCCATTCTCTATTCCATTTTTTATCTTTCCTATTTACAGCAGGTTTCTGGCAAGGTTGAGAATATTATGGCTTTCCCTTTCAGCCGTTTCAATGTCAAAATCAATTTTATATAATTCCCTTTTGATCTTTTTAAGCATTATTTTTTGCTGTTCGGGTTTTTGCCTCCAGTCAATTACCGCAAGCCCGTTTAAGGCTGAAAAAAGAGAAAGGGAAACATCTGAGAGCTTTTTCTCGTCCTCCTGTGTAAGATGTACTGCGGCTTTTTCGGCTCCTGCCTGAAGCTGGATATAAGCAGCCCTGACCATCTGGAAGACTGCAAATTCTTCCCTGCTCATGCCGTGTTTTCTTGCAACAACATCGACATCAAGCTCATCCTTTGATTCTGTCAAGTTCGGTCAGAAAATCTGTGGTGGAAATTATTTCCTGTTCATGCTCTGCAATCAGTTTTTCAAGTTTCTCGCGGAGGGAAGTGTAGTAAACCGGATTTGTGTTGAGAAGGTTGCTGATTGTGGTCTTTACCTTGTGCTGGATAAGGCTTGCTTTTGCCTTTGGAGAGGTCTTTTTGTTGACAATGTCATTGAACTCGGAAGAATAAATGGAAACAGGCTCATGGAAGACTTTGATGCCGTTTGATTCAAGATATTCGTGGATCAGCGCTTTAGCTTTGGGAACAGCTTCAAGCACACTTGGAGTCTGTGATGCCGTAGTTTGTCCGCATTGCGTTGTAGATCCTGCCGTAGAGGTAAATGTCCTGCCTGAAACGGTTTGCTTCGGGGTTGGGAATGATGTTGTTTACAAGAGCGAGAAATTCCTTAAAAGCTCTTTCAAACCTTATCCGTGTGTCTTCGGCCTTCAGGACATCAAGCACGCATCTGTCTACGTATTCGGCGGAATCATAGGTTGTAGGCACGTCTTTAAAGAACCTTTTTACTTTGTTTGCCGCCTGTTCGGCTTTCGGGACATCGTCCATCAGGTGTTCGAGGTAGCCTGCAATATCTCCTTCGTTGAAGATGTCAAGGGCTTCTTTGAGCCGCTTTGAAATCCCGCAGTAGTCGATAATCAGGCCGTGGGTTTTGTTTTCAGTGTAGGGACGGTTAACCCTTGCAACAGCCTGCATGAGATTGTGTTCCCTGAGCGGCTTGTCAAGGTACATGACCTGCTCGATTGGCGCATCAAAGCCTGTTAGAAGCATGTCGCAGACGATCAGGAAAGCCAGCCTGTTTTCTTCATCAAACGGTTTTTTGAACTTTTCAATTATCTGTCTCTGCTGGGCTTTTGTCTTGTAGTATTTCCGGATTTCAGCTTTAGGATCGTCTTTCGGGCTTGAGGAAATGATAATTTCCGATTCAGGAGCCCCGAGTTCGTCCAGTATCTGTTTGTAGGTTACGGCTGCATCTCTTGAAGGGGTCACGATCTGCGCCTTGAAACCTTCGGGTCTGACAGCGGTTGTGTAATGTTCGAAGATATCTTTGCAGATGTCCCTTATCCGTCCTCATCTTCGGCAATTGTCCTGTACTTTCCGGACTTTTTCCTTGATTATTTCCTGCTCAAGGTCGGTGTAATCTTCAAATTCGGAATCAAAAGCAACATCAAGCTCGCTTCCGAGAATATGGACTTCAGGAAGCCTTGCCTGATATTTTATCTGGACGGTTGCCCCGTCGGCTATGGACTGCTTTGGCAGGTATTTGTCAATATAATCTCCGAACTCCCTGCGCGTGGACTTGTCGTTTTTATCAATCGGAGTGCCGGTAAAGCCGATGAATAAGGCATTCGGGATTGCTGTCCGCATATTCAGAGCCCAGCCCAGGCTGCTGTTTACCTTGTCATCCGACTCTCCTCGTATCCTACTTTTTCGTATCCTGCTTTCCCGTACTGGCTCCTGTGGGCTTCGTCGGCAAAGACAATGATATTTTCCGAGCGGGACAGTTCGGGATAGGTTTCACCGTTTTTCGTGGTAAATTTCTGGATTGTGGTAAAGAGGGTCTTTCCGGTGGAGTTTTTCAGCTCATCTTTTAGCTGCTCGACGCTTTCCACAGGTACGGGATTCGGGAAGTTACAGTGCTTAAACGTGCCTGAGATCTGGTCGTCCAGGTCATTCCTGTCTGTTACGATCAGAATGCAGGGATTTTCAAGCGATGTTCCAGGCACTTTTTCAATCCTGCGGATTTTCAGAGCCGTATAAGTCATGGTAAGCGACTTTCCGCTCCCCTGCGTATGCCAGATTACCCCGCCTTTACCCTCTGCCATCCGTTCAAGAATTTTGTTGCTTGCAATGTACTGGTTGTACCTGCACAGCTTTTTATGCACACTGTTGTTTTCGGTTTCAAAAACAATGTAACTCCTGAGAATGTCCAGGAAATTCTCCTTTGAAAAAAGCGAGTACAGCAAAATATCCTGTGAAGGCAACTGCTGCTCCTCCTGCTCCTGCCCTCCTGACCTTCCTGCTCCTCCTGCTTCTCCTCTCCTTTTTTTCCAAGCCGGACAGCAAGCTCCCTCTCGTTTAAAGGATAAGGCTTTTTCCACTCAAGGAAGTACTTTGCAGGCGAAAAAGTGGAAGCATAAGTTGCCCTGTACCGCGCAAGCGCAACAAGAATCTGGTTCGGGTAAAAGAACGGTTCGTTCTTCTCCCTGTACCCGAAAAGCTGGGAAATAGCCTCTTCAATCGGATCTTGCAAATTCGGGCTCTTGCACTCAAGCACAGCCAGAGGAATCCCATTTACAAAAACCACAAGGTCAGGAATGATCGTAAAATCATTATTCTTAATATAAAACTGGTTGACAACCGTAAAATCGTTCTTCTCAGGCTCATCAAAATCAATAAACTTAACAGTCTGCGACTTCTTCCCAAATCCCAGATCCTGCTTGAAACTGGTATAGTTGACCAGCTTGTAATACAGCAGCTCATTAGCCTCAACAAGAGACGCCGCCTGCACAACAGTTATCTCCCTGACCGCCTTATTCAGCCCGACCTCATCAAGCCAGGGATTTATTTCCTGAATCTTCCGTCTCAGGATATCCAGCAAAAAGAACTGCTGAGGCTCTTTTTTCAGCTTTTTCCCGTCAAGATAGTTGTACCCCAGCTTTTCAAATACATCAAGAGCCGGTTTTTCCACAAGGTTATACTCATCAACTGGAGCTGGGATTCGTCTGCCATTATACACACACTCTGACTTTTCCTGCCCGAATTGCGCTTCGGGAGCACGCGTCCTTCTCGCTGCGCTCGAGAGGACAAAAATTTAAATTTATCATTATACACACACTCTTACTTTTCCTGTAAGAAGATCCTGCATAAGTCCTTTTTTAAGTTCTTGAAGTTTGGTTAAATAGCTCTGGTTGTCCTGAATCTGGGAATCAACTTTTGAGAGGATAGAGGCGATTTTTTGCTGTTCGTGAAGAAGAGGGATTAATAATTTTAGTTTAGAGATCGTTTCAATACCAATGAATTTCAACGTTGATTGGCTTGATTTTTCAGATATCTGTTTTTGTATTAACGGAGATTCAAAATTTGATACTTCAAAAAATCAGAATCAACATTTTTATTTGGTTTAATTAGAGCAACTTGAACAAAAATACTAAATTCTCTATCGGTATCAATTTTTATCGCTAAGCCTAATGTACCAACTTTACTTAATAAAATATCACCTTTTTCTGAGTTTTGTATCTTTTTGATAATTCTGCGTGTTCTTCGAGAGTTATTTTTTTACAAGTATCAAAATTGATTTTTCCATCATCCAATATTTGCAACACTAATGTAAGGGAATTCCTGTCATCAACATATTTTGGTGTTGAATGAGTTCCATCTTTAATAGTTTCTCGAACACATTTTTCTAGTTCTACAATCTCCCATTCTTCCGGTATTTCTCCAAGTTCAGTTTTCTTGAACTTCGTATGCCCTATGCCTTTTGTAAGCAGTTTCTGCATCAGACCTTTTTTTAAGAGTTCAGTTTTCTCAATTATTTGCTCTGTCTGTTCGATTTGTTCATCGACTTTTGAGAGGATGGAGGAGATTTTTTGTTGTTCTGGAAGTGGCGGAAAAGGAATTTTCATATTTTGAATAAATCGCTATTTCTTATATGAACTTGAGCTGCTCCCAACCATTATCTTATTCATCAGTTTTCTAAATGCAGATGAGTTCGAAAGATGAATTAGAAAATCTTTGCATAAGGTTTTCCTTTATCTTGAAGCCATATACTCCTTGAGTCAAAAGGTATTCATAATTCATTATTTATTTTTACAACTAAACCTATGTTTGGACCTGTAGGAACTAGATCTCTTAACGTCGTGATGAGATAACTTTTGTTTACAATTGACGACTTGTATTTTTTCACAAATTCATTTTTTACGTATGTTTGTTCATTCTTTATCTTATTCTAATTTTACCTCCACTTATAATCGCCTTTATTGGGAGTACGTTGAATTCTTCCTCTGCGAAATCGGTGGGTTTTAGTGGAGCACCTTCTCTATGCTCAATTAGGTTCGAATCTATAGTTGAAATTTTCCATTCTTCTGGAATAATTCCCAATTCAGTTTTCTTGTATCCTTCAGGAACTTGATCTTCTTTATTCATCATACCCAAGCTCCTTCAAATAAGCCTGCATTTCGCTGTAGGACTCGTCCCTCTGCCTGATAAGTTCTTTTAACTCCTCATTGACCGCTGCTACATCAATTTCAGGTTCAGCCTCTGAGGTGTCCACATACAGGGAAACATTCAGGTTGTAATCGTTTTCGACAATGTTTTCTTTCCCGACAACAGCACAGAACTTTTCAATATCTTCAAAGCCATCAAAAGCAGCTACAATCTTCTCAATATTGCTGTCCCGCAGGAAATTCTGGGCTTTTCCTTCTTCATATTCGGAAGAGGCGTCGATAAACAGGATTTTGCCTTTTCGCTCTGGGGGTTTGTTTTTGTTGAAAATTAAAATCGTGCCTGGGCTGCCTGTGTTATAGAAGAGGTTCTGGGGGAGGGCGAGGACGGCTTCTATCTGGTCATCGTCAACATAGCCCTGGCGGGAGACTTTTTCCTGCCCGCCGCGGAAGAGAACACCGTTGTCAAGCACAATTCCGAGGACGCCCGAAGAGTTCAGGGTTGCCGTCATGTGCTGAATCCACATCCAATCGGCTGAGGAAGCGGAGGGAAGGGCGTATTTCACGCGGGAGTAGGGGTCGCCTTTAGCCAGCCAGTCTCTTGACCATTCCTTCTGGTTCCACATTGGATTGGCTAAAACACGGTCAAAGAGCATCAGTTCGCCATTGTCCAGCAGCTTGGGGTCTGCCATCGTGTCGCCTTTTTCAATTCTGGCGTCGAGGATGTTGTGAAGGAGCATATTCATCTTGCAGATTGCCCAGGTGTTGAGGTTTTTTTCCTGCCCGAAAAGGGAGAGCTTATCAGGGTTTTTGCCGTGTTCCTGCAGGTAATGGATACATTCGATAAGCATGCCGCCTGAACCGCATGTGGGATCGCAGATACGCATATCTTCTGCAGGTTTGACCAGCTTTACAAGAAGCCTGACCACTTCTTCAGGGGTGTAGAATTCCCCGCCTTTCTTTCCTGCATCATCTGCGAAGTGTTTGATCAGGTATTCGTAAGACCTGCCAAGCATGTCCTTGTTTTCAAGGGAATGATTTGCAAGGTTGTATTTCCCGAAATGGGTGATAAGCTTCTGGAGGACTGCATCGGATATGCGTTCCTTGTCGTTAAAATCAATAGCAACAAGGACGCCTTCAAGGGAACGGTTTTCGTGTTCAAGGGCTTCAAAGGCTTTGTTGATGGCCTCACCAATATCAGAAGATTTCTTTTCAAGCTCAGACCAGCGGGCGCGGGGTGGGACAAAGAAGCTGCCTGCGTGTTCGTCAGGGTCAGATAAGGCAATCTCTTTTGCCTTCGCTTCAGGCATGCCTTCTTTTACCAGCTCCTCCGTAACCCGGCTGACGTTTTCCTCAAACTGGTCAGAGAGCCTTTTTAGAAAAAGCATTCCGAAAATGTAGTGCTTGTATTCGGAACTGTCGATAGAGCCCCGCAGGATGTCTGCGGCTTTGAAAAGATGAGAATTGAGTTCGTTGAGGGTTAAGGGCATGTTTTTGGGTCCTGTTCTGGTGATAATGAAAATTGCGAATGAAAACTGTGATTGATAACTGTTAATGAAAACGGTTCATTTGAAATAAAGGAATCGGAATAAAATAATATGACAATGTCTAATTAATAATCCAGTAAAAAGCTTGCGATTCTGTTTTTTCAGGATTTGTCTTTTCAAAATAGCAGCTATCTTTGGTACTCTATTATTTTTCCATCACGGCTGACGTTTTCATTTTTATTTGCTCAAAATCGATAGGTTCCAGCCGCGCCTGGGCGCGGGACAAAACAGACTGAAAGAAGCTATTCAGGTTGCCCCGAAATAATCTCTCTCGACTCCCCACAGCCCACAAAATAAAGAATTCAATCGGCCAGGAGAAAAAGATTGGTGGAGATTCTGGTAATGTCTGGAAATATCGCAAAATGCTTAATCATTTTTTCCAGGGAGCCGGTTAAAATAACGCAGGACGCTTAAAACAATAACAATAAAAACCACGCATCCAAAAAAACCAGCCAGCCCAAATAAAATATCAGATACACCAAGAAGAAAACAGGGAACAAATGCATAAAAAAAGTCTCCCGAGAGCAAGTCAAAATAATGTATAATACTGAAAGCAACAACAATAAAAATCACAGTTTCTAATAAATCAGCCCATCCGGATAAAAAATAAATTAAAACAAGAAAAAAAATAGGCACACCTGTATAAAAAATCAATTTGTAATCAACCATAGTCTATTAACTGTGAAAAATGAATAAATAATTTATTGTGTTATATGTCCCTCTTCCAATGGAGAATACTGTAAAGAGCCTTTGTATCAGGCAGTTCAGGCTTTTATTCCTCACATCAGCTTCAACAACGAGATCAAGCTTCAAAATTGTTCAAGGAGCGAGATCATCCCCTTTACACCAGTGAACATATCTCCAATCATAGGCGTGGTGCTTTCAGGTTCTCCAGATGTCGAATTGGCAGCTTCGATCATGCCGTCCGGGTATTCGAGGCTTGCATTGAGCTGTGCCATGTTTTCATTTAAGGAAACCAGGGCAGTTTTCATCTCATTCGGGTTCTCAGGATTTGCTTCCAGGACAGCAATTATGGAACCCACCATTTCTATGCCTGTATTTGTCCCATCGGTCGCGCTAAGCCGTTCCATCCACTCACTTTCATTGTATCTCGATGTAAAATCCGTCTCACCGATTTCATCCTCCAGAATAGTCTCTATTTCGTGATTTAACGCTACTGAAACTGGAAGAATTGATAGCATAACCAGGAGACTTGCTGCTATCCGCAGGTAAAAAACCTGGCGTCTGTTCATAACAATTTCCCCCTCACTATTACTTCTCGGAACTTAATAGAATTACTTCCCTGCTAAAAATAATCATACTGACTATAAAAACGTAATGATTCATCATAAAATAATAGAGCAGGTAGAAAACCTTCATAAAGAGAAAATGAACTTCTGAAACAGACATCTACGGTTAATACACTATTCCAGCTTTTAGCTGTTAGTCTGCCTAGCAAAGTAAAAATAGTGTTATTTATCCATAAATTAGCCCTCTTGAGCGAGTTGAATACAATTTTACCTAGCATAGATTAGTCCTCTTGAGCGAGTTGAATACAATTTTACCTGCCCCTAAATTAGTCCGCTTGAGCGAGCGAAATAAAACTCTCTAAGTTCTATAAATTAGCCCTCTTGAGCGTAGCGAAAAGGGCCCCGTGCTCCCGCGAAGCGGAGCGCGAAGCGCATTCCGGCGCAATTCGGGCGAAGCATTTACATTCTAGCCGGACATACAATGCAGAAAAGCTGACAAAACAAGCCGACAAAAAGACAGGCACAAATAAAAAATAATACTGAAAGACTGGCAGAGGAAGAGAAATGGCTGTATGGAAAGGAAAGAAAGTGGTTCTGCACACCACTATGGGCGACATAACAATCGAACTCTTTGAGGACATGCCGATTACGGCAGGAAATTTTGCAAAACTCGTGGAGAAAGGATTCTATGACGGAGTTATTTTCCACAGGATTATCGACAAATTCATGATCCAGGGCGGAGACCCGACAGGAACGGGTATGGGAGGGCCAGGCTATGAAATCCCTGACGAGTTTACAAAACACAACCGGAATGAAAGGGGCACCCTGTCCATGGCAAATGCAGGCCCGAACACAGGTGGCAGCCAGTTCTTTATCAACCTGGTAAACAATAATTATCTCGACAAAATGCACCCTGTTTTCGGAAAGGTAGTAGACGGTATGGACGTTGTAGACGCTATGGCAAAAGTGAAAACTGACCGCCAGGACCGCCCGAAAACCGAAGTCAAAATCATAAAGGCTGAACTGGTCTGAAAGTTCTTTTTCAGGGCAAATCCCTATTTTTCTTTTTTATACTGAATTTTTTCCTTTTTTATTCTGGGTTTTCAACGATGAGCCTATCCCAAAACCGACTTTGCTACTACATCAATAAGAATTTCAGAACTATTTTCCTAATCAGTAGATCAATTGATAATTCTAAATTCAAAATAAAGAGACGTAATCCTGAGTTTTGGGAGAGCTCGATATTTAATGTTTTAATCTTTATTCAGACGGTTTCCTTATGATTACTCTTTTCTAACTTCTTAATTTTTCTGATAACGGTTACGGCTTATATTCAAATGTCAATCGGCTTATTTCTCGTAATCATTTTTATATCTTCAATTTTTATTATCATTTCTTATTATCATTTCTTATTATCATTTCTTATTATCATTTCTTATTATCATTTCTTATTATCATTTCTTATTATCATTTCTTATTATCAGTTCTTATTCTGAGTTCTTATTCTGAGTTCGGATCGGATTTTCGGATACAATGATAAAAAAGCCCGTCTAATAAGAATATAACTTCTTTTAGCGGAGATTGAAGCCTGCTGAATGTTCACAGGGGAAGAGATTTTTGTGTGGGAAACAGAAGAAGGATTGGATTTTCTGGCAAGTGAAACCCTTAAAGCCAGGTACCTGCGTGAGGGGGAAAAGGATTGGGAGGACGTCTGCGAGAGAGTCGCAGAAGCAGTTGCAGTAACTGAGGAAGAGTATCTGGAATTTAAAGACCTCATGGTCAGAAAGATTTTTCTTCCGAGCTCCCCAACGCTCATGAATGCGGGCACCGAATTCGGACAGCTTGCAGCCTGTTTTGTAATTCCTGTGGAGAACGGTGTCGAGGAAATCTTCGATTCGATTAAAACCGCAGCCCTGATCCAGAAAACCGGAGGAGGCACAGGTTTTGATTTCTCAAAAATACGCCCCGGCGGTTCTCCCAGCTCCTGTGGTGATGACGCGACGAGCGGCCCTGTAGCTGTCATGAAACTTTTCAATGAGGCAACTGAGATCGTAAAGCAGTTTGGAAGGCGCCGAGGAGCCAATATGGGCATCCTTGATATTTCCCACAACGATATCCTTTCTTTCATCATGGCAAAGTATGTCGAAGGAGAGTTAAGCAACTTCAATCTCTCGGTTATGGTCCCTGATGCTTTCATGGAACTTGTTGAAGCCGGTAGGACCGACGAAGTCTGGAACAGGCAAACCGGCGCGACGGTAGGGCGCATATTTTCAGAAATTGTCGAGGGGATCTGGAGAAACGGCGAACCGGGCATTCTTTTTTATGACCGCATAAACAGGGATAACTTCACGCCCGCACTTGGTGATATCCGGGCTACGAACCCCTGTGGAGAAGAACCGCTTCTGCCTTTTGAATCCTGCAACCTTGGCAGCATAAATCTTTCTCTTTTCGTTATAGATGGAAAAGTAAACTGGGACCTTCTCAGGGAAGTAGCCGGAAAAGCTATCCGTTTCCTGGATAATGAAATTGATAAGAATACTTATCCGGCTCCGGAGATTGAGGCTGCAACAAAGAGGACCCGGAAAGTCGGACTTGGGGTAATGGGTCTCCACGACATGCTTTTGAAGCTTGGGCTGCCCTACGACTCCCCTGAAGCCCTCGAACTTGGGGAAAAACTTATGGAACAAGTTACATGGGCTGCAATCAGGGAATCAAGAAAGCTTGCTGCGGAAAAAGAGCCTTTTCCGGAATATGAGGACTCCACATGGGAACTTCCTATGAGAAACGCTGCATTAACCGCAGTTGCTCCGACCGGCACAATCAGCATTCTTGCAGGCTGTTCGGCAGGGATTGAGCCTGTTTTTAGCTGGGTATACAGGCGGACCCAGACAGTAGGAAAGGAATTTATGCTTGTTCATCCGTTTTTCGCGGCTCATTTCAGGCCAAAACTGCCTGAAGTCGACTACAACCGACTTATCGAGCATGTCTATAAGCACGGTACCTTGCAGAATGTGGAAAACCCGAAACTTGTAAGCGAAGAAGAAAAGCGGATCTTCAGGTCAGCGCTTGACATTGACTGGAAAGCTCATATTAATGTGCAGGCAGCCTTTCAAAGGCACTGCCATGCCGGAATTTCGAAAACCATCAATATACCTGATTATGCAGGAAAAGAAGATATCAAACAGGCTCTGGTTTATGCCTGGAAGCAGGGGCTCAAAGGGCTTACCATGTACAGGACCGGAAGCAGGCAGCGTGTGGTTCTCAACCTGAAAAAACCTGAAAGCTGAACATATAGCCGGTAAATCCAGTGCCGTAGACTTTATAATAATTATTAGAGAGTAGTATCTTACTAAAAATATATATACATTCGTTCCCTCTAAATTATCTATGACTGCGACCTTTAAGCACCATTTCGAACTGTTAACCGCTTGCATAATTTATGGTACTGTCGGAATCTACATGGCATCACTAGAGGACATGTCCGTGGGCTCAATTATTTTTTACAGAGTGCTCTTTGGACTTTCAGCTATTTTATGCTATCTTGTTATTACCGGAAATTTAGGTCAGCTCGCTCTAAAAAGAAAGAAAAATTACCTTCTTCTCCTGGGAATCCTGTATGTTTCGCAAATGTTCGCCTATTATTCTGCAATTCGTTATTTAGGAGCCTCTTCAGCAGTCCTGCTTCTCTATACGGACCCTATTTATCTGACTTTCCTCGCACCTCTCCTGCTGGGAGAAAAGAATACGGAAAAAACTATTATTGCCCTTTTCCTTGGCCTGATAGGCGTTTTCTATGTAACAAGGCCTGAAGGCGGCTTCGAGCAGCTTGACTTTGGCAGCAATTACCTTAAAGGAGTGCTTTTCGGGCTTACAGGAGGCCTTTTCAGCAGTGGAGTAATAATTTCGGTCCGTTACCTCAGAGATGAATACAACGGCCTTACCCAGCTTTTCTGGCAAAGTGCAATCAGCCTGTTCTTCCTTTCACCGTTTGCAGTTTCCGTTCCAAGGAATGTGCTTGCCGAAAATCTTCCAGTCCTGATGCTCTTCGGGGTTCTGATTACCGGTATTGGGGCAGTGTTTTATATAAGAGGTGTAACAGGTGTAAGCGCTATTACAGGCAGCATCCTTACTCTGCTTGAGCCTGTTTCCTGCATCTTTTTTGATTACACGGTACTCGGAAGCCCGATTCACAGCGGGATGTTTATTGGCTGTATTTTCATCCTGGCTGCTGCAATCGTAATAAGCCTGGATAACTCAGTTTCCCTGAGAAAACTTATTTTCGGGAATAAAATAGACTTTGGTAAAAAAATTTTTGTAATGGAAAAACAAATTTTAAGATTACAGAATAAATAACTAAATAAATAACTAAATAAATGAATAAATAAATGAATAAATTTCTTCCATTTTTATCTTTTTTAACAAAAATGTTCTTACCCTACAGTATTCCTACCCTACAGTATTCTACCCTACACAGTATTCTTACCCCGTAAGTGCTCTTACCCTGCATTTCTTTCCGCGTCCAAAATGTATATATCTGCAGTCTCTTAATTCTCGGCCATGCCTGTAAAGGAAAGCTCTTTAAAGCCGTATTCGGAAGTTATAACTGGCAGCGTAATCTACGGCACTATAGGGGTCTTTCTGGATAGGCTCCAGGATATGTCAGTTGGGTCTGTTCTTTTCTCCAGGCTCTTTTTTGGCGTCTGCATGATTTTTATTTACCTGCTTCTCAGTCGAGGGCTTGTACAGCTGAGGCCAGGGAAGAAGATAAAATACCTCCTGCTACTTGGCTTTCTGAATGCAATTTCAGGCATGTGCTACTTTTTATCTATCAGATACAGCGGCATCTCCGTTGCCGTCCTTTTGCTTTATACTGCCCCTGTGTACGTTAATCTGCTTGCTCCTGCTGTCCTCGGGGAACGCAGCAACAGCAAAAGCCTTCTTCCACTCTTGCTTGCAGTTGCAGGGGTTTTACTGATCGCCCGCCCAGGAGAAATTGTTATGAGCACAGATACAGGCCCCGATTTCCATAAAGGCCTCATCTTCGGCCTGCTGTCAGGGATGTCGTTCGGTACAACTATAATTACGATCAGGTATCTCAGGCATGATTACACAGGGATTGCTCAGACTTTCTGGCTGACTGGAATAAGCCTTATCTTTATGCTGCCGTCTGCACTTTCCACTCCGGTTCCTGTTTTCCTTGAAAACCTCGACACTTTGCTTCTCTTCGGGTTCACTGTTACGTTCGCTGCCGTTATCTACTTAAGAGGAATTTCAGGAATCAGGGCACAGACAGGAAGCATCCTTGCTCTTGTCGAGCCGGTTTCAGGAATTTTCTTCGACAGCGTTGTACTTCAGAATCCGCTCTACATGTCGACCCTTCTGGGCTGCAGTTTCATTCTAACAGCAGCTTATATTGTAAGCAGAGAGGAATTGAAGTAAAGGCGCGACAAATCTCCTATCTGGAAAAGAAGAAATTCCGCACTGAAAATACAAACTTTTGCAGAGTACCGTACCCTCTGCCCAAAAGCTATTTACTTAAGAGCCCTCTATTTTTAGTAAAATGGTTTTGAAAACGCAGGAAAAGCATGACAGAAGACAGCCCAATTATCGAGCTTAAAAACCTGACAAAAACATATAAAAACGGGATGGAATTTCGAGCGTTCGACAATGCAAATTTGAAAATCAAAAGGGGAGAGTTTGTGGCAATTGTAGGTCCATCGGGTTCAGGCAAAAGCACTCTTATGCACCTGATAGGTCTTCTGGACACCCCAAGTTCGGGGACACTCTTTATAGACGGCAATGATGTAACGAAAATATCGGACAAGGAGCGTTCGGAAATGCGGAACAGGATGCTGGGCTTTGTCTTTCAGTACCATCATCTGCTCCCGGATTTCACAGCCCTGGAAAATGTAATAATGCCACTTTTAATTGCAGGAAAAAGCAGGAAAGAAGCAAAAGAAATTGCCGAAAAACTTCTGAAAGATGTAGGGCTTGAAGACCGGACGGACCACAGGTATGGGGAACTTTCAGGAGGACAAAATCAGAGGGTTGCAGTAGCAAGAGCACTGAGCTGTTCTCCTGCTATTGTGTTCGGGGATGAGCCAACAGGCAACCTTGATACAAAAACTGGTGACCTTATCTATGAACTGCTCAGGCGGCTGAACAGGGAGTACAATCAGACGTTTATCGTGGTTACTCATAACGAAGACCTGGCCTCAAAAGCTGACAGGATTATCAGGCTCGTGGACGGGAAAATTACAGACCAGTGAGGTAAAAGATGGAGTATGCTAAAGGAAAAATAGGCAGGGTCTTTACCGTCAGGATCGACCATGGAGATGACCTGATCCTGGAGTTGATCAAACTTGCTGAACTGGAAAAAATCGAATCTGCTGTTTTTACATTGCTCGGAGCATTAAAAGAAGCAAAGTTTGTTACAGGCCCGAAAGAAAGTATAACCCCCGCAGAACCTGTATGGTACGGCTTTGATGATGCCCATGAGATTCTTGGGATAGGAGATATTTTCCAGAAAGACGGAAAGCCTGAGATACACCTGCACGCAGGGGCAGGCAGGGGAGAGAATGTTAAACTGGGATGTTTGAGGGGTGAAAGCGAAGTTTTTATGGTAGTTGAGGCTTTTATTTTTGAGCTGGAAGGCATTTCTGCCAGAAGAATTACAGATAGAGAACAGGGTTTTGCTCCTGTGAGTTTCGAGCAGGTTCCTGATCTTGAATGATATTCGGGTAAAACAAGCCTATAGTCAGTACTTGAAAGTTTGCGATTTAATAATGAGAATTGAAAATACAATCCGGTAAAACAGGTTTGGCAGTTTCCCTTAAGCTCAGTTTTGTGATACGATATCCAGTTCCCGAAGCCTTCTGAGTGCGGTTATTTTTTCCGTGTTACCTTTTAAATATTCGTCCTCAAGAGCCTGTACAATTTGTGGGAAGGGCACTGTTAACTGGTAGTACTTTACAGGTCTGCCTTTTCCTTTATTCTTTTTTTCGGACCTTTCGTCCACCCAGCCTCTATCCCTGAGGGGACGCATAGCTACGCTCACTTCTGGCTGTCTGAGTCCTGAAACGAGTTCAATGTGAAGGGATCTGAGTTCCGTGCAGTCTTTCAGACATACGATCGCAGTGGCCTCCGTCCTCGGGAGTCCCAGGCTCTGGAGCATATCAATAACTGAATACGCTTTTTCGGTTAAATTAACTGGAGAATCGTCGGTCATCGAAAGTGAATAATACTTTCATGTTTATATATTTTATGTAGATAAAATTCTTTTTTTAAATAAATTGAGCATTGTTAAGAAGTAAAAAAGCCATCTAACCCTACTAAAACCTTTTTTTGAAAAGTCTCACTATAAAAGCCTGCATTACTATAAAATCCCGCATTAACAGATCTACGGAAAAAACCGGTTTTGTAATCCTGACCAAAACCTTTAAAGCTATTGTTTACAGGAAGAGACATTCGTCAAAAGCGGGCAGCCCTGGTTAAGGATTATAAATCGGGAAATATCTGCAAATACTCTGAGTGTAATACTCTAAATTTACACGGTTAAGGATACCGGATACCTGAAGCAAAGTTATTTCTGGATTCAGGAATTCAACATATAATCTTTAAATTCAACATATAATCTTTAAATGTCAAATAGAATTTCTTATAAGAAACTAGCGTAAAACTTAATTAAAATTATCCACGTTAACCGGATAAAGAATTAAATACAATTCGGACATGTAACGGTTAAGTCAAGGTTAAGCTTCAAATAACAGAATATATGTATAAATAGATCAAATAGATCAGAGATTAAAAAGGGTGAAATGATGTATATCGGTCTACAGCAGGATTCTGGAGAATATAAAATCCAAAAAATACATGCTCGGGAGATCCTGGATTCAAGGGGAAATCCCACTATTGAAGTTGATGTGTTTACACCAAAGGGATTTGGCAGAGCCAGTGTCCCTTCAGGGGCTTCCACTGGTACGAATGAAGCCCTTGAACTGCGGGATGCAGACCCTAACAGGTACGGAGGAAAAGGAGTTCTCACTGCAGTCAAAAATG
Source organism: uncultured Methanosarcinaceae archaeon (assembly GCA_963774465.1). Classification (GTDB taxonomy): domain Archaea; phylum Halobacteriota; class Methanosarcinia; order Methanosarcinales; family Methanosarcinaceae; genus Methanosarcina. The sequence goes on along the minus strand of CAVZFI010000045.1, from coordinate 34,295 downwards.
TGAATACGATCATCCAGAAGGAATTGCTGGGGCTCGACGTGCGAAATCAGCGGGAAATCGATGAGCTTATGATCGAGCTCGACGAGACCGATAACAAATCAAATCTGGGAGCAAATGCAATTCTTGGCGTATCCATGGCTGTTGCAAAAGCTGCCGCCGATTCCCTCAACATTCCTCTTTATCGCTATTTCGGAGGCTCAAACGCTTTTACCCTGCCGGTACCCACAATGAATGTCCTCAACGGGGGCAAACATGCAGGAAATGAGCTTGCAATTCAGGAATTCATGATTCAGCCCAAAGGTGCGGAAACCTTTTACGAAGCTCTTCAGATCGGAGCAGATATCTACCACGTCCTTGGAAAGTTGCTGGAAGCAAAATACGGCAGGTCTTCTACGAACGTAGGCTATGAAGGAGGATATGCTCCCAAGATGAGCGAGTCAACAGAAGCCCTTGATGCCCTTGTCCAGGCTATTGAGGAAGCAGGCTACACCGAATCCGAAGTCACAATCGGGCTTGATGCTGCAGCATCCGAGTTTTATGAAGAAGAATTATATACAATCGACGGAAAGAAACTTGCTGCTCCTGAACTGATGGATTATTACGTCGAACTTGTGAACTCTTATCCCATCCTTTCCATCGAAGACCCCTTCTATGAGGAAGCCTTTGAGGATTTCGAAGCCCTGACAAATGAGTTATGGGATACGATTATTGTTGGTGACGACCTTTTTGTTACAAACATTGAGAGGCTTTCAAAAGGCGTTGACATGGGAGCTGCAAATGCACTCCTCTTAAAGATCAACCAGATCGGGACACTTTCCGAGGCTTTTGACGCCGCAAGCATGGCCTCCAGAAACGGCTATACAGTAATAGTAAGCCACCGTTCCGCCGAAACCGAAGATACCACAATCTCGGATCTCTCAGTCGCTATAGGGGCAGAAATGATCAAGACCGGAGCCCCGGCCCGTGGAGAAAGGACTGCAAAATACAATCAGCTCCTCAGAATCGAGGAGGACCTGGGTGAAGTTGCACATTACGTGCAGCTCTAACCTTTTTAATTTTTCTTTTGAACTTTCCTTCTGAACTTCCCCTTATTTTTCCCTTATTTTTCCCTTGTTTTTCCCTTGTTTTTCCCTTGTTTTTCCCTTGTTTTTCCCTTGTTTTTCCCTTGTTTTTCCCTTGTTTTTCCGCGTTTTTCTTCTCTCTTAAATTTTGGTCGACGACTGCGAATTTATTGATATTTTGATATTCAATTTATTCATATAGCTGTAGTCTTCGCCTTTGTCGCTCGAAGCCGAAGATCCATACAGCGTCGGGGCGCGGGACAAATCAAAATGAGACAATTCAGGTTACTACGGAAGGATATCAACCGCTTAACCGCAAAGCACCTGTTTTTTGAATTAGTTTTTATATTCATTCGGATTTATCTCTACTTTTCGCCTTTATAAATTCTCTCTATTTGCTTTTTCAATTATTTTCCTGAGAGTATTAGAAACTGATTTATAATCAGCTTCACAAGAATAAATCTCAAGAATAAATTTCAGGCATCTAACAAGTCTGAAAATTTCAGGCATCCAGCAGATCAGATAAATATGAAGTAAAAACTAGACAAAGTTGAAAAATAGATCTCCTGATATTTTTGAAATCTTAGCAGGCTTAACCTTGTAGGATTTGTGAATAATCATTGCTGACTGAAACTTTTACAAGATGGGCAAATTCCGCTCCTCTTCTTGCTGCAAGAAATCCCGGAACTGCAAGCAAAATCCAGTCAATGAGATTTATATATCCAATAGAATAGGAAGGAAGCCCTGGATGTCCCCAGCCGTTGACTATATACCCTATTTACCCTCCAAAAGAGGTGAAAATTAAACTCATAGTTCACAACATAGACAAAAAAGTTGTAGGAATAATTTGCTTCAAATTGAGGATTTCTACAGAGCCGTTTCCTAGACTTGGATTTTGGATGAAACAAAGGATCAGAGAAATACAGAAGTTCCTTTTCAGCCTGACAATTTCAAAAATAAGGTATGGGGTCATGAAGACCCCCTATATAAGATCATTTTTTCATGTTATCCTGTGTGATCAATCTACCAGATTACCGGCCTCTCACTCTCTGGCCTGTAGAGTTTATCTCCTGGTTTTATGCTCGGGAATGACTTGTAAAACTCAGGCATGTTATAGACCACACCATTGACCCTGTACTTGGAAGGCGAGTGAGGCTCGACCCACAAGTGTCTCAACAGGGCTTCTTCAGTATTCGATTCCCTCCATGTCTGGGCGAAGCTTAAGAAGAACCTTTGATCTCCTGTGAAATTATCGATCATCTCTGGCTCCCCTTTCGATGAGTGCTTATAGGCGTGGTAGGCGATGGTCAATCCACCGAAATCTGCAATGTTCTCTTCCAGGGTCAGTTTGCCGTTGATGTACATGCCGGGTAGGACCTCATATTTGTTGTACTGGTCAACCAGAATCCCCGTGCTATTGTTGAAATTATCTTCATCCTTTTGTGTCCACCAATCCGACAAATTACCACTTGCATCATACTTCCTACCCTGGCTATCGAAATGATGAGTCATCTCGTGTCCTATGATAAAGCCTATGGCACCGTAGTTGACTGCATCATCGGCGTCTTTGTCGAAAAAGGGCGGCTGGAGAATTCCGGCAGGGAAAACTGAGATGATCTGTCTTTGATAAGCATAGGCGTTAGTCTCCTGGGGATTCATTAACCAGATCTTTCGATTTACAGGCTTGCCTACTCTGTCCAGGCCGACTGAACCGTGGTGGAAATAGAAATTATAAGCCCTGAAGGTATTATTGACATATGAATCGTTTTTCACTTCAAGCTCTGAATAATTAAGCCATTCATCCGGGTAACCTACCTGGACATCCAGGGCTTCAAGCTTCATGAGGGCTTTTTTCCGGGTTTCAGGCTCCATCCATGTCAGGTTTTGAATTCTCTCCCTATAAGCCGTTTTCAGGTTAGATACTAACTCCTGCATTCTAACCTTGGAGTCTGGATCAAAATATTTGTCCACATAGATGCGACCTATTGCTCCACCCATTAAGCTATTTTCCACAGAGATGACTCTTTTCCAGCGGGGCTGCATCTCTTGCTGGGGATTCAGCCTAGTGGCAATAAAGTACTCCTCCTCCAGGTCGGTGCTGAGATAAGGAGATGAGAAAAAGATAAGTTTCCAGCGCAGGAAAGTCTTCCAGTCAGCTACACTCTCATCCTGAAGGGCAGTACTCATCTCCTTAAAGAAAGGCGGGGTTCTTACATTTACCTCGGCTACATCCGGGCGACCCAGGTCACTGAAGAGACGAGACCAATTAATGCCCGGAGCAAAAGCCTGAAGCTCTTCAAGGCTCATTTTATTATACGTTTTTTCAATATCACGTTCCTCCACATTGTTGAAGGATGCGTTGGCGAGCCTTGTTTCTATCCTCATCACGGTCCTGGCATTATCCTCAGCAACCGCTGGGCTGTCACCCAGATAGACGAACATCCTTGCTATATGAACTAAGTACATTTCTCTGCTCATGTTAGAGACGTTGTCCTGCCCGAAATAGGCATCTTTTTGGAGACCCAGACCTCCCTGCACGAGGGAGACGATTACTACCTGGCTGTTCTTCTTGTCGGGTACAGAGCGCATTGAGAATAAAGGATTTATTCCATATTCCATCATTTGCGTCGATACTGCCTGGACATCGGAAACGTTGGAGATATTGTCTATCTGCCTCAATTTGCCTTTGATGGGATCCAGACGCTGTTTATCCCTGGTGGCATTATCCATTCCAACGCGGTAGAACACCCCTAACTTCTGCTCCAGGCTCCCCTCAGGGGCAGAAGTATTGTTGGCTGCGCTTTCCACGATGGTTTTGATGAGATCGTTGGTTCTGTCATTTACAATATCGAACTCTGAATAACTGGATTTGTCCGCAGGCACAGGATGGTTTTTTATCCAGCCTCCATTTGCATACTCATAGAAGTCATCTCCAGGTTTTACTGAGAGGTTCATGTCTCCAGGATCGATAGCCTTCTCATATCCAGAAGCGCTCATATTGCCTATCGAAGTTTCACCAGAAGTGCTCATATTACCTATCGAAGTTTCAGAAGAACCAAAAGCCACAAAGGTTAAAGCGTTTATTAGTGCGATAGCAAAGAAAAATAGATATATTACTCCCTTCCTCTTCATGCTTTACCTCCTACCAAATTTTACTTTTAGTTGCACGCGTTCTCCTGATTATGCAATAACATCCATTAAGATCAGGAGAGATTGCTGCGTGAACACCCCTTTTTTGAAAGATCTACTATTTGAGACGAGATAAAATACTAATAGTAATATAAAATAGCAAATATAATATAAACGAAATGGCTCAAACCAGATACCTAAAATTTGTTTTTTGTCTATACATATGGGGGATCTAAAATGAAAGGGATTAAACTTGGTAAAAAATATAAAGAGAATACCTTTTTAGGGGATACTTCTTTAAAAATCTTTAGCATGTTGACGCTCACGTTTTTAATGCTTGTCAATATTGCAGGTGCAGCTCCGTTTGCATATATTACGAACTATGACAGCAATACTACCACTGTAATTGACATAGCAAACGATAATGTTACTGCCACTGTGCCTGTGGGAATCAATCCATTCGGAGTTGCGGTTAGTGCGGATGGATCAAAGGTGTACGTGACGAATAATAACAGCAATGATGTTTCTGTAATTAACACTGCGAACAACACTGTTACAGATACCGTAAAAGTAGGAACCAACCCTTATGGAGTTGCAGTCAGTCCAGATGGAATGAAGGTATATGTGGCAAACTTTGGCAACAGCAATATTTCTGTAATTGACACCTCAAACAATACTGTTACAGCTTCGGTATCTATTGGAATCTATCCTATTGGAATTGCAGTTAGTCCGGATGGATCAAAGGTGTACGCGGCAAGCTCGGGATTTGTTGGAAACGTAGATTTGAACAGTACTCTCTTTGTTATTGACACTGCAACAAACAGTATTATAGCCACAGTGCCTGTAGGAACCATTCCAACGGGAGTCGCAGTTAGTCCGGATGGATCAAAGGTGTACGTGGCGAACTATTTTAGCAACACTACCTCTGTAATTGACACAACAAACAATACTGTTACAACTACTGTGCCTGTAGGAGCTAATCCATGGGGAGTTGCAGTTAGTCCGGATGGGAATAAAGTGTATGTAGCGAACTTAAACAATAACACTACCTCTGTAATTGACATAACAAACAACACCGTTACAGCAACTGTGCCTGTAGAAGGCTATCCTTTTGGAATTGCAGTCACTCCGGATGGAAAGAAGGTATATGTGACTAATGTAGACGGAACTGTCTCTGTAATCGACACAACAAATAACACAGTTATATCCACGTTGAAAGCAGGAGATGCGCACTATAATTTTGGGCAGTTTATAGGAAAAGGACTAACAAAGTAACATTATCTCTGTAAATTGAGGCTCTGCGAAATCTGGGTGCTCCCTAATAATTAGTTTATATTTTAATACATCTGCAATTTAGCAATTGTATTAATGTCCGTTTACTCTCAACGCTCCCAGATTTTTGCAGGTTTTGGCCGGAATGCTAGAAATATTGATAGAGCTCATTCCAAAACCAATTTTAACCTCAAATCTATAAGAATTTCAGAACCATCTTCCATCAGAAACTCATTAACTATTCCGAATTCCAGATTAAGAGAAGCAGTTTTGAGTTTTGGGATAGGCTCATAATATACCCAATAATATTAGCTTCCGCCGACTTCAAGAAGAAAATCGTTAGATCACAGTAACCAGACTGCGGAATTTATCCATGCTTCTTGTGCACATATTTCTTTTTTTACACCAGATTTTGATTTTTCGGCTCTGTAGAAATCCTAATTTAGATTTTACATTGTATTTTTATATGCGTTGTTTTATAAAATAACTCCTTATCATTCCCGAAAAACAAAGGAGCATTCAATACTGAAACCGAATAAGTATGTTAAATTTGTTGATAGTAGCCTTAAAACTGTTCAGTCTTCTAGACTGAACCTTTATTCCTGCAAATATTCCAAGCATGTTTACACTCAACATCAGCTTTTGGTTCTGGTTTTATTGAAGGAATATCTAAGCATAGACTATCGTAGTTTCGTAGAACTTATCGATCTTATGAGCGAAATAAAAGAGAAACTTGATCTTGATAAGACTCCTCATTTCACTACCCTTCATAAATTTGTATCTAGAATTCCTTCATCTCTGTTTAACCTTATTTGTCTAAGAGTCTAAAGTTATTTTACTCATATGGAGAAAAGGTCTCTGTTACAGTAATTGATTCAACAGGATTTACGAGTTCCTATGCAAGTTATTATTACTCAGGCAGAACTGGGAAGCTTCGTAGAACCTTCCTGAGAACTTCAATATCAGTAGACACAAGTAAAAAGGTAATATTGGGATGAAAAATTAGTCAAAAAACTGAGCATGAAATCAATCACGCCAACACTTTGATAAAGCAATCAAATAGGATAAGAAAATCTGAATGTTATGTGTTGGATAAGGGATATGACTCAGAGAAAATACATTCTTTAATCAGAGATATATCAAAGCAGATTCAATTATACCTTTAAGAGTGAGAAAAAGAAAGAAAATCGGGGGAAAGTATAGAAAACAGTTACATCTGATCTTTGACAACACTAAATACAATAAAAGGAATATAGTGGAGACAATTTTCTCTGTTGTAAAAAGAAAGCTCGGGGAAACACTTAGGGCAAGAACATCCTATAATCAAAGAAATAAAGATTAAACTCATAGTGTACAACATAAACAAAAAGTTGTAGAAAGAATATGGATTAGATTAAGGATTTCTACAGAGCCTATATTTCAAGATTATAATAACAAACGAAAGATAATTAAGAATCTTGGTTCCGTTGCAAAAATCTGGCTTTTTTACAAAATAAGTGAAAACATTCACAATTCGGAAAGTTATCCATTTCATTAGGAAGAAAATGACACATAAAGGTGAAAAATAGTGTGTCAAATTGAAGAAATATTATTTTTGCAACGGAACCAGATCAGCAAACAAATTAAGGAAAAGTTTAATAATTGCTTATTTTCCAAAAAAAGTTTTTATTCCTATCAAAATAACAAATATTCCAAAAGCCTTCCTCAATACATCCAGCGGGAGCATATTTGCGAATTGTGCTCCGAATTTTGCACCAATAACCATGGCAAGACAAATGATGATACCTGCATACAAATCAGTATTTCCTCTTTTATAATATTCAAGAAACGCAAGTATTCCAACCGGTGGAAGCAGTGCAACTAGAGAAGTTCCCTGGGCTTTCAACTGGGAAAATCCTTCTAAAAACACCAATGCAGGAATGATTATAACCCCACCACCAATCCCAAATAGTCCGCTTAAAATGCCTGCTACAATACCAATTGTTAAATATATTATTAAATCGTTCATAAAACCACACACTTCAAATATGCTTTTAAAATTTTATGAAATTACAAATAGAGTTTTTCGTTGAACAATGACTACAAAAAGGTTTGTCCCGAGAGCCATCCTTATCTTCATGTCAGGCTGCAGTCTGGTTTCCTGCAAGAGCCAGTACTGGGCACGAGACATTAAAGCCTCCCCTATACCCAGCAGGCCTGAAACAATGCCTGTGAAAATCAGAATTGCAAGATAAAGAGCTTCTGCAGGAGTCATCTCAGCTTAGTATTTTTTCATTTCTGTTTCCAAATATAAGAACAGCCAGATTTAAGGAGAGGTTTCTGGCTGTTTTCTAAATGGGATTGCGAGTTTATTCAAGTTAACAGTATCGTACTGAAAATATGCAGTGCTGCCGCTGATGGTCAAATGGAAATATCCTGAGCTTGCAGAAAGGTCGTACTTAAAAGGGTAAAGCATGGGTTAAGAGGGTGACTATTTTTCTTAAATAATTTGCCCTCAGAGAATGATGGCTATTTTCTTAAATTCCTTGACCCATTTCCCTTTTTTACTTATTATGGATTTGCCTTATTATCTGTTTCTGAAGATAAATCAAATAACTGTTAAATTAAAAAGGTAAACATCTGAGCAGCAAATATTTAAAATGAGTTAAGTTATCTACCATTGACAGGTTTACAACTTATCTGATACAAACAAATTTATAAACTGCTTATCGTAATGGGTTTAAGAGGCGCTTTTATGATCAAAATGAAATTACACGGTACATACAATATCTATTATGCTATTCTTGGCATGCGGAATCCTATGAACTCCTGGCATCTTATGGACAGCAGTGAGCCTGACGAGGCAGGGAACTGCAAGCTCGGAGAAAAGGACCTGAATCTGGCCCAGCGCCTGACCCTTGCAGGGAATGAGCACGGCAAGTTTTTAAGGTTCATTACAGTCTGTTTTGACCTCACAGCTCCTCTTTACTGGTGGAAGGAGTTTGACACCTACAAGTTCGCAGAAAAGAACTCCACTTCAACGATGCATAAGCTGACCAGCAAGGAGCTTGCTCCTCACGACTTTTCATTTGACACACTGACAGATTACAGGAATGACCAGATCCGGCATCTGAATGACCTTGTCAAAGCCTACAAATCCCGCGAGGGAGATAGTGAAGAAGACAATGCGTACCGGAAAGCGGTTTTCAGGGAACTTGTCCAGGACCTGCCGAGCGCTTATCTGCAGAAAAGGACAGTTATAACCAATTACGCTGAGCTCAGAAATATTTACTTCCAGCGCCGCAACCACAAACTTGATGAGTGGAGGGATTTCTGCACCTGGATGAAAGAGACGCTGCCGTACGCAGAAGAGCTCATCTGCCTGGAAAAAGACGAAGTTAAGAGATAAAAAGCAAAAAATAAAACCGAGTTGCCTTAACGGAGCACTTTAAATGCTCTGTTCTCTTATTATTTTTTTATACTTTCTTTTTTGATTTATAAGAGAGTAAAAGGATAAAATCATGGCCGAACTTGAAAAAACAATTACCCTCAGGCGGGGTTTGGGGCTTGCAATCTGCATGCTTATAGGGACTGGAATTCTGGCGCTTCCAGGCCTGGCGCTTGATGCTGGCAGCATCCATGAAGCAATCCTCGGCTGGTTTCTTATAGCCGTTGTCGCAGTCCCTCTTATCGCGATCTGTTCCCGCCTTGGCATGAAATTTCCTTCGACCGCCGGGCTTGCAGGTTATGCTGAGGAGGCTGTGGGACCCTGGGGAGGATATGCGGTTTCCTACCTTGTGGGAGGTTCTTTCTTTTTCGGGCTTCCTGCGGTTGCCCTTATAGGCAGCGAATATATGAGGCAGCTTTTCCAGCTGTCCGAAGCAGGAGCAGCCCTTTTTGCAGTCCTCCTTGTAACCCTGATGCTCCTGTCTAACCTGGCAGGAATGAGGATTGTCTCCATGATCAATTACGCAGCTCTGGCTGTTCTCTTTCTACTAATAGGTCTGCTCATTGCTTTTAACCTTGATTTTTTAGGCTCAGGTTTCGAGATTGCCAGAGAAGCTCTTAACGGCACAGGGCATATAGACCTGAAAAACACCTGGAAAGTTACAGCCCTGCTTTTCTGGGCCTTTCTGGGCTGGGAAAACCTTTCTTTTTCCCTGGGGGAGATAAAAGATCCTGAAAGAAACGTGCCTCGCCTTTACTGGCTGAGTTTTGCCCTTGTGACCTCAATCTACCTTGTGCTTGCCCTTATCAGCACAGGAGCAAGTGCTTCAGGTGTCCCTCTTCAGGGTGCAGCCGGGCTTTCCGGTCTCGTGCTTTTTACGCCCGGAGGAGTTCTCCTCATCTGGCTCATGATAATAGTTATTGCAGCAAATGCCTGTTCCTGGAACTTTACTGCAAGCCGCCTGCTCTATGCCGGAGGCAGGACAGGGATCTTCCCTCAAGTTTTCGGAAAACTTTCAACGGGGAATATTCCTGTATCCAGCCTGGTGGGGCTGTATATTCTTTCAATCTTCCTTATTCTCGGAAGTTATCTCTTCAAAATTCCCGTATCAGCCATGATGCTGCTCGTAAACCAGAACTTTGTTTTCCTCTACGCCTTCATTATAATCGCCTACTGGAAAACCGAAACCAGCTGGCAGAGATGGGTCTTATCGGCTCTTTCACTCGTATCCCTGAGTTTTTTGATCTCAGGGTTTACCTGGAAAATCGTTTATCCTATCTTTTTGATAGGCTTTGGATATTACAGGTTCCTCAGGAGTACAGATAAAATCCCTGCATCTCCTGCACCCGGAAGTTCTGCATCCGAAGCTCGGTTATGTCCGTGAGTTATTGATCAATTATGAAAAAATGAGTACATTTCCCGTGTTTGGGAAATCTGTAGAGATTCTTATATTCATAGGGTCTTCTAAAGACGATCCATTTTTCAAGGATTATTGAGTCTTATTTACCAGATTAAATATTGTGTTAGCATTTCTCCAATCAAATTACATGTGATAAATGATCTATTTGCCATTTAACCGTTTTATATTCCCCATTTTCATAATTAAAAAATTTTTGTGCCTTATTTTGGTATTAAATTTCGTAAAAAGGAAAATGGGATTATGCGGCTTAATTACAAATAACTTTAAATGTTCCTGAAAATGAAGGCTGCAAAAATTTAATAAGTTATTAAATAATAGTTATTACTCGGATATGTATGGGTGAAATAAGGTTCGTATTTCCCAATGTAAGTGGTTTTAATTCTAAAAATTCTAGAGGAGGATTACTTAATCGATGGGAAAACGCAAAAAAATATAGTTTTGATTTCGTAGAAGTACCTGCTAATTTTGTCAAAAAGACTGAAACTGAGTTTTTAGGATTAAGTAAGTGTGAATTTCTAACTAAAGAAGCTATAAATAAACTGTATTCGAAAGATGATAAACTTCCAAGAGATATCAAATACATTTTTCATACAGAACCTGCTTTAGCCTCTAAATGTCATTTAAAATGGTATAGTGAACCGTGGGTAAAGCGGTTTATAGCGATGAATATCGATATTGCCAGGTATATGGGATTACCTCCTACTATGATAGAAATTCATCCCGGAAAAAAGCCTAATACAAACCAATATATTGCTGAATCTGCTATTAAATTATTTAATAACTTTAAAGACGAATTTAAAGTAAAGCCAACAATTCTCATTGAAAATCGGACCGGACATGTAATATCAAATGGTATACATATGAAAGAATTTTGGGAGCATCTAATTAAGGATTATCCTTCATATCAGAAGTATATCGGCTTTGTTGTAGATTTTAGGACGATGTATACACAAGTATCCAAGGATTATTCTAATAATGTAAATAGTCATTTTATCGATAACATCGAATTGATATCTGACGAATCTATAAAAGGATGCCATATACATAATTCACACACGAAGGCTCCAACAATTAGAGACGATGTTCCTTGGCTATCGGTTTTTAATAAAATAATTAATGTTAAAAATGATTTGATATTGAACCCAGAAGTTTTTAGCCTTGGATTAGCATTAGAAACTAAAAAATTTTGCATTGATATGATTAATGAAGCGAAGAATGTAATATGATTAGATATTTATGAGCATTGTTAGTAGCATTGATTGCCCGATTTGCAAGGCTAAAGATAAGATGCAGGAATTTTAAAAAACAAATTTATACTATCACCTTGGAAGTTATAAACTTTTGATATCACATGCTTCTTAAAATAATCCCTGCAAAAATGAGAGTAAGCAAAGCCATTAAAACATAAATTATCCACTCAATATAAGCGCGATCATAATTGTCCTGGGTTTGCTGTTAGCAATCCCTATATTAAAGTAGAAACTGCTTAAATTTCATTGCATTGCCAAATAATAGTCGTGTTTACATGAGGGATTAGGTTTAAAGATTAAAGCAGATAAAGTAGGTCAGAGTTTCTGAGAGTTGAAAGTAAAGAAGGAAGATTAAGACTTATTTTTTAGTGGCCAAAAATCTCATTTCAAATAAAAGTGATATTACCCAAAAGCTCTAAATACCCAATGGTATCAAACCCAACTTTATTCTAAGTCTTCCAGTTACTTTTAAGATCATAAGACAATTGCAGGATCTTTTAAATAAGGTACCTTTTAAATAGTAAGTCTTTTTAAAAATTTGAAGGGAAATCTATAAATTATATGTATTCTCAAATAATAAAACAGTTTACCGGTAATCTCTTAATTCTTGCAGGAACCTGGTCATATGTCGTTAGTAACTGTTAAAGACGCACCCGGAAAAGGTAGAGGCGTATTTGCACGAAAAAATCTTAAAAAAGGCGAGGTAATAGAAACCTGTCCTGTCATAGTTTTACCTGCTGAAGAAATAGACGCTCTTGAGCTCACACAAGCTATATAATTATTACTTCGCCTGGGGTCCCGACTCAAAAGATGCAGCTATCGCACTGGGCTACGGGTCTCTTTATAACCACTCGTATACCCCTAATGCAAGATACTACAAAGATTTCGATAACAGCCTTATAAAATACGTTTGTATCACAGATATCCAGAAAGACGAAGAAATCACAATAAGCTATAACTGCGACCCTGAGGATAAAAGCCCTGTCTGGTTTGATCTTGCAGGCCAGAAGTAATTTCAGGGATTTATTGAAATACATAGGTGTATATTTATTTACGGTTTTTGAAATGAAGCAGTTACTTCTTTCATATTTTCTCTTAAATTTCCCGGATAAGGAAAATTGACAGGATTTACAGCCCCGAACGAAATAAAGTTATGAACGAAATAAGGTTATATTTCTTCAATCACATTATAGTAAAGAGCTGGCTCCTGTGAAATTTAATTCTGGATCTGTTCGGAACTGAAGTTTCTCCTTAAGTCATAATTGAAAGGAGTTAAAAATGGAAAATACACTTATTACTGTTTTTCGGGTAAGCCTGTTCGAGACCTTCTATGTCACAGGCTCTCTGATCCTTATTGGCATGATTCTCGGCCTTCTTGAGAACCGGGCCAACTTCTATGTCCAGCGAGCCTTTGGCAGGAAAGGGATTCTGGTCACAGCATGGATAGGTACCCCTGTCCACGAACTCGGCCACCTGCTGATGTGCTACCTGTTCAGGCACAGGATAAATAAATTCAAGTTATTTGACCGCAAAGCAAAGGACGGAGTCCTTGGATACGTCAACCACGGCTGGAACCGAAAGAGTCTTTACCAGAACATAGGGAACTTTTTCATAGGGATGGGTCCGATCTTCAGCGGAACTGCGGCCCTTGTCTTCGGGATGCACCTGCTCCTGCCGGATTCCTTTGCCAGGGTTGCCGACTATCTCGCCCTTGAACCCGCTCAGCCGGACCAGTATATGTTGACAGAAATCTTCGCCCTTACAACCAATCTCTTTAAAAGCATTTTTTCGGCAGAAAACTTAATTTCTCTCAATTTCTGGATTTATTTTGCCCTGGCAATCGGGATCTCTTCCCATATAGCCCTGAGCAAAGAAGACCTTAAAGGAGCAGGAAGGGGTTTGATAACGATATTCACTTTTATTTTGCTGGTAAATTTGATTGCCCTTATCCTTAATGCCGATTTTTCCAGCCTTTTCACGGGTATCCTGGCTCTCAACTTTTATTTGCTGGCGTTTTCAATGATTTCGGTTGTTTTTTCATTGATCAGGCTGGTTTTAAGCGCTTTTGTATATTATGTGGGCTACAGGTTTTCCTGATTTGGAGAATGTGGTAATTTGTCTGGACTGAATTATTAAATATACTATTCAAATTACTTAATTACTATTCAATATACTAACTGGGTCTCAAGGATGAAGTTACAAAGAATCAGAAATGGGATCTCTTAAAAATGTCATCTCTTGGTTTGAAAGTAAAACAAAAATTAGTAGAGTGACAGCGATGGCTTTAAACCGACCAGATGAAACTGAATTTATTGCGAGGTTCAATATGTTATGGAAATACAAGATTGAGCCTACAAATGCGTAAGCCTATTTCTATCTGAATATAGTTTCTTATGTAACTGACATATGTATCAAAAATCAATGACAAATTATTTAATTTCATATTTTACATCTGTAAAAATATAGGATTTTATCTATTTACTCATATTCTTCAAAAGGGAAAGTCGCTTAACTTAAAAATGTACAAGGGAATTAGAGTCTATCCGAAAAGTCATAACAGCTTGTCTTAAAGTTGCAGTAGGCTATATATATTCAGATGTCCCTCCGATTGCGCACGTTGCCCATTGCAATGTTTAGTAGGTCACATTATTTTTCGGATATGCTCTAATGAGAGTAATATTTCATTGGCTAAAACTCAATCTCCGGTTTGAATGATAAAATTTTAGACATTTTTTCCAAAACTGAACACAAATATGGTTGCTTCATTTTTTAAATGTGAGTGTGTAGTTGTCTCCTTTGGCTTCAACTTTCAGTTTATTGATGATTTCGAATCCACTTTTGCCAGTAAGATCATCTGGTACTTCAATTTCAGATACAAATTGATCTTTTCCAGCTTGGATGCTAGACTCCGCGGTATTCAAATTAGGTGATTGCGGTTGTGGAATACTTACTGCAATAATATCCCCGTTCTTGTCATATAATGCTTTAATTCTCATATCATATCTCCCTCAAAGTCTGCTTGGTGCCACTATAGCAGTAACTCTAACTGTTAATATATTATTGTTATCACCGTTTCTAAACCGAATACGGAGAACTCCAGGTGTATTTGTATATTCAGACAAAATCACACAATTTTTGCTTGGTGAATCAGGTTGTGGAAGCACACTTAAACGTGCCCAATTGTTTCCATCAAACGGAATATTTAAACCAAAATCAAACTCTTGGTTTGGTAAAATAAAAAGTGTGTCATCCGCAAGCCAATGATCGACGCTAACACCCATATTATGCCCCCTTAGTCTTTTTATACGTTTATCATAATCTATTGATTGTTACATTTTATAAATATACGGCAATCTTTATTAACAGAGCAATAAAGGTATGTAGATATAAGTAAAATATAGAAAAAATGATTCTAATCAGAGTTCCTCCAACCCTTGTACAATTCAACCAAGAGCCTATCCGAAAAGTATAGGAATCACGATCATGGTAATATTTTGTAATGACAAAACGAAAAATTGGGCGCGATTACAAGATATCTACTGAATTCTGGAATAAAATAAAATCTTTACTACCGCTCCCAAAGCCAAAAAAGAAGGCAGGCAGACCTATAAAAGATGATAAGAAAATAATGAGTGGTATTTTATATGTCCTTCGTACTGGATGCCAACGGAAATAATTGCCACGATTTTATAGAGCTCCAAGCATCGTCCATGATAGATTTCAGGAGTGGCGCAGATCAGGGTTATTTGAGAGAATGTGGAAAACTGGTCTAATGGAGTATGATAATAAAAAAAGATTAGAGTGGGAATGAAAAGCAATTGATGGCACTATGACAAAAGCGCCATTAGGTGGAACTGGAACAGGAGCTAATCCTACTGATCGTGGCAAGAAAGGCACAAAAAGAAGTATGGTAACTGAAGGAAAAGGAATACCACTTTCTGTCGCCGTGGATGGAGCAAATCGTCATGATAAAATGCTTGTAAAACGGACTCTTGATGCCATAATAATCGAAAAACCTTCATAGGACTTACGCACTTGAGGTACAAAATCAAGCACAAAGGACGTTGCGGCTGAACCTGTACTTTAGACAATAGAAGATTTAATGTTATTGATCTCTAAGTTCAACCGCGTAAGTCCTACTTCACATAAAGTAATTCAAAATATATGTATGGATAAGGCATATGATTTTCCTGATATTAGAGAATTGGTTGATAATTATGGCTATACTGCTCACATTCGGAGACGCAGAGAAGAGATCATAAGAATAAAAGAGGTACCAAGTTATAGGGCAAGAAGATGAGTCGTGGAAAGGACACACTCTTGGCTCAATAGATTCAGAAGGCTGCTTATAAGATGGGAAAAATATTGAGAATTACCTGGCTATGCTACATTTAGCATGCGCATGGATAACATTTAGAGCAGCAGGACTTTTCGGATAGGTTCTTAGTGGTAATTATAAAGAACATTATAAAATGAATAATTATACTGATCTTGAATAATATTAGATTATTAATATATAATATCTGTTTCTATTTTCTAACTTTTATATGGAATTCTAATTTTAGTTTCATACGTAACTATTATATACGTGATAAACCTATTTGGCATTTAATCGGTTTCATATGTAACTATTGCTGAATAGATTAAATTTCAAAACAAGCCACCCAGATTCATAAAAAATGAAGGATAAAATATTAGGAAGATCCAAGAGAAATATGCGGCCCGATTGCCCACATCTACCGAAGCCATCTGGCATACATGGCAAAGGAACTCGAAGCTTACCGGGTCGGAAGCGGACAATTTGAGTTTTTACTGGTTTTATACCATAGAGACGGTGTCTCTCAGGAGACCCTTGCAAAGATATTGAAAGTCAGCAAAGCGACAAGCGCAAGGGCGATCCAGAACCTGGAAAAAGAAGGTTACGTATACAGGGAAAGGGATGAAAATGACCTTCGAGCTTACAGGGTTTACCTGACTGAAAAAGGAAAGGAAATGAGAGATATAATTCTTAATAAATTGATTTATTTTTTAGACATTCTCTTTTCGGATTTTACATTGGAAGAAAAAGAAATTTTCAGGTTACTCATTCATAAAGCTGCGATTAAACTTTTTGAACCTGGATTCGAGCCTCCATCTCACAGGCCAGATGACATAAAGTAAAAAACGATGGAGACGAAAAAAATATGGATGAAAAAAGTGAGTTTCTTGGTAAAGAGAACATAAGCAAGCTTCTGTTTAAGCTTTCAGCTCCTATTATCATCGGAATGCTGGTGCAGGCTCTCTATAATGTTGTGGACACCTTTTTCGTGGGAATGGCCTATGGAGCAGATAGTGTCCAGGCCATAGGCGGACTTTCGATAGCTTTTCCGATCCAGATGATGGTGACAGCTTTTGGAATTGTTCTCGGGACAGGAGGCTCTTCCATAATCTCGCGTGCCCTTGGAGCACGAGAAAACGAAAAAGCCGAAAGAGTCCTTGGGAATGTTTTTTCCCTGAGTTTAATTTTAAGCGTACTTATAGCCGTTCCCTGCATTTTTTATCTTGACCCGATTTTGAAGGTTTTCGGAGCAACTGCTGGAGTCCTGCCCTATGCTAGAGATTATCTTAAAATTATAATACTAGGAGGGACTTTCTTTGTCTTTGGAGTGGCTGTTCAGAATATTGTCAGAGCTGAAGGAAACGCCCGCCTTGCAATGAATGCTATGCTTGTAGGAGGCGGCCTCAATATTTTCCTTGACCCGGTTTTCATGTTTGGTTTCGGAATGGGTGTGAAGGGTGCTGCAATTGCAACCGTACTGTCACAAGCCGTAGCTTCGGTCTGGCTCCTGCTATACTACCTCAAAGGAAAAGGAGCTGTACATTTCAGGTCAGAAACGTTGAAACCCAATCTGAAAATTATTAAGGAAATTGGGGCTATTGGTATTGGGTCTTTTGTCATGCAGTGCTCGAACAGTGTCATGATGATTTTCGTGTACAATGCACTTGCAACTTATGGAGGAGATGTCGCAATTGCCGTTTTTGGTGTAGTAATGAAGATTAACTCCTTCATCTTCATGTCCCTCCTGGGTATGGCCTTTGGCCTGCAACCGATTGTCGGATTTAACTACGGGGCAAAGAGGTATGGAAGGATAGTCGAAGCCGTAAAACTATCTCTTGTAGTGACAACGACTATTGGGCTTCTTGGCCTGCTTATCATTTTCCTCTTCAGAGAACAACTTCTCGGATTATTTAGTGCAGACCCGCAATATCTGGAGATTGGGAAAAATGCTATAATGATCATGCTTCTGGGGATGCCTTTGGTAGGCCTGAATGTAATCACATCAACCCTGTTCCAGGCCTTAGGAAAAGCCAGACCCGCTTTCCTTCTTTCCATTAGCCGGCAGCTTCTCTTCCTGATCCCTCTTGTTATCATACTTCCCCGTTTATATGGTCTTTTTGGGGTTTGGGCAGCTTTCCCGGTATCGGACTTTCTGGCATTTCTGCTTTCCGGGTTTCTGCTTTTCAGGGTATACAGGATCTTCAAAGAACGTAAAGATTCTTTAAAAACAGGTGCAGGATCAGAAATTGCAGATAAAACGTCTCATATCTAACAGTTCATAAAAGAGTCTCCAGGTCATATCACAAAGCTGTTAATGGAAGAGATGGAAACTATGAACAGAGAGAATCTTCAGGTCATATCACAAAGCTGTTAACGCAAGCGGTGGAAACTATGAACAGAGGAAAAATTGAACTCGAATTTATTAAAAAGGTTCGGCTTAGAGACGACTAACTTTTTAGAGGTTACGTATGACACTTACAGAAATAATAGATTCTTTCAAAACGAAATTGAATCCCTCAAAAATTATGGATTCGCTCGAAAAAAAGGCGAGTTTCTACGATGAATCAGAGAATGGTTCAGAGGGAAATTATTCAGGGGAGAATCTAAAAAACAATCCATATAATAATTCTGGAAATGGTTCTGCTAAAAGTTCTAATGCAGTAAGGATCTCTAAAAATAAAGAAGATCCTCTGATCAAACTTACCGATGTCTGGAAAATTTACCAGATGGGAGAGGTTGAGTTTGCAGCCCTTAAGGGAATAAACCTGGAAATCTATGAGGGGGAGTTTCTTGTTGTTCTTGGGCCCAGCGGAAGCGGAAAAAGCACACTTATGAACCTGCTCGGCTGCCTGGATATACCGTCAAAAGGCACGGTTTGCCTGAATTCAAAGGACATCTCAGAACTTGATGAATCAGAACTCACCGTTATCAGAGGACAGATGATTGGCTTCATATTCCAGAGTTTTAATCTTATCCCCACCCTCAGTACGGAAGAAAACGTGCTCTTACCCATGGAATTTCAGGAAGAGGATAGACAAATAGCCCGAAAAAAAGCAGGATACCTGCTTGAGATTGTCGGACTTTCGGACAAGAAAAAGAACCTTCCTTCTCAGCTCTCAGGCGGGCAGAGGCAGAGAGTTGCAATAGCCCGTTCCCTGGCTGTGAACCCGCCTATAATCCTGGCAGATGAGCCTACAGGAAACCTGGACACCAAGACCGGGGACTACATCCTGGAATTTCTGGACGGGCTGCACGAAAGAGAAGGAAAGACGATCATTATTGTAACACATGACCTGGAACTTGTAAAGTATGCAACAAGAGTTGTGTACATCAGAGATGGTGAGATCGAAAAAATCGAAAAACGAACGAAAAATGAACCTGAGGAATTAAAATGAAAAAGTTCTCTTTGCTAACACTTTTACTGCTGTTTTCAGCATTCATATGCCTGGGAGCCGGAACAGCACTTGGCTCAAATGGAAACATAAATTCTGCGTCTCTGGAAGTAAATCTAACCAATCAGAACCCTGATGCTGCTCGTCCGGGAGAACCTGTTGAACTCACTGTCAGCGTGCAGAATGTAGGAAATACTGACCTGAAAGACATAACTGTTACAGTCAATCCGGAATACCCTTTCAGTAAGGTTTCCGGAGAAAATCCTGTAAAAGAGGTATCCTACCTGAATGCGCGGCAGGATGATGACGATGCAGCAGTCCTTAAATTCAAGCTCATGACGGATGCCAACGCTTCAGAAGGCACATATGATATTGATATTACCACCACTGCTAAAGAAAGCGGATCCTCATCAAACACAGTTACTACTACAAAAACAATCCAGCTAGAGATCAGGGGTAAGGAATACGCTCAGATTGTGACCATAAACAAGGCGAATATTGACATAGCAAAGGAAGAGCCTCTCGAGTTCATCATAACGAATACAGGAAACTCCCCTCTGAAAAATATGGTGGTTTCCTGGAAAGATCCAAAAGGTGTAATTCTGCCGGTATACTCGGACAACACCAAGTACATCAAGTACCTTGAAGCAGGTCAATCGGTAACCGTTGCTTACTTAGTAATGGCAGATGTAAACGCAAATCCTGGACTCTACACTCTGGATGTGAATCTTAGCTTTGAAGACTATGAATCCAGTGAAAAAAGTATCCAGACCACAGCAGGGCTTTTCGTAGGGGGAGTGACCGACTTTGATGTTTCCTTTTCTGAAAGTGACCAGGGAGAAATTTCCCTTTCAGTTGCAAACGTGGGAAACAACATGGCATATTCGGTGAAAGTATCGGTTCCGGACCAGGACGGGTACAGGGTATCAGGAAGTTCTTCAACTATTGTTGGGAATCTTGAGAAAGGAGACTATACAATCGCTTCCTTTGATGTTACGAGCTCACAGGCTGCAGGAGGAGCTGAAGGTAGTGCAGCACCCCCAAGTACCGCTAAAGCAAGTGATGATGGAGAAAATCTAACTTCTGCTTCCATGGATTCCAATCCTCTAAAAGTCCAGATTGAGTATACGGATGCAAAAGGAGAAAGAATAACGGTTGATAAAGAAGTAGAACTCGAAATGACCTCCGGAAATATGACTGCAGCAGGGCCAGGGAGGCCCAGGTAGAAGCGCTGGCATCGGCTCATATCTGCTTTACATTGTGTTAATAGTGCTTGCAGGAGCAGGGGTATTTGTGTATCGGAAGAAACATACAGGAAAAAACAGAAAGAAAGATGAATAATTCAGAAACGAAAAACCCGAAGAGAAGGCTTGAGAATATCAGATAGCGAACGGAGGATTGTAGGATGAGAAACTCAACCTACCTGAAAATGGGTCTGAACATGCTTGTGCACAGTAAGCTCAGAAGCTGGCTGACCATTATCGGGATAGTTATAGGAGTCGGATCTGTAATTGGCATTGTCTCTTTAGGGGATGCCATGCAGGCAAACATACAGAGCAAGCTAGCCGAGATGGATCTTACAAAAATAAACATAAGTCCAGGGTATACCAAAGCGTCATCCAACATGCATGGTCCTCCTGGGATGGAGGAGGTGGTACATCGACAGATTCCGAATTGACGGATGATGACATTGATGCACTTCAAGGTATAGAAGGTATACAGTACATAGCAGGCGAAATTTCGGGCAGTGAAGAGGTGAAATATTCAGGAGAAACTGCAACCCTCTCAATTACAGGTGTGGACCCCCAGGTCTGGAAGTACATGACTACCCTGGAAACACAATCAGGAAGATTGCTCGAGCCGGCTGATAAGTATGTTGCAGTCATAGGAAGCGGCATTGCCAGTGAAACTTATGACCATGACATTGGAGTCAACCAGGTAATAACAGTAAACAACAAATCAGTGCGAGTTGTCGGAATCCTGGAAGAAGAAGGCATGGGAGATGACTCAAGTATCTACATGCCAATCGATGGAGCAGTAGACCTGATCGACGATGCAGAAAAAGATGTTTATGATAGCATCACGGTAAAAGCCAAGAGTGAAGATCTTGTGGACGGACTGACGGAAGACATCGAAAAAAAGCTCATGGTCTCAAGGCATATTAATAAGGAAGATGACAGGGACTTTTCCGTGACAGCCTCAAAATCGATGGCTGAGTCTGTTACCGAAATGACGAGTTCGATGACCCTCTTCCTGGGAGCCATTGCAGCTGTGTCCCTGCTTGTAGGAGCCGTGGGTATTGCAAACACTATGTTTACCTCTGTCCTTGAAAAGACAAAGGAAATAGGGACTATGAAAGCCATTGGAGCGAAAAATAGGGATATCCTTATGATTTTCCTTTTTAACTCCGCAATGGTAGGTCTTGTTGGCGGTATTCTTGGAGTTATTCTGGGATCCTTTGTTTCATATGGCCTCCAATCGATGATGGGAGACGATATGACATCAGGCGGAGTCGGCATTTCTCTGATGGTTGAAGGACTTGCCCTTGCAGTTTTGATAGGAGTTATCTCTGGAGTGGTACCTGCATACAGGGCCTCGAAATTAAAGCCAGTAGATGCACTGAGATACGAATAAATGGAAAAGAAAGGAGGATCGACCCTTTCTTAATTTCCTACTTCATGGAATAAGCAGTTATGTTAAATGGTAATCAGATACTATCTTCAAAACCTGTCCTTGCGACACAACTTTCAAATGACGCACCGGCAACGGCTTTTGCAACCGCAGGTACCACATGCTTGTCAAGGACTTCAGGGATTATGTGGTCTTCTGAAAGCTCGTTGATTGTTACAACCTCAGCAAGGGCATAGGCTGCAGCCATTTCCATTTCAGGCGTTACTTTCCTTGCACAGGTGCTGAGAGCCCCTTTGAAAATACCCGGGAAACTCAGGCAGTTATTAAGCTGGTTTGGAAAATCCGACCTCCCTGTAGCAACTATTCTTGCCCCTGCCCTTTTTGCAGCATCAGGCATGATCTCAGGAACAGGGTTTGCCATAGCCATTACAATTGCATCTTTTGCCATAGAGCGAACCATATTCTCAGTAACTATGCCTCCGACAGAGACCCCGATAAAAAGGTCAGCCTTCGGGAAGGCTTCTTCAAGGCCTCCTTTCAACTTTACAGGGTTTGTAAGTCTGGCAATTTCCTCTTTTACAGGGTTCATGCCGTTTTCCCGGCCTTCGTATACAAGCCCCTGGCTGTCGCAGGCAAGAACTTTTGCAGGGTCTGCTCCTGCCCTGACCAGGAGCCTGAAAACCCCGACCCCTGCAGCTCCAAGGCCTGAGATTACGATTTTGAGCTCTTTTAACTCTTTGTCCACAATTTTAAGGGCATTCAAGAGCCCTGCAAGGACCACGATAGCTGTCCCGTGCTGGTCGTCGTGGACAATAGGCAGATCGAGTTCTTCGCGCAGCCTGGTTTCGATTTCAAAGCAGCGAGGTGAACTGATATCCTCAAGGTTAATGCCCCCGAAAACGGGAGCAAGATACCTGACAGCTTTTATTATTTCTTCGGTTTCCTGTGTGTCCAGGCAGATGGGAAAAGCGTCAATGCCTGCAAATTCTTTGAAAATAATCGATTTTCCTTCCATGACAGGCAAAGCGGCATAAGGCCCTATATTTCCAAGCCCGAGCACTGCGGATCCGTCGGTAACAACAGCAACTGTATTCTTCTTCAGGGTATAGAGGTATGCAAGATCCTTGTCAGTGCTTATTTTCCTGCAAGGCTCGGCGACCCCTGGCGTATAGGCAACGCTTAGGTCATGCATTGTAAGGAGGTGGACTTTGCTTGCAACCTCGAGCACACCCCCGAACCTCCTGTGCATGGCAAGCGACTCCCGATAAAATGACGCGTGCATATCGCTGTCTTTTTCCAAGTCCTTTTCCGAATCCATTCCGAAATCCTTTTTCATATCTCCTTCCAAGTTTAAAACCGAGTGCATGTTTCTGATTCCAATACCCCCGCAATAATAGTAACATATTCGTGCTGAGAAAAAAGCCTTCGCAGACTAACCTCAAAGAAATAAGTTTCCTGTGTAATTAATCTGTGCAAACCGTAAATAAACCCAGTGGGCTATAGTTTTGAAACTAGTCCGCCTGAGCGAAGTGTCCTGATTCTATAACCAGGACACCTGCAGCCAGGAAGAACTCACCGCAGGTTCTGTAATCGGGAAATTATTTAATAAGGGAAAATGCCGGCTGGCACAAATAAATTCACTCCGTAATCCATAACTACAGAAAACATATACCTTTTCAGGATAATTATCCTCTATGCGAATTAAGGGAATAGCCCGAGATACCCTCAACTTCATCCTCGAAGCAAGCAAGTCCATGGCTCCCGAGGAATTTGCCGGACTTTTGCAGGAAAAAGACGGCGTTATAACTGAAGTACTTATACTGCCCGGCACAGAATCCAGTGATACGAATGCAGTTCTCAGGCTTTACATGATGCCAAATATTAAAGCAGTCGGCTCAGTCCACAGCCACCCAGGTCCGAACCGCAGTCCTTCAGAGGCTGACCTGCGCCTTTTTTCGAAAACCGGAAATTGCCATATCATAGCAGGCCGCCCCTATGATAGGCAGAGCTGGACATGCTATGACAGGGAGGGAAAGGTAAGGGAACTTGAGGTACTTGATGTGGAATTTGAGGAATATGAAGAAATTTGACTAAAGACCAGCCTGCAGAAGTTCACCCATGCCGGAAAAAGATTATCCTGAAAGGCACTCTTTCCTGTAAATACGACCACTAAAGAGCCTCAGAATAACCTTTTTCTGTTTTCGCCCGTGAACAGGATTCTTGAAGGTTTTGTCCTCAATTAACATAAAAAATATAAAATAGACACGACATCTGATTGCCGGTAAAAGCTTTCTGCATCCAAATATAAATAACTTTACTTAGTTATAGATATTTTTCGGCAATTAACCTAATTCGAACCTTACCCTTTTTTTCAGTCAGCCTACCAAAAAAGTTTTATTTACAGATACATATTATTTAGAGGATACATATCTGTACTTACATTCTGGAGGGAAGCAGTTTCTAGCTTCTGAGATTGTATCCGGGCAAATATTATGGGATGAAAACCAGATAGCCTTCACAGATCTGGAGGTAGTAATTCGAATGCCTACATGCCAAGATTGCAGATTTTATACGGCTGTTGACGAGCTAAAAGGTGAATGTTTTAGCCTCGGCTTTGAAGTACGCGGGAAAACCGATTCCAAGAAGTGCCCGGAGCGGGCTTTCAGGCCAAATAAAGGCCCCAAATCGAGGAAATCAGGAGCCCAGGAGTATTAATAAAAGCTAAAAAATAAGGAGCGGAAGAAAGCTCAAAGGGGCAGAAGAAAGCTCAAAAAGGGGTTTAAAGTGTAAAATGAATTGAAACAGACCTCCAGCCTGGACAGGAATTCCGGAATGCTTAAATAATTTCTTTTTTTGCTTGCCGGAATCAAACGATCCTGAATTAAATCTCATTCAATTTTTTATCTTACATCTACTTTTTTACTTTAAGTTTCCATATTTTTTCTATCTTATATCTGCTTTTTTACTTCAAGTTTCCATATATTCTCAAACCCGGCTATTAAACTCAACATTTACCTTCTGGAATATAGTACAACCAGCAGTACAAACAAAATAATTCATATCTCCTTTCACCCAAAAGTCTATAAAAACAGAAAAAGAAGACCGAAAAAGCCGGAACAGAACAGGTTTAACTTTAGAAATCATCCTTCTTGAATGAGTTGAAAACCAATTTTATCAGCCCCTAAATTAGTCCGCTTGAGCGAGCGAAATAAAACTCTCTAAGTTCTATAAATTAGCCCTCTTGAGCGCAGCGAAAAGGGCCTCGTGCTGTTGCGATTACATCGCAACTCCCAGAAAATCTCCGATTTCCTGTGATCCCGAAGCGAAATTCGGGGAGCGAAGCGAAAAGGGCCCCGTCCTCCCGAGACGGGACTCGGGCGAGGCGCAATTCGGGAGGTTAACAGGCTTCAGATGTGGCCTCAAGGACTTCCAGAGAAATCTGGATAAGCCTGAACCAGGTGTTCAGGGCTGAACGAAGGGAAACTGCATCTTCGGCTTTTACACTCAATACCAGCCGGTTTGCGTCCTCAAGGGAAATCCCTATTGCAGACCTTTCTGAAAAACTATCCTCGAGTTCGGGCAGGACAGCCCTGTAAATCGTTTCTGCAGTTTCAGTCTCAAAAGTAAACTCTGCGAAAAGTTTCAAGGAATTCCTCCTGGAAAAATATTGCTCTTGAAGTGGATAACAAAATGGATTTGCAATTTTGCTTTGTAAATCGGTCTTGATACTCTAAAACCTATAAATCAGTCCTCTAAAATCAGTTCTATAAAATCAGTCCTTTAAAATCAGTTCTATAAAATCAGTCCTAAAATTGACTCTACAAAGCCTGTTTTATAAAATCGGTTTTAAAATAGATTTTTGGAAGTCAATACTTTTTAAAGCCTTTAATATTAAGTTTAAAAAGGGACTTTCCGCTGCCCATAAAATTAATATCCTTTTCCCCAGCCATTATCAGGGTGGAACTTGGAGGGAGCTGGTCGATTTTATCGCTTTCAAGCCTCTGAAAATGGAAAAAAGACTCAAAGGCATCCGCAATCTCTTCGTGACCTGTGAGCGCTGGCTCGACATCTGAAAACCAGTAAGAATCAAGTTCCTGAAAATACTGGTCTGTAAACCTGAGAGAAAAAAGGAGCTTTCCGGTCTCGTCGTAAAAGCTGAGTTCCCCGGGATTTCCGTGGTACTCTCCTACAACTATGAGAGGCCCACCCTCCGCAAACTCCATGAGTTCCTGCATGCCCATCTTTCCGCGCGTTATACACCTGCCGGCTGTGAACCGCGAAAGCAACTTGCAAAGAGTCCGGGTCTTTGCAGAAGGTTTGCGAGAAGAAGTAATCAGCATACTTCCCCTGACAGGTTAGGAGTATATATTACTTTCTCCTCACGGGGTTGAGATTTTAGATTTTTTTCTGCCTGGAAGAGCTAGGAAGGTTGTTAATGAGTTTTCCAATATGCTGAATAAAAAGGTAAGTTATCAGGGTAAAGAAAGCACTAGGAGTTATGTTATCTTTCTGAAGGTAAGGGGTTAGCCCAACACCCCATAAGCAAAAAGGAGAAACTGGATTTCTCTGACCTGCTCTCTGATAGCTGCTGACCAATTGCTACCTGCTGGCTTCTAACCTATTACTCTCTAACAGTTTCGGATATGTATTTCCGTACGGATTAACTGCATTAAGCGGTAATAGTTTATCAGGCGGAATTTCTGGCTTACATTTCATGACATTGCTCACTCTTAATTGATAGACCATATCCCGTCGACTGTCCTTCCGTTCACACGTACACTTACATTGGGCTCGAACCTTCAATGAGTTCTACTACTATTCCTGAATAATTACTAAGATTTTAATATTATAGCCTTCACATACTTTTAGCTATGAGTAAACGGGTCTGACTGATTATGGCAATAGGAATAGATGACCTTTTCACGCCAATTGAAGGAACGAAGCTAGCAAAAGAGATAAAAGATAATATCCTACGAAAAGGCCCGGTAGATAGTGTCATAGATCAGGTTTTCAAGGAAATTAAAGATGATGAGAAGTATTCCGAATGGGTCGCAATGTTGGATGAGATCGAAGAATCAAAAAAAGACCTGTTTATTAAAATCAATATTGTAGAAAAAGACGAATTCATTAGAAAATTAAGTGGGCTTCTTGAAGCAGAGGCATTAGACTGGTTTTATGATGATTTCAAGAAGAGATACAATGAGAAGCTGTTCGAATATGCTTCCGAGGATATAGGGGTCTTTAAGCCATACATGGTGGATAAGACTAACGGAATAGAGGCTGACATTCGACATGTACATGAGACACTTCAGGAAATATTGAAAGAATATAAGAATTCTAAAGATTGTAACGAAAAAAATGAAAAATTATTAGAGGTCTATGTTAATCAGTTCGACAAGATATATGGTATTATATATGACCTTCAAAATGACACGTCCGTAAAATATGCAAAGAATATATGCAATCGCTTTAGTACGTTTGAAAATTTAGCCTATTATATAGACCTGAAGTGCAATGACGATGAGCATCACGATATAGTATTGATAGATAAGTATGTGGAAAAGTGGTTGGTATGTGGAAAAGTGGTTGGACGAAAAAAATTATCCTATCCTAGCTATATTAAGTGATTTCGGTACGGGTAAAACAACATATGTGACAAATTTAATTAAACAATTCGCAGATCGATATGTTGAGGACAACAATTTTTATCTGCCTATATTAGTGCAGCTAAAGAATTTCACGAAATTTTGGAACTTAGAAGATCAGATTAAAAATAATAGTATTACATATGGCTTGAGTATCGATGATTTTGAGAATAAATTTAGGCAAGGGGAAACACTATTCGTCTTCGACGGTTATGATGAGTTGCCAAAAGGTACTGTCGAGAAGTTCAACGAAGTAAATTCGCTAGTATCTGATCGGAATAAGGTTATAATTACATCCCGTACTCACTATTTTAAGTACAGAGAGGACGAGAAACTGTCTCTAAACCCAGAATCGATGGATTTCACTGGAATATCATTAAAGGACAAGCCTAAGGTAAAGAGGGTGTATATTAACCTATTCACAGAAAACGACATAGCGAAATACCTTGAAAGATATTTTGGTGTTAATTGGTCTGCTCGATATGAAACGATAAATAAAAGAGGAATCATATATAGGAGTTGTAATGGTAGCAGCGATAATTAGATTAAATGAAGTTTTGGGATAGGCTCATATATTAAAATAAGTCAATAACTCAAAGACACGACCAAAAATAGAAAGCCTTCTTTTGCACTTTGGGGCCCTTTTTTAATAGATATACGAGTTATTATATATATTTCGAATTTTGAATTTCCCTCATCTTTTATAAAGGAAAATAAAGTATCATCAAGTTTTAAAAGCCCCGGCCAGAGCAATACTCAGACTATTGAAAAAAGTATACTTATATTTTAATTTTACAATATGATATTTAGAACCTATCCGAAAAGTCAGTAATGCATGTTGAAAAGTCACAATAGGTCTATAATATCAGAGTATCCGTTCCGATTTTGCATATTGCATATTGTAAAAGTTACAGCACGTAACCACTTTTCGGATAGGCTCTTAGTCCCAGCTTGCCTTCCTGAAAAGTGAAGTCAAAATAAGGGAAGCGACAAAACATGAATTTAAAGATCTTTAGAATTTGAAGGAATAAAGATCTTAAAAAATAAGAAGGAAAATTCAGGTAATGGACATGAGTTATTGAAAACCGTAAGCATAAGAATCTCTCTACATTTCTGTCAAATACGGGAGGTGTACTCGCTTTTTCGGAATTGATCAATAACTCACGGACACGACCCGAATTTGAGATTCTCATTATATCAACTAAATATAATCGGAGCACCACATATGAAGAAAACAAAAATTTTCTCCGCAATCTTTTCCAAGTTTTTAGTGCTTAAAACGTCGGGTAATAATTTCAAAAAGAAAAGATTTTTTTCAGCCGCGTTTTTGTCTTTGATTTTTATCGTGACAAGCCTATCCTTGCCGATTGCTTCGGGAATGTCGGAAGTTTCTGCCGCTACTCATACTTATTATGTCTCCAATGCTGGCAATGATACTGCTTCGGGGACATTGTCTTCACCCTGGAAAACGATCCAAAAAGCCGCTGATACTGCGGCAGCGGGAGATATAGTTTATGTCAGAGGGGGGACATATCATGAGAGGGTTAAGGTAAAGAATTCCGGAACCGCTACAGACTATATAACCTTTGCCGCTTATCCTGAAGAAACTCCTACCATAGATGGTACCGGTTTATCTTTTAACGATGGTCTATTCAATATGAACGCGCAAAGCTACATTACTATAGATGGATTTAGCTTTACAAATTCTCCGAGCGAGGGGATCTATGTGAGGCCAGGATCGGATCATATCAATATCAGAAACAACAACTTCAAATCAGTTTTTGGATCTTCGCCGATCGGAGTCGGTTGGGATGGGCCTAATAACTACATTTTGATAGAGAACAATGAGATTGATCGGACTATTCCTCCGTCCTGTACCGGAGAATTTGATTGCTGGGCGGAAATGATTTCCATAAGCGGCGCGAACGAGGTCGTTGTGCGAAATAACCACATCTATCGTAACGAAAGAGGAGAGGGCATAGATTTTAAAGATGGCACCGATAATGGCCAAATATACGGCAATATCGTTGAGAATACTAACTCGTGCAGCATTTATCTGGACGCCAGGGGAGTCGTAAGCAATATCGATATACATGATAATATCGTACATGTACCGACGCATAGCGCATTCTCGCTGGCTACTGAAGAAATATATCCCGATACGAATCGTAATCCGGGATCTGAAATCCGGAATGTCAATATTTACAATAATATAGTATATGATAGTCTTTACGGGGTGAGAATCGGCTGCTATGGTGCCTCGGGGGGAATAATTGACGGCGTTAATGTGATTAACAATGTCTTCTACAAAACCGCCAATGACGTGGGCAGCGCCGATAGCAAGGTCAGTGTTTCCAACGTAGTTTTCAGGAACAATATCTTTAATAAAAGCGAAATGTATTTGCAAAAGGGAGTCGGGGCTACATTCGATCATAATATGTTCGATATGGTTTGTATCGGTTCGGATTGTGTCCTGGGAGACCCTCAATTCGTGAATCCGGCCAGTCATGATTTTCATCTCAAAGGCATTTCTACCGCGATTGATCGAGGCTCATCCATCGGTGCGCCTTCGGTGGATTTTAACGGTAATGCCAGACCTCAAGGAGCGGGATATGACATAGGAGCCTATGAATATACCGCTGCTTCTCCTACCTATCTGCTTACTGTTGTAAATGGTTCCGGTTCCGGCTCTTACGCCTTAGGAACGAACGTGACCGTCACCGCTAATACGCCCTCTTCGGGCAAAGTCTTCGACAAATGGACAGGGGATATATCCTATGTGTCAGATATCAATAGTTCAACCTCTAAAGTAACGATGCCCGGTAAGGCTATCTCTCTTATTGCTACCTATAAAGATTTTGATTCCCAAAAGGCTTCTCCTACCTATCTGCTTACTGTTGTAAATGGTTCCGGTTCCGGCTCTTACGCCTTAGGAACGAACGTGACCGTCACCGCCAATACGCCCTCTTCGGGCAAAGTCTTCGACAAATGGACAGGGGATATATCCTATGTGTCAGATATCAATAGTTCCACCTCTAAAGTAATGATGCCCGGTAAGGCTATCTCTCTTATTGCTACCTATAAAAATTTTAATTCCCAAAAGAAGTGGAAAAGATGGAGATAAGTTTAAAGTTTTGAGTTTGGCAGATATTAGTAACCTAGTGTCAAGAAAATTTAGTTATAGATCACTAATAAGCTCTGAATCTTTATATGCTGATGAGAAGCTACCAAATACTATGCTCAATAATTAAATTGCCATGACACTAGGGATAGACTACGGCAGCCCTCGATGTATAAGATTAACATCTTCAGAAGTAAACAAATACGAGCTTCTTAAAGACGATTTAGGAATGGTTGAAGTATAACTTCAAGTTTTCACTTTGGTAATGGCTCTATAATTGCACTTTCAAACATCATTAATGACAATATGGGGCATAAATACTTGAAATTAAATTTCCATCATTCCTTAATTAACCAATCTGGAATAGGTTTCGCAATCCAATCTGGGAGATAACTCTCCAGTGCAGCTTTGGTTGCATTAAAATCTGGAAGTTCTCCAACCATGTCGAGAGAAAAGTATAAAACAATATAAGAAGATTATCGTTTTAGGGTATGTGAACTACCCGCCATTGAAATGGCAGGCTTCCCAGTTCATCCCTTCTCTCTTTTGAGAGCAAGTCCCTGGGCTCTTCCCTGCGTTCCGCAGGTGTCAAATAGTTATCAGATTTTGGTCAGGGAGAGGGAACTTTTTGATATTAATTGCAGCATTAATATCCCTATCATGCGGAGTCTTGCAATCAGAGCAAATCCATTCTCTATCCTTTAATGTCAACTCTAAATTATGATATCCGCAAACGTTACAAAGTTTAGAGGATGGTTCAAATCTTCCGATTCTCAGGATCGTTTTCCCGAACCATTATTGATTTTCCTGTCTGTTCATAGGTTTTTATTTTTTGTTCTGAAGCCCAATTATAGACAAGCCTACAACTACCAATATGTTTCTCGATATTGGTTTTTTGAGTTTTTGTAGGTTTCAGTCTATACTTATAAGCTTTTAACATCATAGTTTTATATGCTTTACCCGCATGCATATGTTATGGGTAAATATTAAAATATTAAACGGTGAAGTTGACGGCATTCATCCCATATCTGAAGACACGGGCATTCTGCCTTCATTCTTCGTAGAATATAAACATTTTAAGTTTATATTTTTATTTTAAATTTCATCAATCTTCATGAAAAATTCTGTAGCTTAGGTTTACAGACTGTTTTATAAGTAAGGTTCTGACAAAATATTATGAAACGCAGCTACAGGTGCTACGACCTCGTGTAGCAGGTAAAAAAGAACTTGATATGTATGCGCTGCCCAGAGGATAAAACATGTTTCTTCTTTGTCCTACACATCGAATAATTAGATAGAAGGGCTTATATTCACAGAAGCCCATTTCTTCTCTAATACTTCTCACTTTTCAGCCGGAGTAACTAACATACTCCTTACTCGGCATTAATGCGCTTGATGGTTGTAGGACGCTCTTTGACCAGGATTCTGTGTCCGCAGTACGGACACCTTATACCTGTGTACTCGTAGTCAATTTCCACTTTCTGTTTACATCGAGTGCATTTATAACCCATACAACCACAACCTTAAGATTTTACTTTGCCTCAGCAATATTCTTCATCGTGCGCAACAGAGTCTGACCAACACTGGTATAGGGAATATAAGTTCCGCCAGCGAAGGTGTGTCCGCATTTGCTGCATTTCCAGATACCTGTTCCGATCCTTTTTACGGTCGGCCTGGCACATTTTATACATACGTGCGGAGCTCGCATGCGTTCTTCCAGGTCTGCAACAAGCTTTCTGTCCTTTCTTCCGTATCTGGGACCGAATCTGCCTGCTGATCTGGAAATCCTTCCTTTCTTAGTGAACTTTTTTGCCATCGTTATAACTCCTTAAAATGTAAATGTTTAGTCCGAAGTGATTTAACCTGGAATCGGCTGGCCCACGGGTCAGGTCCCTGAGACCCAGATTCTCCGGTTCCGCCAAATTACTTATTGCACATGCGCTTAGACCGTAATACTGGCATTTAATATTTATATTTAATTAATCCTGCCCGATTTATTCCTGCTTTACCAGTACTTGCAGGTAAAGTTCCCTGAGTTCGGCTGCCTTTTCTCGTGCCACATCAATTGCTTCCAGCACTTCTGCCTCTGTAAAAGGAGCAGAACCCATTTTCTGCATGCCAGCAACAGATCCGTCCGAACTTGAGACCACAGTCAATTTTGTCTCACAAACAGCTTCCTCATCCAGTGAAGGGTCCACCATCAGCTTTGAGCCGATCTTGGCAACAGTCACGCCCACTGGAATCTCTTTCATCGCAAGGGGCACATTCATACCGATCCCCTGCTGCTCGTTCGGGACAATCGTGGTCATAAGAGCCGCAATGGCAGCGAGACAGGAAGCATCAATGAGATTTCCGTCGTCATTGAGGATGTGGACATCTATAAAGACTATCCAGACGGATTCTCCAACGGTTATGCAAAGCTTCTTTATATCAATTGCGCCCGATTCCCGGATTCCCCTGTCTACTACCCTTGCCATTTCGATTGCGTCTTCTCTGGGTGGTCCTGGCTCAAACTCAGGGGAAGCAATAGGGTTGAGTTCCAGATTGGTAATAATCACGCCTTCATCTTGCGAGTCTGGAAAAGGAGTTCCGGTCTGAAGCTTGACACCCACAAGAACCTGGGTGTTTCCAAGGGTAACTTTTGCTGAACCTTCGGCTTTGGAGATAACATTTGTTTCGAGCTTAATCTCCCTGAAATCATTAAATCCGCGCCCGTCCTGGCGCTTTCCTTTGACCATAAGGTTGTAAATATAGTCCTTCTTAAGTGTGGCAATAACTTCACTCATTGTTTTCACCTCTGCTTCCGGATTCAGAGGGGTCTTTTACGACTTTCCAGGGCCCTTCGCACTTTTCTTCTTCAGGCTCTCCTTCAGCTTCTACCTGTTCTTCAGCAGGAGCTTCTTCGCTGGACTCGACTTCTGACTCAACCTCTGGTTCGGATTCAAAAGTCTCCTCTAAAACAGCTTCTTCAATCCCGGCTTCCTCTTCAAGCTGGAGTTCTTCTTCAAACTGAGGTTCTTCTTCAAGTTGAAGTTCTTCTTCAGTAAATTCTTCAGTTTCTGGCTCGAATTCTGGTTCTTCTTCCCCGGGAATAGCTTCTTCAGACTCAATTTCTTCGAATTCTTCAGGCTCGGAAACTTCCTCAAAGGAAGCCTCAAAAGAAGCTTCAAAGTCAGCTTCGTCTTCAAGAGCTTCTTCTTCAGTCTCTTCTTCGATTTCAGCTTCAATTGCTTCTTCTATAGTTTCCTCTTCTACTCCGGCCTCGGCTTCTTTAATTATCTCTTCAAGCTCCTCGAACTCGGGGACCGCTTCAGTAACAGTATCAACTTCAGCAGTTTCTTCTGAGACTTCTCCTTCAAGCTCTTCGGCTTCCTCAACGGCCTCTTCGACAACCGCTGCTTCTGGAGCGTATTCAAGAGAAGGTTCTGTTTCTATGACTTCATTCTCGGTATCTGAAGTCTCTGCGACCTCTTCTGCAGGCTCCTCAACAGGAGTCTCAAACTTCTTTCTCAGGACTTCCTGCTGAATTTCAAGAATTTCCTTGCAGCCTTTCTTTACAAGTTCAAAACCTTTCTTGATTTCCTCAGAAGTAAGGTTCCCATCCATCTGGATCAGGGTGATTTCTCCGT
>CAVZFI010000044.1:0-35193 GCA_963774465.1 uncultured Methanosarcinaceae archaeon | reverse complement strand
TTAATTTAATCTTTTGTCCCAGGCAGGGAACATAGCATAGTCAGGAGAGATAAACAATGGTTACGGAGATTTCATTGAATACTATATGCGGACATACCACAAAGATAATTGCCACAAAGGAAGGTAAGAACACGCATGTACATATTAAGACTACATGCGAGAAACTCAGGAAATGGGGCACGCATTTTGATATGGAAATGAAAGACCTGATGGGAGGATCCGAGACCATAATTGGCCAGAAGATGGCTGAATCGCCTCTTACACCCACCTGCCTCGTCCCGGCAGCAGTAATGAATGCTTGCTGGCTCGAAAACGGCATGATTTCGAAGAATCTTGCTCGTGAAATGGGAAAGATGGAGATTATCTTTGACAAACTTGAGTGAATTCCCCCCATAACCCACTAAATTCCATTGGAAAGATTAAATATACTGAATCAAAGTTGCACTGGCTCACTCCGCTGAAAATTCCGTAAAATAAAATAAAAACCTAAACGATTTTGGGTTCTGTTGCAAAAATAATATTTCCTCATTTTGATACAATAATTCTTACCTGCGTGTACAATTTTCCCCGTGATGAGATCGATTAAATTTCCTAATTGTGAAGGTTTATATTGATTTTGTAACAAAGCCAGATTTTTTGCACCGGAACCCGATTTTGTGATCTTCCACATTACATGATTGATGTTTTAGAATTCCATAAAGATGATTTCGAAAACCTCCATACTTCATCTCATACTTATAAGTTTTTTATAAGCAACTTGTTGAAGCCAGAGGTTTATCGAAATATTATTAAACGAAACCCCCTTGTCTTTATATTTATTGTCTTTATTTCCAATAATTATCAATCTTAAGGAAAGTTAATTCCATGTAACTTATCTAACACCCGGTTATCTAAATATAGATTCATAAATGACAAAAGTTAGATTAGTTAATCTCAAAATAATGATGTGTAACCAAAATAATATAGAAAAATTAAATGCTGTGAGTATCACATATAGGAATTTTAAAACATCAGTCGCGTAATTGTGGACGACCGATTTTGTTTCAGCAGAAGTTACCAAACAAAAAGTGTAATTGAGAAATAACATTATCATTAACGGTTACTGGGGAAGTTTCCATCCCCGCAGCAAGCTGCGGGTACTCGACTGAAATAAAAGGGACATATATAGTAGTACTGTGAAAAATCCCCTGTATGCATAGAAACTCGGGAACGTTTATATCGAGTTTGGTTGTGTATAATATATCCAAAACTGAGCATAACTATATTAGAAATATTAAAATGACACTGCTATTTCAGAGCTGATAAAAATTTCAAAACCGGAGTTGAAAGTATGGATGTAAAAGAAATAAACAGATACGGACAGGAACTGATAGAATGCCTTAAACTCACGACATCTCCTGTAGCAGTAAAGCTGGTTCCGACCGGAGGAGAAATCCCTAAGGGAATAGAAAAAGTAGACGAGGCTATGAGGCACTGCCAGCTTGTTGACAGAGTGAGAAGAACTGGCGAGGAATTCTATACCCTGGGCGAAGACCAGATGTGCAAAGGCGGAGCTGGTGCAATGGGTCTTGGCGAGATGCCTGCAAAAGTAGCCAGCGGGGAATTCTATTATAAAAAGCTAAAACAGTTTAGCACACCGGGTGCCGCACGGCGTACCATTGATATGGTTCCCAAGCTTCCCCCGAACTCAACAGAAGCTGTCCTGTATGCCCCCCTGGAAAAAACCTCATTTACTCCGGATGTTATTGTGGTTATCTGCAACCCCAGACAAATTATGCTGCTTACGCAGGCTATGATGTACAAGACAGGGGGCAGGATTGAAGCCAGTTTCGCAGGAAAGCAGAGCTTGTGCTCTGATGGCGTTGTACAGGCATATAAAGAAGGCAAAATAGGAGTTACAGTAGGCTGTAGCGGCAGCAGGACTTACACCAAAATCGCAGACGAAGAAATGATTATGGGAATCCCTGTTGAACTTCTGGCTGATGTAGCCGACGGCCTTAAGGAAATCTGCCCGAAATAAGATCCGGAAAGCCTATCTTTGTTTCAAAAGAAAATTCCTCCATGTTCAAGCCCTTTCATAAGATTTCGAAAATAAGAAACCAATGGAAGGGCTTATCAAACGTAGATTCACACACCTGAACATTCAAGATCTGATTTTGAAAAATTCAACCTGCGCATTAAAACATATATTTTATAAAAATATGGCTTGTTAAAAGTTAAATAGACTTATTTAACTTTAACTTTAACTCATTTTTTGAATAAATTCCGCTTAAGGTTCTCCTGTAAATTAAACCAACCTGTATATTTTTTGAACGTACTACACTTAATACACTCTAGGCTTTAAAACAAAGAGTGAACAGGGAAAAAACTGTGCCTTATTTCACATCTTCGACGCTTTCTATGGTTCGTAGCATCTGTATTATAAATTAGTCATCTTGGGCGAACAAAGATAATTGTGCCTTTCCGTAAACTAGTCTGCTTGAGCGAAGCGAAACGAACCCCGTGCTGTTGCGATTACATCGCAACTCCCAGAAAATCTCCGATTTCCTGCGATCCCGAGGCGCAATTCGGGAAGCGAAACTTGGGCGGTTTCTAAGGGTTTGTTAGAAGGGCTGCTGCCAGAAAATAGAAACTAAGCTGTGAAAACTTCTCCAAAAATAAGTCCTCTTGAGCGAAGCGAAAAGGACTTCGTGCTCCCGAAGCGAAACTCGGGAGGCGCAACTCGGGCTGGAAAAGCCAGTGGATTACAATGGATTATATAGTAAAAAAGAAAAGAGAAGAAAAATGACCTGTTACATAGCAGACTCAGCGGTTTTTATAATGGGAAACTGTGATCTGGACAGTTCCCTGATCATTACCGTTCCTTCGGTTGCGGAGGAGTTGAAAAGCAGGGACGCTGTGCTTCGTTTTGACCTTGCAAAAGAAGGAGGGCTACGTGTGGAATGGCCAGAGCCCGAAATGGTAAAACATGTTCGGGAAATGGCTGAGCATACCCGGGACTCGGAAGAGCTCTCAAAGACGGACCTGGAAATCCTTGCAAAAGCTCTTGAGCATAAAGACAGGGGCATACTGCTTACGGATGATTATGCAGTCCAGAATGTTGCCGTGCAGCTTGGGATTCAGGTTAAGCCCATTGCCCAGAAAAAA
The DNA here is from genome assembly GCA_963774465.1 of uncultured Methanosarcinaceae archaeon. GTDB lineage: Archaea > Halobacteriota > Methanosarcinia > Methanosarcinales > Methanosarcinaceae > Methanosarcina. The sequence goes on along the minus strand of CAVZFI010000044.1, from coordinate 32,046 downwards.
ATTAAAGATATCATTATCTGGCAAAAGCAATGTATTGGTTGCAGAAAATTTTTTGACAAAGGAGATATCTGCCCTATCTGCGGCTCGCCCCTTAAAAAGAAGAGAAAAAAAAGTAGAAAAGAAAAGAGTCACCTTTAAGCTGAAGAAAAAGATATAACGCTTGATAATGTAATAGTGTCTTTAATTGAGAGAATGTACATTTGAAAATAGTTTTTCAGGCAGTATTCCAGGCAGTATTCGTAAGTAAACTGCAAAACGTGCCGGAAAATACAGCCATATAAAAATTTAAGGTGGGAATGGAGGCATGAAGAATATAGAAGATTTGATCCAGAAAGCTGTGGAACTGCAGAGCAACGGGCTTGTAACCGGCCAGATTGCCGACGAACTCAACGTTTCAAGAGAAACGGTTACGTGGCTTTTAACCCGTTCTAAAAAAGAGATAGCAGCTCCCGCTCCAAAGGATATTTCAGTAAACTGGAGCAGCATAGGAAAAAGTGCCACTCGGCTCCACTACATTTCGCTTGCGCTCTGCGACATGGTGCTTGAGACCCTTGAAAAAACAAATGCCGAAGTAGACGTGGTCGTTGGCGTCGCAGCCAGCGGTATTCCCCTGGCAAGCATGATGGCGAATGAACTGGGAGCTGACTTTGCCCTATATCATTCCCGAAAAGGACAGGACGTAGTCCAGCCAGGCCAGAAAGGAACGATAAGCAGGAATTTCGGAGGCGTTGCCGGCAAAAACTGCGTGATTGTGGACGACGTTATCACTACAGGCTCCACCACGATGGAAGTTATTGAGCAGCTAAGGGAAATGGATGCAAGACCGAGAGTTGTAGTGGTTCTCGTGGACAAAAAAGGTGCGGATACAATCGCTAATGTCCCAATTCAGTCTCTTGTAAGGATCGTGCGCGTGGACTGAAAGCAAATAAAGGCAAAAAGTAAGAGTAATTTATTTAAACAGAAAGCTTTTCCACAGGAAAGGCTTTCCTAAATACTTACTATTTTTTAAAATATCTGCAGTTCGAGTATTTCAAAGTAAAGTATTTTAAAAGGTAGTGTATGGAAGAACTGTTATCAGAAGCTTATATTTTATTCTGAAAACATCCATATAGAGCATGAAACTATATTAATTATTGTCAAACGCCTAGATTTTTAGTCTTGTGGGTCTACTGTGGTTTGTCATCAATGCCGATTGATATGGGAGTCGTCAACCTAGAGCCAATCGGCATACCACTTTTCTCAGGATTGTTTTTGCTTAAAAATATCTGTTGTTCGTTTTCACTTTATGAATACACAGGTTCAAACATTGATTAATCAAAAGGCAATTGAAGCGCCCGGAAATAAAAAGAAATAGTATAAATTATGGGGTTCCGTTGCAAAAAATTCAGAATAAGCATGTAAATCTATGAATAATGAATTAAAAGCAAAAGATCCGAGGAGAATGTACCAACATTACAAAACTATACCAAATAATTGATTAATATATTTGACTTCATTAAGAACAGAGTAATTTAGATTATTGACTTGTCTTTTTTTAACCATATTCATAGCTTCAATTCCTTTTAAAGTCTTACTAGCAGAGCGAAAAGACTGAAAGCCTAGCATTGGAGCAATTATCCGCTTTACAGACCTGTGATCTTGTTCTACAATGTTATTCAAATACTTGACTTGTCTAATTTCAACATTTTAGACAACTTCTTTTCATTAGTTCATTTATGGCTATCAGATAAGCTGGATTCTTATCAACGGTTATTACTCTCGGCATTTGATTATGATTCATGCGTCTTCGGTTAAGTGAGGAATCGTGACAAATTGCCTCCATTTCCACAACAGTTGGTATAAATTTTAACATATTGTGGACTGGAACAAGGTATCGATTTCATGTAAAAAGGCCAAAGTTTAATCAGGTTTAAGGTGCAAAATCGATAGCTTTCAGGCAAGAAAATTCCTTAACCGATGACCAATGGATTATGATTAGAACTCAAAGCTTTCTTAAAGAAACGTTTCACCGCTTTTCGATTACGTTTTGCACTTAGCATAAAATCAACTGTATTTCCAGCTGAATCTACTGCTCTGTAAAGATATTTCCATTCACCTTTTACTTTTATATAGGTTTCATCAACTCTCCATGAATTATTTGTTGGTCTTAAATGTCTGCGTACTTTCTTTTCTATCTCAGGAGAATATTGATGTACCCGTCTCATGATTGTTGTATGGTCGACTTTTATTCCTCTTTCTGCCATTATTTCCTCTAAATTTTTATAACTCAATGCATATTTTAGGTACCATCTTACTGTTTGCAAGATGATTTCTCCTGCAAAGTGTTTCCATTTAAAGGCATTTACTGGCATATCATACACTCATAAATTCCTATTTATTTCATAGTATCTATCTCATAATTTTTTTGCAACGGAACCCTTATTCTGAAGTTTTTGCAACGGAACCGATTTTGTTGCTAGATGTTGCTGGTTCCAAGAACCCTTTTTGAAGTGCCTTCATCAAGAAGTTAGGATCGGAACTGGTTTTGACATATCCTTGATTTATTGTCCAGATAATAATCCCACCATAACCATTATCATAGGTGAATTTTCCCTTCTCAATGATCGATTGCGGATTCTCGAATGAGATATACCTCGCTCCTGACCAGTCTGGAGAAGGAAGGCTCAGATACGGTACAAGTGCTTCATCACTCCAATGGATGTATTTCTTATTATTCTCCCAATCTGTCCCGTATAGCTTTGAAAGGGGATATTTATTGTCACCGCCTACTATGTAGTTAGTCGATTCTGTAGGTTGATTCGGGCCGGTAATTGTTGGGTTTCCCGCATAACCTATTGCATAAAAACCGATTCCCATTCCGAGCTTATTTTTTGGGATACCGGCTGCATTATATCGTCTAAGAGAGTCTTCAATTGAAATAGGTGTATTGTTTTTCTCACCTTTAAGAGGTGAGTTAAACCAAGAGTGCCAGCCAGAACCAGTCATTGCGGTAGCTGGATAATATGACATAAGGTTAACCTGGTCCATGTACTGGCTGAGTTCAACGACACCAGGATCAACTGTCTGATAATTCCCATTGATAGTCCCTACTGGCAGCATAAGTATAGCATTAGGTGCTGCTTCCTTGAGGGCTTGAGCAAAAGATATAAAATCGGTATAGTTGACATTATCTTCCCAGTCAAGGTCAAAACCATCGTATCCGTAAGTGTTCATAGCAGTTACGAGATTACTTACTAAAAAATATTTATGATTTTTTACAGCTGACGCAATATTAGCTCCGTTCCCTTCGCCTCCAACCATCAAAATGGCCTTTTTTTTATTTTGGTGAGCAAGATTTGATATTTTTTTTGCCAAAATAGGTCCGTTTGTTGGATCATAAAAGCTCGTGTCAAGTGATCCATCGGAGTTTACCAGAACCACTCCCATCTCGATATGGGTCAGACCGTCCCAGTATATATTCTCTGGTGGAAGCAGGGAGGTATGGTACCCAGTATAAACGCCGGTTACCCATTTAGAATTGCTATTTGCAGTGGTTGACGCACCTGCAATATTTACCAGCATTAAAAGCACCAGAGATATAGCTCCTAATGCTTTGAAGAGTTTTGCTTGAGAGACTTCATTGATATTCATTATATAACCCCGTATAAATTTTTAAATTTTTGTTTTTCTTCCTTTACTTCTAATTCGAAAGTACACTGAGTAAAAATCAATTTACTATTTGATTATCCAGCTATATTTATTGAAAATTAGTATTATAAAATCAGGTTCGATCTTTATTTCTATTATTTGCATGTAGCTGAAAACGATTTTAAATAAAACATGCATTAAGATATTAGATAATATAAATAAAAAATTTGTAGAAATATAAATAAGAAACTAATAAAAACAAGAACTCTTAATTATTTAATCGATAATTTGTAAATATTCCTTAAAATAGTATTTCTTTTTTATCACTTTTCGCTGTTTGCAAAAGTATCGGCTCTGTAGAAACCCTCATGAGCCTTTGGCACATGCATGAAGCATGAAAAACTTTATACTGATGTTAAAGTTTTTCATAGGAAATCCTCCGATTTATGATATTCCATAGATTTTTGAAACGGGCCAAAGTGTCAAGTTTCGAAGTTTAGATTGAGCCCAGTGGAAACAAGTTGGTTCTGTTGCCAAAATAATATCTCCGCAGTTTGACACTATAATTCTTGCCTTTGTGTGTTATTTTTCCCCTGATGAGATTGATTAACTTTCCTAATTGTGAAGGTTTACACTGATTTTATAACAAAGCTAGATTTTTTGCACTACAACCTATATCCGAAATCACAAAATCAGTTACACATAATAACTGATGCCTGATAAAGAAAAAGTTTGAAAATACTCGAACCGTATGAAGGGAAACTTTCAAGTACAGTTCCTGGGGGAGAAAGGAGGGGTAATCCTCCCACTTACCCAATACATTTACGGTAAATTTGGAAATGTCTTGTGATAAGGTTCCTCACCCATAACCTTTTTCCATTCCCATGGTGTAAGATTCCGGATTAAACGATTGCCGGCTTTGTTTATAAGATCTTCTGTTTTGCTACATATCCACAACTTCGCTGTATTACCACTTTCCGTTGCGACGTATTTTCCATCAGGACTGAATACAACCCTCCATACCGGACTATCATGGTTCAGAACGAAAACTTGTTTACCTGTAGCTGCATCCCATAAATGTGCTGTATTGTCACGACTCGCTGTTGCGACGTATTTTCCATCAGGACTGAACACAACATTTTCTACCTGACCATCATGGATCAGTTCAAAAATTTGTTTACCTGTAGCTGCATCCCATAAACGTGCTGTACTATCCCAACTTGCTGTAGCAACATATTTTCCATCAGGACTGAACACAACATCAGTTAAACCAGCATCATGGTTCAGAACATAAATTTCTTTACCTGTATATGCATCCCATAAACGTGCTGTACTATCCCAACTTGCTGTAGCAACATATTTTCCATCAGGACTGAATACAACATTCTGCACCCAATCACCATGGTTCAGAACAAAAGTTTGTTTACCTGTAGCTGCATCCCATAAACGTGCTGTTTTGTCTGCACTCGCCGTTGCGACGTATTTTCCATCAGGACTGAACACAACTTTATTTACCTGACTATCATGGTTCAGAACAAAAACTTGTTTACCTGTAGCTGCATCCCATAAACGTGCTGTATTGTCACCACAAGCCGTTGCGACGTATTTTCCATCGGGACTGAAATTAACATCAAGTACCCAACCAACATGTTTGATAGGATCAAAAATTTGTTTACCTGTAGCTGCATCCCATAAACGTGCTGTTTTGTCTGTACTCGCCGTTGCGACGTATTTTCCATCAGGACTGAATACAACATCTAATACCCATTTATCATGGTTCAGAACAAAAATTTGTTTACCTGTAGCTGCATCCCATAAACGTGTTGTATTGTCTTTACTCGCTGTAGCGACGTATTTTCCATCAGGACTGAACACAACATTTTTTACCTGACCGTTATGGTTCAGAACTTCTGTAGCTGCATCCCATAAACGTGCTGTGTTGTCATCACTCGCCGTTGCGACGTATTTTCCATCAGGACTGAATACAACATTATTTACCGGACCATCATGGTTCAGAACTAAGATTGGGTTACCTGTAGCTACATCCCATAAACGTGCTGTATAATCATTACTCGCCGTTGCGACGTATTTTCCATCAGGACTGAAATTAACATCAAGTACCCAACCACCATGGTTCAGTTCAAAAATTTGTTTACCTGTAGCTGCATCCCACAAGTGTGCGTCCCAACTCGCCGTTGCGATGTATTTTCCATCAGGACTGAACACAACATCATTCACCACACTATCATGGTTCAGAACAAAAATTTGTTTACCCGTAGCTGCATCCCATAAACGTGCTTTTTTGTCTATACTCGCCGTTGCGATGTATTTTCCATCAGGATTGAATACAACTTTATTTACCGGACTATCATGGTTCAAAACAAAGATTTGTTTACCTGTAGCTGCATCCCATACACGTGCTGTGTTGTCATCACTCGCCGTTGCGACGTATTTTCCATCAGGACTGAATACAACATTATTTACCGGACCATCATGGTTCAAAACAAAGATTTGTTTACCTGTAGCTGCATTCCATAAACTTGCTGTGTTGTCATTGCTCGCCGTTGCGATGTATTTTCCATCAGGACTGAATACAACATTATTTACCGGACCATCATGGTTCAAAACAAGGATTTGTTTATCTGTAGCTGCATCCCATAAACGTGCTTTGTTGCCACTACTCGCCGTTGCGATGTATTTTCCATCAGGACTGAATACAACATTATTTACTGGACCATCATGGTTCAGAACCACAACTCTATGAGGTATGGATAATAATCCCTGACGTATTAACTTATCAGCACCCAAAGATAAATCCTGACGTACCCTCTCATCATGCAATGTCTCACTAATTCGAAATGATTCGATAGCAAGAAGAACACTTCTATACGTTGTAGGATATTCCTGTAGATTTTGAGATTTTGCATTTAAATACAAAACACGAGCTTGTTGTTTCTGCTGCTCTGTCTGATACCATTGATAGGTTGCAAATCCCGCTAGAATTAAAAAAGTAATAGAAACGATTGCAAGTCCTTTAATAATGCGGTTTCTACTTTTTTCCTTTTCAGCCTGTTCTCTATCTGCCAATTCCGAACTTGCTTTGATGTATTTTATCTCATCTGGGTTTAATCCTTCATTATATTTGGCTAGCCAGGCTTTAGCTTCTACTAGTGGAGCTCCACGCAGAAGATTGCCTTCGTCTTCATTTCTGTTCCACTCCTCCATTCTTTCTTCAAGAGTTTGTCTCCATGTTAGAAAGCCCCGCTGCTCACTAATCCACTTACTTAACTGCTTCCATTCTGTTAGTAAAGAATCATGAATTATCTCTACTGTTTCTATTCCTTTACTTAACTCGAGGTCTGTAACAAGAATATGTGCATCAGCCAGCTTTTTGATGAGCTGGTGAACGGCGTGCTCGTCACTGCCTCCAATTAGTTCGTCCAATGGCAGACGACGACGAGAATCAGGCAAATCCCCTTCTCCATAATGGATTAAGCGAGTAAAGATCCTCCGGGCTAATTTTTTTTCTTCTATATTCAGGCTGTTGTATGTTTCATTAGCCCACTGCCCTATAGCTCCTGATGCACCACCAATCTTTGTATAGGCTTCATGAGTTAGCACACCCTCTGATCTCGACTCCCAAAGTTTAGTAAGAGTAAACTCCAGCAAGATAAGAGAATTTTTTGTATTTTCCAGATCATTTATTATTAAATCCTCTAATCCTTTTTCTATTTTGAGACCAGTTACGTCTGCTGGCTTTTCGATGGCTTCCTTCATTTCTTCTTCGGACATCGCTCTTACGTTTACCTGCCCCCAGCTTAGATATTCTCCAAGCAAAGAGTTCAGGAGAAACTCATAGTAGTCACCTCTGACAGTTAGAAGGAAGCTGATTTTCAACTTACTCTTCAAAAGATCATAAATGCCCTGAAGGAATTCAACTTGCGTAGCTTCATTAGCGTTCGAGAATAATGTTTCAAATTGATCTGCATAAATTACAAGTCTAATCTCAGGTTTTTTTTCCAGATATGAGCGTATACCTTCCCAGAGATCAGCCTTTTCAGTAAAAACTCCAGACCTTTGCAAGGCCTGCCTTAAAGATTCTTCCGGATCAGTATCTGAGGCGCTATCTAATTTGGAGATATCATTAGGTCGGAAAGTAACAACCTGAGCATTTTCAAATCCGACAATCTCGCCTCTTTGTATTCGAGGTAAGAGGCCGGCAAAAACCAGTGAGGATTTTCCACTGCCAGATGAACCAACTACTGCTAGAAATCGTGGATATGTTTGCATCTGTTTTTTTAGTTCCTGAACAAGTTTTGTTCTTCCAAAAAAAAGGTACTCGTCATCTTCTTTGAAAGAAAATAAGCCTCTATAAGGGCAGATATCGTTTATTTTCAATTCCGGACAGATTGACTGCAATACTTCGCTAGGAATCGCAAACGCTACATTTTGAAGCTTACCGAACAAGTCCTGTCTAACAGTGCCTACAACAATCCCAATAACTCGCTGTCTAGATTCGTCCCATAAGGGTGCTCCGCTAAAACCTGCAGTAATTTCGTTTGAATCTATCTGGAGTAAGGAATTGCCCCTTTCGGTTACCTTTCCAAGTACCTCCCCCTGAGCCCAGATACCTTTGATATCTCCAGTAACCGGAAATCCAAAAGTAGATACTTTATGACCAGTTACTCCTGCTGAAGAACCAAGTGAGAAAGCTTTAACATCTGATGGAAGTTCGTCTTCTAACTGGAGTATTGAAAGGTCTTCTTTATCAGGACCATGCCATCTCTCTGGCATAACAATGGTATTACCCTCTTTTTCATTCAGATAAAAACGAACCCTTACTTTGTTACCTGGACCTGCGTCCGCAGCTTGAATTACGTGAGCACAGGTTGCAATCAAATAATTAGAAATGATAAACCCGGTTCCGGCAACAGTGCCATCATGCCTGAGAATTTGAACAATTCCCTCAGTTAAATCTTCAGGTATCACGAAGTCCCCACTTGTTGAATTATCCCCGTGTTTCAGATGCAGATTAAAAAAGGACATAATAATAAAAATGATTTCACTTCTTCCAGGTCAAAGTCACATTAAAATTAGCACCAGTACCCGCTGCTATAAACATACCAGCTTTTAAATCCATTGAAATACCAAAAGAAACTTGAACTTCTTCGGGTTGCTTGCTGAGGTCTTTTAGCTTGTTCAAAACAGTATTAGCAACCGGTTTTACAATACCAAGTGATTCTTCAAATGTTTTATTTGAGATATTTACAATCTCACGAGATGTAGATTGCGATGAGACACGAATCATTTCCCCTTCTACTTCAGTCTCTTCTGCTTCTATTAATATAATACTGCCGTCCTCCAGAGTAAATTTAACGAGACGTTTCATAGAAAACCACAATTCCAAAATATTTTTGCTTTAATATCACTTTAGTAGCATAATTAAATTACATCTACCAATATGGGAAAAACAGATATTGAATTCACATGAAACAGAGGTTAGGAATCTAGGTATAGATGAATGGTTAGATCATTTATCAATAATAGGTTGATATTTCTCCAGAAATCTCACAAACTTGAGCTTTGCGTATCAATTTCGGTTCCGTTGCAAAAACTTCAGAATAAGCATGTAAATCTATGAATAATGAATTAAAAGCAAAAGATCCGAGGAGAATGTACCAATATTACGAAACTATACCAAATAATTGATTAATATATTTGACTTCATTAAGAACAAAGTAATTTAGATTATTGACTTGTCTTTTAACCATATTCATAGCTTCAGGTCGTGCTCAATTAGCTGGTTGATATTTCATCTTAAAATGCAATTTGTTCAAATGCACTTGTTTTTTAAGCTTACCTGTATACAGAAAACCAAAACCTAAACAGATTTTCGGATTCAGTGGAATATGATATACAGAGCATAAGTATGTGAATTTTCTGGATAAATATCAACTTATTATTGATGGATTACTTATCCGCCTTAAACCTTGGTATTTCATTCGGTTTTTAATAACTCAGCTATATCATATCAGGAATATGTATTTCACATTTCCTGACACTATTTTTTAGACTGTGTAAAAGGGTTATCTGTCCTTTCTGTTCATTTTAGCACCTGCGGCACAGCCGCAATTATAACAAAAAAGGGAAAAAAGCTTTATCATATTACATCAATGAATACATGATGTTAGCCGATATTGAAATAGCCTATTTCTAAAAATCACTTACAAATATTTCGGGCACCGTTTCGCGCCCTCAAAACGTCTATGAACGATTCTCTTTTCGGTCGTTCCCCTGTTCTTCACAACTGCCAGGATAAGATCAGCTGTTACAGGGTCATTCTTCCTGGTGTCCTGTTCGTTTACGTTCCCCTGAGCATCTAACCACACTTCGCGCTTCTCTTCGGTGAGCTCTAAAGCGTCACTGCCTTCTCCACATGCCCGGCACCTTTCCAGAGTTGGCGTTATGATCGTTTCGTACAAAGTACAGAACCTTAACGGCTTAGGATACCGGTAAACTAATTTGTATCTACTAAAGCAAATATTTTAATATCACCCGGAATTTGCAAAAAAGTAAACCAGTTCTTAGCAGTTCTTAATTTGTCCGGGCACATAAAGGAAGTGAAGGAAAGATAGGCTTATTAAAGCCCTTTAATACTCGACCTCTGCCGATCCTATCTTCTCGGCAAGCCGTGATAACACTTCAGTCCTCATTCCTTCTACAAACTTAATGCTGCCCACGACAAGATGTCCTCCTCCACTGACACCTGCACCTTTCATTTCCTCCCTGAGTTCCCTGACGATTCTCGGAATGTTCATAAGCACGCCCTTGGAACGGATGACCGCAAAGTCAGGACCATATCCGAGAGTCACCACGGGTTTATCAGGATTTCTTTTGGTGAGCACGTCGTGAACTTCTCCTGAAGTTTTTCCAGGTGGCGGGAAGGTGAATTTCTGGGCATAGTTTTCAACGTCTATCACGTTCATGATAGCACCATTTGCCAGTTTTTGAGACTTGACATTAAAGAGGCAGGTCTCAAGCTGCTCCTTTATCATAGTATTTGCCTGTTCGCAGAGCAGGGAAACCAGTTTTTTATGGATATCATGGTCACCCAGGTCCAGGATGTCATCGATAATACCCTTTCCACTGCTAAATCTCAGCCAGAACTGTTCATAATCAAGAGCCAGAGCCATCTCTTTCAGCTCTTCAAGAGTATAAAGGTCCGAGACCAGAGAAATATACCTTCCGGCTTCCGGAGCTTCTGAACGGTCTCCTACTGCAGAAACCGCAGGAAGATGCTTTATTGTATCGCTGATGTCGGGATTGATCATACGAGCGACTTCAGCACAGAGCATTCCGGCAGTAACCCCGAAATCTCCTCCAACATGTGCAGGATTTGCGTGCCCTATCAGGTACTGGTCAACGATCTCGTCAGGATGGTGATGGTCAATAACAAGCATATTGATTCCATAAACCATAGCCTGCCGCATGGAAGGGACGTCCTCTTCGGTTGACCCGTTGTCCACAAGGATCACAAGCGGCATTTTCTGCCCGTGCCTTGAGGAGTCTTCAAGCGCAAAAGAGATATCTCTTGTAACGTCTGCAAGCTCATAAAAAGGAGCTTTGGAAGGAGCACGCTTGTAGAAATAATATTCTGCGTCCGTTCCACCGATTTCCGTAATAAGGGGCAGGATTGCCCTTTCAATTGCAATTGCTGAGGTAATTCCGTCGGCATCAGCATGGTGCCTGAGGATGATTGGCGTTGAATGGAAAATCGCTTTCTTTATTTCTTTGGCGACGTGGAGCATCCTTGGTTTGAGCTTTTCCATAATATCGCTTTTGACAAGGAATGGAATATCAGCAGGAGCTGCCTTTTCCTCGATTACTCTCTCAACTCTGGCCCTGACAACTGACTCCTTCTCCCCGGTCAGCAATTTCATGCTCATAACTTCGATCTGAATCTGCTCATCCCGCAGAGTCACTTCTCCAGTGATTGAAACAATCATTCCTACATCAATATGTGGATAGGATCTTTTCCCGGCAATCTCAAAGGCTGCACAGGGGACAAAGCCTCCTTCGTCGCTAATAGAAAAGATTGTGGGCCCGCTTGTCTGTTTTACCTGGATGACTTCTCCTTCGATTCGGATGAGCCTGCCCTTCATACCCGGGTCTATTTCAGCTGAGTTTTTAAGTGGAAGCTCCTTTTCAAGGTCAACAGTTTCATACTTTGTCAGGGTCTTAGGAATCAGGTCCAGCTTCCCTCCGCCTTTGACGCTTTTTACCAGCACGATCACTGCGTTTCCCACTTCAGGAGAGACCCCAAGATTGCTGGAGTGTATTAGCCCTCTTATATGAGGGTTAAGGTCTACAAAGACCCCGAAAGACGCTTTGCTGCTCACTGTGCCGTGGTAAAGTTTTCCTGACTCAACATCCTTAAGGTCGCATGATTCATCAAGAGCATAAACATACTGAGAACGGGCACAGGAAGCGCATACTTCTTCCTCCGGATCCGCAGGTTCCTTAATGCGCTCTCCACAAACCTTGCATGTATATATATTCCCGAGCCCCTCGCAGGTTTCACAGGGTGTGGTTATTTCAAGAATACCCTTACCTTTACATTTTTCACATGCTGCGCCACTTTTCAAGAAACTGTCAATATCTTTCTCCGAGATTTTCATGAAGTCAATAGATTTTGACTTACCTTTTCCCTTACATTGAGGGCAGATATCAGTTGAAACAACTTTATAGCCACGCCCGTGGCAGTCTGGACATTCCTTACTCATTAATATCAACACCGGTGGTTCTTCCGAACCTGCGTTTTCTTACTCTACTTTCTATGGCTCAGAATAAGCTTTTGAACCTGAAAGCACTTATTGTTCTCTTTATCGGCCCTATTCAGCCCGAAAATCGATAACTTCTCAACCTTTTCTTTCCCTGTCAATCCAATTTTTCCCTGTTTTGTATTTCCGTATTTCAGATATAAGTGTTTTCAGATGCAGCCATTTGTCAGAATCGATCTGTAACAGTACCATTATATGTCCGCAACAACCAGACACCTTTATGTCTGATATTTAATTCTTCCTGAGATAGCTCCAAAAAACCTGAAAAACTGCAGTCCATGTAAAATCGGAACGTGAAAGTAATTATATAGTTTTCCAGATAGTTAGAGAGATACAGAATGCAAAACTTTTAAGTTATGAACGCACGCATTAAAGATATCTTTAATGTGTACTCTGAGAGAATACTTAATTATTATTGAGTTTAATTTAATATTAATGGAACAAGAGGTCATAAAAGTATGGTCGATTTCACCAGTCAATTATTGTTTCCTGTATTAATAGTTATATTTTTAATACTCTCACAATCTATAAAAATGGTTAATGAATATGAAAGAGTAGTTATTTTCAGGTTAGGTCGCCTTAGCGGAGTGAAAGGACCTGGGATTTTCCTGATCATTCCGATTGTTGATAAAGCGATTAAAATAGACCTGAGAATTGTTACCATTGATATCCCTAAACAGGCAGTTATCACGCGGGACAACGTTACGGTTGAAGTGGACGCTGTTGTCTATTACAAAGTCGTGGAACCTGGAGCAGCTATTACTCAGGTTGAAAACTATATGTTCGCAACCTCCACCCTTTCACAGACAACCCTTAGGGACGTGCTGGGTCAGATGGAATTTGATGAACTGCTTTCGGAGAGAGAAAGTATCAACAAGAGAATTCAGGAACTTCTGGACACATACACCGACCCATGGGGGATTAAGGTTACAGGGGTTACGATTCGGGATGTAGCTCTGCCTGAAACAATGAAGAGAGCAATTGCTAAACAGGCTGAAGCCGAAAGAGAAAAGCGTTCCCGGATTATCCTTGCGGAAGGGGAATCCCAGGCTGCCCAGAAAATGATGGATGCAGCCACCCTATATCAGGGAATACCAGCAGCAATCAAACTGAGAGAATTGCAAACTTTAGCCGAGATTGCCAGGGAAAAGAATCTCATAGTGGTTACGCAATCCCAGTCTCTTGAAACCGGGAATATAGCAGCCCTATCTCAGGCCATTTCGAGAAAGAAAGAACAATAAAAGCGGAAACGGATTCCGAAAGATAGTGATAAGCAGGAAAGGACCGATAACATGCTTGCGGGAAGGGCTCAACAATTTCTCTGTATTTTTTTTCTGTGCTTCATCCTCACAGCTATTTTTGCACCCCTTGCTGCAGCAGGGCCTGACGATAAGGTGCTTGTGCTTGAAATTTCCGAAGCTATCACCCCGGCTTCAGATGATATTGTAGCGGATGCGATAGAAAAAGCTGAAAACGAAAACTTTGAGGCTCTCGTGATCAGCCTGGATACTCCAGGAGGAGGGCTGGAAGAGACTCAGGTAATCATAAGGGACATTGAGAATACGAGCGTTCCTATTATCGGATATGTACCTGAAAGCGGGAAAGCCTGGTCAGCCGGCACTCTCATCCTCATGGGAACCGATATTGCTGCAATGGCTCCCTTCACAGTTATAGGTTCAGCCCAGCCCGTTCAGATGTCTGCAGAAGGGACGAAACCCATAGAAGACGAAAAAATAATAAACGCCCTTGTCAAGTTTTCGGTTGCAACGGCCAGTAAACACGGAAGAAACGAGACCTTTGCAGAAGAAGTTATAACGAAAAACAAAAACCTTGATGCCCAGGAAGCCCTGGAAACAGGCGTGATAGAATATATAGCTCCTTCTATCCCGAATCTGCTGGCACAGACTGACGGGCAGCAGGTAAAAGAAAAAATTCTGCAAACCGAAAATGCAAGAACAGAAAATTATGAACCTCCCCTTTCTCTGTCCTTTCTAAGGCTTATTTCAAACCCGATTATCTCCTCCCTTCTTTTGACCATCGGGCTTTATGGGCTAATTTTTGGAATCTCAAGTCCAGGAGCCGGAGCAGAAGTTTTCGGAATCATTTCAATCGTACTCGGGCTGATAGGCACAGGATTCGACATCAATATAGGGGCATTTTTCCTCATTATTGTAGGGATAGCACTTCTCATTCTTGAAATTAAGACACCCGGATTTGGCATTTTCGGGCTTGCGGGCCTTATCAGCCTCATAATAGGAAGTATATTCCTTATACCGATGGGAAACGAAAACATTTACACTCCCGAATTCCGGAGACTTCTTGTGCTGACAGTTGTTGCCCCTACAATTGTTTTCGGGCTGTTCCTGGTTTTTGCGATTTATAAAGTAACGGAGATAAGAAAGAAAAAACCGGTTATTGGAGAGTTCATAGGGGAAACTGCCCAAACCATAGACCCTCTGGGACCTGGAAAAACAGGCTTTGTCCGCTATAAAGGCGAATACTGGAAAGCTCGCTCAGAAGAGGAAATCGAACCGAAGGCAGAGGTCGAAATCACCGGAAAAGTAAGGGAAGTGCTCTTAGTAAAAAGAAAAATGTAACATTTTCCCTCTTTTCCGGCTACCTGATTTATGGCTCAACTTTGTTTAAGGCTTACCTGGTGTTACATTTTATTGTTTATTTCTTATTTTTTCAAGGACTTTTTCCTTATTTTTTCAAGGACTTTTTGTTTCTTCTCAATAGCTTCAAGGGCTGCCTTATCAATTGCTGCTCTCATTTCTTCAAAGTCCCTGGGATTTTCTTCCCCGTGAACTTTTTTCACAGGGGTATAGGCTGACTCTCTGAATCTGGGTGTAAAGTCCCGGAGTTCACCATTTACGGAAATTTCAGCCCCGCTTCCCTTCTCAACGCGCCCTATAATGTCAATTTTAATGCCTGAAGATCTGACAGCATCAAGAATTTCATTAACAAATTCAGGGGGGACAATTATAAGCAGGGCGTCAAGAGATACTCCAAGATAGTCGATTTTAAGGAGCTCAAGCATTGAGAGTACCTTTGGATTCACGAGAGCCCTTAACTTTTCCTCTTCAAAGACAAGTTTTACACCTGCGGTCTTTGAGATTTCTTTGGCATCTCCCCGGATTCCACCATTGGTAACATCAGTCATTGAATGGACTTTCCTGTATAGCCCGGACTGCAGCAGAACCTCACAGGCTTCGAGAAAACGGATATTAATAGTCTCTTCAACGACATCATGCATCCCGTAGTAAAGCGCAGTTGTAGAAACCGTACCCCCGCCTGCTCCCTCAGTCATCAGGATAAGGTCTCCTACCTGTGTCCGGTTTCGGGAAGTAAGAGAAGAAGTTATACCGACAGCGCCAACTCCGCCTGTCATGCGTTCGCCTATAACCATATCCCCGCCTATTCGAAGAGTGCTTCCGGTAATAAGAGGTATTCCGGTAAGTTCCGAAACCGTGGTTATTCCTGCAATATGGTCAAATATCTTTGCGACATCTCCATCATCTGCGACATGAATGTCGGAAAGCATTGCCAGTGGGCGGGCCCCCATAGAATACACATCACGCAGAGCTGCCCTGGCTACGTGAAAGCCTGAGAGAAAAGGAAAGTCGCTCAGGCGAGAATGGATGCCGTCAACCGTTAACACCAGGTAGTCGTCACCGATTTTAACAACACCTGAGTCGTCAAGTTGGGAACTGTCTACAACCGCACCTGTCTTACCTATAACCTCTCCGAGCTTGGAGTGAACATAAAAGTCCCCTGTGCCCCTGGAGCCGACCCCGAATTCTCCCATGGAGATTCCTGAGAGAGTCGGACTTAAAACATCTCCTTCCACATTAAGTGTTGCTTTTGCCTCACAAACGACCGCAGCCGCGATCTCATGAGCCCGTTCCGGACTTATATTCTTAATTTCAAGGATTCTTGAAGCCAGCTGTACCTCAAGCCCTGCTTCGTTTGAAGGGTCCTTTCTGAGAGCCCGTTTTGCATAGCCTTCTATATCCATAGTAACCATCCTTACAGACGTTTCTGCCCTAATATGTGCAGGCAGAGTAATTTGGGGTTCAAATGTTAATCTGCTGATCCCAGTACTTTAATGTGAGATATTAGGAATCGGAATTTAATCATCTGGATAAAAGTAAAAAAATAAACTTTGAGATTTAATAAGAAAGCAAATACTTGGATAAATTCATTCAGCACATTTCTACAAAGTTTTTAAGAATCTTCAACCCGGTAGCTCCGCTTTTCTCAGGGTGAAACTGGGTACCCATTACATTGCCTTTCGAGTTTATCACAGAAGCTGAAAACTCCAGCCCATAGTTACAGGCTGCAAGGGTGTTTTCAGGAGCTGTATCAACGTAGTAGGAATGTACGAAATATACGAAAGAGTCATCAGGAATACCTTCAAACAGAGGGTGATCTTGCTCGATTTTGATATTGTTCCAGCCAATGTGGGGTACTTTTAATTCGGATTTCGGAAAACGCAGCACTTTGCCAGAAATAAAGTCAAGCCCATCAGTAAGCTTCCCTTCTTCGGAAGAGCTCATGAGAACCTGCTGTCCGAGGCAGATCCCGAGCATAGGCTTTCCTGACCGTGCATACTCTTCGATAATCCCTTTGATAGGGGCAAGACACTTCATGGCATCCACGAAAGCGCCGACACCGGGTAGGATTACACCGTCTGCGGCGAGAATCTCCTCAGTGTCCCCGGAGATTGCGGGACTGGATCCGACGTGTTCGAGCCCCTTTTGAACACTGCGTAGATTTCCAAGCCCGTAATCGAGAATCACGATTCTTTTCATAGACCTAACAAATAAAGTTAAGATAGATTAAGCTTACGAGCAAAGAAAAAGACATCAGGAAAATTATTAAAAGAGATCAGCAATAAGAAGAAAAATTAAAGGAATTTGTAAGTCCTTTGCAGTTAAGACCTGCCAGCAGGAAGTTTGTAAGAGCTGTTCTCCCTTTCAAAAATCACCTTGTATTTGCCACAATGTATGCATTCATAGCGTTTTTCGAGCACTGTTGGCAAAAAGCACAATGCCCCGCTTTTTCGCTTCCATTCATGCAGTCCGAAAAAACACAAGAAACTACGGTCACGATCCGATTCGTCTGAGTCATCAGAGCATTCTTGAGTCAAAAAACTGTTTCCCCTCGTTTCTGATTGTTAAGGTTATTCTACAACAGTAAGGAAAGTATGGGTAAAAGAACTATATAAATATATAGTTATTAGGAAGAAATATAAAGAAGTTTTCATATAAAAAACATAATTGGGCTAAAAATGAGCAATGTATAAATAGAATGGCTGAATATTGATAAAATTGTTTGTAAATTAATTTACATAGTGGAAATTGGGGAAAAAATATGGGAAAATTCAGATTGATTAGACATGATGAGAAAGCTATGGAGCTCCCGATAAACATTGTAGTCATGCTTGTTGTCGGGATGGTCGCCCTTGCAACGCTGATTTCGATCATGCCGACTCCGACAAAGGACATGTCGGTATTTATAGAAAGCACAGCCCTTGAGGGAGGTAGCCTTGAGAAAGGGAACTCGATAATAGTGGATTCCCAGACCGCAGAAAACCCTTTCGCCATAACCGTAGTGGTAAAGGCAACTGACAAGGACGGAAATCCGGTACGGAATGCAAATGTTATTTTGAGAGGGCTTGGCGGGGCAGCATCGAATACTACGGGCCCTGACGGGATCACTTTCCTGACAACCGCGGAAAATGCAGAGGTCAGGCTTGACCCTAACCAGAACGAAGGGACAATGGACCTTAAAATCCTGGCCGATGGTTTTTATGACTACGAGAAAAAAGATGCCGTTATGATCATCAAGACTCGCTAATTGCATATTTTCCATGGGTTTTCCAGGGATAAAACTATAGAGAGGAGGTGCAGATGCTGCCTGAAAAATTCAAACGAAATGAAGCAGGAACTATCGGGCTTCCAATAAGGATCGTAGTCCTTCTGGTTGTGGGCCTCGCAGGATTTCATGCAATTCTCTCAGCCCTCAGCAATGCCCCTACTCCTCCAGAACCCATGTATGCAACAACAAATGTAAGCACATTTTCTTTACCTTCACCTGATGCAGGGCTAGAAAAGGAAACAAACCTGAACTTGTTTGTAAAGGTGCTTGATAGCAATAATCGCGGGATAGGGGAAGCAAATGTGATTGCATGGAGCCCTGATAGGAAAAAAGCGTATTCAGGCGTTACCGACCTTGAAGGAAAGGTAACAATAAAAATTTCTAATCCTGAACTGCCTCCGGGAAAAGCTGAAGGATATATCAAAATAAAAGTAATGAGAGAAGGGTACAGGGATTTTATCAGCGACTATTTTTTGAAGGTAATTCGGAGCTAAATGCTCCTGATATTTCCGACTTTTTCAAAAAAACAGGAAAACCGTATATTGAGATTCTGAAAAACAGTATTTATTGATTTAGACCATGAATTTAGATTATAAATTCAGATTATATTTATATCATAAATTCAGATCATTGCAGCGATACTACTGTTATTTATCATGAACCACATGCCGAAAAACGCCATAAAGCCGCCGCACAAATATACCAATATTTCATGCGCACGCTGTGATAGGATTTTGTTTCCCTGTGAAAAGGATGAGGATACAGCTACAAGGACCCCAAGATCTGCTATCCAGTGACCAAGAATAAACGCGACTACTGCAAAGATGCCTATCAGGTATTCCTGAAGGACAATTGCACTGCCTGCTGTCAGCCACCATATAACGAAAAAAGGATTCAATGCAGAAGTTACAATTCCTGCAGATACCGGGCCTGAGAAAGGGTTTAATGCAGAGGTTATAATTCCTGAAGGGGCTGGGTCCGAAGATAAGTTCAGGCTACTTGCCGAAATGGAAATATCCATAGTCGAAGCCTCTTTTGCACTTTTAATCATTACCAGCCCGGAAAGTAACATAATCAAACCACCTATTATGGCCAGATATGTAATGACTGTTTCTCCAAGAAAAGACGATGCGCCTACGAGGACGATCACAAAAATGGCCAGCTCTACCAGAGCATGCCCTATGAAAATTGAAGGCCCTGCTCTCCAGCCATTCTTAATAGATGCCGCAATCGCTGCAAACATCATAGGTCCGGGAATAATGGCTGCAGATATGCCTACTGTAAAACCCAGAAAAAGAGCTTTGGTCAGTTCTATCATGGTGTCCCCCGGAAAAGATAAGACTGGATAAATGAAAGAAGTAATTATATAAATATTTTTGGAGACTTACCATTAACAGCATTGTGAACATATCAAGAAAATAAGCACTTTTTCCTTTAAAGCACGCACGTTTTTTTATTTCATTATTTATTTATTTATTTATTTATTAACGACTTCTTTTTGCGGTTTACCAGATAAAACTTCATTAAGACGACTCCCGCCATCAGCACAGCAAGCCCTGTTGAGAAATAAGGAGACTTTATCACGTCCCATCGGCCGGACCAGACAAGGAACGCGGTAAGAAAAAGAACTGAAGACCCTGCAACTCCTGAAACCTCAAAGGGGATTTTCATTGAGCCGAGGGTTAACCTGTTCTGGTTCTCAATAATATTGATATGCGACTCAAGCTCTTTTATATATTCGCTTTTTGCATTTTCCTGAGCCTTGAGATTCCGGACTTCTGCATCCAGCGTCTCAATTTCGGATTCCAGGTTGTTATGAGCAAAATCCGACAGCTCGGATACTGCAGCCTGTAGAGAACGTAGACTTTCGAAAACGCTGGAAAAAACCTCATTTATGCTCTTGATTTTATAACCGATTGCGGAAACTTCGGAAGAATTATCCGCAGAAGTCATAGAAAGATTCGAAGTTTCGCCAGAAGGAAGTACTGCACTGAGTGCAAAACTTGAAACACTCCCATCTGAAATTGATGTAACTGAATCAGAAAGGAAAGAATTTCCAGAAACGGAAGATTCAGGGGAAACCGAAGGCACCGGCGGGAAAACTGATGAACCTACAGCAGCACTCCCTGCGTTTTCCTCAGGGAAAGAACCTGAGAAACTTCCTGAAAAAACTTTTCCAGCCTGCAGTGCAGGGGAAGTTTCCAGAGAAAGACGCCTCTCGACGGCCCTTAGCCTTTTTTCGAAACTTCTGATGCTCTGATCAAAAACTTCAATTCTCCCCTGCAAATCTTCCCTAATTTCTGGCTCTGCCTGATGTAATTTATTCAATATGACCATAACCCATGAAATTTTTTATTGAAGAATCAGGCACAACACTATATAAAATTTTTGAAGAGAGAAATGATATTAAAAGCAATAAAATAAAGAAGGATTAAAGTAAAAATAGGTAAAAGAAGGAAGAAATTTGAAAAAATGAACAGGGGAGATCAAATCAATCGAACTTCAATCAGTTCTCCGCTATCCTGAGCCTCCATAATATCGGATGCGAGGTCTGAGTTTACTCTGAGTTTCACTTCTCCGTGTCGGCTTACGGTTGCACTGAAAAGGTATTCGTCTTCAATGTATATCTCAACATCCTTTCCTGCGAGTTCCGGAGCGCCAAGTATGAGGTGTTTCTTATTCCTCTCGATGAGGGGATGAACAGAAGAGACAGAAACTTCCTTCTCAATCCCAGAAGGCCTTGCTTTCTCCGGAAGAACTTTACTTTGGGCTCCGTACTTTCGACCTTTTGCAGCCCTTGGAGCTTCGCCCTCCGTTTCCCGGACATCAATATGAAGACCCAGAATGTTCTCTATCCGATTAATAACATTTCCACCTTTACCAATGACTTTTCGCATATCTTCGTCCCGGACCTTTACGATTGCACTGTCGTCTGAGGTTACTTCCACTTCGACAGGGCCAGATGCGTACCTCCCAACAACATTCTTTATTTCTTCTCCCGCAAGCCTCCACGCAGGCTTCCTCCCTTCGGCAGAAGCACCTATTGGCATAACGACAACCTGCTCTCCATACGTGTAAATCTCGTGTTCTACTTTCCCGGTCTCAAAATCTGCAATCGTGATTACGGGTCTTGCAAGATCCTGCTCGGTCATCCCATGAGGAACCTTAACCGTAAATGCAAGCACCAGAACCTTTGCAACCTCTCCTTTATCAATAAAAATAACAGTATCAACTACCTGAGGAATTACACCCAATTCAACCCTTCCGATCAGGCGCTGAATGGCATCCACTGCCCTTGTTGCATGCACTACCCCGATCATTCCCACGCCTGCAAGGCGCATATCTGCAAAAATCAGGAAATCACCGGTCTTCCGGACTTCGTCATATATAGTATAATCCGGCCTGACAAGGAGTAAAAGATCCGCAGTATCTTCCATCCTCCCGTTAAGAGGCGAGTACTGGGTGATCTCAGGAGGGACCTGAAGGTCTCTTGGGGATTCCATAGTTTTGACCACCTGCCCGTGGTCATTCAGGTAGCGGGCAACCCCGGCAGCAAAAGTAGATTTTCCGGCTCCAGGAGGTCCGGCAATAAGAATACCACGCTGGCTTACAATACGTTCTTTGAGTTTATCGCTCAGGCGGTAATGCTCGAGATCCACGACCACAGTTGGCCTGACAGTAGTAATTTCCATATCGTCGGAAAAAGGCGGGCGAGCAATAGCAATTCGCATATTTCGGATCTGCAGGACAGTAGCCCCACTTGAGGACATCTCGATGAAAGATTCCGGGTCCAGCCTCGCCCTCTCAATAAGTTCTTTCGAGATACTGGAAAGTTCCGAAGAAGTAGCAGGTTCTTCACGGATCCTTACATAACGCACGTTCCCAACAGGACCCTTCTTGGCCATAGGGGATACGCCATTTTTAAGGTGGACAGACATCGTATCGTCAGTGAAAAAATGCTCTATTTTGAGAGGCCCAAACTCTGATGGATCCAGAGTTTTCGGATGCATATACTCAACATCAAGCCCCTTTGCTTTAGCTATAAGAGACTGTACCCGGTCTTCGCTTACAAACAGCCCTCCGACCTCGATAGCCGTACTTCGGATAAGGGCATCCATCCTGCCCTCTTTAGATAGTCTGATCTCCTCAATAGTGGGCTGAACCCCGCTGAATCGGAGGAGAATTTCACCCCTGTCTGCCAGCTTGCGAAGTTCCGAAAGCTCTTCAAGCCCTTTGAAACCTATTTCCCTGCCTCTGTTTGCCTGAGCTTCAAGTTCCGATACCACAGCTTCAGGAATGACAATCTCGGCACCCCTGAACTCACCGCTTCTAACGCGGGATGAAAGCCTCCCGTCAATAATTACGCTTGTATCCGGAACGATCCTCCTTATCTGCTTCTCTTCAGCCATATAAGGGGATATAGAGCCGGAAAGTATATAATAAAACCTTTGGAAAATCATAAGTTATTTCGTAGTGGCTGGATGGCACGACATCTTGATTTGTTGTTTGAATAGAAAAAAGAAGGAAAGACAGATTAAAAAGGTTAATTGTATTTTAACCTTATATGTCTTAATTAGATGACACTGTTTTGAATTATCCACTTTACAAGATTCGACATATTTTTATGTATTAAGGATGTTTATTTTATGACCTTATTGAATTTTGGCTACCAGACCAACCAAAAAAAGGTGGTTGGTTATGAAAAAATAAAATATTTAAAAAAAGCTAAAACTTTTGTGGACTACACAGAATGGATAACCGCAAAGTTGGCACATATTGTCATAAGCTTGTCAGTAATTATTTCTACAGCAAGCATTGTCCGCGGGCAAATTTTGCAGTAAATATCCAGGTCAGTTACGCGTGAAGCGCAATAAAGCAAGACGAAAAGAGAGCTGTGAGGACTGATTCCCACTCCCAGCTTTTAATTTATGAACAGGTCATACCCTACAACGGTATGCAAAATCTTATTGACTGTTTTCATTCTGCCGTTAATGTTGTACCGCTATGAGAATTGATTATCAACTGCCACAAAGAGACATGGAATTTTTGATCGCTTGGTCAGTGACTGCTCCTTGATCCTATCGCCCTGCCACTGTGCCATGCTTCGGGGTGCTGGTCGATGATTATATGCCGAATATATCCCGAATATGATATTCTAAACTGCACATCTCTGCTCTTGCCTGCTGGGTCAATACTGGCAGAACATATCTCTCAAAATTCGGGTTTTAAAAATCATTACTCTCATGCTTTCACTTGCCCAGGCTTTCGGATTAGCACTCTGCATTTCATAGGGTTATTCCCAACCGTGATTGTGTACGCAGAACTAGCAGCATTAGCCGCGCCGCCCTCTATGCGTGTGCCCGAATACTGGCATTTTACAGACTGGACTGTTCTATCATATCGCTCACAGCGGAGTGCATGATATTGCAGAAGAATGTCCTGAAACTTAGTATCGATAACAACAGCCATGCATTTGTTTTTTTCACACTCTCGCTCTTCACTCTTCTCAATTGCATACATTGCCTCTATCTGCTCGGGCGTCCTCTTAAGCGGGCGGTACTTGAACGTTGAGTAAAATATATCCTTGAGCACGTCTGATCGAGTGCAAGCCCTGCTAATAGCGAGCTTGTCTACTTGCGGGAGGATTTGCTGATTAACAAAACGAGTCTTACTGAGTATAATTTTTGCCATAAATTATAATATGAGGGGATTAAATAGGTAGTTATTCATCAATACATATAAATAACATTAAATTCCATAAGAACTATATTTTTATACTTTATATATATAGTTCATAACACGCTTCCATATTCATTTGGATTCGGTTAAGGTTTCAAACATCAAAAAGTGTTATTTTTCATGCTACATCTCTAGGAATTAGGTTTGAAAACCGATAGAAGTGATACTCGAAGTTGTGCATAAAATTCGTTAACTGATGTTAAAAGAATGTATATTATATAATAACAACTAGATACAAATGGACAACCCAAAATTTAAAAAGAAATAAAATTGAGGATAGCTCAAACTATTATTTCAGCATCTCAGGCAGTGACATCCTTTCTCAGAATGTAAGCAACCATTTCAGGGTTAAGTTTTCTTTCCCTCGAGACCTTTTCCTCAATAGCCTCAGTGGATTTACCCTCAATTTTGAGTTCTTTTATTTCTTCAATGATTGACAAAGGAACACTGTAGTATTCGTTTATATCCTTCCTGTGTCCCCAGACATCTCCTTCGATGAGCTGGATTCTCTGCATCCCGAGGAACATTTCTATGGACTTTGAGACTGTGCGTCTGTAAGATTTCGGAAGCTGTATAACCTCAATCTTTGGGCAGGTCTCGATCAGCGAAAAAATGTCCTTGTTTGACGGCCTGAAAGCCAGATGCACTATTCTTTCATTTGGATTCAGTGTAAAGATTTCTTTTCTAGAACTCACAACCCTTATTTTCATACTTTTCCCCATTATAAAGTTCTTTTACGTTTTTACTTTAATATAAATACGTCATACTTATTATAAATATGTATCTCATTTAATTAACATTATTTAGGTAGTATTCTATATTTTCTGTCCTTTCCATACCCAAAAATTAACTTTAAAACGCCCAAAAAGGGACAAAAATCTGCTTTTCACAAATTATTTTTTTATTTTTCTTCGATTTTGCTGTCTTTCCTGCTATGATTTTTTCTAAAAACTGGTTAATTATTCTTATCTTTAATCCCTTGAGTTCTCACAACTTTCAGCTGAGATTTCACTGAAACTTCCTATTCCCCCAGTAATCCGCTTTCCACAGAAATCCATAGAAATGTCACCTATTTTCTAGATACGGCAGCAGCTTAAAAATTCATTTCACTTTAATTCATAGAAGTGGGTAGACAGGCAAATAAATTATACATCTGTGTACATCTCTGGAATGCGGGTTATATCTTTGTGTGTGGCTAGTATTGCGATTCCAAGGTATGTTCACAAGCTTGGTTTTTGGATAGATTTATCGATCAACGAATTTCCAACAAAAAAGGGATTAAACATAAAGAAATAAGGTTAATTGCGACTTAACATTATATATTTTATTTAGTTGTTAATATTGGATGCCGAGGTAGTTGAGCCTGTCAAAAATAAAATTTAAGATATTGGATTAAGGTATCGGGTTTTCAGAGTTTTTTAAAAGTCGGTAAATTTCTATTATCCTGACAATGACTTCTATGACATTCGCTAGAATCGATGATAGGCTGAATAACTACGTTAGGTTTACATACAGGATATACAGCTTGTTCAAGGGCTATCTGCCGCCTATAGGGATAAGAGGTAAGGAGTCTATTTTAACCAAGTGTAGAGGCTCTGGGTCAGTTGTTGGAGACTCTATCCAGATGGCTTTGCTCCTGCATGCTGCAACTTGATTTAAGGAACTGAATTTAAATTTGACTAAGGAATTAAGGGATTCGAATCTCATCCCTCGAACTAAGAGCCTATCCGAAAAGTCAGTAACGAATGTTGAAAAGTTACGATAGGTCTATAATATCGGTATCCTTTCCGGTTGTACATATTGTCAATTGTAAAAGTTACAGTAGGTCACAACACTTTTCGGATAGGCTCTAAGGATAGGAAATATATATAACTCAAAAAAACGCAACGCTATTTTGCAGAAATTACGCAAAACCTCTTTTACAAAGTTGTGTTATCCAAAAATAAGTTATATCTTTTCCGAAAGTTGCCTTGACCAAAAAATAAGTTTATCTTATTCAAAAGTTATCTCATCAAAAGTAATTTAGTAAATTCATTTGGGAAGTAAAACAAAAAAATTACCGAATATAAATAAATACATCCATTTTATAAAACTATATTAAAATATGCAACAGAAATATACTCATGAAAAGATTACAGAATTTCATACTAATCTCATATAATTTATTATGCCCGAAAAGAATTCTTATTGAGACCACATTAATGTAATTTTTATGATTTAGTATGTCCCATTTATAGTTCCTGACTCAACAAATTACACTTTTTATGTGGATGGAATGTTTCCATCCATTTATTTGTACATGATACTGAGTTCTCTATTCTAATAAATCCATTATTTAAGGAAGAATTCATTGAAAGAGGATTTCTCGCCAGTGGGTATTTGAAGAATATTATATAAAAAAGAATTCAACCCCAAAATATGTTAAAAGATAAGGTCTAGAGCCAGGTCGAAAATCGTGCCAAAAAATACGAAGTAAGGGAGCGATAGGATGACAAAAGCACAGAATACAGGGCGTGAAGGGGAAAGTGCTGTTGCTGCTTTTGATATGGATGTAGACGAGACTGTAACTCCAAAGCAGTACTTTTTAGACAGCGAAATCCTCTATGAAGATGCTGAAGGGCACGACTATATATCGGACAGTGTCAAGGTCAACACACAGGTCCTGCCAGCTGAAAAAAATATGCTTCCAGGATTTGAGCTTGGAGCAGGTGTTGCATTTGTCACCCTTGCTGCCTGCTTTATTGTGCTAAGAAAAAAACAGGATTAAAGTAAAAATGTCAACAGAAAAATACATGATGTCCAGAAAAATAGAAGTGAAATAATTAAAAGTTTATTAAAGTTCTAAAATTAATAAACGTCTTCCGGCTCGAAAACTTTCTCTCCTATAATTTTTCCTTCGAGATTTCGGTAAAAGCAAGACCTGTACCCCATATGGCAGGCTCCCCCAGCCTGTTCCACAAGCAGGAGAATGGAGTCCATATCGCAGTCGACCCTGATTTCTTTTACTTTCTGTACATGCCCCGAGGTCTCTCCTTTTTTCCACAACTGTTGTCTGCTCCGGCTCCAGAAATGTGCAATCCCTGTTTCTACAGTTTTCTCAAGGGCTTCCCGGTTCATATATGCGCACATCAGCACCTCCCTGCTGATCTGGTCCTGAACGACAGCAAGGATCAGGCCGTTTTCGTATTTCAAGGTATCGAAATCAATCATGGGGGATAGATTGCAAAACTAGTATAAAAAAGAGAGGGGAGGAGAATTTAAGGGTACGGAAGAGAGCCGGCAATAAACCTGATACTATTCTCAAGGCTTTGTTCCCAGTACATCCTCGATATAAGCCCTGAAAATCTCCGCGACACTCCATGCCTGAGCAATGCAGCCGGCTGGAGAGTACGGATAATCACCATCAAACACTTCAGAAATAGTACCGATACCTGCAGTTTCAAGATGCATATCAAAGCCATGCAGAAGGGCACGCATATCTTCAAGGCTTTGTTTTGAATAATTATGGACCTTCCGGTAAGCTTTCACATAAGCTCCGAGGAGCCAGGGCCAAGCGGTCCCGTTGTGGTAGGCTGTATCTCTGGTTACTGGGTCTCCACGATAGTGCCCCTTATAAGTAGGGTGATCACTCGAGAGGGTTCTAAGTCCAAAAGGTGTCAGGAGATCTTTTTCAACCCTGTCCACGATTGCCTTTTCCTTATCAGGAGAAAGAATAGTATAAGGCAGCGATACAGCAAAGATTTGATTGGGGCGGATTGCAGGGTCTTTAACCTGGTTTCCTGCCTCACCCTGGTATACGAGGTCAAAGAGACAGTTCGTTTCCTGGTTCCAGAAAACGTCCTCAAAGTTTGAAGCTACTCCGGCTGCAAGAGTCTCATATGAGGAAATATCTTTTCCGAGAAGAATACCCAGATTGGAAGCAGTTTTCAGGGCGTTGTACCAGAGGGCGTTTATTTCACAGGCTTTGCCTGCTCTTGGGGTTACCGCCCATTCTCCTATTTTAGCATCCATCCAGGTTAGTTGGGGTCCCTGCCGGATAAGATAATCGGAATCCATGCCGATTCCAAAGTCTGTGCCTTTACGGTAATTATTTATGATGCTATCTATGGTATCCCATACATCCGAGAGAAACAGCAAGTCCTTTGTATATGCAAAATAACGGCTCACTGCATGAATAAACCAGAGAGAAGCGTCCACTGTGTTGTAAATTGGTTCTCCTCCAAGAGCCAGGAAGGCATTAGGGATCAGGCCTCTCCGACAATGCTTGGAAAAATTTATTAGAATGAACCTGGCCTCCTCGAAACGACGGGGAATTAAAAGCAGGCCAGGCAGAGAAATCATAGTATCCCTACCCCAGTCAGCGTACCAGTGATACCCCGCAATCACCGTATCTTCACTTGAGGAAGGGTTTTTCACTATGAAAGCGTCCGTTGCCCTTAGAAGATTAAGGGCGAAAGGCTCCGTAAGCCTTGAATTGAAAGCAAGAAGATTTTGTCGGTATACTTCCCTTGTATAGAGTTCTTCTACCTGCTCGAGAGTAAGTGAAGATATATCATCTGTTGAAGCGGCAATGAAAAAACGGGAGGTTCCTTTTTTGAGTTTGCTTTCGAAATAGCCGGGATTGAAATTATCCTCCTGGGAGTTAAGCCCCCTTTGCTTCTCAGTATCATATTCAAAATTGTAGTACCAAATCGGATCAGAATGATACTGGAGATTGGATGAAAGCGAGAAAGCAAAGCCGTTAGAGCTTTCCAGTTTTACTCCTGTAGAGTCAGCCTTCTGGGAAAAGGAAAGGTCTCCTGAGCGAATAGTATAATGGAAGTTTCTTGAGTTTACGAGGGGAAGAATTCTCAGCAAAGCCCCTTCTCTCCTGGATCTGATATCATAGAGAACACAGGTTGTATTGCTGTCATGAATCATGAAGACCTTTTTTTTCACGGTAAAAGCGTCTGGCTTGTAAACCCAGAGAGGAAAGGGGGCAAGAATGAATTTTGAAAGATAATTAAAGCCCGTAGGAAAAACATTTCCAGGATATTTATGGGTTGCAAGTCGATAAATTTCTTCATTAATGGAAATTTCTTCATCAAGAGAAGAAAGCAATAAAAACCTTCCAGGAGAGTTTTCGGGAGCTGCTACAAGCAGTCCATGATAGGTCCTTGTTCCGGCCCCGATGATTGTAGATGATGCGTATCCCCCGAGTCCGTTTCCTACGATCCACTCATTCTTTATTCCTTCTTCATATGTGGAAAAGGAATCTGCTCCAAGCCTGATTCCACTCATACGTACCTTATTAGA
Source organism: uncultured Methanosarcinaceae archaeon (assembly GCA_963774465.1). Classification (GTDB taxonomy): domain Archaea; phylum Halobacteriota; class Methanosarcinia; order Methanosarcinales; family Methanosarcinaceae; genus Methanosarcina. Next base: position 2,662 of record CAVZFI010000044.1, on the reverse strand, counting down.
ATTTTATTTCTTAAATATCTGTACCTTTGGAAGAAAGCACTGGAAATATAGAAAAAATCAGGCTTACAATAAGAACTGTGAAATTATTATATTTTAAGTGTAAACATAAACTATTTTAGCTGTGCAGGATATAAGAAAGTGAGAATCATGAAGCAAGACCTTTTAGAAATCCTTGTTGATATCTTCAAATCATCCGGATATAACGTCACAATATCCAGCCAGTGTGACATTCTTGTGGAGAAAAACGGGCATAAGGCTTATGTCAGGTGTGCCCTGCAGCCAGATTACGAGGAAATAAAAGACTTTTCCGAAAAGATAGAGGAGTGTACGGGAATCTATGTAATGACTCAGAAAACATCTGGAGAATTAATTGATTATGCAGCTGAACTTGGGATTTATATCTGGGATAGGGATGAACTGGCCCTTCAGATAGGAAGAACGGTACTTGTAAATATGGAACATAAGGCAAAAAAACATTATTCTGAGCCGGAAATCTCACAGACAGGTGATGAGCGAGATTCACTAAGGGAACAAATTTTTGAAACGCCCGTTGGAAACTGGAAAGCTGATGAGTTCAAACAGGAACCTTACGTTAACCGAGAACTCTTAACACTTCAGAGACAGCCATCAGATAGAGAAAAAGGCTATTTTGAAACCCAACCCCTGCCGTGGAATTATAATGAGAGAAAAAGTTCAAAGAGGCTTGAACAGGCTGAGATCGCTAAAGACAACTCGTATGAAATGCTTAACATACAGTCAGTAGAGCCGAGGATTTCTAAAGATCAGGCGATTATCATTGCAAAACCTTATATCAGCAGCCCTAAGGATGCGATTTTGAAGTTCGTGCCTTTCTGGAAATACAGATATAATGTGGAGGCTGAAAAACGTTTCAGGTCAAAAGTTCTGAGTATTGCCGGAAAAGGAAAAGGTTTTCTTAACGCGCTAAATAAGTCAAAGGAAGAGATGGAAGTTGAAGGCCTTGGCGCACCTACAAGGATACCTGCTGTGCAGTACGAATTGAAAAGGCCGAATGTGGATAGAAAGCAGGCAGAAAAGATTCTTCTGGGTGTAATTATAGAAGAGAATACACGCGAGATACGCTCTAATAATATGGAAGGGCAGGCAATTATATATGAACAGAGGAGTATCAGCCCAAGACCTGAAGAAATACAGCTCGACATAGAGCTTGTTTACATTCCTTTCTGGGAAGTAAAGGGAAAACGTAATTCCCTAGAGATTAATGCTTATAATGCAAAGGTTCTGGAAGAGCCCATAGATGAAGATGCCGAATTCCTGTAAATTGAAGTCTGAAAAAAAGAATTAGAAGAAAAATATATAAAATATAAAATATATTTACGTATTAGCAGAATATTAGGATTTCTTAGAAAAGGAGTCCGCATCCTGCTCTTCCAGAAATTCCTGTGAAAAAGTCTTCTTCAGGGGAAAAAAGCGACAATTAGACATAAACGTTATATGTGTAAGATGCAAGAATATATAAAGTTTGGAAATTATCTGTAAGCTGTAACGGATGGCATCTTATAAAAATTAAAGTAGACAAACATTTAAAAAAGATTGAAAGTAAAAAGAGGTGCATAAATGATCGAAGTAACAGATAAAGCTGCTTCAGAACTTAAAACACTGATAGAACAGGAAGGGAAACCTGAACTTGCCCTCAGGGTCTTTGTTGCCGGGGTTGCCTGCAGCGGAATTCAGTATGGACTTGCCTTTGACGATGAAGTTAAGGAAGAAGATGTAATGATGGAAAGCAATGGAATCAAACTCGTTATGGCAAAAGATATTGAGAAAAGCTTCTCAGAAGGCAGCATTGACTTTATTGAAGATGAAAACGGGAAAGGGTTCCTTATCCGCAACCCTACAGCCGGTGGATGCGGCACATGTGGTGGATGTCATTAAAAGTAAAGTAAAACCACGCTGAAGTATGAAAACCCGAACCTGCTGAAGAAGCAAATGAAAACCAAAAACAAAGGAGAGGTATCTATGTTTCCAGGAATGGGAGGGGTGGGGGGCCGGGGAATGAATCCGGCTAAGATGAAGCAGATGATGAAACAGATGGGGATTGATGTCAAAGAGCTCAAGGATGTTCAGGAAGTTATTATAAAGACTGCTGACTTTAATATAATTATAGAGAATGCAAATGTCTCTATCATGAAAGTCCAGGGTTCGGAAACATACCAGATTGTAGGTGACGCAAAAGAAGTCCCGAAAGAACTGGAGATTCCTGCAGATGACATAAAGCTCGTAATGGAGCAGACCGGTGTTTCAGAGGAAGAAGCCCGAAAAGCCCTTAAGAGCTCAAACGGAGATCTGGCAGAAGCCATTGTGGCACTTTCTTCTGCCTGATTTTTTTTCTTTATAAAATTAAAAGGTGTTACTTAAGTTTTTACTTTTTAAGCCTTATCTTAAGTATTTTATTTTAGAGATCGAAGTATTTTATTCTAGATATCTTCTTGTAGCATCTGGTTTTGAGTCTCTTTTAATATTTTATTTCGCACATTCTATAGCTTCGCACATTCTATAGCTTCGCACATTCTATAGCAGAGTTAAAACTCTGATTGCGGCCCGAATTGTGCCTCGCCCGAGTTCCGCTTCGGGATTACAGGAAATCTGAGATTTTCTGGGAGTTGCGATGTAATCGTAACAG
>CAVZFI010000043.1:0-22647 GCA_963774465.1 uncultured Methanosarcinaceae archaeon | reverse complement strand
ATGGGATACAGGTAACTCGAATTTTTTGTACGCAACTTTGAACTGGCGGCAGGGATCGTTTTCATAAAGTTGCCCTAGCCAAAATTAATAATATGGCATATGATTAATAAAAAGATAGTTATAATAACAATAATATAGTTTTTTAAGGGTGTATAGAATCTAAAATTAATTTTTTAGTTTTATAATTTGATTTAAAATAACTCAAAAAACAAAACGCTATTTTGTATAAATTACGCAAAAAATTCTCTTTACAAAACTGCCCTGCAAAATCAATTTTCTGTTTTGGAATAGCCTATCTGAAAAAGGTTAAATTTTTTGTACATTAGCGTAAATTCTTAGAAAAGCGTTTTTAAAAGGTTACAAATTCAACTTCTGATTTTGTATTTTAATTAGTATTATTTTTTCTTTTTTTAATTTCCCTTTTAAATTCCAATGTTTCTTATAATGATCTAAACTTGAATTTTTGACTGTAGTTAGTTATCTTTACAAAGAAGTTTGTCTTTATCATGTAAGTAGGTTACTATTCCCGTTAATTATTTTATATTGGCTTATATACAAAAAATATTACAGATTTGTCATCTTTCAATAAGTATAGTATTGATAACAAAATACCAGAAGAGTCTATATAAAATAAATTAAATTGTTGTTATTATGAGTAGTGATAAAAGTTATGGTTTTAGTGAGATTGACAATCTTAATTTATCTTGGCATGGAGTACTGGTAGTCCCCGCTCTTTTTATATTAATAATAATGATAGAAGTTTACGATGATCTTATACTATTTATTGATACTTCAATATTTGATACAATAAGTATAGTTCTTTTCGTATTTTATATCCCAGCATCCGCTTTTATAGTGATAGCCATAGAAAATAAACAGTTACACAACAAAAAAGAAACCGCTTATATAAAATTAATGGAAGAAAAAAGAAAGTTAGAAGAAGAATTTAAAATTGTTTTAGAGAAAAATCCAGTTACATCTCAAGAATATATAGATTTATTTTTATCAACTTATAAAGATAATTATCCAGAACATCTGAATCAATTTAAAAGATTACTATATTTATCCCAAAAAGTAACCCTAGATAAGATTGAAGAAGCTATAAAATACTATGAAGAAACAAAAAATATTGATTGTAATTTACATTCTACTCTTGAGAATATAAGGAAAAAAATATAGCTAGCAGTAAAGAAGAAAATACAGTTAAGGACAAAATATCTGAAAATTATACTAGTGAAAATGAAGTAGCTGATAATTATGAGAAAGATAAATCCAAAGAGGAAGGTAAAGAGTCTAATAGTATCAATAAAGTTGGGGAGATGTTAGAAACCGAAAAATATCAGTATAGAAGAATCTGATATTATTAATAAGGAAAAAAGCACAGTTGAAGATAAAAAGTCTGAAAATTATACTAACGAAAAAAATAAAGAGAAATATCTAGCTAGGAAATTAGCGAGGGAATTATTCGATAAAGGTTGTAGTTTGTTAAATGAAGGAAAGTCTGAAGAAGCTATAGAATATTACGATAGAACAATCTTGATTAGGCCAAACTATACAAAAGCTTGGTATAATAAAGGACTAGCTTATCTCAGTATGGGTAACAGTGAAGAAGCTATAAAATGCTTTGAAAAAGTAAAAGATATTGATTATAATTTATATTCTTCGCTGATAGAAAATAAGGAAGCTATATTACTTCATATAGGTTGTAGTTTGTCAAATGAAGAAAAATATTGGAGGGCTATAGGATATTACGATAGAGCCATATCAGTTAGGCCAGACTATGCAGAGGCTTGGTATAACAAAGGAGAAGCTTTCCGTAATATGGGCAGACCTGAAGAAGCTATAAACTGTTATGAAAAAATAAAAAATATTGATTATAATTTATATTCTTCACTGGTAAGAAATAAGGAAGCTATGCCCGAAAAAAGGCTTGGCAGTTATTATGAGGAAATCGAGACCGTTGGTAATAAGGAGACAGATACACCTAAACAGGGAGATACACCTCGAAATCTATTCGATATAGGTTGTAGATTCTTAGATCAGGGGAAAAATGTAGAAGCTATAGAATATTACAATGGAGCGCTCTCAGTTAAGCCATACTATGAAGAAGCTTGGAGTTATAAGGGGCTTGCTTTTTTTAAAATGGATAGATATCAAGAGTCTATAAGGTATTTCGATATAGCAATCTTGGTTGAGCCAAGATTTGTAGAAGCTTGGTATTATAAAGGGCTTGCTTTTTTTAAAATGGATAGATATCAAGAGGCTATAAAGTGCTTCGATGTAGCAATCTCGATTATGCCGAAAGATGCAGAAGCTTGGTATTATAAAGGGCTTTCTTCTTTTAAAATGGGAATGTACGAAGAAGCTATAAGGTGCTATGAAGTAACAAAAAATATTGATTCTGAATTATATTTTGCTCTTGAAAGAGGACAAAAGCAACCAGCCAAAATTCGGAATTTTTCGAAATTCTCTAAGGATATTGATATAATGGATGGCTTTGAATTTGAAGAATTTACAGGAGATTTATATAAAAAAATGGGGTACTCTGTTGAACATACTCCGTTCTCTGGAGATCAAGGCGCCGATTTAATTATATCAAAATACGGAGAAAAAGTTGCTATCTAAACAAAAAGATATACGGGAAAGGTTACAAATAAAGCAATACAAGAGGTAGTTGCATCTAAAAATCTATATGAATGCAATTCTTGTATTGTAGTGACAAATAGCTATTTCACGAAATCTGCAATTGAGCTTGCAAGTGCAAATAGTGTAAAGTTAATAAATCGGGACGAACTTAATTCTATAATTAATAAGTATAAGTAACAGGTGTACACCACCGATTTTCTTAACAGGTATGTTTTAATTTTTTTACAGTGGATTCGGTTAAAGTTTAAAACGTCAAAAAGTGTTATTTATTATGCTATATATCTAGGAATTATGTTGGAAAATTGATATACTCGGTATTCGAAGTTGTGCATAAAATTCGTTAACCGATCCAAAAGAAATCGAATGTATATTTCTCAAATGTTCACAAAACGATATCACAAAAATACTGATTTTCGAAAAAATACTGCGGAATGTAGGTTAAAAGGAAGTTTGGAGAAGTACTAAGGGCAAGAAAATTCTATAATCAGGTAAAAGAAATAAAAATTAAACTGATAGTGTACAACATAAATAAAAAGTTGTAGAAATAATTTGGATTAAATTAAGAATTTCTACAGAGCCCAAAGTTCTATCTTGCGTTTTCCTGAAAATGTGGTCTTACCTTGAACTTTAACTTTCGATCTAGACCGTCTGGATTGGGATTTTGAATTACTCTGTCCTCAACGTTCCGTTTTCACTTGAATTGTTCCCTCCCTTCTGAAGAAGAGCAAGATCCAAAACTTTTTCGAATAACTTTTCATCCTCATCACGGAATCCAACAACTCTGGCCTGGTATCTGTCCGTGCTGACTTCTCCGTTCTCCCGCATGTAGACGTATGTTCCATTTTCAACACCCACAATCACAAAGGAGTCAGGAATAGCTTCTACTTCGAAATATTCTGCAATTTCGGGATTCTTGTTTGCATCTACGGACGCGATTGTGGCTTTTCCTCCGTATTCGGCTGCCAGTTTTTCAAGGGTGGGCTTCATAGACCGGCACGTTGGACACCACCAGGTTCCTATTTTCACAAAGACTGGGCCGTTCTGGAGGGATGTGTTTATCTGTTCCAGCTGGGTTACCTTTATAACAGTGTTATTCTCCAAGCTTCCATCAAAGTTTGTGGAATTTTCCTGATTTTTTTCAGTACAGCCAGCTGTAAAGAGCACAGCTGCAAGCAGTATCAATAATATAACTGATTTCTTCATGTTGGTCATCCACTATTCCACTATTATATAACTGAGGTTTTAAAATTTTTAAATGTGAATATACTTCTGAGATTTGCAGCAACTATTTTTAAATTTTTTAGATTACAGGCCCGTATTTTAAACTAATGAATCTGATTTACATTGTGTGTATACAGACGACAGATAATTATATATAATCAGCCGAATAAATTTTCCTTATAATTAATATTATATAAATAGTTATTATTTATTATTTTATTATTTTATTTCCAAAATATCCTTGATGTAGTCTCTCTCTATTTTTTGAGTTTCTTGATTTATATTTTTGAAAGTAACTATTTACGCTTGATTCACTCAATATTCCATAACCACCACTAGCAGGGAAAACACGGAAGACACTGCTCATAAATATTTGCGTTTATGAAACCATCTTGAGGAGTCTTTTTAATTAGCATGAAAGTACTGCCGCTTGGATGTACTTTCATTTCTTTGTGCCTGTTACTCGAAGAATTTCACATTCGTTTACCACAATCCAATAAATTTGAGAGAATATAAAAAAATAATCCCTGACAGGATATTGATTACTACAAGCTGACCTTTTCTTTTTTTCCATTTTTTCGCCATGATATGATTTACCCAGTATGCCATCGAAGTTGCCATCATCCCAATCACAAAAGCCACAACAACATCTGGGAACCCAAAAATCCTACTGAGGATAAACCCAACTCCCCCAACTACACACACAGGACAGACCATATTTCTCCTCCCATTCTTCTTTCTTTATATTATGCTTATTGAGCTTAATACCGAATTCTGTTTTTACGGATATGTTTCCTACATCCAGAGAATAGTCCAGACAACCCCACATTTTGCCCTTGTAGACTGAATTAGATAAAGTCCAATAAATTTGTAAACTAAAGGTTATTTAATAGAAAAAAGATTTAAAATTATAAATACGTATAGATATAAAAAAGCAGACACAAACATAAGTATCATAGATCAGACACAAACATAAGTATCATAGATCAGACCCAAACATAAATATCATAGATAAGTAATTCTATTGATTTCTCAGCTAAAGTGTGTAAGTCCTATATGTAAAAGTATCTTAATATTTCCCTTTTTATAAACGCATTAAATTGATTAGATAAATCTCTTGAACTTTGGGATGAATTTAGAGTCTTTCCGATTCTCTTTCTCTATTTTATTCTCAAAGAGCAGGTTCAAAAGTCAGGATTGTAAACATAATTTGCAATTACAATAATAGAAAAGACATTCTTTACGACCGTATAAACTTCCGGCTGGTATCCGAACCTTCATAGTTTTTCTCAAATTCGATTATTTAGAAAACTTTAAACTTCAAAGATACATATTTTTAATATACATATTTTTAATTGCCGTTTCAGGCGCTATCCCTGGAAAATGAGAATTGAAGGGTATTATCCTGGGCTGAATTCAGGAAGATATGTCTGCATTTTAATAAATGTCATAATTATTGTGATCATTCAAAATCTAAAGTCCGGTGTGACGAAGTGGGTTGCACGCTTATCGTACAAAGGAGTTAGAACCATGCGTGACGCGAAACTAATCTATGTACTTGCAGAATATCTCGCAAAATGTGCAGAAGTACATGCAAAGAACGAACCAATACCACCAGAGAGCTTGGAAGGCTTTCTGATTGATATTGTAAGCTGCCTGGATGTGGGCGGTATCGGTGATGTCGGAAAAGAGTTAGTCCCGCTCAAAAAGGCACGCGCAACTATTAGGCTTGCAAGGCGTGAATTTGAGTGGCAGTGCGACAATATAGCTCATCCCGATGACTGGGAGACCTGCCTGCGGAATGCGGTTTCGGGGAATGTATAAAACCATCTGAATATTTGCCTGGAAAAACCGCAGGATTGCGAAAAATGTTTCAGGCGTAATTTATGAAAAATAGAGGTTGAAAGAGCTTCCGCATCTGTTCGAGAGCTGGCAAAACGCCAGATTCCGCAGAAGCCCGTGCGTTCGAACCGAACCTTCAGTATTAAAAATGATTAAAAACAGTCAAAAACAATTAATCACAGTCAAATACAATTTTATAATTTGAGCCTACCCCGGCTCAAAATTTGCTTCTTTGAATCTCACCCTTTAAGTAACCAATCGAGTTCCTGATATCTGGAAGTAATCCTGAAACCTTTATTTTTCCCTGCGTTTGAAATGCCCGCAGCTTCAAAAAAGTCCATCGGGTTAATTTTTCTAAACAGAACTATCCGATTGTTATAGATGCATGGTAAGCCGTCGACGCTCTTTGAGCCGGGGCTCGGTTTTGCCTGGTCTTTTTGGAGGCTTTTCGCTCATTTTTGCAGTTTCTCTTCGCATTTCTTTACAGGTCCTGTACTCCTGCCAGTAAATTTGGTAAATCTGGAAAGTTGTACAGTAAGTTGTTTTTGTAAGCTGTTATTTTGAAGCTGTTATTTTGAAGCTGTTATTTTGAAGCTGTTATTTTGAAGCTGTTATTTTGAAGCTGTTATTTTGAAGCTATTATTTTGTAAGTTCTTATTTTGTAAGTTCTTATTTTGTAAGTTCTTATTTTGCGAGTTGCTATTTTTTCGCATAGGCAGTAAGGAACACCAAGGAAAAATGTTATTTTCCTCCAAGCTCTTTTGCTCTCTTCTCTGCCTCTTCTTCTGTCTGGAATATTTCACCTGTGCCGGTGCACTTTCGCAGGCTATGATCACAGTGATAGATGATGTACAGGGTGTCCGTCAGGCTTTCAGCAGGCACATAATTTATCTGGGTTTCCCCCTTATTTATGCGAGTATATTTCTGCCCGTCTATCTCGATTTCTCCCGCATCTTTCATCTCATCATATTCGTAATACAAATCATTATCCGTCGCTGGCTGCCATTCCTTTACAAAATATTCCGGCTGGCCATCGGTATAATTTGTTTCATACTGTGTAATGTCGAAGCCTTTCATGTACTCAAAGATGCTTTCGTATATGTTTGCCTGCTTTACTCTTCCGTAATGCAGGATGTTTATGTTTCTCATTTTCTTTTCGTCTCCTTTTCGTTTCCTTGTATAAATCTCTACCACTTTTTATACAGGTTAAAGTATAATTACTTCCCTGTCACGAAGTAAAAGAAAAAGATGAATAAGTCTTTAGAATCCCAGGGTCTACGAACTTGTTTTCTTCTTCTCCTTCTAAATATCCCTGTGTTTCCATAATCAAAAACTGGAAGCGAAAGAAAGTTAAGCTTCAAAATCTTCGTAACGAAAGCTGGTGTCTATTTCTTATTTCTGAAACACTAAATACGATTTGAAATAAAAACATCTATTCTCTTTCACCTTTGAAGATTTCTATTCTATTCTCAAAGCAATTATATGATAAAATTTTATTTATATGCCAGGGTATTTATGCAGATAATTCGTAAAGTTTCCAGAACACGGTCATTTCCTACAATTTGTGCAAATTACTGGAATAAATTTTCATGCCGAATTCATCCTGAGACTCAAAACTTGTTTTCTGGATCTTGAATTTTAAAGCTTCAACCGAATTCCTGACAATGGAAGCAATCCTGAAAACTTTAATAGTTAAGAATAAGAATAAATTAAGACCAATACTAAAAATAAAATCGCAATTAAAAATAAAATAACTTTTGAGATAAGTTCAATAATAATAACTTACGAAATTGGTCGTGGGAGTCAGTTCCTGTAAAATCGCAAGAATAAGGAAAGCTCTCAAATCTGGTCAAACAAGATGAATATGCACGGTTGTCAAGTTTGATCAACGACCCCCACTAATCTTTAGCTTTGACCCTTTTATTGGCTTTTCCAACTTAATATGTTCATTTCTTTTGGAGAATATCAGGCCTTTTCCTTTTTAACTGAGAAATCAGTGGCATGAACTTTGAACAGTCTGAACCACGATATTATGACATGCCTGCAAATGCTTTATTTTGCTTCCCAAATGCGTAAGTCCTGTTTGAGTTCTCCTTTGTTCCTTTCCATGATCCAGGAATATAACGAGGTCTGTAGCCAGCTTTTTCACTTGCCTTCTGAGCCGTTTGTGCTCCTTTCCAGGATCCGGGTGCATAACGAAGCTTGTAACCCTTCTCATCTCTCTTCGAAGTTTCTGTTGTCCCTTTCCAGGAACCGGGAACATAACGCTGCTCGTAGATAACCTTTTTACCTGTTTTTTGAGTCTCCGCTGTCCCTTTCCAGGATCCTGGGATATAACGTGGCTTCCGGTTAATATTCTCGTCTATTTTTGGAACCTCTTCAGCTACTTTCCAGGAACCAGGGATATAATGTTGCTTGTAGCTAATCTTCCTGCCTATCTGCGGATTCTCCTTTATTCCTTTCCAGGAACCAGGAATATAACGTTGCTTGTAGGCACTCTTTCCTTCTTTCTTCAAAGTTTCCTCAGTTCCTTTCCAGAAGCCAGGGATATAGCGCTGCTTATAATCACTCTTTTCACCAATTTTCGGATTCTCCTTTGCTCCTTTCCACGATCCGGGTACATAACGCTGCTTGTAGCCAATTTTCTCATTAATTTTTTGAGCCTCAGTGGTTCCTTTCCAGAAACCGGGAACGTAACGTGGCATGTAGCTAATTTTCCCACTCATTTTTGAAGTTTCTCCGGCTCCTTTCCATGAACCAGGTACATAACGTGGCTTATAGCTAATCTTCTCATCTATCTTCGGGGCCTTCTTGACTTCGGTCTTTGTCATCCGAACTGCTTTAGCAACTTCTATTCTTGTTTCATGTTTCTTATGCAAGTCACTCACCTCTGCATTTAATTTATGTGATTTAACTGCAAAATTGGTCGCATAAAACATTAAACACGTTAGATTACACTTTAACATATAAATAAATATTTAACAGTACTCCCCACTGTTTTTGGCTTTATTTAGAGCACCTTTTCCTGTCTGGTGATTTATATAGCATAACTGGCCTGTACTCGGGGGTCTTCCTCAAATTATTGTGACTCTTTACTCCTCTTGTAGAATGGCTTAAAACAGTGCAGTATCTTTCGGCTTTCTCCAGTTTCCTGCAGTAAGTTAGATCCAGACAAGGTGGGCATTTCGAAGATCAGTGAACATTTTGAAGATCAGTAAACGTTTTGAAGATCAGTGAACGTTTTGAATATCGGTGATTATTTTGGGAATCGGTGGAAGTTTTGAAATCTTTCATGATAGAAATTCATCCGTTTAATCATACACTTCTCAATAAAAACTTGTTACTCTGAAAAAAAGAAGAAAGCTTTGATGAAAAAAAGGAGTGGATTTCGATTTCAGTTTATACATGTGCATAGTCTTTATCATTTATACACAATATCTTATACGTAAACTCTGTATGTCTCTTTTTCAATTTCCTCATTTTGCTTTTTTACCATCTTATACACATCTGTTACTGCAGATATCCAGGTCGCGAGAAATGTGAAAATCCCAATAACAATAACTATCAAACAGAGGCTAAATCCTAATGCAGCAAGTAGCGCAAGCCTTCTATACAGGTCTCCTGCATAAACCTGGCCGAGTCCCGGGACTATACAGGATAATAACGCTGCAGTTACAGGACTTTTTTTCTTACTTTTAATTTGTTTTATACCGCATTCAGGGCATGTTTTAGATTTCGGATGAACCTCTTAGTCTCATTTTTTACAATATGTTTTGTCCATCATATAACTCCATGAAAGTAATTATATTAGTTTACTCAGGGTGTTGTTAAAATTATGCTCATCAGGTTTACGTTTTGGGGGTTATTTTTGAGTCACAGAATCGCATTTTAAGCACAAGAATTAAACTTGTCTAAGTCGGAGAGTGTATTTTGATTTATCATTTCTAACTGGGGCAGGCTTTCAGGTAAGGTTATCATTTCCTGTGAGCTTATCGATATAATGCGTAATGCGTAATGTGTATAACATTGGCATAATATAATTTAATGAATAAATTTAAGAAATATTCTTATGTGTGGATTTCATTTCTTCTCTATATTCCCTGACAAATTCTACATATTCTGCAGCGTTTTCTGCTATGGCTTCAATTTCTGATTCCTCCAGTTCTCTCTTTACCTTTCCGGGAACTCCGATAATCAGACTGTTCTCAGGAAATTTCTTTCCCTCAGGAATCAGTGCATTTGCGCCGACTATGGAATTTTTCCCAATTTCAGCTCCATTCAACACTGTAGAATTCATCCCTATAAGCACATTGTTTTCTATTTTGCACCCGTGAAGTACAGCCCCGTGACCCACACTTACATTATCTCCGATATTAACCCCATTCTCGGGATCTGCATGGATTACGGCATTATCCTGAATACTTGTCCGGCTCCCAACTTTTATTTTGTTTCTGTCTCCCCTAAGTACGGCGTTAAACCATACACTTGAAAAATCTCCAACCTCAACATCCCCTATCACATCTGCAGAAGCCGCAATAAAAGCAGTCTCTGAGATTTTCGGGCTTTTGCCTTTAAAATCCATTATCATATCGATATCTCCATTGTTCCCTTTTTGTATCCAACTTGCTCTGGATAACCTTCTAAGGTCTTTGAACGAGATGCGAAATTGCCTTAATAACCAGATGTGGTATTGTTACATACATTTTCCTCTGCAAAAGCCTCCTCTGCAAAGTATTGTATCGGGTACAAAAACAGGGTAAGATTCAACTCAAATAAAAAACTGCAATAGAAACTGGGCATCGAAAAGAGAAGAAGAGTCGCTTGAGAGAGTTTAAAAGTAATTTTACCTGTTCATAAATTAGTCCTCTCGAGCAAGCGAAAACAAATTTACCTTTCCATAAATTGGTCTGCTTGAACGAGCGAAGCGAGTGAAACGGACGGCGTACTGTTGCGATTACATCGCAACTCCCAGAAAATCTCCGATTTCCTGCGATCCCAAACGCAATTCGGGATGGATAGGCTATAACTTTACAATATTAGCCCTCTTGAGCGCAGCGAAAAGGGCCCCGTGCTGTTGCGATTACATCGCAACTCCCAGAAAATCTCCGATTTCCTGTGATCCCGAAGCGGAACTCGGGCAGCAAAGCTCTTCAAGCACATTTCTGGCAATTCCACTGGCGCTGGTGATTTATCAACAGACTCTGGGAATCGGATCTCCAGCAGGCACATCCACATAACGCATGCCTCCGAAGCGGTTCCTGAGGATCACTTCTCCTTTACTGTCTGCATTAACTTCTCCTATGACTGCGGCATTCCTGCCGTAAGGGTGCTGCCTCAGAATCGAAAGTACTTCTTCTTCAAAGCCGGGTTTTACTCCGATAATTGCTTTTCCTTCGTTTGCAACCTCAAGGGGGTCAAGGCCTAGCATCTCACAGGCTGCGGAAACTGCAGGCTTGAAAGGAATCCAGTCTTCTTCAATAAGGATGCCTGCTCTGGATTTTGTTGCCATCTCGTTAAGGGAGTTTGCAAGCCCTCCGCGTGTCGGGTCTTTCATTGCCGTAATTACAGGCTCTCCCTGTGGGGTTCTGAGCTTCAGGAGAGGCTCAATGAGTTTCCAGAGTGGGGCTGAGTCCGAGACAAGGTCGGTATCAAAGTCAAAACCTTCCCTGTGGGCCATAAGAGATATCCCGTGATCACCAATAGTGCCTGTGACAAGGATTTTGTCTCCAGGATGAAGCCCTGAATCCCTTACCGGGCTATCCGTGATGCCCAGACCTGCAGTGTTCAGGATAATCGAATCGAGGGCAGTTTTTTCCACAGTTTTTGTATCGCCTGTGATTATGGGCACTCCAACTTCCGCAGCCGTTTCATCCATTGTTTTGATTATTTCCTCAAAATCCTTCAATGGAAAACCTTCAGGGACTATGACCGCACAGGTAAGAGCAAGCGGTTTTGCTCCCATAACCGTAAGGTCATTGATAGTACCTGCAACTGCAAGCCTTCCTATGTTAGTATCCGGGAAAAAGGCAGGTGTTATTACATGGCTGTCAGTAGTCAGTACGAGTTCGGACGCAGGATTAAAATTTTCAAGCCTGACCGTGGACCCGTCATCAAGGCTTTCGAGCCCAATCGAGCCTGCACATTTATTGCGGAAGTTTTTAAGGATGATCTCTCCTATAAGTGCCTGCATAACCTCTCCGCCTGCACCGTGCTCCAGAGAAATAGTATCGGGTTTCATGTTTTGTCTCCTTTTTCCGCGTTAAAATCTCTTTAATTTACTTTATTTTTCTGCGCTTCTTTAAGTCCAAGCTCGATGAAACTAATCCAGGTCTCAAGACTTTCCCAGTCGTGCTTCGAAGTCAGGATAACCGGCACATCGGGGTTTAAGGAAAGGATGTCATCTCGCATTTTCTCGGCATTAACATCGACTGCATGTGCAATGTCAACTTTGTTTATGATTGCAAGTTCTGCAGTTTTGAAAATCATGGGGTGCTTGAGGATGATGTCGTCTCCTTCAGTAACGCTCACGATTACAACCCTCAGATGTTCCCCAAGTTTGAAGTCCACAGGGCAGATCAGGTTGCCTACGTTTTCAATCATCAGGAGATCGGTATTTTCAAGATCGATTTCATCCAGGGCATTTTCCACCAGCTTTGCATCCAGATGGCACTCTTTTCCCGTATTTGCAGGAATTGTGGGCACTCCGAGTTTTCTGAAACGGGAAGCATCCATTTCTGCGATCACGTCCCCTGCAATCACAGCTATTTTATATTTCTCTTTGAGGTGCTGGATTGCCTCCTCTATCAGAGTGGTCTTCCCTGACCCTATTGCTCCCATAACATTTACTGCGAAGACCTGATGTTTGTCAAGTTTCTTTCTGTTTTTTTCAGCAAGTTTATCATTTGCTTTGAAGACATCGTGTCCCATATGGATTACATGCATTAACATAAACATCACTCGGGGGAATTACTTCTTATTTTTACTATCTGCGATTCAATTTTCGTTTTCCGTTTCAATCTCTATACTTTTAACGATAAGTTCTCTGCCACCCGTGATACGGGCCTGCTCTCCGCAGATAGGGCATTTCATAGCAGCTACATAAGCAAGGAGTTCGCTTTTGAATTCACTACTTTCTCGTATCTGTTTTTCGTCTACTGTTCCCGTGTATCCGCATTCGCATTCAAGGGTGGGGGGCACCATTTCTACAATAAAATCCGCATCTTTGGCAATACTTTCCTCTGCAATGGCTTTGAAACAGAAGCTAAGTTGTTCCGGATTAGTATGAGATAATCTTCCCATCTGAAGGGTTACGTGCTTAACTTCCGAGGCTCCGTGCGCTGTAGCAGTGGCTAATACCTGCTCGAGAATTTCACACGCAATGGAAAGTTCATGCAAGCCTGTTGCCTCCTTCTCTTGAGTACCTGAACCAGTTGTAACACATGCCTTCCTGGCTTACCATACAGGGGCCTGAAGGACTTTTCGGGGTACAGTCCTTCCCGAAATTCGGGCATTGGGAAGGCTTTGCTTTTCCTGTAAGGATAGCCGCGCAGATGCACCGCTTTTTGTCTTTTCTTCCTGCTTTCTTTCGGACATCTTCAAGAGCAGAGGCATACAGGTCTTCGTGCTTTTTTGCCGCGTCTTTTTCCTCAAACTCTTTCCTGAGCGCAAGCCCCGAATTCTCAATTCTTCCTATGCCTCTCCACTCCGAATCCGAGGTTTCGAACACTTTCTCCATTATTTTAAGGGCAATCTGGTTCCCCTCAGGTTTTACAGCTCTCGGGTAGCCATTGTCTACCCTTGAGATTCCTTTTTCTGCCTGCAACTGTAGCAGGTTTATTCCTAATAGGATGTCCCCTGGTTCGAACCCGCTTACGACAACAGGAAAGCCTTTTTCTGCAAGAGGTTCAAAAGGTTTTGTGCCTATTATGGTTGCCACGTGCCCTGGAGCTATAAAGGCATCAACGTCTGCATCCCTGGCAAGGAGTTCGATTGCAGGAGGAGTTTGCTTCTGCGAGGCAAGCAGGCTGAAGTTTTCGGGTGTATTTCTTAAAAGAGCAGCCGCATTTGCAGGAACTGTGGTCTCAAAGCCTATTCCAAAAAAGACTACTTCAAGTTCTGGCTTTTTTTCCGCAAGGGCAATTGCATCGTCAATACTATAGACCATCTTTACATTTGCCCCTTCGGACTTCGCATCCAGCAAACTTTCTGCCGAACCCGGAACCCGCATCATGTCTCCAAAAGTGACAACGGTCACTCCACTTTTCGCGAGGGCGATTGCAATATTAACGTCTTCTTCAGGAGTAACACAAACCGGGCATCCGGGGCCGCTTATTACTTCAATATTTTCCGGAAGTACGCTTCTTAGCCCATATTTTGCGATGGTTCTTTCGTGCGTTCCGCAGACATGCATTATGCGAAGCGGTTTCTTCGAGCCTCTGATTCTTTCCAGAAGCTTTCTTTCAAGTTCAGGAACCGCTGGCTTTGAAGGGGAATTCCCGTTTTCCATTTTTTATCAGCATCCGCTTTCAGGGAGATTCACTTTCGAAGGTGTCTATGTCTTCAAGTCCCGCTATCTGTTTGAGAAGGTGCATTGTTTCTTCACTTTCTTCTTCCGATATTTCAGATATTGCGTATCCAACATGGACAAGAAAGTGTTTCCCGATCATGGATTCATTGGCGCCTCCCATAAGGGTCATATTCACGTCTCTGCAGATTCCGCCCATGTCAATCGTTGCAGTATTCTCATCTACAATGGATTTCATTTTTCCAGGAATAGCTATACACATACTACCTCTAACTGTTTTCTTCCGAAATCCTATTAGTTTGTAAGGATTAACTTTTCGTGAGATCAATTCCCGTATTAAGATTTTTACAGGAATTATTTTACAAGAGATATATATTTGTAAGGTATATATATTTACAGGTCCCAACCGAACAAAAAACTCTCAAGTTTTACTTTCTTAGCCGGTTAAACAGCTTTCATCCCCTTTCCTGTTTTTACTCTTTTACTGCTGCTTTTAACTGCTCGTTTTTCCTTTCTCCACTTGCCGCAAATAGAAATATGGAGGTATCGTGAACAAGAACCGGATTCTACGTTTTGAATAAATATATTGTCAAAAATTCTTTTATAAAACTCTATGGTTCTATTTTATATTCTTTTTGTTTTTTTACTTCGCTTGCATAATTTAAAAATGTTCTTTGCCTTAATCTCGAATTTGCTTTAGAGGTATTTTAGAAAAGGTTCTAAAATTGCTCTTTCTGAATTTGAATTCTCTAAATTGTGAAACGTATGAAATAATTGATACCTAAGTAGTATTTATTCTATACCTTCACGCAAAAAAATAATCTTTTTATCACTTATTTTTGTTTTGAGTTTTTTCTTATAAATCCTCTCAAAAACACTGAAGATCAGATTAACAGAAAAAACGCGGGATAAAATCTCTCCACCTTTTAGCAAAGGCAGAATAATCTGGATTTCTGGAAGCTGTAAAAAGGGTCAACAGGGACACAGTGACCTTTTATGAAGAAAAATTAAGTCCAGTTGAGAAGTTAAGTTCAGTTGAGAAAGCTCAATCTACTAAATATCCCTTATAAATAAATGATTTTTTTTCTCTACCTCTCAAAACCTTTCTGCATTTTATCTTATTTTTATGCGTTTTCTCATAATCCACTCAAATTTTTAAGTATAAATTCATACTTTACTTGGAGCTGTTAACTTTCGAAGTTAACTTAATTCTTTTAATTCTTTTTATTCTTCAAAGCTCACCAATTCTACATATATGTACAACATTGTCTTATTATGTACTTCAAAATACCTTAAAATACATTATTAAATTAGAGGGCTTATTATTAATTTAGAGAACCTTTTATATTTCTCTTCTAATTATATAACCTTCAATCCAGCCAATTAATATATTTATCGTATCGTTTAAAAAACCTTAAATACTATTCCCTCATTGAAAAACATTAGTGCTAAATTTATGTATACATTTATATAATTACTGTGAACGTTAAATTTATGTATACATTTATATATAATTACGGTGAACATTTATTCAATATTTTTTCGGATATATAATTTTGGGTAAAATCAAGATGTGGTAGAGATGAGTACTGGAATGAAAAATCTTGTTCGTACACTGGACAGTGTGGACTTCTTAAAAATGGATCGGCGCACTTTCATGAAAGCCGTAGGTGCAATGGGTGCAGTTGCGTTCCTGAACACCTACAAAGCTGACTTGGTAAAGGCGATTGAATTTGCAGAGACCAAGCTTGTCTGGCTGCACGGCTCTGAATGCACTGGCTGTTCCGAATCGGTCTTAAATGCAGGCAATCCTGACATTGTACAGGCACTACAAAAGCTCAATGTCAATCTTGCTTTCCATGAGACTATTTGTGCACAGCAGGGAATCTGGAATGATGGTAAGCTTGTAAACACCTCCGAGCTTAACTCCGAGATTCTCCTTGAAGAACTTTACAAAGAAGGTAAGTATATCCTGGTCGTTGAAGGCTCAATTCCGAACGGTCCGGATGGTTCAGGACGCTACCTGGTTATTGGAAACAAGACTTTCAAGGAAACCCTTGGAGAGGCTGCAAAGAATGCCGTAGCTATCGTTGCAGTCGGGGCCTGTGCCTGCTGGGGAGGAATTACCAATGCAGCCAGCGATGTTGCCAAGGACACGGACTACAGGGAGTAGGCTTTCACAAAGGATGCAACAAGGAGGCATGCTTAAAGAACTTGGCATCGATAAGCCCGTAATCAACATTCCGGGTTGTCCTGCTCATCCTGACTGGGTTCTTCTTACCGTGGGCGCGGTAATTCTTGGAAAGATAAAAGTCCCTGACGATCTTCCGGCTGTTGTGGACGAATACGGCAGGCCAAAAGTCTTCTTCCCTCCAGACCATACGGTGCACGAAAACTGTCCCCGCCGCGGATACTATGACCGCGGAGAGCTCGATACTGAGGTTGGCGGGCCAGCGTGCCTTTGTAAACTTGGATGCAAAGCTCCTTACGCCCATGCAGACTGTGGAATCCGCAGGTGGAACGGCTCAGTCAGCCTGTGTACTCAGGCAGGCGGCCCCTGTATTGCCTGTGTCGAGCCGGGCTTCCCAGATACGTCAAGACCCCTGTATGTTGAACGTGAAGATGTAGGAATTGCCGGAACAAACATTGACACAGTAGCCAAAGTTGCAGTCGGAGCAGCTGCAGTTGCAGCAGGCGTACATGCTGTAAGGAGAATGAAAGGAGAGTGAGTGAAAAATGGTAAACGTTACAGTTGATCCCTTAACCAGAATTGAAGGCCACCAACGCATATCCACTGAAGTAGATGCTAACGGTGTTATTACCGATGCCCAGTCATCTTCCCTTATATTCAGGGGTTTTGAACGCATTCTGCAGAACCAGGATCCAAGAGACGCAGCTTTTCTTACCCAGAGAATTTGTGGTGTCTGCCCTATTGCTCATGGAATGACAGCCACAAATGCTCTTGACGATCTTTATGGCGTGGCTGATCAAGTTCCAAAAGATGCTCTTGTAATGAGGAACATTTTCCAGGGCCTGAACATGGTTGCAAGCCATGCAACTCATATATATGTCCTCTTTGGCCCTGACCTTGCAAACCCAGCGTATAGAAATGTCCTTACAACACTGGGAGACACCGGAAACGCAGTCTGGAAAGAGATGGTTGGAAGGTTTGCCCCAATCAGCTACAAGATGGATGGCGTGCCTGTACCTGTGGGAAGTTCCTATCTTGCAGCAATTCCTGAAAAGAAACGCCTTCAGGAGGCTATTGCACTTATTGGCGGTAGAATGCCTGGTCTTTCAACCCTTTATCCAGGTGGATATACCTACCCGGCTACTGTCGCAGATATAACCAAACTTTCCACTTACTATCTGCAGGTCATGGACTTCGTATCCAAACATACTCTGAAAGTTCCATTCGATACCTGGATCGAAAATACCTATAAGGCAAGCTCTCCTCAAAAAGCAGTAAGCTTTGTTACTGAACATCTCCAGGGCCTTATTGACAAGTCAACCACTTCCAACGACTTCTCCAAAGACGCAGGTTGGGGAGATGTGGAATTCTATGCAGCTTTTGGTTCAGAACTTGTAGGCGAAACCCTGCTTGGCCTTCCAGCAAGCCTTAAACATGATACAATCGGTGGGTACAAGGACCCCTCAAAGATCTGCTTCATTTCATATGGTGGATACTACAAGCCCAAAGACGGATACGACCCGAGGAGCCCAGCAGGAGACCGTATTTTCACCTCAGGTGTGGTAACAGGAAAGCTCGAATATCAGGAATTTAATCCGGACAAGGTTACGGAGAGTACTGCTCACTCCTTCTACCAGAACAGTGCCAACGACTTCGCACCAACAAAAGGTGAAACCGTTCCGTTTACGGATCCAAATAAAATCGTCTTCACAGGAGGTTCGGATAGCCAGTACAGCTGGGACAAGGCTCCGAGATACGATGGAATTCCAGGTGAAGTCGGGCCTCTTGCACGCATGCTAAATATAAAAGAGCCGCTCGTAACCGGCCTAGCTCAGGCCTTCAATGAGAAAGGCTACTCTGCAGCTAATGTCTACACCAGAATGTTGGCTCGTATGCAGGAAATGGCAATTCTCGCATATGAACTTCTTAACTGGGTAACAGTTGACTATCAGCCGGGCGGCAAGATTTCCGTGCCTCTGAACTTTGAAAAGGCTAAGAACTCCCAGGGTATGGGCCTGTGGGAAGCACCTCGTGGAGCCCTTGGTCACTGGATCTCCACTGATAGCAACGGAAAGGTTGCCAACTATCAGGCCATAGTTCCAGGTACCTGGTTAATGTCCCCAAGAGACAGCAATGGCATCCCTGGTCCGCTCGAACAGTCTCTCATTGGTTCAAAAATCAACACAGTCGGAGCTGTCGATTATACCAATCCATTTGGTATCTTCCATATGGGTAGGTCCTATGATCCTTGCATTTCATGTGCAGTCCACACCATTGACCTGACCGGGAAAAACGCTCCAAATACTCTAAGAATACTCTAAGTATAGTACAAGGAGATGACCCACAATGAAATCTAAGGACAACCCGTCAATGGTTGTTGAGCGCTATACCGTAACTGACAGGATAGCTCATACAGTCCATGCTATTGCGATGATAGTGCTCATCATCACCGGGTTAAAGATCTATACGGGATGGGACTTCATGAGTTTCCATACCGCCCGCGGTCTTCACATGATAATGGTTCCTTTCCTGCTTGCAGTGAATTGGATCCTTATTCCTTACAATATCTTCTCCGAAGGCCATGGGTTTATGGGAAAAATTTCACACTTTTCGGACCATTATATTTTTGGTCCTAAAGATGCAACTCGCCTGGGTGGTATAATTAAGAATTTCTTCAGGAAAGGCAGATATCCGGCATTTAGTATCTATGATGAAGAAAAAGGCCACTACGAGACCAAACTCCATCCCATAATGAAGATCCTGATTGTGCTTGAAGGTACAGCCCTCTTCTTGATTGCGGTCTCAGGCATTGTGCTTTACAAGCTTGACTGGTCGCTTTTCGGCCTCCCTATAGGCTCGTGGATCCTGTCTGCAGGAGCCCTTATTGCACCTGTATTCGACATGACTTCCCTGCAGTTCCTCAGGGTTCTTCACCTGTTGCTGACCTACTGGTTTGTCTTTGAACTGGTAGTGCATGTCGGTATACTGGAGTTTGACCCTCATGTCTGGAAGTACTACAAAGCTATTTTCTGGTCAGGAAAAGAAGACCTCTCAGATACTCACTATTCAGAGTATATAGAGAAATATTCAAGGTTTGATGCTAAGGAACGCAGGCACTAATAACTACTAAAAAATTATTAAAGAAAAATCTTAACTGGAAAAGGTAGTATAGGCATGTTCAAAAAATCTATACGCTTTTTAATTAGGTGAGAATATGTCTATATTACATGCTCCTGTCCGTATCCTGGGATGCGGAAGCCCGTTAATGGGAAACGATGGTGTTGGCCTCAAAGTCATTGAGGCTCTTCACAAAACCGAACTTAAAGACCTCAAAGACCTTGATATCGAGGATGCTGGGGTCTGCGGGCTTGATCTTCTGAATCTTCTCGATGGCGCCAGGAAGGTCATTATAGTAGATGCAATTCTGGCAGACAGCCCGTCAGGTTCCGTGCACCGCATAGAAGGTAAGGACCTGATAAAATTTACTGAACCCCTTAACCTTGTTTCTGCTCACGATCTCACAATTACAGATGTATTAAGGATTGGAGAACAGGTCCAAACCCTCCCGGAAATTGTGGTCATTGGGATCGAAATAGGAACAATAGTCACTGAAGCTACGCAGGAAATAAGTCCTGAAGTCCTCGAGGGTGTGGAAAAAGCTATAAAACTCATCAGGGAAGAAATCTCTTCCCCAATTTAATCTTATTTTTTTATTTTTATCATCCTGTCTTTTCTTCGATTCTCTTACTTTTTCCTTTTAATATCTTAGCTATTCCTTTGCAACTCTCTTCCTGATTTACTGGTTACTCGGATTTTCCCGGCACCCAGTTGCTATAGAGTTTCCATTCAATTAAAGAGTCCTCGCTGTCGGTCTCAATATAAAATCTCCATATAAAAGGCTCTTCACCTTTCGCGGAGAATTCAAAATCGACAAGAGTATCAGGTAAAAGTACAGATTCTTTGACTTCCCCTGTATTTGTCTTTATCCGGATGCTTGACTCATTGACATTCAGGTTACTTACTTCAAGACGTACCGATTTTCCAGCCTCAGCTTCAAAAGAAGAGTTATTCCCACTCCAGGTTCCTGCAGTATGGAATTTGCGTCCCTGACTATCAACCGTACTGGGTAGTCTGGTTACAGGTGGAGTTATGGGATTGGTTGTACGAAGCGGTGTTTGCTCAGGCGGAACTGCCTGTGTTGCTAAAATTGGAGGTTCCGCTACCGGTACAGCTGGAGGTTGAGGTATCTTTACTGCAGGTCTTCCTACTTTTGGAACTTCAGGAGCCTTCACTCTCGGGACTTCAGGTGCCGCTGGTGGCGGAACCGGAGATGTCCTTGGAGGTGAAACCGGAGATTCCGGATTTAGTGGAGTTGGAACTTCAGATACTTGTGGTTCCGATACAGGTGAAACTGAAGGCTCTGGCAAGCCGGTGAAAAATTCTGAGTCCAGACTCCCTATAGTGATCGACCCTATTACACCATCAACCTTTAGTCCGCGTGCCTCCTGGTAGCTTCTGACAGCCAGATCGGTTTCGTCACCAAAAATGCCATTGGCTCCAACTTCGGGCACAGGAAAACCCATAAAAATCAGAGCCCGTTGAACTTTCTCTACTGCAGAACCGCTATCCCCTCTTTGAAGGGATCTTTCGTTGTCATAGCAAGCCTCCAAAACCTCATCGCCTGCAAATCTCTGCGATCTTAAATCATGACCGTCCCCAATAGTCATATTCTATCCCCCATTTATGCTGCAAAATTATATTCCCTCAAATTATGCAGTATGTAGTATTAACAACTACTAACCTTAAAATTTCAATAAATAGAGTAGTGACATTAAAATATATAAGTTTTTAGAGAAACTATATTTATTTAAAATGTAATTAGGCTATTTTAATAAATCCTAAAATCTAAAGAAGCTTCTCACAGAACCGTTTTACTCTTGATTTTGAGTCCTGATCATCAATAAAATAAGCTTTCAATGTTTCTCCAAAAAAGGCTGTATCCAAAAAAAGGCTGTATATATGTAATACCCGGTTTTGGGCATCTGATAATTATTCGAGAAGCGGGCTGTTAGAGATTATGCTAGAGATCATGATAGTCTTTTAATATATTGGCCTCTATCTTATATATATTCCTATATAAAATTCTTTGCGATATGGGGGGAAGTGGAACGAGTAATGAGGACTTACTTGAAAAGTTTAAAAATCTCGATTTTATGAAGATGGATCGACGGACTTTTATAAAGGCTGTCGGGGTATTGGGGGCCTCACTGTTTTTACAAACATATAAAAGCGATATGGCAAAAGCCCTTGAACTTTCGGAAACTAAAGTCGTATGGCTTCACGGAGTAATGGATAGTGGCTGTACCATATCAATGCTGGACGGAGGATCACCTGATATCGTAGAGTTTCTTCAGGTTTATAATCTCAAACTGCTCTATCATGAAGTTTTAATGATGCAGCAAGGAATTTTCGTAGATGGAAAGCTTGCAAATACTAGTGAGCTGAACTCTGAGATTCTGCTGGATGAGATCTTGGGAAGGGAAAATGGTTACGTTCTAGTTTCCGAAGGAGCAGTCGCGAACGGACCTCAAGGTTCCGGGAAATATCTTATGTACGGGGGCAGGCCCTATAAGGATATTTACGCGAAAGCTGCGAAAAATGCCTCGGCAATTGTTGCAATTGGGAATTGTGCGACTAATGGTGGAGTGAACTCTGCTAAGAGTGATATAGTTGAACTTTTGGATCCCCGGGGATTGCCTTTACTATGGAAGATTCCTCAAAGGGGATTTTAAATCTCCTTGGCATCGAAAAGCCTGTAATTAATCTTACTGGTTGCCCTACTCATCCTGACTGGGTGTTTTTGACAATAGGCGCAGTTGTTTTGGGAAAGATAAAGGTACCCGATGATTTGCCTTATGTACTGGATCACTGGAAGCGTCCAAAGGTTTTCTTTCCACCCGACCACGTTATTCACGATAACTGTTCTCGTCGCGGATACTATGACCGTGGAGAGTTTGAACTAACAGTAGGTGGACCGAAGTGCCTCTGGAAACTGGGATGCAAGGGGCCTTATACCCATGCAGACTGTGCTACTCGCAACTGGAACGGCCATCTCAATTACTGCCCTCAGGCAGGTTCTCCCTGTATTGGCTGCGTTCAGCCGGGCTTCCCGGATAGCACTAGGCCTTTTTTCGTGGAAATTGAGAAAACAGGAATTGTAGGT
>CAVZFI010000042.1:0-62022 GCA_963774465.1 uncultured Methanosarcinaceae archaeon | reverse complement strand
TGAACCTGCGTAAGGAATTTCCTGCCTTTTCGAAATTTCCAGTTCAGGCTCTAAGTCCTTTTCATAGGCAACAATTACTGCATCAGTATTGGTGCCCAGGAAAGTATAGCCTTTCTCAAGCAGTGCAAGCCCTTTGGCTTCGGTGGCTGTGATTATCGCTCCGAGGAGAGCTGTCTCGGATAGTCTTGCCTTTGAGACAAGAATTATATTTATGGTTCCGATTTTTGCCCTGAATTCCGAGCGGTTGCTTACGCCAGCGGTTATGAAAGCTGTCAGGTAGCCGTCTTCTATTACCTGAAGGTATTCAATTTTAACGGCTGTAAGAAGGCCAAAATTAGCTTCTTCGATGCCGAGTTCCAGAGCTTCCGTTTTTAAGAATTCCTGCGGGTCAGGGGGATTAAAGGTTCTTGGCACCTGTTTGTTGAAAAGGTACTTTACCCGTGCGCGGCCGCCGTTTAAGCCCGTACTCACGGCTTCGAAATCTCCTTTGAGTATAAGGGTGCTGTCTTTTACGCAGTATTGCATACAGGGGCTCCGTTTTCATAGAAATTCGTATATTCGGTATAGGTGGTCAAATTTATGAGATAATGCTTTCCAAAACGAGAATGGCAGTTAGGGTAGCAATTAGATTGAAAGGTCAATTCTCTTCCTTGATTGATTTTTGGGTATAAGAGAACAATGGATAAAAGTCAGAAAGTAAAAACAACAGAAGCTGCGATTGGTTTGGAAACGATAAGTTAAATTCCCATGCAGAAATTCTCAAATTTTTCATGACTGAGCAATTCTTCTGACCTACCTTCGAAAACGATCCTTCCATTCATCAACATATACGCATTATCGCTTATTTCAAGTGATTTTTTTACATTCTGCTCGACTATAAGCACTGTAAGTCCGAACATTTCTTTTAGCTCCAGAATTTTCTGAAAGGTATCGTTTGCCAATTTCGGTGAAAGCATGGCTGTAGGTTCGTCAAGCATGAGAAGCTCTGCCTTTTTAATAAGAGCTGAGGCTATTGCAAGAAACTGCCTCTCACCGCCGCTCAATGTACCTCCTTTCTGTTTTAATTTCTTTTTGAGTTCCGGGAATACTTCAAGGGCCAGATCCAGCCGCTTCCTATACTCCTCATTTTCAAGAATATAGCCAGCTATTCTCAGGTTTTCCTCAACTGTTAAATTAGTAAAGATATTCTCTATTTGTGGAAGGTAGGCCATACCTATCCTTGTCTTCTCGTGTGCTGGAATTGTGGTTATATCCTTATTTTTGTAAAAAACTCTGCCTGACTGGATGGTGGCAAGGCCGAATATAGATTTTAAAAAAGTGCTTTTTCCACTGCCATTCGGTCCTGCGATTGTAGTGACTTTTCCTGCCTCCACTACAGCATTTACATCAAAAAGAATTCGCAGTTCCTTATAGCCTGCAAAAAAGTTCTCAACCCTGAGCACCGAGATACACCTCAACAACCTGGGGATTTTCGAATATCTCTTTACCTCTACCCTCAGCAATAATTTTTCCGCCTGCCATAACGTAAACCCAGTTGACGTATTCAAGAACTATGTCTAACCGATGCTCGACTATGAGAAATGATATCCCCATACCTGAGAGTTCTCTGAGCTTTTTAAGAATAGCATGGGACAAATCAGGGGCTACGCCTGCAATGGGCTCATCCATAATAATAAGCTTTGCCTGGCACATGAGCGCTCTACCTATCTCAAGAAGCCTGAGCTGCCCTCCGCTCAGGGTCATCGCTCTCCTGTCCCATATGTGCTCTATGCCCAGGAAACTCAGAATTGAAAAAGCTCTTTTTACAAGCTCCTCTTCTTTCACAATCCAGCTTCTTTTGAAACTCTGGAATAGGCTTTCCCCGTAATTTGCTTCCGCAATAAGCAGATTCTCAAGAACCGTAAGTTTTAGAAGCGGCTGTGAGGTTTGGAAGGTTCTTATTATACCATGTTTGAAAATCTCGTGAGGAGGGAGATTGGTTATCTCCCTTTTCTCAAAAAAAACTTTACCTGTGTCTGCCCTGAGGAAACCGGTGACCGCGTTTATAAGCGTGCTCTTTCCGCTTCCATTCGGCCCGATTATTAGTGTTATGCCGTTTTTTACCTCTATACTCACCTCATTGAGAGCTTTAAATTCGCCGAAGTACTTTGCGAGGTTTTGAGTAGCTAATCTTACATTATTTTGTTCAGGGCAAACTTCCATACTCCAGGTTTTTTCCAGCTTTCATCAACTCCACTCTATTTCATCCGTAGCAAACTTCCATACTCCGCTTTCTTTCCAGGTTCCATCAGAAACGGCATAGATTCTGTATTCCGAGCCAATCCTGTCGTTATACTCGTTGAATTTAATCTCGCCGCTCACAGGAGAGACACCATACTTACCTGTGCTGTATTCTTCTGCTACTTTCGGCACAGCTTCTGCCACAGCATCTTCATTGAATTTACCTTGTTCATCGTATACCTTTGCAAAGGATTGAGCTAGTATCCATGTTGTATCGTAAGCATTTAAACCGTAGCTCATGGGCGAGCTGCCAGTACGCTGATAATAAGTACTGTTCAGGTCGTCGAATTCTTTTCCACCCCTTGTTTCCGAGACTGTGCTGTAAAGTTTAATCTTGTTCGCTTTCTCAGGAACGTCCGCTACAATCTTGTTGCTCTTCGCGATTCCGTCGCACCCTATCCACTTAACGTTTAGCAGCCCAGAGTTATCTGGTGTCTGCGCAAGCATAGTAGCAACTTCTTCGTAGCTGAAAGCCACAACTGCAATTTGATCTTTGGTGTAGTTTTTCATCAGAGCATTTACATTTCCTTCAATTGTAGCTATGTATGGTGTGAAGTCCGCAGGTGCAGGATCGGGATATTCTACTGAATTCTTTACCTCTATTCCCTGCTTTTGAAATTCCGTCTTACCGAATTCATCCAGACCTTTGCCCCAAGCATTGCCAACGTGGGTTATAACTACCGCCTTAACGCCAAGTTCATGAGCAAGCTTTGCTATACCTTTGGTCTGAAAAGAGTCTGTAGGTACGAACCTGAACACATACTTCTTCTCATCTGGCGTGGTCACACCTAGATACTTCGTTGCTGCAGTTGAGGAGGGAGAAGCTACAATTATCTTGTTCGACCCGACATACCCGATAATATTCTTTACTTCTCCACTGCTCTCTGGTCCAACGATGAGCTTCACACCCTTTGTCTGCAATGCCATAACCGTGTCCATGGCTATTTTTGGATCAGCCTTTGTATCCTCAACATAGAGCTTGACCCTGTAAGGTTTCCCATCCATTTCGAATTTTTTATTTATATCTTCGGCTGCAATTGTAACCGTGGTTTTCATGTCCTCACCGTGTGTGGTCAGAGGTCCAGAAAGATCTATCAATACACCAAGTGGAACCTCGATCTCAGCTTTCGTAGGAGCTTTTTCTCCAGGCTGCACGCATCCGGCGATGAGTATGGTAGCAATCATCACGACAGCAAACCTAAAACATCCTCTCATATTCTTTACCTCTTCATTTTTTTATACTTCTTCCATTCTTTATCTGTAGTCCTGTACCTAAATTCCTTCACCCTTATAGTCAACACAGAAAATATTTACACTTTAAAAAACTGATCATATGCCAGATATGGTGTTCAAAAGTGTAATTGATTTGTGAGCTCACTATAAACGAAAAGGTGAACCACAGAAAGCACAGAAAAAAAGAAAAAAGAAATTAAAAACACATAGATGTCTGTGCTTTCTGCGGTTATTGTGTCTTGATTGGGTTTTCCATGCTCGTCTGTGTTTTCCCGTGGAATATTGAATGACGAAGTGCAAATCTTTATGTCCTAAATTACAAGACAACTATATATACTTTAAGGTGTGAGGGATAACATGGCCATTTTAGGAGGAGCAGTTGTTTACTCAAACCTTCTGGTTCTTTTGGGTATCGGTTTAACGATCACCTACATCACCACAGGCGTACCCAATTTTGCCCAGGGAAGTATGGCCGTATTCGGTTCATATGTCTCTTTAACGCTATGGCTTGTATTAGGATTGCATCCTTATTACTCCCTTCCTATCTCCTTCATTTTTGGAGGCGCGATTGGAGTGGGAATCTACTTACTGGTTATCAGGCCATTGATAAGAAAAGAGGCGATGGTGGTCACACTTATGATAGCCACTCTGGCGGTGGATATGATACTTATCGGCATACTTGGTGCATATTCTGAGACACTGCATAGCCTTACCCGAATGGCAACGACGAAGTTCATCTTCACGCCCATGGACTTCGAACTATTTAGTATAAAAGCGGTACTTGTTATTTCAAGTTTTATAATTTTCTTGCTCCTTCTCGTCTTGTTTTTACTCCTTTACAGAACGAAATTCGGCATAGCTTTGCGGGCCTCTATGGAAAATCCAACTCTGGCTGAAATAATGGGAGTGGATGTGGAGCATACCCGTCTGTTTTCCTGGTTCCTCTCCGGCTCCTTAGCTGCCGTTGCGGGGAGCATGCTGCCTTTCCGTCAGGAGATAGTACCTTTAACTGGAACGATAATAATAGTCTCCATCTTCGCGGCAAGCGTTGTGGGTGGCCTGAGTAGCATCTACGGTGCCTTGGCCGGAGGGTATGTTGTAGGGATATCGGAATCGCTTGTAACTTTTTATTTGTCAACGGTTTTAGGATCTGGGATTCTGGTTTACAGCAAAGTGGTTTCCCTTGTTGTGCTCTTGATAGCTTTAATAGTTGCTCCCATGGGGATTGCAGGGCTGGGTATATGGAGGAGTAAAAAGTGGCGCTGGAGTACTTCTTCTTAGATGTATTACTATGGTTCTCTATATACCTTATAGTTGCACTCAGCCTGAATCTGGAATATGGCTATGCTGGCATTCCCAATTTCGGTAGAGCTATGGCTGTTCTGATCGGAGCCGTAACAGTAGGGTATGGTGTAAACCACATTCTCATGCTCCTTCTGGGCATAGAGGGAGAAATTACAGAGGCAAGCGGAATTGTTAAGAGCACCACGAACGCGATGATTTCCCATAACCCGCTTATGGGGATGTTCATTCTTGTACTCTCTGTCCTTTTAGCTGCTTTTATAGGCGCTATGGCGGGTATTCTTTTCATCCTCCCCAGCGCAAAGCTCAAGAATGATTACTTGTCAATTGCCCTGCTTGCGATAAGCGAGGTTCTGTATCAGATCTTAAACTACAATACCTCCATAATAGGGGGTTGTTACGGTGTAAGCGTGCCTGATGTACTAGCATGGATACCAGGAGAGTGGCGGATCCTTTCTTTTACACTTCTCAGCTTGTGTACAGTGCTAATAGTTTATCTCTTTGTAGAAAGAATCCTCGCATCACCCTACGGCAGGCTTTTGAAGGCGATGAGGGAAAACGAAGACGTTGTTCGGGCTTTCGGCAAGGATATTTTTGTGCTTAGAATAAAAACCGCAGCTCTGGGTTCGGGAATAGCAGCGCTAGCTGGAGCCCTGTATTCCTTTTACAGCATGAACGTCATAGCTTCCACCTTCTTCAGGGTGGAATGGACGTTTTTCCCATTTCTCATGGTTCTTTTAGGAGGCAGGGGAAATAATAAGGGCGTAGCTCTGGGCGTACTCTATTTTGTTCTCACAAAAGTCTCCCTGGCTGTGTACAAATTTGAGATAAGAAGCATACTTCAGCTACCTTTCGAAGCCACTTGGCTTGAATACATCCTCTTTGGAATCGTGATGCTGCTGATACTCTACTATAAACCCGAAGGTTTAATTAAAGAAAAACCTGTCCTGACCCCTCCTATAAAGCAAGCCCTGAAGGAGAATAATATTAAAGAGGCTAGGAACGTTGCTTATGCAAGAGGTAAGGAGTACAGAACCTCTGAGATATGCGAAGAAGAGTTCTGAGAATAGAAAGAATCCGAAGCGTTAAACGAATTCAAGAAGATCTGGAAGAGTGACAAGCTTACTATGAAGGTATTGCCGGAAGATGAGATTTATACACATTTCTGATTTATAAAATTCTACAGTTAATAGCCCAATACAAACAGTTATTCTTCGTTGATTATTTTAATTTGTTTTGACAATCAATCATTGAAAAGTTGCACTTTGAAATTTTACTGTAATATATTTTTGGTTTTCAGTTTATACTCTCATAAAGTATAATCCAGCTGCATGGCTTTATTCTGACTAAAATAGAACCAGGCATTGTAAGAAAGCAGATTATCAAGCTCCCATTTGTGGGAATCAATATAAAAAAAGCTAATAACATATTTACAAATACATATTTTCAATGTCCCGTTATATAACTCCCTTTAGAAAAATATTCCTGGGGTATTGGGAATTTTCTGCCCTTAACCAGGGCTTTTTCTCGGGTGGCCCCAGGCATATCTCAAAAGCACAGAGATGCAGCAGGTATTGTCCTCATTCGTAGATCTGTTGCGCCAGATAGTTCTGGACACCTATCTGTCTGATCTCGTCTTGTTGGGACTCAATCCAGTCGATATGCTCCTCTTCTTCCTTCAGGATAGATTCGAGAAGCACTTTAGTGTTGTTATCTCCCAACTCCGCAGCCAGGCGGATACTTTCGTTGTAGCCTCGGATGGCTCCTTCTTCGGCCCCGTGGTCATTATCATGCATCTCCGGCACCTCGGAGCCGATAGTCATTTCGTTCAGCTTGCTGACGATTGGCTTCCCTTCAAGGAAAAGGATGCGGGCAATTAGTTTCTCAGCGTGCCTCATCTCGCTGATGGCCCGCTTTTCGATTACCTCTTCCAGTCGCTTGTAATTCCAATTTTCGCACATTTCGGCATGGACAAAGTACTGGTTGATAGCGGTCAGTTCCTCAGCCAAACGAGCATTCAGATGTTCAATCATCTTCTCATTTCCTTTCATAAATAAACCCCCTATGCAAAACAAATTATAGTTTTTATATTTTATATTTATATTCTACAAAAATTTTGTAAAATATCTAATCGGTTCCTGAAAGTGTTAAAGCGTATGTGGTTTTGTCTAATAGTCCATTTTAATACGGTTGACTTTTTGAAACACCTAAATGTCAGTAAAATATCAGTAGATTCCTTCATATCTACTTCGAGCCACTGATTCTGCACTCCCTTGCAAGCGTTTTTTGGATTTACTCTTATTTTTATCTCTAACATTACCTTTGCCGGTAATATTATAACGTCTATAATTTTCATTGGGCAAACAACGTTATTGAACCTGGGTTTTGGATCCCGTTTCCCCAGAAATGTTATGGAACGCATATTATATAATAAGAACTGGATATAAATAGGCAAGCTGTTATTAAAAATAGGATATTTTTGATCCACAAAAAAGTTCAATAGAAGGTTAAGCTTCAATTTTCTTGAGCGAGCGAAGAAGTCTAAATTACAAAATAAAATTAGTCATGAACTTGGAAAAAGTTTAAAATCGCTCTTTACCACTCTCAAGTTCTTGATATGCTTCTTTAAATTGTTCTTCTCCCATCTTTTCTTTCAATCTATCCATATCTTTTATCGCTAATTGCATGTATGGAGAGTTAAGATTCTTCAAAATTGAAAATGCAGTGAAGCTACATTTGAGTGCTTCTACGTATTCTTCATTATCTTCATTAACTCTACCAAGCTGGCCCATTGTTATTGCAATTCCTCTTTTGTTTCCCAGTTCTTCTTTCATTTTCAGTGACTGGTTGTATAAATTCACAGCTTCTTCGTAGTTACCCTGTTCTTCATGAATTATTCAAAGCTGGTGCAGATGCATAAAGTGTATTCTAAGACGAACTCTCAACCAGCTAACGGCGCACAATCTTCAGGTATAGCTTAATGTTTAACCTGCTGTTATCTTGAATAGAATTTGAATATGGACAGCCTGTCTGTGCATATTTTCATTTTACTTTTTTCTATTTTGTCATCCTTTGTGTCAGTTGGTCGTAAAGTGCCTGAATTTGTATTTTTAAATACTTTTATAGATTTTTTAATATATTTCTGTGGGTTTGAGTGATGGCAGTCAACTGCCAGCGAAATCAACATTAAATTTTGACAAATCCTGAATATTATAAAAATCGTCTAAAATTGTTAAATATCATGAAGCCTTTTATTATTGTGGGGAATATACTATGACTGATGAAAATAAAACAAATCAAGATAATGAGAGTAGGTTCAGGTATAGACTTGGTAAGTGGCTTGTGAGCAGGGATGAATGTGTCTTCACGAGTGTAACAGATCAGAACCGGGATGACGAATCCACACGTCGGCAATTGATGGAATCAGTTAATAATTGGGTAAACAGAAAGGAAGAATTTGTAACACAGGAAATTGTTTCTGAAATGTGCGAGTTTATCAAGAGCGAAAATAAAGACCTTTACTTCCGCTTAATGGAGAAATGTGCTTTAAAAGGAATAAGTGCAGGCGAGGGTATATTTGAAGCACTGAGCATGTGCCAGTGTGAAGAAGCAATAACTAATCCGCAATGTGGATTGACTGATGACACCTCTGGTGTATGATATCTCCGGTCTGCTTTTTGGCTTTCTTGAGATTTCATAATGATACTTTTTGTGCTTTATGTGTGGGCTTGTCGGTGCCCGTGTCCGGTGGGGCTTTATCTATGTGTGCTTCTGCCGTTCGCGGGCTTATTATGAAATTTGTTCTTATTTTTCTGAGATCGACTGAGATTTTATCAGATTATTATTTCCGTTTTTTTCTCTTCCTAACATTAAAAGAGAAACTTGATTCTCCATGACAATCCGGCTAATCCTATTTACCGCTTTATATCTACCACCGCGCCGAGCCCATAAATTTCAGCATTTACATTTTTCTGTAGTTTCGAATTATCCTGTTTATGCTGAAAACAGGATTTCATTTTTTGATGAATTTATTTAAATAAAAATCAAACGTATTACTATTGGGGGTAACTTATGGGTTACATCGAAACCTGGAAAGAGGTTATGCAAAAACCGTCTGATTTTTACAGGGGAATGCCAAAGACCGGAGGATATGCTGATCCACTTACCTTTGCAGCAATCAGCTTCATCATATATGCGCTTTTAACTGCACTTTTAAGCGTATTTTTTGGCCGCGAAATGTATATGGGCGGTATGTATAATGGAACGTATGGAGGAATGTACAATGGTGTTGGAGAATTCGGCTTCTTCGCGGTACTTATGACTGTAATCATAACACCTATTGCAGGTATCATTTCTCTCTTTATCGAAGCTGCAATACTCTATGTTATTTATAAAGTACTTGGAGGAACGGGAAGTTACGAAGGTACTGTAAGATTCATTTCTTATGCAACTGCTGTGCTGGTACTTTCCTGGATTCCTCTTATCGGCTTGATTGTCGGGATTTACGGGATATATCTCTATATTGTAGGGGGTGCGCAT
The DNA here is from genome assembly GCA_963774465.1 of uncultured Methanosarcinaceae archaeon. Taxonomy (GTDB): domain Archaea; phylum Halobacteriota; class Methanosarcinia; order Methanosarcinales; family Methanosarcinaceae; genus Methanosarcina. The sequence goes on along the minus strand of CAVZFI010000042.1, from coordinate 52,668 downwards.
GTACATGATGTAAGTATGGCAAGGTCCACAATAGCTGTACTCCTACCAACTTTACTTGTGATTTTGCTTATGGCCATAGTTATGGCATGGCTATTTGCTTTATCGGGATTATTTCCTCTCCGGGCTCTTTTCTAATGGGGTTATCCTTTTATAGGAACAACTCCTTTTATTTTTAGGATATGTATCGCTTAAAAATTTAAGAAACTATTGCCTCAAGCTAAATATTTATATATTAGAAATTACTTTAATTGAATCTACACGAGCAATACCAGTACGTGATCAAGATGCCAAGATGGCGGAGCGGCTACGCAATCGCCTGCAGAGCGATTCCATTCCGGTTCGAATCCGGATCTTGGCTCTTTATTAAATAGTCAACTAATCTAAAATTATATGTTCTAAAGTGTTTTGAAAAACCTACATAGTGCCAAGGTGGCGGAGCGGCTACGCAATCGCCTGCAGAGCGATTCCATTCCGGTTCGAATCCGGACCTTGGCTTCTTTTTAAAATTTTTTTGCCTTTTTTTCCAGAATTTTTTAGCTTCCCGAATTGCGCCTCGGCAGAGTTGCGGCTCTGCAGTGCGCTGTCCGTTTCACTCCCCGAATTGCGCCTCGGGAGTACGTAGTCTGTTTCGCTTCGCTCAAGCAGACTAAATGGTTGTAACAGTTGTTTTCTCTCGTTCAAGCAGATCAATTTATAAATAAAGACACCGAGCTGCGCTCAAGAGGGCTAATTTATAAAACTTAGAGGATTTTATTTCGTTCGCTCAAGCGGACTAATTTACAAGCGTGGGTGCACAGTTTTCTCAGTGCTTTCCATGCAGCTGGTAATTATTTCTTTAAATTTTCTTGCTTTATTTGCAAAATTTTTAATACTCAGATTTTCTTAACTTCAAGGGCTTCGGCTTTTATATTAGAGAATACTAATTCCGGAACATGGACATCGACGAACTTATGCGGAGGCTTTTCGAACTTTATCCTGAGGGTTATACCAATGGCTTTAGAGACCCTTTTTTTGTGTTAATTTCCACTGTGATGTCCCATAGAACCCGTGACAATATAACTTATCCTGCAGCAGGGAGGCTTTTTGAGAGATTTTCAACGGCTGAAGAAATGGTGGAGGCTGATATTGGCGAGATTGAAGCTCTTATAAGGGAAGTGGGATTTTACAGAGTCAAAGCAGGAAGAATAAAGGAAATTTCCAGGGTTCTTCTGGAGAAATACGATGGCAGGGTTCCTGATGATCTGGAAGCTCTCCTGGAACTACCTGGAGTCGGGAGAAAAACAGCTAATTGCGTGCTCGCCCATGCATTCCTTAAAGATGCGCTTGCAGTAGACACTCACGTCCACAGGATTTCTAACAGGCTCGGCCTGATAGAGACAAAAGTCCCTGAGGAAACTGAAACTGAACTAAAAAAGATCTTTCCACAGGGATACTGGAAACATATAAATCTCTTGCTTGTAAAACTAGGGCAAAATGTCTGTCGGCCAATTTCTCCCAGGTGTGGAGTCTGTGTCCTGAACGACATGTGTCCTAAAATTCTTCTTTAACAAGGAGTTCCCGGTGGCTTCAAAAAACTCCAAAATCGAAATTCTGAGGCTCTATCAGGGCTGGAAAAAACCTTCGGGACGATACAAGATTATTTATATAAAGCTGGCATTTAGCAGGCAAAAGGGTTATGCCTATCCTCAATTTGATGGCAAATCAATTTCAAGTATTACGTTATCTACACGGTTATCAATATTCCGGATACGACATTTATTAATACGACATTTATTACATTTACGAGGTCAAATATGTTTCAAATAGGAGAAGCTTTAATGGGGCAGGGCTCAGAACTTGCCCATGTTGATTTGATGATAGGAGACAAAGGAGGTCCCGTAGGGCAGGCTTTTGCAAATGGCCTCACTCAGCTCTCAGCCGGACATACTCCGCTCCTGTCCGTTATCAGGCCAAACCTGCCGCCTAAACCTTCAACTCTTATTATCCCGAAGGTTACGGTAAAAAATATGGACCAGGCAGCAAAAATTTTCGGACCTGCCCAAGCAGCAGTTGCAAAAGCAGTAGCAGACTCAGTCGAAGAAGGTGTAATCTCAAAAGACCAGGCTGAAGACCTTGTCATCGTAGCTAGCGTCTTTATCCACCCCGAGGCTCAGGACTACAACAAAATCTACAGGTACAACTACGGAGCCACAAAACTCGCAATCAAGCGCGCTCTCGACGGCTTCCCGGATATTAACACTGTTCTTGAGGAAAGCAACAAGTCCACCCATGCCATTATGGGATTCAAGGTCACAAGGCTCTGGGATCCACCCTACCTGCAGGTTGCTTTTGACAATCCTAACCTCGAATTCGTGCAATCTGCCATTTCCCAGATTCCTAACAGCGATCACGTTATTATCGAGGCAGGCACGCCCCTTATCAAACGCTATGGTATGGATGTCATTTCGAAGATCAGACAGGTCAGGCCCGATGCCTTCATAGTAGCTGACCTTAAAACTCTTGACACCGGAAACCTTGAAGCAAGAATGGTTGCAGACGCTGCAGGAGACGCCATCGTGGTCTCTGCCCTTGCCCCGATCAGCACTATTGACAAGCTCATTGAGGAAGCCCATAAGACAGGCATCTATGCGGTAATGGACACTCTCAACCAGCAAGACCCGATCTCTGTCTTAAAGCAGCTCAAGGTCATGCCTGATGTCATCGAACTCCACCGTGGAATCGACATTGAGGGCACTGAACATGCCTGGGGCAATATCGCCGATATCAAGAAGGTTGCTCCAAAGGCTCTTATTGCCGTTGCAGGCGGGGTCCGTCTTGACAAAGTACCTGTGGCCCTGGGTCAGGGTGCTGACATTCTTGTGGTCGGACGTGCAATCACAAACGCAAAAGACGTCAGGGAAGTTTCCGAGCAGTTTATCAACAGCCTCAACAAACCGGAAATTGACCAGTTCAGGGTCATGACTGACTTCTGAGCAAGTTTAGAATTCCTTAACGGAAATTGCCGGGAAAATGCTGCTAGAGACCTAAGCCATGCAGCACTTTCCGACAGAGACCACCTATACCAGAGAAAGCGTTGAAATACGCGCTTTCAATTTCTTTTCACTTTTCAAGAGGGGATTTCTTGGGTTCACCATTCATTTTACTGAATTACAAGACTTATTTGCAGGGTACGGGCCAGGGAGCAGTGGAAATTGCAAAAGCCTGCAGAGCCGTGTCCGAAGAATCAGGTATCGAGATTGCAGTAGCTCCCCAGCTTCCGGATATTTACAGGGTAGCTTCGGAAGTTGAACTTCCGGTCTTTTCCCAGCATCTGGACGGGGTAGGAGCAGGAAGCTTTACAGGCCATATTTTCGGGAAATGCATAAAAGACGCAGGAGCTGTCGGAACTCTGATCAACCACTCTGAAAGGCGCCTGACTCTCGCAGAGATCGAAGCATCATTGAAGGTTGCAAAGGAATTTGGGCTCAGGACAGTTATCTGTACTAATAATGTCCCGACAACTGCAGCAGCCGCAGCCCTGGGTCCGGATTACGTTGCAATCGAGCCTCCGGAGCTTATAGGGAGTGGAATCCCGGTCTCAAAGGCTGACCCTGAGGTTGTTAGCGGCTCGGTTGAAGCAGTTGCAAAAATCAATCCCGGAGTAAAAGTGCTCTGCGGAGCCGGGATCTCAAAAGGTGAAGACCTCAGGGCTGCCCTTGACCTTGGCTCGCAAGGCGTACTTCTGGCATCTGGGATCGTGAAAGCTGCTGACCCAAGAACTGCCCTTGAGGATCTTATCCGTCTGGTTTAAAGTTTCAGAGGGAAACTTCTTCCCGAAACACGGATAGGAATGAGGAAAATACACCTGGGTAAATCTGAATAAAAATCTGAATAAAAAAGAATGCGGCTTCTTTCAGCCACTTTTCTTCTTTCTTTTTCTTTCTTCTTAATTATTTATAAGCCAGAACAAGAGGCTTAACTGCTCTCGGATCTCCTATTTCAATAAGAGTTAAGGCTGTTTCATCTTTGAGTTTCTGATCTTTCGTTTTCAAATTCTCTATAAGGGGATCAACAGCTATTTCTCCCATATCGATAAGAGCTTCTCTGGCACTAACTCCAAACTCTTTATCTCCCAGCTTTTCTATAAGAACTTCTGCAGTTTCCTGGTCTTTGGTCTTGCTAAAGGCAAGAAAAGCTTCATTTCGAATGCTCTCATGCATGGTTTTGTCATCAAGCACCTGTTTAAGCGTTTCGACAGCTCTAGGATCTTCTATATTCCCCAGGGCTGAAGCTGCAGCTGTCCTGACTTCAAGCGTTTCTCCTTCATCGGTCAGTATGCCGATTAAAGTCTCAGTCGCGTCAGTGCTTCCTATCTCTCCAAGGGCAAGGACAGCGCTTTTTCGGACATCGGCATTTGCGTTCATGGAATTATTTTTTTTCCCTTCTGAACTTTTTCCGGTTTCCAGGATTTCTATTAGGGGTTTTACTGCGGTCTCGCTTCCTATTTCTCCGAGCGCAAGGGCTGCACTACTTCTTACTCTGATTTTCGGGTCTCTCAATCTATCTATAAGATAGGGTACTGAACTTTCGTCTCCTATCCTCCCAAGCGCAATTGCAGAGCCACCTTTAACATATTCGCTATCGCCATCTTTCATTTCTTTCCTTAGAACTTCTACTGCCCTTTCGTCCCCAATCTTTCCAAGTGCAATTGTTGCACTGGCTTTTACCGGCGGATAATCTTTTGTCAGAATTCCAAGTATGGGATCTACTGCAGCTTTTTCTCTCATTTCTCCAAGAGCCATCATAGCTGCAACTCTTGTGCTTCCTTTATTGCTTTTAAGAGCTTTAAGAAGCTTTTCGGTTTCACTTCCTGGTTCTTCAGGTCCAAAGTCTGAAAGCGCAACAGGAACATAGATGCTTGAATTCTGTATTTCTGATTTAAGAACTCTCTCAAAAGCGCCTGTTTCTCCCTTCTTTTCCGTCCTAGCGGAGTCCATAGCAATGGAATCTGCAATGTATTTTCTTATGGCTTTATCTTTTACTTCTATAGCCTGCAGGGTATCTTCTGAAACTCCTTGCTTCCACTCTTCGGCTGTATTCTCGTTTGCAGCCTTATTTTTTTCAAAGTTCCCGGAAAGGATATTTTCTGCTCTGTTATCCCCGGTTTCAAGAAGCGCAAGAAGCATGTAACTGTTTACTTTTCCCGGACGCGCAGTATTCGACTCAATTTTTTCGACGAGAGTATTGGCTGCAGGCCCTCCAAACTTCCCAAGTTCAGTTGCGGCGTTTAATCTCGTTTCATGGTTACCGGCTTCCAGCCGATTTGTGAGATTTACGATAAGATCTTCGCTTGAAACCCCAGCCCCTGCCTGTGTGTGTGTTTCATTTCCCCTGACTTCCACAAACCTATCACTATTTGCAAGAAGTGAAAAAAATATCGAAAGAGTGATAAGGACAAATAAAAGAGATACTCTCAATTTAACTCCAGACATCATATTATCTTTTTTTTTATTGTTTATATCACTTTCTCTTCTTATTAATACAGATCTCTAAGGGAAGTTTTTTATTTTTCCGGCATCAGGTTTTTTTCTCTTATCCGGCATCCGAGGCCGCAAAGAAGGGCTGTAACATTGGCTTCGACAGAATCGGCATCACAATCCCCAAAAACCGTTATCCTGTAAGTAACTGCGAGCCTTTCCACCCTTCTTTCTTTTTGGGTTTCTACCCAGTAAAATCCTTTGTAGACATCACTGATTTCGCAGGCCGCAAGCTGTCTGTTTGTGTTTATAGCATTGAGGATTATTTCAGGGTTAGCTCCTTCCGGAATAAGGACTGAAACATCCCTGATAGAATGCTCGAGGTTTTCTTTTCTCCATTCCCTCAATTCGGATTCCGAAAGTAGGCGAAGGTTTTCGAGCTTGAGTTTTATAAATTTATTTTTTATATGAGGGGCAGTACCTTTTGAGACCAGTTTTGTAAGAACGATTTCATCAGGGCTCACCTTTTCCAGAGTACCTACATGGATTTTTCCAGAATAATAATGGGAAAAACCACAGATTTTTCCAACGGAGTTCAGGATAGCTTCGTATTCGGCTATTCTGGAATTTATCAATTTGTCCGATTTGCGCAGGGCGTGAGCGGTATCTCCGTATTGTCGGGCAGCAGCCTTCATTTTTCTTACAAATTCTTCTTCGTTATGGGCCTGCACAAGACTTGAGAGTTCTTCACATTCCCTGATGAATGCCCTGTGAACTTCCAGGACTCCAGGGTTTTCCATCTGGATAAGGGCATACAGGTAAGGATTCTGGCCGAGAATCCTGCCTACGAAGTCCAGCATTATATCGTAAACCGGGCTTACGAATTTCCTGGATTTCTTTACATCAAACTCTAACCGATCAATGGTCGTCCCTATGCTGATATAAGCAAAATGAGTAAGCCCCTGTACAACCGAGACAAGTCTATCGTGTTCGGCTGCAGTAGTAATTTCAACATGGGCTCCGCTCTCCTCAAAGAGCTCTCTTATTATCGGAAACCATTTTTCCGAGCGCCCCTTTACAGGGACAAGAATAACAGTCTGCCCTCTGATAGTGCGAATCGTTGGGCCGAACATTGGATGGGTGCCCAGAATTTCCACATCTAAAGGGGCGAATTTCCTCATAGCTTCTACAGGCTTTACCTTGATAGAAGTAAAGTCCATGAGCAGGCTTCCAGCTTTCATTTTTGGGGCAATTTCCGCAATAGTCTCTTCAGTTACATCTATGGGTACAGAGATTATTACTATATCACTTTCCGGAACAACTGCTTCAAGATTCGAGGCAAAAGGGACTTCCAGTTTTCTGGCAATCTCAGTTTTTCCTCCTTTTCCCCAGACTGTAACTTCGTAACCTTTTCCTTTGAAAAAACGGGTAAACCACTGTCCCATTTCTCCGGTTCCGCCAAGGATCAGCACCTTCGTTTTTTCAGGAGTTTGATCCATGATGGTCTGGCTCATGGGTTCCAGATTAATACTCAAGCCTGCAGAGCCTCCAGGACGGTTTTTTTCATGAGTTCGACTGGAGGTTCGATTCCTGTCCAGAGCCTGAAAGCTTCAGCTCCCTGATAAACCAGCATAAAGATCCCACTCACAGTTTTTGCGCCTGCAGCTTTTGCTTCTCTTAAGAGCCTGGTTTCCAGGGGGTTGTAGACAATGTCAAAAACAGTAAGGTCAGGATGGAGATCTTCTGCTGTGGCGATAGTAGTGTCTGTATTCGGGTGCATTCCGAGAGTCGTAGTGTTGATCAGGACATCTGCATCCTGCAGCAGGGCTTTTAATCCTGAGAGCCCTTTTCCCCTGACGTTTCCTGAAATGGCTGAGGCCGAGATATCTTTTGCAAGTTCAACTGCCCTTTCCTCAGTCCGGTTTATTATTGTGATTTCAGCACCATCGGCTGCAAGCTGGAAAGCTATCGCCCTTGCTGCTCCGCCTGCCCCTGCAACCACTATCTCAGACCCCCTTATTTCCACTGCAGCCTCACGAAGCGCCTGTTTTGCCCCTAACCCGTCGGTATTGTACCCCTTGATTTCTCCGGTTTTCCCGAAAACGACAGTATTTACAGCCCCTATTCTTTCTGCCAGTGGATCAGGGTTAATACATTCAAGTCTCAAGGCTGCCTCTTTTAAGGGTACTGTCAGGTTGAGCCCTCCGAATCCCATAGATTCAGCCCCGAGAATTGCTTTTTCCAGTTTCTCAGGTTTGACTCTGAAAGCATGATAGATACAGTCCATCCCAAGGGCTGAAAAAGCTGCATTATGCATTGCAGGAGAAAGGGAATGGGCTATAGGGTCTCCAAATACGCCAAAAACTTGCTTCATTCGAGCAGCTCCATTATTTTCTTTAATTTATCTACAGGAAGCTGTCCAGGAGCCGCGGAAGCCGTACCTTCAACAGACGCGTATGTCAGGACTGAACCATAAAAAGGAGCAATTACCCTTGTATGTTTCCCAGGCTTACCCATAGCAATTGTACATACGGCTCTTCCCGCTTCCCGGGCATCCAGTGTAACTCTTAAAAGGTCAAGCACATCCCTCATAGAGTGCGGCATAACAGCAAGCTTGACAATATCCGCCCCTGCCAGAAATGCCTCTTCGAAAGTAGCCTTCATTTCCTCAAAAACAGGAGTTTTTGAAAAATTGTGGGAGGAAATGATTATGGTTTTTCCGCAGGTTCTTGCAGCTTTTACTACGCTGTCTCTTTCTTCTCTCTCTGCAGAGAGCTCGATATCTACTGCGTCTGGTCCGTTTTTAATGGAAAGGAGGTTTGTAAGAAGTCCGACTCTTTCTGTCTCTTTTTCTTCCCCTTTTCCTCCTTCCTTATTGGAGCGGTTTGTGATAATTACCGGAAGCCCGGTTTCGGATTTTATTTTCCGGATCGTTTCTGCAGCTATTTCAAAGTCCCTGATTCCAAGCAGGTCCAGCCGGATTTCGAGAATGTCGGCTCCCATTTCGGCTGCTTTTTTTGATATTTCAAGAGGGTTTTCAAGGATCACTGCGACAACTGCAGCTTTTTCTTCAAGGTCAAGCGGGCCAATATGAATCATTGCTTGCTCCAGATTTCCGTTTCCGCTGACAATCAATTCTCTCTGGGAGGTTAATTCTCTATGTTATTTCTCTATAATTGTTTCTTCGATCTTTTTCCCGAAATGCCTGGCTCCCTCTTCCAGACGAACCAGAACCTCGTCGCCTTTCTTGAGTTTGGCAACTGAGATGGGATTTCCATCTTTTCCAACCAGTTTGATAGTTTCCGCATTTTGCAGGATTGCGCTCAAAGTCCTATCTCCTGCTTTTGCTTCAATAAGCATGAGAGGGCGGCTTTCGATTTTGACCCTGCCCACGATGCCTTCTCGCTGTTTTCCTTTTGAATCTACGATAGTTACCGTATCTCCTGTCTGGAGTTCCGAGAGGTAGCGGGTCTTATCTCCGACTTTAATATAAGAGTGAACTGCACCCGCATTTACCCTGAAAGGGCGGGCTGCCACATACGGGCTGTCATCAGACTCGGAATTTACAAGGAACATTCCGCTTGCCTGAGAGCCTATGAGCATGCCTTCTCCTCTTTGCATAAGGTTGCATGTATCCACGCAGACCCTATCCCCCATGCCGAGAGGTTCGACCCGGGTTACGACTGCAGACTCAAGCTCGGCACTTTCACTTTCCAATTCCCTTGCAGCCTGGATCGTATCTTTTATCTCCTGAGGATTCCCGCTATCCAGAAGTACTCCGTCTGCTCCGGTTTCAAGAGTCTGGAAGGCCAGTCTTGCTTCTTCTGCACTCTTTACCCCAAAAATGATCTTCACTTTCTGGCGCTGAAGCTCAGCTATCAGGTTCTCTAGAGGGATAACTTTCCAGTCCGTGCCTGTGACGAGCAGAAAGTCACAGGCCTTCCCCATTTCCGCTGCAAAATGCTCGTAACGTTTGTCCCTTATTATGACGTATCCGCCCACAGCCACTCCTTTATCCCTGAGAAGAGTTGCTGCGTTTATGTCAAGAGAACCCGGGATTTCAAGGGGCAGGGGTTTTGTCCCGTCGCCTTCTCCTCTCTTTCCAACAATCACAATGTCAGCCCCGGATTTGTTGTCACGGGCAAAGGTTGCCACTGCAATACTTCCGAGTTCCCGGACCTTTTCCACATCGCCTGCGTTTACAAGGACACAGTCAGCTCCTGATTCCAGGCCTGTTGTAATCCTTTCTTTCAATTCTTCCCATCTACCTTCATCGGCTTTTATCCAGACGCTTTTCTTCTTCAAGGCTTCAACCCCGGTATACTTTCTGTTTTTACTCCGGCCTTTTCTCTTTTTTAACTTTAATTATATATTTTGATCTAGCTTTTCAATATCCCGTTTTCATTTAAGTTGTTCCAGGGCTTCTTCCACAGGCCTTCTATGGTGTACGATTTCGCAAATAGCCCGGGTAAGTCTGACAGGATCCTTGTGCTGGAAAACATTCCTTCCGATTGCAGCTCCTCTGGCTCCGGCTTCCATTGCCCCGTCAATCATTTCCAGAAGTTCCATGTCAGTTGAGGTTTTAGGCCCTCCTGCAATAACTACAGGTACAGGGCAGCCCCTGACCACGTCTCTGAAACTGTCCGGATCTCCCGTATATACGGTTTTTACAACGTCAGCCCCAAGCTCGGCCCCGATCCTTGCAGCATGTGCCACATTTACAGGATCATGCGGATTGGTGATTTTCTTACCTCTGGGGTACATCATAGTAAGAAGAGGCATACCCCATTCCGTACAATCTCTGGAGATTTTTCCGAGTTGCTCAAGCTGGTCTGCCTCTGTTTCGGACCCTACATTTATATGCATGGAAACAGCATCAGCTCCCATCTTAATTACCTCCTCGACAGTACAGACCTGCACTTTGGCATTAGGGTCCGGGCTAAGGGAAGAAGAGCCACTGATATGCACTATAAGCCCTATATCATGGCCGTACCCTCTGTGCCCGTATTTTACCATTCCTTTTTGCATAAGGACGGCATTTGCTCCTCCTTCGGCAACTCTATTCACTGTATCGGTGATATTGATAAGCCCTTCGATCGGCCCGTCTGAGATCCCATGGTCCAAAGGAATAACGACCATGTTTCTGCTTTCCCGGTTCATCAGCCTTTCTATCCGTATTTTCTTTCCAATTTCTGACATCATGATCTCCTTCGAGTGTAAAATATTCCTCAAATTGTTATGAGCAATATTAGTTTTTACGAACGATATTTATCCTGAAATTCCATGCTAGCATGTGACATAGTAGCACACTTAACGTATTTAAAGGTATTCCATTTAGCTGCAAGCTAAGATATACACACTAATGCAAATGAATATTCTTGAACCTTTCTGTATAACATTGTCCTATAATGATCAGTTTTAGTGGCTCATTTTTTGCTGTATATGCAGAGTGACGTTGAAAATACGTTCCCGTTTATATATATTTAAAATCCGGATTTGAAGCCTCTTGCGTTCGAAAAAATGTACAGGGTTTGAACTTCGGAAAGATACGAGAATTAAAATAAGATAAGATTGGCTAATAGAGTAAACTCAGAGCGTTAGAAAAATACCATCATACTAAAACAGGAACTGAAGGAATTATGAGAGAACTGAAAATTCTTGTTGTTAATAACTACGGACAATTCTGCCACCTTATTCACAGGGCTGTTAGGGATCTTGATATGGATACGAAAATAATTCCCAATACCATGCCAATTGAGGATATCCTGTCAGAAGAACCGGATGGGCTGATCCTGAGCGGTGGGCCGGAAATGGATAGGGCAGGCTTATGTTTCGATTATGTCCGGGAACTTGACTTCCCGATTCTTGGAATCTGCCTTGGGCATCAGGCAATTGCCCTGGCATATGAAGGGCACGTTCATGCAGGGAAAAAAGGCGGGTATGCAGAGGTTGAAATAGAGGTTCTCGAAGAAGACGATATTCTGCGGGGACTTGGCCCAAAAACTACGGTATGGGCTTCACATGCCGATGAGGTTGCAATTCTTCCTGAGGGTTTCATCCATCTTGCCCGCTCCGATATATGTGAGATTGAAGCCATGCGCCACCCTACAAAACCTATTTATGGTGTCCAGTGGCATCCCGAGGTTTCACATACCGAACAGGGAGAAGAACTGCTTATAAACTTCCTTGAAGTTTGTGATCAATATTAATTTTTAAAATTTTAAAAGTCCGAAATTTCAAGATTACAGAAAAATATATAAAAGTTGCATAAAAGTAGAAAAGAGCTAAGGGATGGATTACATCCCGAGTTTTTTCTTCATCATTTTCTGAATATTGAATTTTCCGCCTCTAAAACCTTTCAGGGCTGTCTGCATGGTTTTGTAGTATTTCAGAAGCTCCCTTACTTCTTCAGGGCTGCAGCCCGAACCTCTTGAGATCCTTTTAATCCGGGAGCCACCTATGAGTTTGGGATCAGTCATTTCCTCTTCTGTCATTGAGTCCATGATGATCTTGTAATTCTTCATCTTGTCACTTGTAGCCTGGAACATTTCGTCTGAGAGCTTCACGCCTCCCATTCCTCCCATTCCCATAGGCAGCATGGACATAATCTGTTTGAGAGGTCCCATTTTGTTCATGGCTTCAAGCTGCTTATACATGTCCTTGAGAGTAAAGCGCCCCTGCATTAAAGCTTCTACATTCACGTCTTCTTGGCTCAGGGTCTCTTCAGCCTTCTCCATCAAGCTTTTGAGGTCTCCCATCCCTAGAAGCCTTGAAATGAACCTGTCAGCTTCAAACTTTTCGAAATCCTCCGGTGTTTCCCCGACACCGATAAACGCAATAGGCGCTTTTGTTTCGGAGACAGCAGACAGGGCTCCGCCTCCTTTTGCGGTTCCGTCAAGTTTTGTTATAATAACCCCTGTTATCCCTACAGAATCATTAAAGGCATGGGCTTGCTGGCTTGCTTGCTGTCCTATACCTGCGTCCAGAACCATGAACTTGTGATCTGGCTTTGCAACAGCATTGATCCGTTCCATCTCCTCTATCAGTTCGGATTCAAGGGCGTGCCTGCCTGCAGTGTCCACGATTTTTACATCATATTTTTCCAGGGTTTTGAGCCCGTTTCTGGTGATTTCAACGGCATCGGGATTATTTTCTTCTCCATAGAAAGCGACATTGAGTTTTTCACAGAGAATTTTAAGCTGGTGATAGGCACCAGGACGGAAGGTATCTGCGGCAATAACTCCTGCTTTAAGCCCTTTTCTCTGGAAGTAACGGGCAAGCTTTGCAGTACTTGTAGTTTTTCCGCTCCCCTGAAGCCCAACCATCATGATTGTCTGCGGCTTGAGCTGGATATCGGCTCCTTTGCCAATGATTTCCATCAGTTCCTGGTAAACGATACGGATTACGTGCTCCCTCGGGTTCATACCTGCAGGAGGTTCTTCTTTCATTGCACGCTCTTTGATTCTCTGGGACATTCCCATAACAAGTTTTACATTCACATCGGCCTGGAGCAGAGCCCGCTGGATATCCTTTACTACTTCGTTGACCATACGCTCATCAATTCGCCCAGCGCCGATCAGTTTCTTGAGCGCCCCCTGTAAGGAGTCTCCGAGTTTTTCCATTACCATATGAAAGCCGTCCTGCTCAGTTTTGCTCAGTTTTGAGAATAAATAAAAAGATGCTCACACTTTTTTTGACCTTGTGTAAGAAAGTAACCTTCCTTAATAAGCCTTGAGTTTCAGTAGCTTAAAAAAGGGATAAGTAAATCGATTGTAAATATAAATCAGTAACTGACTATAAAAAAGTTACCGGGTAATACAAATCTGAAAAGATGATAAAACACAAACAAACTCAGAAAAGAGCTTTACTATAGCGGGGGATGGATTCGAACCATCGGTCTACGGGTTATGAGCCCGTCGGGATCTCCTGGCTACCCCACCCCGCTACCGGGTAATACAAATCTGAAAAGATGTTAAAACACAAACAAACTCAGAAAAGAGCTTTACTATAGCGGGGGATGGATTCGAACCATCGGTCTACGGGTTATGAGCCCGTCGGGATCTCCTGGCTACCCCACCCCGCTACAGGGTTTTGTTTGTCAGGCCACTTTGCCTGGGACAACTATCAGAACATACTAACGATCGTTTATATAGTTTTCGCTTGTCCTTTTAGTCTTCAGAGGCCTATCGTGGAATTCAGGCGTTTTTCTGAAGGAACTACTCAATTCACTGTAACTTTGCATATTTCATAATTTGTCCGCTATTTTCTCCGGCTCTTCGGTTTTTCCGGAAATATATTTTAAACTTGGAACCCTAAATCATATTATGACAAGGTGCTTATTCTGTGGAGCTCATTGTGAAGTGAAGTGCGGAATTTACTGCGAAGACTATCCGGGAAGCCAGGGGGAAAAAGAAAAGGAAGAAGGTGCAGAAGTTCTTGGATGCACGCAAGTCGGCGCATCCTACATCTGCGATAACTGCCTCAAGGACCTGAAACAAGCTCTGGAAATCCTGTGAGATTGCTGGAAAATAAAGCTGGAACTTGAAAGGGAGTGAATATTTTTCGTGCCCCTGCTCTCTTACTGAAAAGAAGGTAAAAATGGAAGAAAGGCATGAAAAACGAGGCTGAACTTCAGACAACTTCAACATTCAGTGTGAATTTATCTTCCGTGCCGGTTTCATTCTCCCAGGGTCTCTTATATATTCCTTTTACCTGCTGGCTACCTTCAGCCACAGCTTTAATCTCCCATAAGCGGGCTCCTCCCGCGCCCACAAGAGGATGCTCCACTCCTTCAGGTTGCTCTGCAGGATAGTATTCTCCCGAGACATTATTGAGCCCCTGGCTCAGATTAAGTTCCCAGCGATAACCTGTGGATGGATTTTCAGGCAGTTTCAGATAAAATGTGCTTCCATTTTCAAGACTTATGTTTGTTCCATTGTCAGCTTCGGTTATTACCTGCTGTCTCGGCGGCATAGAAATGGGAGGTTCTTCCAGTATGTTATCCATCGCTAACTCAAAAGATCCAGTTACTCCATTCACATTTACAGTGTAATTTCCAGCTTTGAGGCCCTGGACTTCAAGAGGGATAATTTTCGTAAAGTTCTCTATAGCCTGCGTACAGACTGCATCTTTCGGGCGTTTTGTGCTAATACTGATATTGAAGACATTTCCTTCCCTTTCAGCCTTTGTTCCGTTAATCTCGGTGCACCCGTCAGGCAAATAGCCTTCTGCGATCACCTGTATCTGTACTGGAAAAGATTCAAGGGTTATAATCTGGATACTTTCTACGTTTGCAGTACCGTATACGTATTCTTCACCATATGATCCCTGACTGTTATTTGTCGTATTTTCCGGCTCTGTATTGTCCTGTCCCTCATTAACACAACCGGAAAGGATAACCGCACAGGCCAGAGATAAAATTACAGTAATTTTTACATATTTCACAGATTTATTATCTCGCACTCTTCTCATTTCTTCCCCTCTTATTCTTTTAGTACGTTTATGAAAAGATGTGCCTGTACGGATTTATCCTTTGCTTAGACTTCAATTCTGTTCGAAGCTTTACAGTCTGGAATCTTTTTGTTAATGCTTGAAATCTTCTGGAATTCTTGCTTGACTGTAAATCTGCAGATTCCAGTTATTCAAATGCTCTTAATGCAGATTTTTATACGAATTTTATAATACTAAAACTTTGTAATAATTCCCCTTCTCTGGATATAAACAAGTTAAATTCAATAGTAAATCCAAACTCTTATCTTTAACAGAATTTACGGAAAATAATATACCATATTATCCATATAATCATTCATAACACAGTTAACTCTATATCTTATGTCCAAAAGTACACAATTTGTACCTTCAAGTCTCAGAAATATCATTTTTTGTATTGAATAAAAAATATGTAGACTTGACATTTAAGGAGATTTCAATTTGATTTTGCAGAAAATAGCTAAAATAGGCACAATATACAGGTTAAAAGAAGTGCTTAAAGCAGATTTTTTTCTTGTATGCTCTCATACAAAGTTCCTGGTGTGATCCAATTGAGAGTTGTAGTCATTACGCAGGGCATTTCTAAAATTCTTGAATCCATCATTGAATCCAGGCATGAGGTAGTGGGAATTATTGAGTGTGCCCCGGCACAAGAACTGAACTCGTTCTTAAGAGCGACAGGAAGGTTTCTTACAGGTTTATATTATTCGTTTACCTCGCATCCCTTAAATTTAAAAGTTTTCTCCAAAAAAATGAAGGTCCCTTATTATTACTGCAGGAAAGGGGATAGTAGGAAGCTGGAAGAGTGGATGAAGGATCTAGATCCCGATCTGGTAATCGTGTATTCGATGTCTCATCTCTTGAAGGAAAACGCATTTAGCATTCCAAAATTTGGGACCGTTAATATCCATTATTCACATCTTCCGGAATACAGAGGACCAGCTCCACTTTTCTGGGAATATTATGATTATGTCCTGAATCCCGGAGTAACCCTTCATTATGTGGATAAAGGGGAAGATACAGGCGATATTATTTACCAGGAAAGAGTCTTTATAAAACCGGGAGAAAAACTCGAAGAAGTCAATCAAAAGTTATCTTTTATGGGAATAAAACTGCTTTCAAAAATGATGGATGCCCTTGAAAAAGGAGATGTTCCCAGAGTAAAGCAGTCCACAGCAACTCCAACGGTGAGAGCCAGAAAAATTGAACCTGAAGAGTATAATGAGCTTATAAAATGGGATGAGTGGAGTGTTGAGAGGGTATTTCACTTTTTAAACGGCACTCCGAGGTATCATTACACTCTGCTGAATAAAACCAGTTTGCACAAATTCGGGTTCAAGATTAAAATTCTGGATAAGGAAAAATGTAACATTTCCGGATATAAATCAGGAAATCTTTATAAGGAGAATTCAAGATATTTTTTCGTTTGCAAAGACGGGAAAATCTATGTTGATATCAGGCTCTCAACTGCGAATTTTCTTTCCTGGGTTTACCCTTATATTTCCTGAGCCTGATCTCTGTAATGCAGAATAAGGTCTTCGGCCCACTTCAGAGGAGTAGCCTCGAAGCCTATAATAGTCTCCTGGTCAAAAGCGCCTTTCGCAGTAAGAAAGTCAGCAGCCATGAAGCATTCGGTTTTAATCAGCATGGCTATTTTTATCTCGTCAATACAGATAAAAATCCGCTTTTTTTCCCTCGCCAGATAAAGTTTCAGTTCTTTTTCGAAATCATTTTTGAGTCTTTCATAGATTTTTTTTGTTACTATCAGGGTTATCTCGGTATCATCATCTTGGTTTCTCAGAAACATTCCGGAAAATACCGGATGAAATATTGAAGAAAAAGAGAGTATTTTTTTTGATATTGCTAAATTCTCCAAAAATGCTGCAGACGGTTCAAAAATATTGTCCGGATCGGGTTTAATAAGAGAACAGGGTTTTAATTCATTAAGTCTTTCCAGGAATACTTTGGGTAAGCCACTGAGATCGCGTTCCTGCCAGTAATCAGCGTTTTCCTCAATGACCTGCAGAGTATCGAGCAGGGGCTCCATTTTTTCTACCAGGATTTCCGCAAGAGGGGTAAGCCTGTATTTCCTATCTTCCTGAAGAACCAGATGCTCATCTTTCAGTTTTTTGATTTGAGGGAGCATTCCTGTAGGGTTGACATGCAGAATATCTACAATTTCTTCTATCGTTTTTTCTCCATTTTTGAGCAGGAGCAAGAGGTCTTTCCTTTTCTGGGACATATAGAGCAGGTCTATCAGGGATTTGTCCATTAATTTCACTTTCCGGGTCTCGCACTTCTGTAAAGACTCATTTTTCCTTCGGTTTTCCAGAAGAGTTTATAAAAAACTTGCTACTTCTATGAAATATGATTTGAAGGCTTTCTGAAAGGTAAATTTAATTGCATTATATCAGAATAGCGAGGGTTTCTCATATATCTTTTAAATATTTCTCTTTTAATCTTTTTCCTGTACTTTCCTTTAACAAGATAAGAAACCTTAAAGTCTATGATTAAATTATATATCTCGAAGATATAACTTGGGAAGTGTATACTCCTGAAATAGTGAGTGTCCTGCCCAAGTACGCAAATTCCGGATCAAGGAGGGCTTTGCATAGAATCGTTCAAATGTGTGCTTACGAACTGGGATTACATTTATAACTTGTGCCGAAATGTCTCAACAGAAATTAAACGTTCGGGATATGAACCTGACGTAATTATTGCGCTTGCTAGAGGAGGCTGGTTTGCCGGGCGCGTACTCTGCGATTTTCTGGGACTTGACGATCTGTCCAGTCTGAAAATCGAGCATTATATAGGAACTGCAGCTATAGACAGCGGTGAGCCTTACATCCGATATCCCCTTTCAGACAATGTGATGGAAGGAAGAAAAGTGCTTATCGTGGACGATATCGTTGACACCGGAGAAAGTATGCTCAGTGCCAAGGCTTATGTGGAAGGCCGGAATCCAACGGAGGTCAGGACTGCTTCATTGCAGTATCTGGGAAGTTCGAAAATAGATCCCGATTATGTGGGAGAACGGCTTGAGGATTGGGCCTGGATTGTCTATCCCTGGAATTTTATGGAAGATATGATCAGCATCCTGACCAAATGCATGAGAAAAGATCCTAAAAAACAATGGAACCTGGAAGACCTCAAACACAGTCTTTATCTAAACCATGCAGTTGACTCTGTTGTCTTTGAAATCACTCAGCCAGGAAGGCTTCCGGAAGTCCTGGAGGAAATGGAGAGAATCTGCAGGGTCAGTTCCGAAACCATAAATGGAAAGACGCATTGGAAGCTTTTGTAAAAAACCTTTATTGTAAACTTATATTCATCAGCAGGTTAATAATCCATGCTTCCCACTGGAAAGCCGGAAGAGATTTGCAACCCGAAAGGGCTCTTTTTGCCCTTGCAGGTTGGGGATTTCCCTTTCGCTAAAAATAAGTTTAAACTAAATACAAATATACATATCTATTCAGGGTATCTATTTAACGTACCCACAGAGATATAATTAATGTTTACTACTCTGGATACCCATTTTAAGTATCTGTTCAAGGTACTGACTTTATGGTTATCATCATTTACAATAAATTAGTTATTATATATTACCGGTGAATTCATGCCCCACAGATGCACCAGATGCGGAACCATTTTTGAAGACGGAGATACTGTCGTCCTAAGCGGCTGCCCGAACTGCGGCTGGAATAAATTCCTTTATGTAAAAAAGGAATCCGAAGATTCGGAAAATCAGGAAAGGCGCGCTCTGGAAGAACAAAAGCTGGATCTGGAATCCTCTCTGGATGAAGTTGTCAGAAATATTGATGAGGCTCTTGCTTCTGAGCAGGAAAACAGAAATCAGGAACCGGAAGCCGAGAGGAACACAGATGAAGAAAGAGTAGAGTCCGTAAGGATCCTTGGGCCCGGTTCCTACGAGCTTAACCTGGACTCCCTTCTTGAAAGAAGAGAACTGGTCATGGCAATCAGAGAAGAAGGTTCTTACGCCCTGCATTTGCCTTCTGTTTTCAGCCAGCAGAAGGAAAAACAAAAAGAGAAAACAAAATCAAAAAAACACAAATAATTTTTAAATTTGCCAAAAATTCCCGGAAATTCCTTGCCTGAATATTTTCAAAAAATACTTTCCCGGATAGTCCTTATATAGTCGATCTACTTCTTTGTTTTATTCGCTTTTTTAAATTCTCCTATCAGCTTTGGATATCTCTTATATATGTTTTGGATATTTCTTATATGTGTTTTCACCCTAAAATTTTATATTCGCCATTCATTTAATATACTCCTTAATTTCTTTATAATTTCATATGTGATTATAATTAGAAACAAATAGCTTAAATTAATAATTTTCTCCTGTGAAGATAATAACTCTATATTAAACTTGATACTCTGGTCTCTTTCTCTCTAAGCTGGGATCTGGATAAAAATAAGCATCATATCTAGAATATTTGTATTTGCAGTCTTCCTCGGATTGGCTACTTTTTCAGGACTTCTTGCTCTGATTGATGATAGCAACAAAGTGAAATTTCTAAAGGCTCTGAAAAGCAACTCATTGAAATTGTTTCTAATGAACCTCATCACCGGGGATCACAGATGCTTATGAGAACGATATAGTTCCGAAAGTAAATCTTCAGGATAACCCGGATAAGTCTCAGGATTATTGAGATGATTCTGAAACTGTTGCGATAAATATTAAAAAGTTCAAGAAATCTGCTGCAAATGGAAATGTCAATATCAGATTACTGGAAAGAGACTTTGAGATAGAACTCGAAGAAGAAGCAGTGCCCAATGGAGAAAAGTCTTGCCATTATTCCGGGCACGTTAAATGGGAACCTCACAGTGAGGTTGATTTTTATATTTATGGAGATCTGTTTTGCGGTTCTATCGAGTTTGGAGATCTAATGTATAATATAGCGTGACCCATATAGCGTGACCCCCTCAAAAATACAATGGAAAAACTGTTCACGCTGTATTTCTTATAAATTGGGAAAAAGAAAAGAGAGACTTAAGGATTCGCTAAATCCTTTAAGTTTCCTGTTTGGCTCACATCCAACGAAGGATTTGTCTGAAGCTAAAGAAATAACATTCAATATATTCCCTTCAATGCGTGAATCAAGGTTTTTATTTTTCAATCACGCTGCACTCTCATTTTATGTGCTTTCATATCTTCCTCTTTCTAACCCGTTTAGTAGTATAAGAGCATGGCACACGATACAAACATTTATATATAATACATGCTAACTATAGGTTACTATCTTATACATACTCCTTTCCAGTTGGCCTTATGTGCAAAGTTTCAGGCAGAGATCTTCGTATTGCTGTCAGGATTTACCCAAGACTATAACGCATTTAATAATTTAAAAAATGGACAACCTGTGAAAGTTCGGCATTATTGTCTTCATGTCTCATAAAGTTTAGACGATTATCAGAGGGGAAAAAAATGGACCCAGCAAAATTACTTGACATCCTGGGGAATGAAAACCGCAGGAAGATTATTCAACTTCTTGCAAACCGCCCTTGCTATGTCAGTGAGATCTCTGGCAGGCTGGGAGTAGGGCCAAAAGCCATAATAAATCATCTGAGCCTGCTTGAGCAGGCAGGGCTTATAGAATGCAGCGTGGATGAACAGAGGCGCAAGTACTTCAATATCGCAAATAATATGCGGCTTGAAGTCTCGGTATCTCCTTATGCCTATACGGTGGCACTTCACGACATCGCTTTTGATAGGGAGAAAAAAGGAGAATCTCCTGCTTCTAAGAAAAAAGAGGTTCATGCCAGAGAAGAGGCGTCTGCTCTCTTCCTGAAACTGAGCAGCAGGATTCAGGAATTGAAGGCGAGGCAGGAAGAGCTTGCGCAGATGCAGCAGCAACTCCAGGTAGAGTACACAGAAATGATGGACCGTTGCCTGGATTCAATTGAAGAAGTTGCCGGAACCCCTGTAGAGTGCGAACTCCTGTTTGAGCTTCTGAAAAACGAAACCACATTGGCTGCCCTATGTTACAACCTGCGACTGCACCCGAGTATTATTACCACTAACCTGATAGACCTTGCAGAGAGGGGGTTTATTGAGTATAATCTCAAAAATAACCAGCATTACTGGAAAATATGTGAGATCGGAGTTGAAGATAAATGATTGAAGAAATTAATTTGAGAGTAGCTGAAGCTTATCATAAGGACGTGGGCAGGGGAATTGCGAGAATTGACACCCGGCTGATGCAGCAAATGGAGCTTGTAAGCGGGGACATAATTGAGATCTCAGGGAAAGCCAAGACTTACGCAATTGTCTGGCCGAATGTAGAACGTGAGCAGGAAAACAAGATTCGGATAGACGGAAACCTTCGCAGCAATGCAAAAGTAGGAATTGACGACAGGGTCACGATCCAGAAAGTCCAGGCAAAACATGCCCAGAGAGTTACCCTCTCTCCTTCCCAGCCTGTGAGGCTCGTTGGAGGTGCACACTACATCCTCAGAATTATCGAGGGAAGACCTTTGAACAAAGGCCAGCAGATCAGAGTGGAGACTGTAAATAATCCTCTGACCTTCGTGGTTGCATCTACAAGACCTGCAGGGCCTGTTGTCGTTACCAAGGATACTGAAATTGTAATTAAGGAAAAGTCTGTAGGGGAGCTCAAGACTCCGGAAGGCATCTCATATGAGGATATTGGCGGGCTCAGGCGGGAAATTCAGCTTGTCAGGGAAATGATTGAGCTACCGCTGAGACATCCTGAACTCTTTCTGAAACTTGGGATTGAGCCTCCCAAAGGCGTGCTGCTTCACGGGCCTCCAGGAACTGGTAAGACGTTGATCGCAAAGGCAGTTGCAAGTGAAACCGATGCCAATTTTATCACTATCAGCGGGCCTGAGATCGTTTCCAAGTATTACGGAGAAAGCGAGCATAAGCTCCGTGAGATTTTCGAGGAAGCCGAGAAGGATGCACCTTCTATCATCTTCATAGATGAGATCGATTCCATTGCCCCTAAAAGGAGCGAAGTTACCGGAGAAATGGAACGCAGGGTTGTTGCCCAGCTGCTCTCTTTGATGGACGGGCTCAAGACCCGAGGTGAGGTGGTTGTAATCGCTGCCACAAATCGCCCGAACTCGATCGACGAAGCTCTCCGCCGTGGTGGAAGGTTTGACAGGGAGATAGAAATCGGTATTCCTGACAGGAACGGAAGGAGGCAGATCCTTCTAATTCACACCAGAGGCATGCCCATTGAGCAGGAGGTAAGCCTTGGTGAAATTGCTGATGTGACTCATGGTTTCGTGGGGGCTGACCTGTCTTCCCTCTGTAAGGAAGCTGCAATGCATGCTCTCAGAAGGATAACTCCAGAGATCGATATCGAAGAAGATATTCCACAGGAAATTCTTGATAATCTCGTAGTCACAAAAGAGGATTTCAGGGAGGCCCTGAAGAACATCGAGCCTTCAGCCATGAGGGAGGTTTATGTTGAAGTTCCACACGTGGGATGGGATGACATCGGAGGACTTGAAAATGCAAAACAGGAACTTATTGAGGCTGTAGAGTGGCCTCTGAAATACCCTGAAATATTCAAGATTGTCAGTATAAAACCTCCCAGGGGAATATTGCTGTTTGGGCCCCCGGGTACGGGTAAGACTCTGCTTGCAAAGGCGGTTGCCAGTGAAAGCGAAGCTAATTTCATTAGCATCAAAGGTCCGGAACTGCTCAGTAAATACGTAGGTGAATCCGAGCGTGCGATCAGGGAAACCTTCAGGAAAGCAAAACAGGCTGCTCCGACTGTTATTTTCTTTGACGAGATTGATTCGATTGCCCCTCAAAGAAGCTCTGTTTCCGATACGCATGTCTCCGAAAGAGTTGTCAGCCAGATCCTTACCGAACTGGATGGAGTAGAAGAACTCAAAGATGTGATTATTGTTGCGGCAACGAACCGGCCTGACATGGTAGACCCTGCACTCCTGAGGCCTGGCCGCTTTGACAGGCTCATCTACATTAAGCCGCCTGAAAAGGCAAGCAGGGAAAAGATCTTTGAGATCCATACAAAGGGAAAACCCCTTGCAGAGGATGTTAAACTCTCCGAACTCGCTGAAATGACCGAAGGGTACGTAGGTGCAGATATCGAGGGCATTTGCAGGGAAGCCGCAATGCTGGCCCTAAGAGAGATAGTTACTCCAGGGATTGGCCGAAAGGATATCGAGGAAATGGCAGGAGAAGTCAAGATTTCGAAGAAGCACTTTGAACGTGCAATCCGCCGTGTAAAGCCTACAACATCCAGGGAAACTCTCACGGCCTATGAACAGAGTGCCGAACTCTTTGCTAAATATGCAACCGAGTTTGGAGAAGAAGCTTCCGAAAATGCAGAGCAGGAAAAAGAAATCGAACATAAAAATGTCCCGAGTTTCCCTCAGGCTGAATAAGCCTGCTTCCTGACAGGCCGGCAAATCCCGGTCTTTTCAATTTTGAAAGATTAAGAGACTACTCAAAGAATAATGGTTGATTTGATTAATACTCACCTGATAATGAAATTAAGAATGGATAAATTAATAATGGAGTGATTATATGGACAAAGACAACAAAAAAAGAAGAAATTTTTTCGGTGAAGTATTCGGAATTGACCCCCTTCAGGATATGGACGAAATGTTTGGCCGCCTCAGCAGGGCGATGGGTATGAGCGTGGAAAATTTCGGACAGCATCCTTTTGTCTACGGATTTTCCGTAACCCAGCGGACAGGAGAAGATCCCGAAATCCGTGAATTCGGAAATATCCCCATGTTTGAGCAGATGGAAACCGGAGAAAAACGTTATCTTGACATAAGAAAACCCCTTATTGACGTACTTGAAGCCGAAGAGACCGTGCATGTGATTGCAGAGATCCCGGGCATCGAGAAAGAAAATATCAGATTGAACGCAACTGATTTAATACTTGACATCGAAACAATAGATGGGAATCCAAAATATTCCGAACGTGTGGAACTGCCCGTAAAGGTGGACCCCCAGAGTGCGAAAGCTACATACAAAAATGGTGTGCTGGAAGTTGCCTTTAAGAGGCTGGAATCCAGTTCCCGAACCTTAATCGATATTGAGTGATTTTTCGGGATCACATGAGATCAGAGGTTTTCTGGGAGTTGCACTGTAAGTGCAACAGCACGAGGAAAAAAAGAGGTAATAATGGTGGGCATAAGAAAAAGAAAGGATTTCTTTGAAGATTTTGGATCTGAACTTTTTGACAACCTGGAAGAAATGATCGAAGCCCTCCTGGAAGATATGGGAGAGTCCGGGCCTTTTGTTTATGGATTCTCTATCATTCATCGCCCTGGGGAAGATCCCGAACTCCGGGAGTTTGGAAATGTTCGGGAATACTCTCAAAATGAAGAGAATCTCTTTCCCTCCGAAATAAAAGACCCCTTAATCGATATCTTTGAGAACGAAGACTTGATACACGTACTCGCAGAGTTCCCGGAGATTGGAAAGGAGGATCTCCTGCTGCATGCGACAGCTCAAAATCTCGAGATCACGATTCTAGGAGGGTCTTCCGATTATTCGGAAAATATAGAGCTCCCGTCTCGCGTGGACCCGAAGAGTGCAAAAGCCAGCTATAAAAATGGAGTGCTTGAAATCACCTTCAAGCGCTGTGCTGAAGAAAGACCCGTTAAAATAGAAATCAATGATATTAACTAACTTGAAAATTAATTGAAGATTAGCCAGACGAAAACTAATTCAAGGACTAGAAAGACTGAGTCTGAAGTCTGGATAAAACAAGCGCGAGATAAAAGTGTGAAATAGAAGTTAAAAACAGATAGTATGCAAAATATCTTACAGAGCAGAGCTCTTTTCTCTGTTAATCTAAAACAAATTTAACATTTTTGTGTGTACTATTTGTCTATCCTATTTATGCACCTTTGAATACTCTTTTAACTATTTCTTTTTGTATTCTACTTTTCACCTTTTCGTTCTGTAGTATAGATTTCTTTATTACAGGTTATTTTTTCCTCTCACATAGTTTTTTAATCAATCTGGTGATGGAGTTTTCCGGAAAACTATCTTTAATATACTTTTTTTCTTTTAGGGAATTTATTTTGGCGAAGATTCTTTTTTTTAGACCTGAATATTCGGAACTTACTGATTATTCTGTAAAATATGATTAACTCTCTATCCCTGCCTTTTTTCGGTATGAGTAATCATGTTGCTACTGAACAATACCCGGTCTAAATATGGTTTCGGAGGAATTGTCAGAGTTTTTCTCTCATTTGTGAGAGATTATAGTCTTCTTAATCTTGAAAGAGAAATTTGCTAACTCATTAATTTGTATGGAATTTGTTCTCTGAGCATAATTCCTTATTAACGTGTCAACAGTATACGAAAGTAATCTGTTTTTGTGGAATATGTACAATATAACTTAAAAACTATTTATCTTATGAAATATAATTATTAGATAAATGATATAAAAACGATTTGATTAATTATAAAAAAAACCAAAAAGATGCGGCACTCTCTCTTATAATTCCAAAAATTACAAATTTTTACATCTTTCGCTGTACTTTTGATATGAACAAAAACACAAAATATATACGTATGATCGTTTAACAGAAGTTCTGTAGTCCCGAAATAAAAGAAGCATGTATGGTTGAGGACAAAAGTTCAGGTTATTATTCTGGCTGGAGGAAGGCTGGAGGAAGTTTTGACTCTGCAACTTCTGAGGCCGGTATCAGTCTTGTATGAGAAGTTCTGGATAACACTGCACGGCTTCGAAAAAAACGAGTCTTATAGAGTAATCGAATTCGGGACTTTATAGTGTTAATCAGTAAATAAGTTTTCAGGCATTTTGTAATCTACAGTGCTCACAATTAATAATTTCATTTATTATAAACAGTATACTTGTTACATATTTCACATATTTATCAGCTATTTTATCCCTCAAAAATAAGCTGCAGGCTGTTTAGAGGGTTCAAACGTATACAATATAGTTAGTAAACTTACTTTACTGTGAACACTATAGACTACTATAGACTAAATAGTAAAGGAGGAAAAAAGTAATGGCTCTTGAACCAGGAGTTTTAATTGGATTTCTTGTAATATTCCTGGCCGTATTACTCGGTCCTTTTAAAATACACGTTATTGAGGAAAATCTGGAAGTATTCCTGTTTATCTGCGGAGTGGCGGCAATGACAATTGCAGGTTTTGTCGAAATTCCAGGTGCAGAAACAGGCTGGAGAATGGAAATAATCGAAGAAGCATTGACTTCGCCGCTGGCTTCTTTACATATTGGCGGTATTCCAATCGGCATATTCCAGATAGTGCTGGTTGTCGGTTTAATTATCTTTAAATGGCATGAACCTATCCATAAAGCAATCAGGAAAATGGCCAATGCGCTTTCTCTTAAGATTATGGCTTTTATCCTTATTGCCGTCCTTGGTCTATTTTCCAGTGTAATGTCCGCCATTCTTGCGGCAATAATTCTCGTTGAGATGGTTAATGCACTGCCTCTCTCACGAAAATCCAAGATAGACCTGACAGTTATTGCATGTTTCTCAATCGGACTTGGCGCTGCGCTTACCCCCCTCGGCGAACCTCTTTCGACAATTGCTATCTCAAAACTCTCCGGTGCGCCTTACCATGCCGATTTCATGTTCTTATTTAATATGCTGGGTAAATATATACTTCCAGGCATCCTTGTGTACGGTCTTATTGGAATGTTCTTCCTCGGAAAAGTTGATACGAACGACTCGGGTATGAAAGCCGAAGAGTATAACGAGACTCTGAAAGATGTCATAATGAGGGCTGTCAAGGTCTACGTGTTTATCATGGCTCTCACATTTCTCGGAGATGGTTTCAAGCCTATCATATTCGAATATTTTGCACAAATACCCTTCCACGATACTCTTCTGGGTAAACATGGTCTCGGCCATTCTGGATAATGCTACTCTGGCAGCTGCTGAAATAGGACCTAATCTTGAGTGAATTACAGATAAAGAGTATCCTTATGGGGCTTTTAATTGCAGGCGGAATGCTGATCCCAGGAAATATTCCGAACATCATCTCTGCAGGCAAACTGGGTATAACCAGCAAAGAATGGGCAAGGCTTGGAGTACCAATGGGTCTTGTCTCGATGGCTATCTATTTCGTCATCATTTTTGTGCTTAAGATCTAAGCTCAAAATATAGACATCAAATAACTTCATACCGACTCCGTTCCAAAATCTGGTGGCAAAAGTAAAACTAAAAATCCCCGGATTTTGGAACAAATTTTGATACAACCCCTTAAATAGCACAGAACAGATTCCAACTTTTATTGTATCCTCTCCAGATTGTATGGGAAAAGGTGAATTCCACGGATATGCTGAAGATTATGAAATTCCTCAAGTTTAAAAACGTGCTCAAGAGACCAACTTAATTCCTTCAATGCGTATAACAAAATTGTTGCATATTTTAGCTGGAAAATTTTTCCTTTCAATCTGGAGAAGATATAATTTTTTATTAAGTTTCGTTAAGAATCTGAAACTTAAAGATCTGCCCGAAATGTTCAGTGGAACATCAAAGGGAAGTTGACCTTGATGACCTCGGCTACAGCACATGATGTCTGAGATTTTCACTGCCAGAAAATTTAAATAAATTTGTGGTGTTTTTATATTTACACAATTTGCAATTATCTTTTAATGAGATTTTTTTATTTTCCGGTTTTTTGATTGATTGCAGTCATTTGATGTGGAAAACAAGGATAACTTTTGACGATTCTGCACGATCTTATCAGACTCGCTGATTTTTATTCTCTTTTCGGATTGGATTCTGATCTAAAATTTTTGCACCTGATATCGACTATTATTTATAAAACAGTTTTAAAGGTTTGTTGATTATGTTAAATGGCGCAGAGCATCTCGATTTCATGAAAGCTTAGCTCAAAAATACACTTTAATTAAGGCTCTCAGGAGGAAGTAAGTCAAACATCTTTTGAAAGAATATTAAACTTTAATTATATATTAAACACTAATATATTGTGAAAGATTAAATAGAACAAATCTTATAAGACTAAAACATTCTGGACTTTCACAGTGTTTTACAATTATGTAAGCTCTTGAGGAATTTGGTAATCTAGAATAATAGTAAAGGAGGAAAAAAGTAATGGCTCTTGAACCAGGAGTTTTAATTGGATTTCTTGTAATATTCCTGGCCGTATTACTCGGTCCTTTTAAAATACACGTTATTGAGGAAAATTTGGAAGTTTTCCTGTTTATCTGCGGAGTGGCGGCAATGACAATTTCAGGTTTTGTCGAAATTCCAGGTGCAGAAACAGGCTGGAGAATGGAAATAATCGAAGAAGCATTGACTTCGCCGCTGGCTTCTTTACATATTGGCGGTATTCCAATAGGCATATTCCAGATAGTGCTGATTGTCGGTTTAATTATCTTTAAATGGCATGAACCTATCCATAAAGCAATCAGGAAAATGGCTTCAGCGCTTTCTCTTAAGATTATGGCTTTTATCCTTATTGCCGTGCTTGGTCTATTTTCCAGTGTAATGTCCGCCATTCTTGCGGCAATAATTCTCGTTGAGATGGTTAATGCACTGCCTCTCTCACGAAAATCCAAGATCGACCTGACAGTTATTGCATGTTTCTCAATCGGACTTGGCGCTGCGCTTACCCCCCTCGGCGAACCTCTTTCGACAATCGCTATCTCAAAACTCTCCGGTGAGCCTTACCATGCCGATTTCATGTTCTTATTTAATATGCTGGGTAAATATATAATTCCAGGCATCCTTGTGTACGGTCTTATTGGAATGTTCTTCCTCGGAAAAGTTGAAATGGGCGGCTCTGGGTTGAAAGCCGAAGAGTATAACGAGACTCTGAAAGATGTCATTATGAGGGCTGTCAAGGTCTACGTGTTTATCATGGCTCTCACATTTCTCGGAGATGGTTTCAAGCCTATCATATTCGAATACTTTACACAAATACCTTCCACGGTACTCTTCTGGGTAAACATGGTCTCGGCCATTCTGGATAATGCTACTCTGGCAGCTGCTGAGATCGGACCAACTATGAGTGAATTACAGATAAAGAGTATCCTTATGGGGCTTTTAATTGCAGGCGGAATGCTGATCCCTGGAAATATTCCGAACATCATCTCTGCAGGCAAACTGGGTATAACCAGCAAAGAATGGGCAAGACTTGGAGTACCCATGGGTCTTGTCTCGATGGGTATCTATTTCGTCATCATCTTTGTGCTTAAGATCTAAACTTAAAAATTAGCTCCCCTGGCCTGATATGGATTCAGTTCCAGAATCCAGTGAATGCAAAACTGAAAATCCCCGGATTCTGGAACAGGATCTTAACACAGCCCATCAATTAAAAAAAACGAAATAAAAAACGATTGTAATTTTACGGTATCCTCTTCGAATTGTATGGGAAAATTCTCCCTCCAGTTTGAAGAGGATATTTTTTGGCTCTTTGCCTTTTTAAGTGGGTAGCTCAAATTTGACCATGATTTTTTGTGAAATTTTGCTGAAACAGAATCGTATTAGTTTTTTGTCTCTTTTTACGGCAGTGTCTATGGTGTGACGTATCCCATTACTCGCAGGTCGATGCGTCAGAGCAACTTTAATTTGGGACACCTCGCTTTTTTGGGTAAATTATATAAAAAAGCGTAAAACCCCGAAATCATTAGTTTCGGGTAGTTCACTAAAAGTTCTAAAAAAACCTTATTCTGCTAAAACTCCTTATTTATCTGCCTTTTCCTTTCAGGTCTCGGAAAACCTCTTATTCTCACTCTCTTCCTGTCTCTTTTTTCTTTCCGGTCCAGATTTTACTGCACTCGATAAACAAGTTTTTATTTATGTTCAGTTACTTCCTTCAATCAGGACTATAATTCTATCTAACAAGATATCTGTTCCGGAAATTAACCTATTGAGTCAGGAGGAACGACAATGCGCAGGGACTATATAGACACGGGCTACAGCCCGAAGGATACGGATCTGATCTGTGAATTTCATATCGAACCGTCAGCAGGAGTGAACTTTGAGGAAGCTGCAACTCATATGGCAGGGGAAAGCTCTATAGACTCCTGGACTGAAATTGCCACACTGAGTCCCGAACTTGCAGCGAAACTGAAGCCCCATGTTTTCTACGTGGATGAGAACGCACAGACTGTAAGGGTGGCTTATTCCGAAGAACTCTTCGAACTGGGCTCGGTCCCGCAGGTTCTCAGTGCTGTTGCAGGAAATATCCTGAGCATGAAAATTGTTGACAACCTCAGGCTGCAGGATATCGCCTTCCCGAAGTCAATGATTCGTGAGTTCAAAGGCCCTAACTTCGGGTTGTCAGGAATCAGGAAACTTGTGGGCGTGCAGGACAGGCCTCTTATAGGAACTATTGTCAAGCCGAAAGTTGGATTAACCTCCGAAAAACATGCTGAAGTCGCTTACAATTCCTTTGCAGGAGGCTGCGACCTCGTTAAGGATGACGAGAACCTGACAGACCAGAAATTTAACGGCTTTGAAAAGAGAGCCGAACTAACCCTCAAGCTTGCAGAAAAGGCAGAGTCTGAGACAGGAGAACGCAAAATGTATCTCTGCAACATCACTGCCCCGACCTGTAAGGAAATGACCCGCCGCATGAACATTCTTAAAGACCTGGGTGCCAGCTATGCAATGATCGATGTCGTACCTGCAGGCTGGACTGCCCTTCAGACCCTGAGGGAAGAAGCCGGAGATGCGGGACTGGTTCTCCATGCCCACCGCTGCATGCATTCAGCCTATACACGGAACCCACGCCACGGGATAAGCATGGTTGTCGTTGCCAAGCTCTGCAGGCTGATAGGGCTTGACCAGCTCCACATAGGCACGGTTGTCGGGAAGATGCACGGAGAAAAGCACGAGGTTCTGACTCTCCGGGACGAATGTGTGCTCGATAAAGTGCCTGCGGATGAAAGCCAGCACGTCCTTGCCCAGGATTGGGGAGGATTAAAGCCCATGTTCCCTGTCGCGTCCGGAGGGCTTGCCCCTACAATGATTCCTGACCTGTATTCTATCTTCGGAAAAGATGTTATTATGCAGTTCGGCGGTGGAATCCATGCACATCCTATGGGCACGGCAGCCGGAGCTACTGCTTGCAGGCAGGCACTTGAAGCAAGCCTTGAAGGAATTACTCTGCAGGAGTACGCGAAAAGCCACAAAGAACTCGAAGCTGCCCTCGGCAAGTGGCTGAAGAAATAAGCCGAAAAAGGGCAATAGGAAATAACAATCGGAAAGGAGTTTATCCCTGGTGCAGGCAGAAAACGGAAATAGAGTAAAGACCCTGGTTTTTCGGGTTTCCGAAGAAAACTTTGACGCCGTTCTTGACAAGGCGGCAGCGATCATCAGGAGTGGCGGGACTGTGGCCTTTCCCACGGAAACTGTCTACGGGCTTGGAGCTGACGGCCTGAACCCCGATGCAGTCCTGAAAATTTTCGAGGCAAAAGAGCGCCCTCCAGGAAATCCTCTTAGCCTGCTCGTTCACTCAAGGGAAGATCTCGGGAAGGTCGCAAGAAATATCCCGGAGAAAGCTTTCAGGCTCATGGACGCTTTCTGGCCTGGCCCTCTTACGATCGTTCTGGAAAAAAACGAGATTGTCCCGGCAATTACCTCAGGAAACCTGCAATCAATAGGAGTCCGCATGCCTGACCATAAAATTCCTCTGGAACTCGTGAAGAGGGCAGGTACTCCTCTTGCTGCTCCCAGTGCCAACCTGTCTGGAAAGCCCAGTCCCAGTCTTGCATCCCACGTCATAGCCGATCTTACTGGCAGGATAGATGCAATTATTGACGGAGGGGAAGCTGCCATAGGCCTTGAGTCAACTGTAATTGATATGACTGTCGAACCGCCTGCTGTGCTCAGGCCAGGAGCCGTGGGAATTGAAGAGCTCGAAAGAATTATAGGAAAAGTCAGGCCAGGATACAAAGATGGCGAAGCCGGGACTGATGCGGCTCTGCTGGAAAAGAGGGCAGGTCAGAAGTACGGACATTATACTCCTGATACAAAGGTTGTGCTTGTGGAAGGGGAAAGTAAATCAGTTTCGGAAAAGATTGTCAAATTACTTGAAATTTACAGAAATGAAGGACAGAAAGTCGGGCTCCTGCTCAGTGAGGAAACTGCAGGCTTCCCTGCTTTTAAAAAGCTGGGCGCAGAAGAATTCTTTTTGCTGGGACCCAGGGAAGAGCCAGAGGTTGCTGCCAGGAAACTTTTTGAAGGGCTAAGGAATCTGGATAGAAGAGGGCTGGATATTATCGTGGCTGACGGTTCCTTTAGCCGTTCAGGGCTTGGGGATGCGCTCATTAACAGATTGAGGGAAGCATCTTCCGTAAGGTTTGCTGTTTAAGTTCAATTGTAACGGCAGAATTGAGGGTTTGGTTAAATATTTGAGAGGGATTTTTTTGAAAGCAGAAAAAAAAGAAAATTTGGTAAAAATGCGGGCTTATAAAAAAGTCCTGGGGCAGAACAAGAAGGTAAACAAGATTAATTTTGTAGTTCTGGCTGCAGGCCTGCTTTTAACAGTCCTTGGCATGGAGAAGGTAGGGAACTATCTTCTCTGGGTCGGTATGTTTGTCCTTTTTGCGACTGCCATTTCAGGCATCTTCGCCTCCGGGTCTTTGCGCAGGCAGAGATAAATCCGAATTTCCTAATATTCTGATAAAGGAGCTTCCAAATGGGCGAAACGATTGCAAGTGAGGAGATGCATGAATATTTCAATGAACTTGAAGCGAGGCTCAAAGAGGCGATCGAGCTTGCAAATATGGCTCGAGCCCGCGGAGGAGATCCGAAGCCTATTGTAGAAATTCCCCTTGCCAAGGATCTTGCAGATAGGGTTGAAAACCTTATAGGAGTAGAGGGAGTCGCTGCAAAGATCCGTGAGCTTGAGATAAAGATGTCCAGGGAAGAAGCTGCTCTCGAAATCGGGCGCCAGGTAGCAGAAGGAGAAGTGGGAAGCTTCGCCACAAAAAAGGATGCAGTTGAAGCTGCGATCCGGGTTTCCATGGCTGTCCTTACAGAAGGAGTGGTTGCAGCTCCTATTGAAGGGATTGACAAGGTCGAACTTGGGAAAAACGACGACGGTTCTCAGTATATCAGGATCTTTTATTCCGGGCCAATCCGGAGTGCAGGCGGGACAGCCCAGGCCCTTTCCGTGCTTGTCGGCGACTATGTAAGGCGCGGGATCGGAATTGACCGCTACAAACCAAGGCCAGAGGAAGTAGAGCGCTATGTGGAAGAAATCCTGCTTTACAAGAGAGTTGCAAGCTTGCAATACACGCCTTCTGAAGATGAGATCCGCCTGATAGTCAGGAATTGTCCTGTCTGTATTGACGGGGACCCAACCGAGGATGCCGAGGTGGAAGGGCACAGAGACCTGGAAAGGATAGGGACAAACCGTGTTAGAGGGGGAATGTGCCTTGTGCTTGCTGAAGGGCTAGCCCTCAAAGCCCCCAAGGTCAAGAAACATGTTAACAAGCTGAATATGGATGGGTGGGACTGGCTGGAAACGCTCATAGGTGGTGCAAAAAGCGAAGGGGATGAAGAAAATGAGCAGAAAAACAAAATCAAGCCGAAGGATAAGTACATAAAAGACCTGATTGCAGGCAGGCCTGTTTTTTCCCATCCTTCGAGGCCAGGCGGGTTCAGGCTCCGCTACGGGCGTTCCAGAAATACCTCTTTTGCGGCTGCAGGGGTTAATCCGTCTACTATGGTGTTGCTTGACGATTTTATTGCTAATGGGACCCAGCTTAAGGTTGAAAGGCCTGGAAAAGCGGCAGCCATGTCTGCCGTGGACTCGATTGAAGGGCCGACTGTGCGCCTCTTTTCTGGAGACCTTGTTCGCATAGATGATTTAAAGGAAGCCTATGAAATCCGCTCACAGATAGAGGAAATAGTGGACATCGGGGAGATCCTGATTAATTACGGCGATTTCCTGGAAAACAACCATCCCCTTATGCCTTCACCGTATGTTTTCGAATGGTGGCATTACGACTATGAAGCAGCCTGCCCTGAAACGATACCGGAAAAAGAATTGAAAAACCCTTCTGCAGCTCTGGCTCTCAGGCTTGTGGAAGAATTCGATGTCCCTCTGCATCCGAAGTTTACCTATCTCTGGCATGACATAAACCGAAATGAATTCGAGGCTCTGAGGAAATTCGTGGCTGATGAGGGAAGTTTTTCGGCTGAAAACGGAATTCTCAGGTTACCCCTGAAAGCCTGCCTGGAAAGGGGTATTAAATCCATACTTGAAAAACTCCTTGTACTTCATAGGGTAAAAGATGAGACGATCCTGATTGAAGAATCTCTTCCTTTTATTTCCTGCCTTGGGCTTGACAGCCGCTTGAAAGAGAAGGCCCAGATGCCTGATACTGATAATATGGTGGATGCTGCAGCTTTTCTGAGCGGGTTTAAGGTCCTCCCCAGGGCTCCTTCGAGAATAGGGGCAAGGATGGGGAGGCCGGAAAAATCTGACCTGCGGAAGATGTCTCCTGCAGCTCAGGTCCTCTTCCCGATAAACAATGCCGGAGGAATTACCCGGAACCTTGTATCTGCTTCCGATTACACAGCTTCCATGAATGGGAAGATCGGTGAAATTGAAGTGGAACTGGGGCTCAGAGAATGTCCTGTCTGCAGAAAAGAGGCATATTTCTGGCGATGTGACTGCGGAGAATATACACATCCAAAACTTTCCTGTCCCCGCTGCAAGATAGATGTTCGAGGGGCAGAAACCTGTCCTAAATGCGGAAGAAAAGCAACTTCTGTTGCAACTGTTAAACTGGATTTTCGTTCCATTTACAAGCAGGCCTTTGAGAATGTAGGGGAAAGGGAAAAAATGGATCTAATTAAAGGGGTAAAGCGGCTCATGAATGGGCAGATGACTCCCGAACCCCTCGAAAAAGGAATCCTGCGGGCAAAACATGACGTCTTTATTTTTAAGGATGGGACTGTCAGGTATGATATGTCAGATATCCCTCTTACGCATATCCGGGCTGATGAACTGGGGATTACGGCAGCCAAACTCCGGGAACTCGGTTACGTGGAAGATATTTACGGAAAATCCCTTGAAAGGGATGACCAGATTGTCTGCCTGAAGGTCCAGGACCTTGTGATTTCTTATGACGGCGGCGAGTACATGCTGCGTACTGCAAAGTACGTCGATGACCTGCTTGTGAAGTATTATAAAGTTGAGCCCTATTACAATGCTGAAAACATCCAGGATCTGGTAGGCGTACTGCTTATAGGGCTTGCTCCGCATACCTCTGCAGGAGTACTCGGGCGCCTGATAGGGTTCACAAAAGCTTCAGTCGGTTATGCTCATCCTTTTTTCCATGCTTCAAAACGCCGGAACTGCGATGGGGATGAGGACTGCATAATGCTCCTTATGGATGGGATCCTTAATTTTTCGAGGGCTTATCTTCCCGATAAAAGAGGAGGAAAAATGGATGCTCCTCTTGTACTCACCACCAGGATCGACCCCAAAGAAGTGGACAAGGAAGCACATAATATAGATGTGTCTGCAAGGTACCCTCTTGAGTTTTATAAAGCCACTCAGGAAATCAAAAATCCCACTGAACTTGAAGGCATTATGGATCTGGTTAGCGGTCGGCTTGGAACGCCGGAGCAGTATGAGCATTTTATGTTTACACACGATACTACGGATATTGCTGCAGGCCCGCTCAACTCTTCATATAAGACTCTGGGAAGCATGATAGATAAAATGGAGGCTCAGCTTTCCCTGGCTAGCAAGATAAGGGCAGTAGATGCTCCTGATGTGGCTGAAAGGGTGCTTAAGTCTCATTTCCTTCCCGACCTTATCGGAAACCTCCGCTCTTTTTCCAGGCAGCGGATGCGCTGTGTCAAGTGCGCAGAGAAGTTCAGGCGCCCTCCTCTGACCGGCACCTGCCCTAAATGCGGAGGCAATGTTATACTGACCGTGCATGAGGGATCTGTTCGTAAATATCTTGAAATTTCAAAAGAGATTGGGGAAAGATACGGAGTTTCCAGCTACACCCGACAGAGGGTCGAACTCCTGGATAAAGATATCTGTTCTCTGTTCGAAAATCACAGGATTAAACAACTGGGACTTTCGGATTTCATGTCTGGAGCTCCGCGCTGAGAAAGAACAAAATGAAATATTAATATTAAAAAAAAATTTATCATGATGGGCAGGGAGGGGATAGGGCAGTTTGAAAGCCCGAAGATATAGAAGAATTTGTTAATTAATTCTCTAACCTTACTATCTCGAGTCCTACAATTCCTTTAGAAAACGATCATTTTCAGCTTTAATTTTCCCTTGCAGGAGAAATACTGTCCGATTTGAACTGACACTTTTCTATATATTTCACCGGTAATTATATAATTATGGTATTATTTATGTAGTATCTGTCTGATTATCTGTACTTCCTTATGTGGCTATTTTTGAATAAAGTATGGGCTTTTCTTAGATCTGGATTGAAAGTTTTTTTCGTTTATCATTCGATTTTATTCCAGAGGCAGCCCAAGTGAGTTGATTTGCTGTATAAGCTCAGTAAAGTTTTCGATTTCCAGTTCCAGAACTTCCTCTCTGGTCATGCCTATTGACATTTCCCCATCTACGGAAAGGTGTTCCGGGCCCCTGCGAACAAGCCTGTCAACCCCGTCTCTTTTAAGGGTTTCTTTAACTTCCATATCATGGACAAAGGCCCTTCCAGGAATAAAAACAGTTTCATTCACCTCCGATAGATCCAGCGTTTTGAAGTCTTCCATCGTAATCAGGCATCCGATGTCTTTTTTTGGGGAAACGACATTTACAGAGCCCCCAAGGGTCTCAAAGATTTCCCTCAATCTTGGGGCTGCTATCTGGCCTGTAATTACAGTGGCTTTTTTTGTAATTTTCGGAAGCTTTGCAAGGGCTTCGGGGACATTCCGGATGGCAAAAGGAGAACCAATTAAAGGGTCTTCAAGCGGGGTTCCCGTGACCCTCATGGAAGGATGTTTTGCTGCAGAACTGCGTACCAGCTCTGTGAAATCCTGAACACTATGGGGAGTTATGCCCGGAATGATAGGGGCATTGTTCAGGATCAGCCCGTTTTCCCGGAAGTTTGCAAACCTCATCAAAATAGCCCCCTTCGCACCCATGATCTCCAGATCACTCAGAGTTCTATCAAGGACTTCTCCGTCATTTACTCCCGGAATTAGTACGATTGCCCCGTATACGTCACAATGAGTACAGAAGTCTTTAAGAACCTGCAAAGAAGCCTCTGGCTCCGGGTCTTTCATATATTCAGCTCTTAAAGCCGGATCAGTTGCAAAGACTGTAAAACTTACCTCTGTGACTCCATGGTCTATATAAAAAAGAGCATCTTCAGGCTTGCTGAAGCCTTTTCCGCTTGTATATCCCAGGTGTATGGGAGTCCTGAACTGAGACAGGAAAGCGACAAGATTTTTCAGTTCAGGGTAGCAGCTTAAATCGCCTCCTCCGCTGATAGTGAATTTTCCTATTTCTCCACTTGCGAAAGAGAGCTTTCTTGCAGTTTCTTCCAGTACCATCTGAAGAGGTTTGAAGCCTGAGTATGATTCCTTTACACTGCGGGTACAATAGTCACATCCCTTTTTGAAAGGAAGACAGTACTTGCAGCCCAGGGGCTGAGTATCTTTAACCTTTTTGAAATAGCAATATTTGCAAAAGCCTCTGCAGTCTACCCCGGGATTTCCGCCTACGTCAACAACTACTTCCATATTAAACTTTCGTATTACGAGGATATTACTAAATCTTTTTGGTATGATTCTCAGGTGACAAATCAACATATGAAAAAATTTACAGTCATTTTCTCAGCTTCTTAAAAAATATTTTTATTAAGTCTTATTGTATATTTTTGGCGGTTTTAAGTAACGTTGAAATTATATTTCTCTATTGATACCGTTTTTTTATATAATCATACAAAAATAGATTTCACATTAATAAAATACAATTTTAAAAAAATACATGAATTCATCTAGGGGAGAACACAAAAGATTTAAGTACCTTCTAAACGAATGAGATTTCATTGGGAAAGTGGACACTTAAAAACGATACGGTACTTGATTTATTGAGTGCAAAAGCACTCGAATAGGTGACCAGTCCCAAAATGATTTTAATAAATTAAGGAGGAAATTAAAGTGTCTGACACAGTAGACATCTACGACGACAGAGGAAAACTGCTCGAGAGCAAAGTCGACATCATGAACCTTGCTCCAACAAGAAACGCAGCAATTAAAAAAATTATCTTGGACACCAAGAGGTCTGTTGCAATCTCCCTCGGAGGTATTCAGGGCGCACTTGCCAGCGGTAAGATGGGCGGAAAGGGCCGTCAGATCTTAGGTCGTGGACTTAACTACGATATCGTAGGCAATGTTGATGCTATTGCAGCAAGCGTTAAGAAGCTTATCCAAGTCGATGAAGGCGACGACTCAAATGTAAAGATCCTAAAGGGCGGAAAGAGCCTGCTCGTCCAGGTCCCAGAGTCCAGGATGATTGCCGGTGCCGATTACATGTCCGCAACCACAGTCGGTGCAGCAGCAGTCACCCAGACGATTCTGGATATGTTCAAGACCGATATGTACGATGCACCCATAGTGAAGGGCGCTGTCTGGGGAAGCTATCCGCAGACAATGGACCTCATGGGCGGAAACGTTGCAGGTATCCTGAGCATTCCCCAGAACAACGAAGGTCTCGGCTTCTCCCTCAGGAACATCATGGCCAACCACGTTGCAGCAATCACCAACCGCTCTGCAATGAACTCAGCTGCTCTCTCTTCTATCTATGAGCAGGCTGGTATCTTCGAGATGGGTGGCGCAGTCGGTATGTTCGAGAGGCATCAGCTCCTCGGTCTCGCATGCCAGGGCCTCAACGCCAACAATGTCGTATATGACGTTGTAAAGGAAAACGGCAAGAACGGTACCATTGGAACCGTTATCCAGTCCATCGTTGGCAGGGCAATTGAAGACGGCGTTATTTCCGTTGACAAGACAGCTCCCTCCGGATACAAATTCTACAAGGCAAACGACGTCCCCATGTGGAACGCCTATGCAGCAGCCGGTACACTTGCAGCCACTCTCGTGAACTGTGGTGCAGGACGTGCAGCTCAGAACGTTTCTTCAACACTTCTCTACTTCAACGACATACTTGAGAAGGAAACCGGTCTCCCAGGATGCGACTACGGTAAAGTACAGGGTGTCGCAGTAGGGTTCTCATTCTTCAGCCACTCCATTTATGGTGGCGGTGGACCTGGTGTCTTCAACGGTAACCACGTCGTTACCAGGCACTCCAGAGGATTTGCAATCCCCTGCGTATGCGCAGCAGTAGCCCTTGATGCAGGTACCCAGATGTTCACAATTGAATCAACATCCGGCCTCATTGGCGACGTGTTTGGTGGAATCAAGGAATTCCGCGAGCCGATTAAGGCAGTTGCAGGAGCGCTCTAAACATATAACTCGAAAGGTCTAACGATGTCAGACTCTGCTTCAAATAAGGAAGATTCTATTCAAATCGAAATCTTTCCCAGTAGAATCCTGTCCCCTGAAACAGCTCAGAAGCTCATAGCTGAGATCTACAAGGTGGACGGGGTAATCCGCGTTATGGTGCAGGGCAACAGGCTGCCTGAAAAGGTATCTGCCGGCCCCGGCACCGGGGAAAAAGTGGAACATCCACTACGAAAGCCTATTCAGATTGGAGATCAGGTTATTGAATTGAAGATCTGTGCAGGCAGGATCAGGATTGAACTTTCAAACGCCGAAGCTAAAGAAAATATCAGGGAACTGTGCGAAAAATTGCTCCCCTTTCCCTTTGAATTCAGGGAAGGA
Organism: uncultured Methanosarcinaceae archaeon; assembly: GCA_963774465.1. Lineage (GTDB taxonomy): Archaea > Halobacteriota > Methanosarcinia > Methanosarcinales > Methanosarcinaceae > Methanosarcina. The sequence continues at coordinate 12,925 of CAVZFI010000042.1, read as the reverse complement.
CATTTTTTCCGGAAAAAGCCTACAGTAACTGACTATGCAAAACTTGGTCCTGAAGCAGACCCTCGCTTGCTTGGTATGGTAGATCCGAAAGCCAAGACAAACCAGCTCGTCTTCATCGAGAAAAAGAAGAGCAAGAAGAGAAAAAGGATAAAGATGAGTGAAAAAGTATGATGATCGATCGGGAAACACAGGTAGTTGACTGCAGATGTGGTGCGGGACTTGGCAGAGGAGGAGGACTTGCTCAGCGAGGTACTCTCTCGGAAGCCGGCCGTGCTGAGGTCGTAGCTATTGCCATGAGTCCCGGCCAGAGACATATCACAAAACCGGTGTGTGAGATCACATACGGCATGAGGAAAGAAAACATTCAGGTCAGTGTGCTGGTACTCTACTCAGGTTCCGGAATCCCTGAATCAGGTATGAGGACCGGATCTTTTGTACTGAGTCCGGTAGAAGTCGCACAGATTGAAATGCACAAGCTGGCTGTTATTCACCTCGGAAATATCAAGGACCATGTGGTTAGAAAGGCCAGGGAAATCCTTAGCCAGGCTAATATCCCGGCGATTGTAGTCAGCCAGATTCCGGTAGATTTTGAGGATTTTGCAGAAGCAGGGATAAAGACGAGATTAGTGATGCCAAGGGATGAAAATATTCGTACAAAAGGAATTGTGATGGATATGGTAAGTGGAGTTACACGCGGTGACTCCTGTCCCAGGGACAAACTAAATTTAATCATTAAATACGTCAAGACTACATTAGACCAGTTAGAAGATCACAAAGGAGTTGCATGAGATGGCTTACAAAGCACAATATTATCCAGGCGCAACATCAGTTGGCGTTAACAGAAGAAAGCACATGTCTGGGAAACTTGAGAAACTCAGGGAAATCTCAGATGAAGACTTAACTGCAATCCTCGGACACCGTGCCCCAGGGAGCGACTACCCGAGCACCCACCCACCACTTGCAGAGATGGGAGAGCCCGCATGCTCGACCCGTGAGATGGTTGAAGCTACACCCGGTGCAAAGGCAGGTGACAGAGTCAGATACGTTCAGTTCGCTGACTCCATGTACAACGCGCCTGCGACCCCGTACTTCAGATCATACTTTGCAGCAATCAACTTCAGAGGCGTAGACCCAGGTACCCTTTCCGGCCGTCAGATCGTTGAAGCCCGTGAAAGGGATATGGAACAGTGCGCAAAGGTCCAGCTGGAAACCGAAATGAGCTGCCCTGCACTTTCAGGTATGCGCGGTGCAACAGTTCACGGTCACTCTGTCCGTCTCCAGGAAGACGGTGTAATGTTCGACATGGTCGACAGGAGAAGACTCGAAAACGGCACCATCATTATGGACAAGGACCAGGTTGCAATTCCTCTCGACAGGAAAGTAGACCTCGGCAAGCCCATGTCCAGTGAAGAAGCTGCAAAGAGGACTACCATCTACCGTGTGGACAATGTTCCCTTCAGGGCCGATGCAGAGACCGTTGAATGGGTACACAGGATATTCGATGAGAGAACGATTTACGGATTCCAGCCGAAATGAGGTGACCACAATGGCAGCAGATATTTTCTCAAAATTCAAAAAGTCAATGGAAGTTAAGTTCACACAGGAATTTGGTACAAACAAGCAGTCTACCACGGACATCACCGGCAAGACTGAAAAGTTCCTGAGGCTTGGACCTGAGCAGGACCCCAGAAAGGTCGAAATGATTAAGGCCGGAAAGGAAATCGCAGAGAAGAGAGGCATTGCATTCTACAACCCGATGATGCACTCCGGTGCTCCTCTCGGTCAGCGTGCAATCACTCCTTACACCATCTCTGGAACTGACATTGTTGCAGAACCTGATGACCTCCACTACGTGAACAACGCTGCAATGCAGCAGATGTGGGATGACATCAGGAGAACCTGTATTGTCGGTCTTGACCTTGCTCACGAGACTCTTGAGAAGAGGCTGGGTAAGGAAGTTACCCCTGAAACCATCAACCACTACCTTGAAGTCCTCAACCACGCAATGCCCGGTGCAGCAGTGGTTCAGGAAATGATGGTCGAGACACACCCAGCACTTGTTGACGACTGTTACGTCAAGATCTTCACAGGCGACGACGCACTTGCAGACGAAATCGACAAGCAGTTCCTGATCGACATCAACAAGGAGTTCAATGCAGAACAGGCAGCCCAGATTAAGGCCTCCATCGGCAAGACCTCCTGGCAGGCAATCCACATCCCAACAATTGTCTCCAGAACAACTGACGGTGCACAGACCTCCAGGTGGGCAGCCATGCAGATCGGTATGTCCTTCATCTCCGCATACGCAATGTGCGCCGGTGAAGCAGCAGTCGCTGACCTGTCCTTCGCTGCAAAGCACGCAGCTCTGGTCTCTATGGGTGAAATGCTCCCCGCAAGGCGTGCACGTGGCCCTAACGAGCCCGGTGGACTTTCCTTCGGTCACCTCTCGGACATCGTCCAGACAAGCCGCACAAAGACTGAAGACCCAGCAAAGGTCGCCCTTGAAGTTGTAGGTGCAGGCTGTATGCTCTACGACCAGATCTGGCTCGGATCCTACATGTCCGGTGGTGTCGGGTTCACCCAGTATGCAACAGCTGCATACACCGATGATATCCTCGACAACAACGTGTACTACAACGTCGACTACATCAACGACAAGTACAAAGGTGCTGCAAATGTCGGCAAGGACAACAAGGTAAAGGCAACCCTCGACGTAGTAAAGGACATCGCAACCGAGTCCACACTCTACGGTATCGAGACCTACGAGAAGTTCCCGACTGCCCTTGAAGACCACTTCGGTGGTTCCCAGAGAGCAACCGTGCTCGCAGCAGCAGCCGGTGTCGCAACCTGCACTTGCAACCGCAAACGCAAATGCAGGTCTCTCAGGCTGGTACCTTTCCATGTACCTGCACAAGGAAGCATGGGGCCGTCTCGGCTTCTTCGGATACGACCTGCAGGACCAGTGCGGTGCCACAAATGTTCTGTCCTACCAGGGCGACGAAGGTCTCCCAGACGAACTCCGTGGTCCAAACTACCCCAACTATGCAATGAACGTCGGCCACCAGGGTGGATACGCAGGTATCGCTCAGGCAGCCCACGCAGGCCGCGGCGACGCGTTTACCGTCAACCCGCTCATCAAGGTCTGCTTCGCTGACGATCTCCTGCCCTTCAACTTCGCTGAGCCCAGGAGAGAGTTCGGCCGCGGTGCCATGAGAGAGTTCGTGCCTGCTGGCGAGAGATCCCTCGTCATTCCGGCAAAATAATCTCAACAACTAAACATATTAAAACAGAGTAGGCCATCTGGCCTACTTTTTGTCTCTTTTTTTCTATACTGGCTTTTCTTTACTGTTTTTCCGGAAGTCGCTATTTATTTAAGGTTATTACTTATATAACAGCGATTTCATTGGGTTTGCTTCCGCATTATCTTGGAGCCTACATTCAGCAGGTCGACATTATATTTTGAGTATTTCTACCGATGGTGTTTCTCAAACATTATATAAATATTTATTTGGTTGAAAACTGGTACACATATGACCCAAATCTCACGACATATATAAACAATGATCCGTTTTTGCAATAATGTTTAGTATCAGGGCTAATGTGTTTTCCAGCAAAAACGCTATCAGTAAGTATACTACGAAAAAAACAGAGTACCTGCGGAAAGCAGGTTGGAGTGAATAAATCAAATTTAATGAGAGTTTTAATCCTTCCTGCGCTTGTGATTTAATTCAATATGTTTTAAAAATAAAAGTGAAATTTATTCATCTTCAATATTACAAACAGGAATAAATATTTTCATAAGGGTGTCTACAATCCTTTTTCTCTTCTTTGAAGTTGAATCAGGCATCAAATGGACACCAATGTAGGCATTATTTTTGGAACCGCATCTTTAATCCAACATTCGCATTTAGGATGTCATTTATAAGCCCTCAATTCCGATAGATCCCCTGATTCTCCAAAATATAAAATATGATAAGTATGCGGCTTATTATAAGCATCAGGCTTTTTCATAATGGCATAAATTCCAGCATTGGATAATGGTTCTCATCTTTTAATTGGATAAGGGCCATCAACAATATTCCTCCCCATTCTAAGCTCATATAATTCTCCTTCAAATCACGACAACTTTTTTGCCTAATTTGCCTGCGGCTTCCACAAATTCTGTTGTATCTACACCAGGAAATGTATCTATAATACAAATATCAAATTTTTCATCTAAACAATTCGCTAATTCTCTTATATCCATACTATAAACTTCAAATTTGTCTCCAGATGCTATTAATTCTTCTTCACTGCCTGAAAGTTTGACTGGAAATCCATTAGCTTCTAAATTAATCAAAGTAGTTTCTATTGCAGGATTCCATATATCATTAAAAACAACTTTTCGCGCGCCGGCTTTAAGGCATGCAATTCCTAAAGTCCCAGGACCACATGTACAATCAAGAACAGTAGGCCTATCATAATCTTTCAAAGCTTTTTCAAGTATCTCTATTTTGGGTGATTTTACCTTTGGAAACTCTATATGAATTTCATGCTGATATTTGTATATTCCTAAAGCACCGTAAGGAGTCTGTATAATATCACATCTCAAATCGCATCCAGCAAGAAGTTCATATACATGAGGATTAGAATCAGAATCTTTTATACCCACAGTTTTTCTTATATCTCCCTTTAAAACCCCTTTAACTTCCCCAACTTCCTTTACAATTGTTTCAGCACATCTTTTATCCACTTCATTAGATAATATTACTAAAGAATCCTTAGGCAAATAGGGAATAGAATTAGTTGGATAGCCAGGAGTCACAAGAGGAACACATGCATTCCTTAAATTAGCTTTTTTATCTTTTATTCCTTCATCCATCATTACTTTTAGCACGTGAGACATTACAATATCAAGATGCCTCTTACCGCATTTACAACTTCCAAAATAGTTATCTATTTCATCTAAGTTAATCTGTTCTGCTAGAGGAGAGAATTTCTTTATTTTTTCTGTTTTGCAATCGTTGCATGGTTTGTAGAATAATTCAATGTCTTTTAGTGCTTCCGAAATAGGCCTTATGCACGTATCTCCACACCTACATCTTATTTCCATATGCTTAAATATGGATATTTTGTATAAAAGTACTATGCCATTTCTTATTATTCCTTAATTTTGGTTCAGATTCATTTAGAAGGTAAGTGATTTCTTTGACCGATTGGAGGTTAATTCAAAAAAGAAAATACTGAAAGTCTGAGGATTCCTTTCATGATCAGTTATTAAAGTTAAATAAAATCTGCATTTAATCTGCATCTAATCTGCACTTAGAAATCTAGATTATATTTTCAACTTATTCTTCTGAGATTTTTTCAATTTTTGCTCCAAGGTTGCACATATCTTTAAAGAAATCCGGGTAAGAGATGGATACGGACTCTGTCGTGTCAATTGTTGTATTTCCTGCCACCATTCCTGCTATTGCAAGAGCCATGACAATCCTGTGGTCATGCCAGCCATGGACATCTGCTCCCTGCAGTTTTCCTCCGGTGATGGTCAGACTGTCCCTTTCTTCTTTAAGGCAGACTCCGAGTTTCGGAAGTTCGGTTGCAAGGGCGCAAAGCCTGTCCGTTTCCTTATATCGCACATGCTCGGCATTTTCAATCCTGCTCGTTCCTTCGGCAACTGCAGCCAGGACAGCAACTGTCGGGACAAGGTCAGGGGTTGCCCCGGCATCAAAGGTTATAGCTTTTAGTGGTTTTCCTCCTCTGACGACTACAACACCTGCTTCTTTATCCCATGTAATATCTGCTCCCATTAGTTTCAGAGTTTCAATAATTACCTTATCCCCCTGTTTCGACTCGAAGAGGTTTTTGACTGTAATTTCAGACCCGTCTGTCAGGGCTGCTGCTGCAAGCAGGTAGGATGCAGAGGAAAAGTCGCCTGGAATGGTATAGTCTTTGAGATCATATTTCTGTTTTCCCGGAATTATAAACCTGATATTATCTTTATAATCTGTATGGATCCTGGCTCCTGCCAGTTCGAGCATCTCAAGAGTCACTTCTACATAGGGCCTTGACTTAAGTTTCCCTGTGATGGAAAGGGTGGTGTTGCTTTCGGCAAGTGGGCAGGTTATAAGAAGGGCAGAAATAAACTGGGAACTGATAGAGCCGTCAATACTCACATCCTGCCCTTTAAGTCCACCTTTAACTACAAGCGGAGCTTTCTCATTTCCTCTGGTAGAGCAGGCTTTTACCCCCAACCTATTGAGAACTTCAAGAAGAGGGCCGTTTGGCCGGGTTCGAAGGGAGGCATCTCCTGTAAGCACTGTAATACCATCAGTAAGGGAAGCTACTGCAGTCATGAAGCGAAGGGTTGTCCCTGAATTCGCAGCATCAATCACATCTTCCGGAACGCTCGGTTTTCCGTTAACTCCATGAATGATGAGATTCTCTTCCTTCCTTTCAATCGAAGCCCCAAACATCTCAGAAGCCCGGATTGTAGCAAGAGTATCTGCAGAAATCAGGGGACGCCTGATGATTGACTCTTTTGAGAGAGCTGCCAGGGTTATAGCCCTGTGGGTGTAACTCTTTGAAGGCGGGGCAAAGACTTCCCCTTTGATTGAGGATTTGTTGATAGAAATACGCATATGTACCAGAACTCTTCTATTTTTTATTTGGACTTTTTCCTGAGATTCAAGTGCTTACTTCTAGCCTTCTGAATATTATTTTGGATTTAATTAAAATCTCAATTCACCCCTTTTACGATACTTTCAACCAGATCCCAATCATGGTCATAGACATGCGCTGAAATGCTGATAGTAGTGATCGTTCCGGGTTCTGCTCCTACCCTGTCAGCCACGTACTCGAGGAGTTTCGAGAGCCCGTAAAGGTTTGCCGGGTAAGCTCCCCCGAAATCGTGGCTTCTGAAGAGAGTCGTGAGATGTATTTTTCCATCCCTAATCTTAAAGTCATCGAGCATCATGCAGGGAACTTCATTAACTTTCGTATCTACAGGAGGAATCCAGGTGATGGCTATTGCTCGCCTGGAGGTAGGGTTTTCCTGCAGCTTTTCGATCACGTACTCTATCTGGTCTACTTTTCCGTTCCAGTTCCGAAGACGCTGCCCATACGTGTACTCGAAGTCCTGTGCGTTTTCTCCCGAGATAAGCTGTTTTGCGTACTCTTCAAGCCTTTCCTCATTCCAGGCAGTATCTTCTGGAATCCTGTCAGTGTAGGGATCTTCAATTACCACCATCAAGTCCATGAATTCCCTTATCTGGCTTCCTCTCTCATCAGTAATCACAGTCCCGTGATTCCAGATGATATTAAGCCCGCGGTACCATGCATCAGAGATACTTTTTGCCCTGATGATCCTGCCAATCTCAAACCTGTCTTCCATTGAAAACTCCCCGATAAATCAGGATAGGGTGTGGACAATTAATATCATAATTCAATTACAAAAATATCCTTCTGCAAAAACATCCTTCTAATTTTTGTCAGCTTTTTTCCCTTCGAGTTGTATTCTTATGCCTATTCTTTATCCTTTTTCTTTATCTAGCACTTTCTTTTATAAGTGCTTTCTCTCAAGTACAATCTGAAAATCCCTCTGTACATTGATAGCATATAGCATGCTTAACTTAAAAAAATTCCGGACAAGAAAGAAGATATAGAGAAAAAGAATCAGATAAAAAATTGAAGAAAAAAATTGAAGAGATAACTGAAGAAAAAAAGAAGGAAAAGAAATTGAAGAAAAAGAAAAGAAATAAAGGTTTGAGAAATATTCTCAGAACCTCATTGCTCTCAGGCGCTTGACCCTCTCCTCGGTTACCGGGTGAGTACTGAAGAGAGACTGAATTGCTCCTCCCTTGAGGGGGTTGACAATAAACATATGGGCGCTGCTTTCCTTTGCCTGCACATCTGAGACGCTTGGCTTGTAGTGAGAGTTCCCATATTCGAGTTTTTCAAGGGCACTGGCAAGAGCCCAGGGTTTTCTGCAAATGCTGGCTCCTTCTGCATCAGCTGCATATTCTCTTGACCTTGAGATTGCAAGCTGGATCAGAGTTGCAGCAATCGGTGCCACAATGGCCATTGCGATAAGGCCTATGATTCCGCCGTTGTCGTCATCCCTGCCGCCAAAGCCGCCAAATATTGCAGCCCACTGCGCCATATTAGCCAGCATTGTGACAACACCTGCAAGGGTTGCAGCTATTGCACTTATCAGGGTATCCCTGTTCTTTACATGTGCCAGCTCGTGTGCCAGCACGCCTTCCATCTCTTCATAAGAGAGCAACTCAAGAATTCCGGTTGTAGCAGCCACAGCCGCATGCTTTGGATCTCTGCCGGTTGCAAAGGCATTTGGCATTCCAGACTCTACGATGTACACTTTGGGTTTTGGTAGTCCTGCTTTCATAACCAGTCCATCGACGATCCTGTGCAGGTTCGGGGCTTCCGCAGGGGAAACTTCCTTTGCCCTGTACATCTTGAGGACTATCTTGTCGCTGTACCAGTAGCTTCCGAAATTGAGGATTACTGCAAACAAGAACGCAATAATCATTCCGCCCGTACCACCGAAGTAGTCTCCTATCAGAACCAGGAGACCTGTAAGGGCAGCAAGCAAAATTGTAGTTTTAAGCATGTTCTTCATGACTTCTCACGCGACGTCCTCCCAGGCTAATGTCTGGGTTTTCGGTCTTTGATTCTTATTTCTAAACTTATTTTTATAAATTAGAGCAGATTAGAATCAATTGTATATATCCTGAATACAGATATATATTTTTTACTCCTGCATAAAGTAGGTTGACACAATTGTGTTATTTGAGTTTCCTATATTCACCTAAATTTAATTTTAAATTCTATCAAAATGGAAAATTTATTCCCAAAACGGGAAATTTCATCTTTCATATCGTGTATTCTATCATTTCCTTCGGAACCCCCTATGTTCCAAATTTATAATAACATCTAATATTTCTGTTTTGGTATATTTACATTTGGTCTACTTTGAGTATCAAATTTTGGTTTGAAATCAAACTAATTATTATACTCAAAGTATATGTATTTATTGAAAGATGTTTCTCATTGGGTTAATTTACTCTATAAAGGAGAATAAATGAAAATTAAGGTTTGTCAGAGATACAGGTTATTATTTCCTATCAATTTCAAATGTATTGCTTATACCAGTTTCTAAACTCAATAGAAAATAAATTTTCAGAGCTGGAAGATCATTCATCCAATTTTCATATCGCTCCGTCTTCAAAATAATCCGTATCCATCTTTTTAACATCGTAAGACTTTACTTTCGAAACTCCTACATCATACTCAATCATTAGCCTTGAAAGCATTTCCCCGTCAACCAACACAATATTCCCTGTAAGCTCGGCATATTCGATAGCTTCTCTTGAAAAATTCGAGGTCGTTATAAAAACTCCCTTCTTTGCCTTCTTTCCTATCAGAGCGCCTGCAAATTTCTGAATTTCAGGTCTTGTGACTGTGCCTTCCCATCGTTTTGCCTGGATATAAATAACATCAAGTCCAAGCCTGTCTTCTTTTATGATGCCATCAATGCCACCATCGTGGCTTTTTCCGACTGCTTTTCCTGCATCTGCTCTTGAGCCTCCATATCCCATTTTTGTCAGGACATCAACAACCAGTGATTCAAAGAAAGTAGGAGAACATTTTTTTATGGTAGAGAGGATTTCAGAAACCAGTTCAATGTGGAGTTTTTGGTACGCTATTTCGAGGAATTCTTCTGGATCGAGGTCTTCATTTCTTTCAATGCACTCTATGCTGAGAATACCTGATTTATCAATTGGAGTTTGTTTATCCCCGTTGTAAAACTCGTTAAACTCCCCGTATCGTTTTAAAAAATTGACATCAATCGAAGCGGGACTTTCTTTGAGGATATCCAATCCTCTTTGGGTAATGGAAAAATATCCCTTTTTTCCGGAATTCAATAATCCAGCTTTTTTCAGATAAGTACTAGCCCATCCAACTCTGTTCTTAAAAACAGCTTGCTGGCCGCTTGGCAGTAGCTCTTTTCTTTCTTCTTCACTTAGCCTGAATTCTTCAGCTAACTTTTCTACTGCATCGCGAATTCGATGCTCTTTGCCGTCTCCTGCATATTTTAGCAAAGGAAGCATTACGGATTGATAATCTGGAATTACCATTAAATCACTCGAAATCTGAATTAATTTCTGTTCAGAACTTTGAGTGATTCTCTTTTTATAGTTTATTATTTTGTTATATCATTCCTCGACTTTATACTCCAACCTCACCAGCCCATTCTCATACTTTTCTACCTTTCCAGTCCTGAGTCTGATCTCTTTCCCGATGCGATCAAACAGAGGAATTCCACTTCCAAGAATAATGGGAACAACGAAAACAATAAGATCCTGCACAAGGTTTTCTTTAAGAAACACCTTGATAAGCTGTGAGCCGCCTACGAGCCAGATATCCTCTTCAGTATTTTCCTTTAAATGGCGCACAAATTCTCGCAATGTCCCCGGAAATGAATTCTACGTTATTTTCGCGGCGCAGGGGTTCTTTTTGTCTGGTAAATACGTATGACTTTTTCTCTCCGTAAGGCCAGTCTCCGAATCCAAGAACCTGTTCGTAGGTTTTCCTGCCCATAAGGACTGTGCCGATTGACTCGTAAAATTCGGAATAACCATAGTTGGTTTCGGGATTGTTTTCGTATTCGGTTAACCAATCAATGCTGCCGTCTTCTCTGGCTATGAAGCCGTCGAGGCTTGTTGCGATATAGAGTTTTATTCTGGGTGTGTTTTCTTTCATTTTCCCGCTTCCCATTTAGTGACATATATATTTTTATGCTGATTTCACTTCTTATTTATTGTTTCATTTCAGGCTTTGTATGGTTCAGGCCGTTCGCAAGCGAACGGGACAAGAAAGGTTGGAAGTACGGTATTCGCGCAGACTCGGGTGAAGTTTTTGGGCTGGTTTTTCGTCTGCCTTTTACAGAATCCAGTTGGGTTTCCTGCAAAATATCATATTTTTCTCATAATGGTCTCCTATACAGGACCAAAATATCGTGAAATTGGTCTTCTATAACCCCGCCATGCAGGATCACTTACCGCAAGCTTACCCAGAAATCATAAGCTTTTTACCTTCCCTTTCATCCACTACATCAATTTTGAATGCTCAATGAACAGAGTTCCGGTTGAAGTGAGTAAAGAGTTTGAAGGGGAAAAAGAGAGTTGAATGAGATTTTGGGGAAATAAAACGGAAGTTAACAGCAGTTAAATGAGAGTTTGAAAAAAAGAGGAGTTTATCTTTCAATAATAATGGACTTTTGCCAGTTTTCTCCGGATAGCGCGTCTGTACTTTACTGCGGGGTAACCGAAAATGACCACTATTCCCTGTTGGTTTCGGGTGTTGATTCCGTACTTTTCTTTCACTTCTTTGCCTCCACTTTTCAGCATTGGTCCAATGGTCCCTATCATGCAGCTTCCAAGGTCCAGGGTTTCGGCGGCAAGCATCGCATAGGTGGCTGTGATAAAGGGATCTGCTGGATCAGCATAAGGAGAGGCGTGGAAGTACATGGCAAGGTGGGCTCCGTAGAGCAGGTAATCAGTGTCTTCTTTTCTCATTTCTTCAAAGATTTCGATCGCCGGATACATGAATTTGTCACAGACTTCATACTCTTCCCTCTTCATGAAAGGCCGCATCAGGAGAAGTGCGGGTTTTGAAAATATCCATTTCTGGCTTTTCATATGCTCTAACATGTCATCGGAAAATTCCCTTACTTTTTCTTTTCCGTTTATAACCAGGACCTCAACATCTGAAGGTGGAATTCCCATGGGTGCCGTGCTTGCTGCTGCCAGGATCCTGTCTATTTTTTCCTGTTCAACTTCCCTGTCCTCGAATTCCCGGATGCTGCGCCTGGCAAGCATGAGAGCCATAAGTTCTTCGTACCCTGCTCGGGTTTCTTTCGCCGGGATATCCATAAAGGAAGTCTGGGATATATCTCTTCCTTCAACCGTGATGGCTCCTGTGGGGCAAACTGCAGCACAGTGCCCGCAGCCGATGCAGCCGAAATAGCGGGTTTGGTCGACCCTTACTTTCTCGTTTTCAAGGTAGAGAGGGGCTCCTTTGCATACTTTAACACAGAGGCCGCAGGCCTTACACTTCTCATAATCGATCCTGACAGTTGCGGTTTCAGAGTGCCTGGCTGTGGGGATGGCCATATGTTTTGTTCTGAACGACAGTTATAAAAATCTTTTGTTGAATGCGGGTTGACTAGAACTGAAAATATCTTTCCTGTCAGTTTGAGCATCTCTTTTTAAGGATTTGGGACAGCTGTGATCTGCATACAGTGTGAGAACTTTTCTGAATTAACTCACTCAATTCGAACGAAACTTATTTATAATACATAACGGTAATGTATTTCCGTAGCCATTTTATTAAATAAGGGACTACAAAACCGGTAAAGGAGATCCGGAAGATGAAAGAAGCAACCCTGAAGACTTCTCTCAAACCCGTTTTACATGGGTTTTTGTTGAGCAACGGCAAGTTCCTCACTCCCGCGGAAATGGAAATAATGGAAAGCCTCGGGGTTGTGCGGACAACAAAAATTTAATTCAAAATTACAGGAAAAGGACACAGGTTAAAAAGGTCAAGAAAGCTTCAAGAACAATCTGAAAATAACTCCTCAAAAGTCGTCAGCCATTTAATAACCTCCAGAAATCCAACAAACGACCTTAATAAAAATCCAACAAAACAACCTCCAATATCCAATAAAAACTGCAAAAAGCCAGAGAAGTTATTTAAGTACTGATTCACTCCAGAAACTATTAAGCTCAAAATAGGCATGGAAGCTGAATCGATAAATATAAAAACAGATTGAATAATTTATTAAAAATCATCCGATTGACCTGTTAATCTTGTGTCCTTTCTGTACTTTGAGATGATTGATAGTCCTGATTTTTTCTTTTACAGG
>CAVZFI010000041.1:0-42041 GCA_963774465.1 uncultured Methanosarcinaceae archaeon | reverse complement strand
ACAGATAAGGCTACGCTTGTTCACTTAGGATGGAGTACTTCCATAACTCCACAACAGTTTGTTGATAACGTTAATAAAGGCAAACAGCTGGGAATTTCGAAATATTTAGTAGCTACTAGCGGCCCAGAAATGGCTTCTGAAAGTTTCTGGAAATCAGTCAAGGATATGGGTGTTACTGACAATGATTTCTATGGTGTCTATTTCCCTGACGAGGAAGGAAGTCCTTCAACGCTTATCGCCATGCGCACAGATATGAAGAAATACTTCCCCAATGCTGTTGCTGGTGATTATCTTGGAGATATGGCCAATATTAATGATGAAGAGTTTATTCCAGGGCTGGATGTTTGTTATTTCACCACTTACACGAAATTTCATCCTGAACGCCCGCATGCCTGGGTATATGGAAATCTAATTGCCAACGCTCCTGATTGGAAAAGTGCAGGAAGAACCATATATGTAACGACAGAGGCTTTTGGTCAGGCTATAAAGGTGAATGCTTCCGATCCGGATTTGAGTACTGCGCAAAAAGTGGCTGACAGGCATGAAAGTCAGATTGTGATGGGAATTCTAGGAGGAGCCCAGGGTGTTTTCTCATATGCTTATAAATACGCAGCAGGTACTCCATCCTATACAGGATGGGTTGACTTTAAGCCAAAATATATACAGGTATGGCCCTGGATAATGAACGGTAACCGGACACTTCTGACAACAAATGTGACCAGCGGCAGGACAGATATAACTTCAGATCGAGGCGGCACAATTTCTGCGGTTACAGCATATATATTTACTGATGCAGAAGGTAGAAAATTAGTTGCATCCTCAAGTATGCTTGATTTTACCGAAGCAAATGGTACGGCAAATAATGCAACAATTACCGACGTGCCAGACGGAACATATGATGTCTTATGGGAGAACAGAACCGTGACTGTTACTGACGGAACTATCAAAGATACCTGGAAACCGTACAAGTACCATTTTTACCAGTTAAAGGCGAATAATACCGGTACCAGATAAGCTCTTACTATTACCAGGTTTTACGGTTCGTTTTTTTCACGCGAGCCGGGAGGTTATTCGAGGGGTAATACGAGGGTAGGCAGGTTATTATCCTGCCAGCTCTCCCTCCTCCGGCAAAGTGTTTGACAAATGGAAGGGGAAATACCAGATATGTAGCCAGTACTTCTTCTACCACTACCGTGGATAAAATCTGGAAAACAGCAATGTTTAAGGTAAACACAACTGTTTTTCCACATAGCCCATAAAAAATGCAGAGTATAAAAATGCCACCAAAATGCCACCGAGTTACTCTACTACCGTAATATAGTTCTCTTTCGTATTTGTTGTGCTTCCTTTGTTATTTGATACAGTCAGACTAATATCATAAACCCCTGGATATCTGAATGTGTGAACAGCACTTCCATAGTGATGTGAATTCCAGTCACTACTTGTCGCAGGTTCAAACTTCCAGAAGTAGCTAGTTGGGCTGCCTGTAACGTATGTGGTCGTAAACTGCACATGCAGTGGTGCCCTTCCATATGTTTTATCTGCCGTGAAGTCTGCTCTGGGTGCTTGCGCCATTACGGGCAATGACATAGCTATCAGAAGTATCACAACTAATGCTACTAACAGAATTTTGTTTCTCATACTTCTTCCCCCATTTAAGATAATTTTTCTTGATTTATCAGTTCAACTGTGTAAGTCCTGTAAAAGTGTGTCTTAAAAGTAAACTTATTCTACAATCAAGATAAAATGCTATCACACGAGGTGATTTATACACCTGAATCTTGGGAAAAACACACCATCTTATTTTAAAGCAGGTATGACCCATTATCCGTTTGTAGAAATAATTTTAAATTTTAAGACAGCCTTTTAGATATACCGTTTTTATTATAGAACTGGTATATTTCTAAATATATAATATATATCGAAATAAAAATCAGAAACTAATACTCTCAAAAGAAGATTAAGAGGCATAAAATGCACAAAAAAATATTATCAGGTGCTTTTTTACGGGTAATGGTTTCATGTCTGTGTTAACTTGAGAGATTTAGGGCTTTGTATAAATGCTTTAAAATGATTTTTAAACTTTAATTTTTATAGCTGTCACATTATAAAGCTTACCCCAAAAACCATTTTGTTCGAAATTGCCAAGAATTTTTCAGGGATGTTTTTCATGATCAAAAACTCAGTTCGTTATTCAAAGATCACTATATCAGAGAAAAAGATGGGAATTTTTGCTGCAAAATTAAGAAAAGCAGAGTTAATTTACATGTCAATTATTGCTGAATGAACCCAGATTTAGAGGTTTCATCTCAACAATTTTTTAAAATATTTGCATCAATTTTCAAAATTTTTTGTACCCTTTTCGATTAAGTATATGTTAGATAAATATATATTAAAAAAAATGAAATCATAACTTATAATTTCCTGTAACTTGCTTTACATGCTATTGTCCGACTGGTTGCAGTCCAAACTTGCAGATGCGGAAGAGATATCACAAGATAAACTGGATGGGGGGCCGTGATATTATGGATCTCAACGAAAAGATAGACATGATAGGGCGTTTATACCTCGGGCTTGAACAAATCGAAGAATGTGTGGAATTCTCAGCTTTGATTCCCGAAGTTCGAACGAATTTTGTTTATGCATCAAAAGAATCAACCACTCCTGAAGACATTCTTGCAGTCGACGGAAGAATTTCCGTAGTTGATGGATTTCCGAAGGCTATCGGAAAAATAAAATTCGGGGCTTCTGGCTATATGGCACACCTTCTGCTGGAAATCCGGAAAAAAGATTCTGAGATAAGGTCTATTATAGATTTTGCAAATGACCCGGATATCGCCGAGTTTCTAAAAGTTTACTGTAAAGAAAAAGGGTGGGATTTTTCAGTTGTAGACCGGCGCTTTGAGCCTGAAAATCTGAAAGATATGGAAGGGGAGGCCATTTCCTGGAAGGTCGATGAGGCTATTCGGGCTGCGGGGGGAAAAATGCCCAGGGTCTTTTATGAGACCGGTGCGGTTGGAAAAGAGCCGGTGAGTATTCTTGTAGGGAAAGACCCTCTCGAGGTTGCGGAAAAGATGTGTGAGCTTGCCAGAAGTTACCACGAGTCAAGACAGAAAACAAGATAAAAACAAAAAGGCCGTAAGATGGGAAAAACAGGAACTGGTAAAGAGAGTGAAGAAGAGCGGGGGAAGGATTGTGAAACCCCGCCCCTTCTGTGGAGTGAAGGAAGCCGATTTCCCGGCCCTTTAATCTCAACCGGCATCAGTAGGGGTGATAATTGCCGGTTTTAAAATCCGTTTTAAGAGGTCTAGCTTGTTCGCTTTTATGCGATATTAAATAGACTTTGACGTATTTATAATTATGTGCCATGTTAGTAGACTACATACTGGCACACGAGGCACCAATACAAATACTGAAAAACCATTCCGGTTTTCTACATAATATTTTCCTCGTCCTACGTTAAAACCGTGATCCATTTCTGTTTAACCAGTATTTCGCTCCATCTGGCTGCCCGTAACCCGCAGCCGCATGACTGCAGTTTCGGATGTCAGTGTTTACACTAATTCACTCGACTCTTTATAGCCACGGAAAACACCGACGGTACGGGAAAACCACTCGACTCTTTATAACCACGGAAAAACCTGCTCGGTAATTATAACAACGGAGAAGACTGAGGGATGTATCCGCTTTTCCTTTTCTACATATTTTCCAGTCATCGGCAGTTCAAGACACTATTTTATAAATTAGTCCTATCGAGCGAGTTTAAAAGCAAGGTTACTGTCCATAAATTGGTCTGCTTGAACGAGTTGAAATAGCAATTTTACCTTTCCCTAAATTAGTCCGCTTGAGCGAAGCGAAACGGATCAGCGTACTCCCGAGGCGCAATTCGGGGAGCGGAGCGAAACGGATCGCGTACTCCCGAGGCGCAATTCGGGGAGCGGAGCGAAACGGATCGCGTACTCCCGAGGCGCAATTCGGGGAGCGAAGCGAAACGGATCGCGTACTCCGAGGCGCAATTCAGGCGAGGCGCAATTGTGAACATAATAAACTATTTATTAATGTTTGCCTAATTACTAATCATGTATAATAAGTATTTCTCATACTGGTTAACTCTTATCATTCTTTCTGGAATATTTTATGTCATTTTTGGAACATTTTATCTCATTTTTGGTTTTCGTGGATTCCTGATTATTGCAAGTGTTTCTTTCATTGTGAGTATTCTGTATGGTGTATGGTACTCTACTTCTCGTGAATCTCGTAGTTGAGTAACTGCACAACTGCTTTTGAATAATGAATTATTGGGGGAAATATAAAGAAAAAAGAAGACTACAAAAGGCACAGGACTCTTAAAGCCTGATGTAATCGAGAATTTTTAAGCAAATTTATGATGAGCACAAAGAAACTATTGAGAATATGATCAAGTTCGGTGCTGACTTCAAGCAGGCAGAGGCTAACGAATTTCCATTAAATTGGACTAAATTGGCCTGGTTTATTTTTACTTATTTGTCTTTAGCCTTTTGAAGATTATTTAGATGGTTTTCTACAAAGCCGATTATTCTTCTTATATCCAAACTGAATCAAAATTTTTATATTGTTTAAAGACATCTGTTCTTTTATAATGTAGGTGGAGTTCGTGAAAGGCTTCTGATCAAGCCTATCCCAAAAGCCATTTTATTCTTAATCGTCAAGAATTTTCAGGATTGTTTTCATGATCATGAGCTTGATTGATTATTCGAAATGCAAGGCTCAAGAACCAAATTTCGAGTTTTTGGGATGAACTATCAGCTTAACTTTGAAAAATATTGCAGGCACTGACCCAAAATTCTACTACAGCCTATTATAATTACATGCCATATATATTATCAAAGTGGGTCGAGTTATATTAAATATTTTTTGACTTGTATAATAATAACCGAGGCCGATAAATGAAAAATCGAAAACTAATTCTCTCTTTCCTTATGTGTCTTTATATGCTAATAAGCGTTCCTACTGCTTTTTGTATGACCCCTGCACCAATAGTCTACGTTGCGGGGGATGGTAGTGGTGATTTTAATTGTAATGGAACAAATGATCAAATCCCGATTAACCAGGCCCTTCAGTTCGTGGCTGAAAGCTCTGATTATACAACTGTTCACCTTAAAGGGCCATTCACATACGTTATTAACGGTACACTTCTAATCGGTAGCTACACCACTCTTGAAGGGGACTCCACTGCTGTGATCAAATTAGCTGATCATGCGAGCTGGGACAAATACGTACCCCTGATTAAGCAGATGAACAGTATGGGAAACAATAATATTACTATCAAGAGCTTTAAAATTGATGGGAACCGCGAAGAAAACACTAACGCTACTAGCGGAGTTATTAGCGGAAAAGATTACTACGACCTTATCATATTGAGCAATTGTCTGAATATCGATGTACATGATATGTATCTGACTAATAACCACGGAAACGGTTTGAAAACTGACAGGTGTTCTTACGTAAAATTCCATGACAATGAGGCATATTTACTGGGACATGATGTTCTATATGCCAGCAAATGTTCAGATGTAGAAGCCTACAATAACAAGATAACCTGCAGGACAAACAGTGGACTAAGAGTTTACAATACAAACCAGGTGAGTTTCTACAACAATAATATCACATCCGAAGGTTATGGAGGTGCAGGAATCCAAATTCAGAAGGAAAACAATCTTACAATGGATGATATTGAGGTGTATAATAACACGATATACAAGACTGCACTTGCTGGAATCTGGATTTTCGGATCAGGATCTTATCCCGCTTCCTCAGCAAATGTCCATGTCCACCATAACCAGATCTATGATACCGGAACTACCTCCAACAATAGCAATATAGGGGGGATAGTGTCTGATGGGTTCAATGTCCTTGTTGAGAATAACGTGATCGATGGAGCCTACGGAACTGGCATTGCACAGAAAAATGTGTATTCTTCTTCAGCTCTGAATGGCTCGGGATATGTTCTTACAGCGAGAAATAACATTATAACAAACACTACTAGATCCTCATCAGCCGGAGGAAACGGATATGGTATATCTAATCTACTTACAAACACGCACTCTTTTGTTCTGCAGAATAACTGTTTCTATAAGAACGACGGCGGCGACTTATTCGGCGTTCAGCATCACCTTCGGATATAAAGCAGATCCGCAATACGCAGACAGAGATAAACATGATTACCATTTAAAGTCAAAAACAGGTCGATGGGACGGGAGCGATTGGGTAAATGACAGCATAAGTTCCCCGTGCATCGATGCCGGATATTCTTTATCAGATTATTCTAATGAACCGGAACCCAATGGAAATAGAATTAACATAGGTCCGGATGGAAATACGGTATATGCCTCAAAATCAGAACCAACAGCACCAGTTGCAAACTTCATTGCAGATCTTACTGTAAAGTTTACTGACACGTCTACCGACAGTCCAACCGGATGGGAATGGAACTTCGGAGATGGAAGTACTTCAACCGAGCAGAATCCTGTACACATATACAGTGGCGAGGGAACATACAACGTTACGCTGGTTACAACAAATGCTGGTGGTTCCAGCAATGTAAGATCAATGGTTATCACCGTAAACCGTGTACTGACACCACCAGTTGCAAGCTTCACTACAGATAAGACCGAAGGGACAACTCCTCTTACTGTAAAGTTCACTGACACATCCACCAACCGTCCAACCGGATGGGAATGGAACTTTGGAGATGGAAGTACTTCAACCGAGCAAAATCCTGTACACATATTCAGTGGCGAGAGAACATATACTGTTACACTGGTTGCATCAAACGGTGACGGTTCAAGCGATGCAAAATCGATGAATATTAAAGTAAACCGTGTACCGGCACCACCAGTTGCAAA
Source organism: uncultured Methanosarcinaceae archaeon (assembly GCA_963774465.1). Taxonomy (GTDB): domain Archaea; phylum Halobacteriota; class Methanosarcinia; order Methanosarcinales; family Methanosarcinaceae; genus Methanosarcina. The sequence continues at coordinate 35,157 of CAVZFI010000041.1, read as the reverse complement.
CTTCATTGCAGATAAGACCGAAGGGACAACTCCTCTTACTGTGAAGTTCACTGACACATCCACCAACAGTCCAACCGGATGGGCATGGAACTTTGGAGACGGAAGTACTTCAACCGCTCAGAGTCCTGAACACACATTCAATGGCGCGGGAACATACACAGTTACACTGGTTGCAACAAACGCTGATGGTCACAGCAATGAAAAACCAATGGATATCACCGTAAACCGTGTACCGACGCCACCAGTTGCAAACTTCACTGCAAATAAGACCGAAGGAACAACTCCTCTTACTGTGAAATTTACTGACAAATCCACTAACAGTCCGACCGGATGGAAATGGAACTTTGGAGATGAAACTACAACATCAACGGCTCAAAATCCTGAACACACATATGCTACTGCAGGGACATTTACTGCTAACCTGACTGTAAGCAACGCAGATGGTACCGATGCCACGAGCAAGACAATAACCGTCACCGCGACAACTGCTGTGCCGAAAGCAAGCTTCACAGCATCACCTCTGTTTGGGCGTGCCCCTCTCACAGTTAAATTCACAGATAACTCCGTCAACGCAACCTCAATAAAGTGGAACTTTGGCGATGGAGCCACCTCTACAGATGCAAATCCAGGTCATACCTATAAAACTACAGGGTTTTACACTGCGAAATTAACTGCAATCAATGGCGGCAAATCAAATGCTGCAAGCAAGACAATATATGTCGCAAGGTGACACCATCACTCACGAAATTTAAGATCAGTGACAGCAATGTACTGCCTGCGGTAAAACCAGTGAAAGCTCTGTTGCCTGCTTCAGTGCCAATCCAACAACTGGAAAATCCTGAATGATAGTCCAGTTCACCGATAAGAGCGCAAACAGTCCAACTTCCTGGCGCTGGGATTTAGGGGACAGAACTAAGCGTGTGAACGGAAGTAGCCTTAGATCCGAATTTGTGGCAGCACCGGAACAGGTTAATCTAAAAGAATTGCAGATGATTCTCTGGAAATGGGCAAGCATTTTTATATGCTCTTTCCAATCAGGTCATCTAGACAGTTCTGATGATAGCATTGATTTTCCGGACTTTATTGCTGCGGATGATCCGGGAAGTCATAACGGAGCTTTAATCCAGGAACCCGGATACTCTGGATTTGCAGCTTACAAACGCTCTGATTGATCAGATTGAAGGAAGTATCAATCTGGAAAGAGGTAAAGGAACAAAGTTTACAATTGAATTCAAGGGAGAAGTTCAGGACATAAGCTGAAAAGGACGCATTGACGGGCCGGAAAAACTAACTCAAGTCTCTCCAGAATTGTCGTTTTTGTTTAATGCATTCTGGATGAAGTTTTAATATTAATAATCATACTTTTTAAATTATAGTAAACTCACGAATTAATTACACTTTTAAAAATTAATTATAGTTTAAAAAGTAAATATTTACACTTAAATCACTATAGGTTTTATAACTACGAAAAACACAGACCGGCATGGGAAAATCCAATCAAGACACCGTAACCATGGAAAACACCTACAGCCCGGAACGATTGTGCCCTTACCTCCTTTCTTCCGTGTTTTCCGTGCTTTCAGTGCTTTCAGTGGTTTATTTTAGTGACTATCTATTGAGATAAAGGGTAAAATACAGTAGTTCTATGGGAAAACTACTGCATTTTAAGCTTGAAGGACTTTGTTATAAAGCAACGTTTATTCCTAAAATGTAGCTACTTCTTCGTTTTTGGGAAAATGTAGAAATAGTCTTTTGTTTACGTTTTTCAATAACCTATGGACATAACCTTAATTTTCAAAGCTTTTTATTACTTATTTTTTAAGCATGAGTATCTTTTTTCGTTGTAGCCGGTCGTGTAGCCTAGTATGAAGCCTTTGCTGTAGCTCTTGTCATTGCCGGAGAGATCAGGTATCTTCTTAAGAATCTCTTTATCACCGTATTGATTGCAGTCCTTTTTGCCATCGTTAGAGCCTTTGCGGTATCCATCTTTGTAACCTTGTCCATACTTATCCTCAAAAGCCGCTGCGTTTACTGAAGCAACTGTCACTGATAATACAAAACAAAGTACCAGTAAAATAGCCATTGTCTTTGTGATTCTATCAACTATTTTATTTGCCATAATATTTATACTCCCAATTTATTTAATCGAATGCAGATGACTGGTTAATCATTGGATACTAGATTTTGCTTTTGGCGGGGGAATATAAAAACTTGTTTTATTATTTTATTGAGTTTATCATTGCAGATTTTTTCCATTGTTGGTTGTACATTCTTAAATTTAGAATTGTGTAAGCGAGAAGAATGGCAGACGACCCCTGCAAAAGGCTTTTGAAGCGATATTTTAAATATTGCTGCTTACATATTTCAGAATTTAAAAAAGAAAACAGCACTAATGGTTTTCATACTTTTCCTTACCATCATGGTTGTCGTAATCAAACCTGTTCTTATCAGTATAATTAGGAGCTGTACTTGCTGCTGCATCTGTCACTAACAGTACAAGCCTCATTTCTAAGCTGTCTATAGATCCCGCAGTAGTGCTTGTCACAAGCTTTTGTACATGTATATGAATTGTCTCGATATGCAGAACATCCTAAAGCGTATTTACACTTGATATCAAACATATCCATCCTCTTTTAAACTTCAGTGTCCCCACTTCATTTCCGAGCCTATCCCAAAACTCGAAATTGCTTCTCTGATGCTCAAATGTTGAAAAAAGAAAACAGCACAACTGGCTAATGTAAAAACTTAAACATCAGCCAGTTAGGATTTATTTTAGTTATACTCAACTTTCAGCTATGGTTATACGTTTTTATTTCAGTCCCAATAGTCAGGGTGTAGATACTTAAACATCAGCCAGTTAGGATTACTTTCTTTCCCTCGCTTCAGCGGTTGTGTTTATGATAATTGTTGTAAAAATTGTGATAACCGGTAACCACTTACCGTTTTAAAAGGTTTAAGTAATAAAATAATGGTTTTTATGGATTTAAATGAGAAAATAATGAATAAAAATGGTCAATTACTAAAATGAAGATTTAGAAACTTTTATTTATTTATATTATAAATAATATATTAAGGAAGGCAATTGAAGAACTGGAGACCTTTTCCAATAATATGCAAAGGAGAAAGGCAGAAGGGGAAACTGATAAATTGGACAGGGCAGACGGGCATCTGGTCTTTGGCACACAGGAGTGAATGAAATCACGGGGAGTTGGGCCAGAAAATCCCGCCTGATAAACTATTACCTCTGTGAATGCAGTTAATTCGTGCGGAAAAACAGGTCCGAAACTGTTAGAGAGCAACAGGTCAGGAGCTGTCAGAGAGCAGGCCAGAGAAATGCAATATTTATTACATGAAAACTACTGCATTTCATGCCCAGTTGCTATCCGTAACTACAGTCTAAGTGCCTGTCTTAAAATTAAATTTGAGTCTACAATTCGGATAGGACTTACACATTTGAACTGAAAAACAGTAGCATTAAACAGTCAAATGTCTAAAATATAAATTTAAACCATGATGTTTAATGTATTTGATTTCATACATCGAGTGCATATAAGTCCTATTGGGAAGTAATATCCTTAAGGTCAATGTATACCTTGATTTCGGAAAAATTTACGTTTTGACTTTAAAGTTAACGTTGCCTATTATCCAATTGTAGGAATATTTGAATTTTAAGACAGGCTGTAAGTCCAAGTTCTATTCCTTTAGAAATTCCATTGAAGAGCCTACAATAATTCGCTAACGTTTTCGAAAAATATATTAAAAAATTAAAGATAGATAGTCATTAATCCCAGACAGACAGTTTTTCAGGAATTTTCCGTCATGCCTTGAAAAGATGGCTATCGTCCTTTTTTCCTTTCATACTCAGTAATTCTTTCAGACTCAGCCGTTATTATTACCAGCGGCGTCCGCCATGGAAGCTTGCCTCGGAAGCGACCGCCGAACCCGCCGCGGAACCCGCCAAAGCCCCAGCCGCCATCGCAGCCGCCGCCGCAGCCGCCAAAGCCGCCGCAGCCACATTCAAATCCTCTAAAACGGTCACAGCCACATCTATTGAAACCAAACCCACCAAACATTATGTTTACCTCCATGGTTTTACTGTATTCTTTTTATATTCTTCTTTATTGCATTTTCTTCATAGCCTTACTTTATTTTCTTAATTATCTCGCTGACCATTCGCAGCTTGACAATCCTAAAATGAACCAGTTATAATATAAATATACTTATAAATAAAGATTTATATAAGTGGCATAATTATTAAAATAACGGTTTTAAAAGGTTTAATTAAGAAAATACTAATTTATAAGGATTTAATTAAGGAAATAATAATTAAAAACGATCAATTAATAAAATAAAAGTTTAAAAACTTTTATTACTATGGGAGCGCAGAGGGTCACGAATACCCTGACCTTTAGAGGCTGTCCGACAATTCAATTTCAGAGCAAAGACACGTAAAAAACAAGGTGTCTGAAGCCTTCAAATTGAAAAAGAAGAAATTCAATTATTACTGGTAGTAATTGTCGGACAGCCTGTTTAGGGTGGGGTGGCCGCACGCAATTTGATTTATTTATGTCATAAATAGTGTATTAAGGAAGGCAATTGAAGAATTGAAGACCTTCTCCAATAATATGCAAAGGAGAAAGGCAGAAGGGGAAACTGATAAATCGGATGAGGCAGGCGGGTATCCGACTTTCCGCAGTAAAATTTCAGATTTCATAATTTTTCCTGCTATCGATTTTCAATCAAACGTTGATTTTGAACTTGCAGAAGATTTGATTTGAAAAATCACTGCGGAATGCGGGTATATGGTCTTTGGCACACAGGAGTGAATGAAATCACGGGGAGTTGGGCCAGAAAATCCCGCCTGATAAACTATTACCTCTGCATGCAATTAATTCGTGGGAAAAACAGGTCCGAAACTGTTAGAGAGCAACAGGTCAGAAGCTGTTAGAGAGCAGGCCAGAGAAATGCAGTGTTTTTACAGGAAAACTACTGTGTTTCGTGCCCAGCTGCTACTAACAGTCGAAAAAGCAGTCCGAAATACATAGGCATTCTTTACGTAGCTATCCGCCCAGACCCAGGAATCCAGGCAAGTTTATTGCACAAATTGGAATTAACGAGAGGACTTTTAAAAAAGGAATATTTTGTCCCTTTAAGGGACATGAATTTTAACTTACTTCTTTTCGAGCTCATTTTAGATTTGAGGATATGTTTCTGTTCCGTATTTGACTATTTTGTCCCATGCGATCGAATGACTTACATTAGTGTCAACTGTGGCTCCACTCCAGTGACCTGAAACAGTCGCCCCGCTCACCGGCTGACCAGCATTGTCTATAATCTTCACAACTGCAGTAGCAGAAATTAAAATATTTTTTCCTACGAATCTGCTATTCGTTGTCACCTGATGGTATCTTTCATCAGGTGCTGACGGCTGCAGCGGCCTTTGCATTCACAAGTCCGTATCCATACAGTTTGTCTCTTCCCCGAGTCCCGAGGTCTGTAGCTGTTTGTGCAAGCCTGTCTCTTATGTTGCCGTTGGTGAAAGATGGGTTTGCTGCCAGAACCAGTGCTGCAGTTCCTGCAACGTGAGGGCATGCCATCGATGTCCCACTTAACGAAGTCCAGCCATCCTGATAGGTTGAGTAGTATATTAACTCCTGGTGCGGCAAGCTCAACAGCTGGACCTGTGCTTGAGAATGAAGCCCTCTTATCCTTAGAATCGGTTGCAGCAATTGCTATTACCGAACTGTAGGCTGCCGGATAATCTACGGAATCTCCTGTTCCTCTTGTATTTCCATCATTCCCAGCAGCTGCAACCAGCAGAATTCCGGAATAATATGCTTGTGAGCATGCTGTTTCCAATGCTGTCACTCCACTATTTGAACCCAGACTCATTGATATTATCTGAATATCGTTTGAAGTATCTGTATCCTTGCGGGTTTCAATTGCCCATTCAATTGCGGCTATCAAGTCGCTGATATAACCGCTTCCTGTACTATCAAGCATTTTGAGTGAATAGAGATTGGCTTCAGGAGCAACGCCGATAACCCCTATATCATTATCTGCCGCAGCGATGATACCAGCACAATGTGTCCCATGCCCGTTATCATCAAGAGGGTCGACATCATCGTTTACGAAATCATATCCTCCTTTGTAATTGTCACGCAGGTCAGGATGATTATAATTAATTCCGGTATCTATTATTGCAACATTGATTCCAGTCCCTTTGTTGCCATTTGTATGTACCAATGGAGCCCCAATTCTAGTTATTCCCCACGGTACGGTGTCATCTAGTGCTGTTACCACATAGTCCGGTTCTATATATGCTATTTTGTTATTCTTTTTCAGATTTTCAATCGCCTGCTCCGGAAGGTCAGCAGCCACTGCAGGGATGTATTTGTAGCTGTGTGCTACTTTTCCATGAGGCTGTACAATCTCTGGATGAGCTTTATCCTTGAAGCCTATGATTACCGGTACCGCTCCAGCGGTGGTGATCATTAAACCGCTAACGAAAATTAACGCCATAAACAATATTACCCTTTTCCCCATAAAAGTTCAAGTAGTCTTTATTTTATATAAAACTTGGTGTATTTTATTACAACTTGAACATAATTAATATGGTTTGAATATGCATTTACGCCGGCTCTTCTGTAGTCCTGTAACGGCAGTGTGCCTAATTTTCTGTAAAATCACAAACCTCAATAAGTTATTGGGTCGAAAATTCAATATCAGAAGGCCAATTTCTCCCACAGCATACAAAAACTTGACTTAGAATTCACAGCAAATTCACAACACTGCCAACTGACAAAATGCAGTAGTTTTGGGGGAAAACTACTGCATTTTGTGGCATTTGTTTCGCACTTCAGTGAGGCTAAAGCAGACCTGCTTCAGTGCGCAAAAAAGCAATCATTCGTTGAACTTGAAACTTAATCATGAAAACATCAACCATGTAATGGTGGACGATCTCAGTTTATCTCCCCCTAAAAAATAAGCTAACTACTTTGCGTCTCATTTAAGCGACGCTGGTATTATCCCTAAATACAAATATTTTCAGACCCTCCCGTATTTATCCTCAAGTCTGACTATGTCATCTTCTCCAAGATAATCTCCCTGCGCGATCTCAATGAAAACGAGGTTTTCGTTATCTATATTTCTAACTCGATGCACCTCGTTTACCGGGAAATCGACAGAATCCCCGGCAAGAACCCTGATTTCACTCCCGTTTTTAGTTACAATTCCCTTTCCCTTAACTATGTACCAGTGCTCATTTCTATGAGCATGGCGCTGAAGTGAGATTTCACCCTGAGGCATAACCGTAAGGCTTTTGACTTTGTATCCGGGCTTCTGAGTAAGCACCTCATAGTGCCCCCAGGGTCTTTCTGACTCATGTTTGCATTTTTGACTCACGTTTGCATTTCTCCAGAATTATTTCGTACACCTTCACAATGATTTCCTTGTCCTCTTCGTAAGGTCTCGGGCATACTGCATGAAATTTGGCTGTGCTGTCGCAAACAGCGTAACGTCAATACCCCGTTTTACAAGCCCTTCGGTTAATAAGGATACTACCGATTCCCATGACCCATATTTTTTAGGCGGCGTGCTCCAGGCAATCGGAGATAACATTGCAATTCTTATAATAATCCCCCCAAAATACTCACATCTCCAAATTTATTTTCAAATCTAAAGATAATTTCATTTTTAATTGTAATTTCATTTTAATTGTAATTTTGTTTTAATTGAAATTTTATTTTAGTTTTTATTTTAAGAGCTGATCCCAAGACTCAAAATTGGTTCCCCAGATCTAGTATTCTTAGTAATCAATCGAGTTTATGGTCATGGAAAACAGTTCCGAAGCTTTACTTATTTGAGAATAAAACTGGTTTTGGGATGAGCTCTAATTTTATATCACCTTTTTTTGGATCAGTGGACTTTCCTCTGTTTTCTTCAAACCATCTGCAGTACTCGTCAGGACACTGTGTCTCAGGACACCCATGTATATACTCCAGGATATCGCTCAATTTTGCACTGGCCATTGATACTGATACATCCGCACTTCCATAATAAATGCGAATTTCGTCATCCACTAAGACCCATCCGCAAGGGAAAACAACATCATTAACGTCTCCACTGCGTTCATACATTTCACGGGGCCCGAAAACCCATCCTTCTGACCTGTGAAGCACTTTTCTAGGGTCATCAGGGTCAAGAAGGGCCAGTCCAAGCCGATAACTTGCTTTAGATGTTGTCTGGCGTACACCATGGTACATAATCAACCATCCGTCAGATGTGCGAATTGGCTGCGGGGATAGACCTATCTTATTGGCATCCCACCATCCGCCTTCCCGAGCATACAGAAGAACCTCGTGTTCTCCCCAGTATTTCATATCTGGAGAAAAGGATATCCAGATATTTGCCTTCGAACTCTGAGATACAGGCCTGTGTAGCATTGCCCACCTGCCATTAAACCTTACAGGAAAAAGAGCAGCATCTTTATTTTCAGGAGGCAGGGTAGGTCCCGACTCGATCAAAATTACGGAAATCCTCTGTAAAGGCAAGAGCTGGTAAGGGACCTGAATCCGAAAAAGCCGTGTATGCTACAGCCCATTTTCCCATCTCATCTATGTAAGTTATACGCGCATCCTCAATACCATATATTTCTTCAGGGTAGTTTACAGGATCAGGAGCAAAAGTCGGCTCGGTGTCAATTTCCCAGTTGTCAATTCCGTTCTCACTCCTGGCTACTGTAAAGTGAGAAAAGCCTCTGTGGTCTTCGACACGCACCATTAATAGGGTTATACCATCAACTATAACGGCTGCAGGGTTAAACACTGAATGAGCTCTATACGGCCAATCCTGAACAGTAAGTATAGGATTTTTATCGCACCTTTGAAACAGCTCTCCATGGTCTTTCCACATCATATTCTCCCTCATTCTGCCTGATTTACTGATAGCAGGCTCTTTCGTTTCTCTAGAGCCCCGTTACTAATTCCATCGCTCACTTTGGATTGCAATAATGTACTGAAGGCTTCATTTGTGTGTTCATTTAAAGAGTTCAATGCCATAAGAAAGCAAATTACGGATTCTGCACCCTGGTTGCAATTCATTCCTTCAGAAGTGAGCCCATCAAAGACCGCACCTGTCGAGTAATCGTACATGACAGCTTGCAAGCGGTTTCTGCCAATGAAGTACTCAAAAGAGTATTTTGCAAGCTCGAGATATTTCCTCTCACGCACAATTTCATAAGCCGAAACATAAGCCTGAGTTAAATAACCTGCCTCTATAGGCTGCTGGTCAAAAAGCGGTTTTTGTCCATTATAGGGGTACCAGCCGTGATTTCCAACAGTGTCAAAAAAGTCTCCTTTCCACTGGATCTCAGTAAGAAAATCCAGGGTAGCAAGGCCAACTTTTCTATAAGTTCTGTCTTTGGTGTAATTGTATGCCAGTAAAAGAGATTCGCTTAATTTTGCATTACTGTAGGTAACTGTGGGCTCAAACCAGTTCCAGTCTTCTTTATGGTTAGCCTCATATAAGTCGACCAGAGAATCCGCATGGCTGATAAATATGGATTCAAAGTTGTCTCCGTCTACAAGGGTGTCTATGGGCTTGACAACGTCTCTATGTAAGTTGAATACGGACTCAAATTCATCTGCATCTACTGCCTGCCCTGAGAATCTCATATAAACCGCACATTGTATAGGCTTTTGCTCTCGGAGAGCCCAGATTTTCCATTTCCTGCCTGGATTTGCTGATCAGGGTATGTGCAAGGGTACGCATATTTTTTGATAGATAAGGGCAGCTCGCCACATGTCCAAGCCCGTAAATTGCACGCCCGAGAGTATCTTCACTGCCTTTTTCATCTGAAAATTCCCTTTTATAACTCATAAAGTTATGAAAGTGGCCCGTATCAGTCTGGGCATGTTCAAGAAAGCTCATGTATGTAGTAATCAACTTCCGGAACTCTTCGGCTTTTTTCTGGCTATCTGTCAGCTGTGTCAGTGCAACAAGAGCTCTTCCGACATCATCAGTACTGTATCCATAACGGCGAGCCGGTACACCAAGATTGGTATGCTGGATAATGCCCACATCATCGGTCAATAGATTAAGATGATCAAGTTTAACTTCAGGCAACTGAATCGGAAGGAAATTAAATCTGTTTTGTATTCCAGGATAGGTACTGTAATTCCTTAAAGCCTTGATGAAAACAGTATTATATTCTTTGCCCACGTTTTTCCATGTCATTTTTCTACCAAAATCATATGCCTTTTTGCGTATATCCTCACACTCTTCTGGATTTTCAATTAAGTATAGCAGGGATTTTTTAAAGCCATCAGTATCTCCGAAATCTACAAGCAACCCGCGATTTTCGGAAAGCATTTCCCGGGCGTACCAGTAAGGAGTGGATACTATTGCTTTTCCCATACCCATTGCATAGGTCAGAGCGCCACTTACTATCTGTTCTCTGGAAAGGTAAGGGGATGCGTAAATATCACTGGCAAGGATATAATTGCAGAGCTCTTCTTTTTCGACAAATTTGTCGTGGAATACTACATTGTTTTCAAGCCCGAGCTCGGAAACCTTGTTCTCAAGATAATGCCTGTATGCTTCTCCCTGAGTCTTTTTGACCATAGGATGTGTGGCACCCAGTACAAGGTAAACAAGGTCAGGATACTGGCTTACAACGTCAGGAAGAGCCTCGAGCACACTTTCAATACCTTTATTCTGGCTCAACAGGCCGAAAGTAAGGACAAGTGGAGACCCTTTCAGATTCAGCAGCTTTTTATACTTACTGCAGTTGTTAAATGGATAGTCAGGCACTCCATGGAAAATAATTTCTATTTTGTCTTCTGGAGCCTTATAGACATCTTTTAGCATATCGACTGCAGTCTGGCTCATTACAACCAGCTTTTCGGAATACTTTATGAGCTTTTCAGTGGATGCCCGGTATTCAGGCTCAGGCTCCCGGATCATAGTATGCATTGTGGTTATTACAGGCTTGTTTATTCCTGATAGAAGAGCGAAAATGTAATCTCCTGCATTTCCCCCAAAAAGACCGAATTCATGCTGAAGACATACGATATCAGCATCAGATTGATTTATATAATCCGCAGCCAGGTAATAATCCTCGAGTTTATCCCTTTTAATTTGAAAAACCACTTCTTCCGGATAATTATAAGTTTCAGAAGGATCACTTAAAGCAATAACTTCACAATGAACGTCTTTATATTCTCCAGAAACCGAATTTAAAAGATCAGAAGTGAATGTAGCAATCCCACATTCTTTTGGAACATAAGTTCCTATAAATAATACTTTCAATTGTTTATTCAATTAATACCACCAAACTTACATTAATTTATAGACTTTTTGATATCTGGTCGTGCCCGCGAATTACTGAAAATAATGAGCACAATAATTTCTCTTCATTTCCTCAAATGCTGGGGAAGTACTCGTTTTTTCAGAATAGATCAATAACTCACGGACACTATCCAAATATAGATCCAAGATAAAATTCCAGATCAAAAGAAAATAACGGCATTTGTCAGTTTTCTAAGATTACTACTCAAACTTTTAGTAACCGTAACGGTAACATTTAGTAACAGTAACGGTAATTACCAAAATCGGGTAGTTGGGAGGATTTCGAGAAACGTAAGCAAAAGAATCTCTCTATATTTTTCTAAATACGTAAATTGTGCCCGGTTTTTCAGATTTAATCAATAACACACGGTCAAAACCTATTATTGAGGTGTTTTTTTTGACGTCTTGATTTGATACTTTCTCGTCTTTTAGTGCTGCATTAGTTTTGATTGCAGCTTCTGGCGCAATATTTTTGTTTGTTTCACCCAGGGTTTTTAACTCCGTGTATTTTTTATGTAAAGTGAGTTATGAATTTAGCTCCCAGAAATATCTCAATTTAGCTTCCTCAAATATCCCATATGATTTTTTTATGCAGGGAAGTTATGAATTTAGATTCCCCAAATATCCTGCATGACATAAGAGTATTTAAACCTATAAATAGCCATGGATATTTTAAATTTGTTTTAAATGAGAAAAACGATCAAAATTTAGCATTTTCGGCAGGTCGACATTAAAAATCAAATGTTTTTCATGATAGCTTTTTTGAATATGTTGGATATTTAAAGTGTGTTTGAAACTGGTTAACATATGCCCAAACCTCACGACTTATATAAACAACGAACCATTTTTGCGATAATGTTTAGTCTGGGAGGTAATGTATTTCCCCACAAAAACTCTATCATTAAAAATACTAGGGAAAAACAAGTTACCTGCCAAAAATAGGATATAGAACTTTTTAACTTGAAAAATTGCACAAAAATAGAATTGCCGGCATTTTTCAAAGAGATATTTGCCGGCTCTTGACAACTAAGGAAGTAAATTAGGATGCAAACGCTTTAAGTGCCTGAAGGATACGAATGTCTACGTTATACCTGATAGATTTCAGTATTTCTCTTACCATGTTAAGTTCTGCGTTGTCCAGCACATTTGCGGACTTAATAATCACAAAGTAAACGATAACAAAAGCTGCATATTCCCAGTCTGCTCCGGAAAGCAGGAGTGTTTTTCTGGCGGCAAGCATGGACACAATCATGGAGATACCGATAAAGGTCACCCTTCTGTACATAGAAGTAAAGGGATGCATATGCTGCTTCCTCCAGGTTCTTAAAGTCATTAAGACTTCGATCGATGCAAAAGATGCAGAAGATGCAATCGCTGCGCCTACCATTCCATACTGAGGTATGAGCATGAAGTTAAGGAGAGCATTCATTCCTGCACTTGCTACCGAGCACTTCATCAGGAAGTCAGAGTCTCCGGATGCCATTATAGTGTGATAGTTAAATCCGAAGTATGAGTTTGTTACGAATCCCAGGGCAAGGATGCGCAGGACAGTGGCGCCACTTGCATATTCTGCTCCGTAGAGTTTTGTAAGAAGAAACTCGGGGTATATGAACATCAATGCAAATACCGGAAAGGTAAGCAGGAAGCACCATTTTGTCATTATCTGGTAGATGGGACCAAGCGATTCGGGCTTGTTTTCTCCCCATAACTTTGATATTACAGGGACATATACAAAGCCTATGGAGTTGATTATTACGGATAGAAATCCTACAAGAGGATATACTGCACTGTAAACTCCTACTACCTCAGTTGACTTGAAATAGCCAAGCATGATAGTATCTGTCCAGGTCATGAGGTTTAACAGAGTTGCGCTTATCAAAAGCGGGAACGAGTACCTGATCAACTGTTTGGTTGGCTCGCTGAATTTCAGTTTCCATTCAGGTTTAAATGGAGGACTCTTGAGAAAGTAAACTGACATTATGCCAAATGTAAATATCATTGAGAACAGGTCAGCGAGCACTATTCCTCTCAGGGACACGCCCAGAAACACGGCAGCTGAAGCAAATCCGAGCAGGGAAACCGGTCTTATAATGCTATAAAAGTAAGTATTAACGTTTGTACGGTCGAATCCCCTGTAGATTGCTACTGCCAGATTCAGGACTATGGTAAATGGAATGGCAAAGATCATTATCCTGACTACGGACAGGATTTTGCCCTGCGCATCGAATCCTTTTCCGGCTAAATGTTCAAACAGAACCGGCGAGACCAGCATGGCAAGCACACCGGCAATTAAGCCCATTATTGTGGCTGATATTATTAATTCCTGAATTTTATATTCCTCATGCCTGCCCCTGAAATATGCAATATACCTCGGTACTCCTTCGTGAAGGCCAAGAGTTGCTACGGCTCCTGTAATTGATATTACCGTTAGTGCAAGGGAATATGTTCCGAAGTCGGCTGGGGAGAGATATGAGGTGAGCACTCCTTTAATAAGAATATCGAAGAGCAGTCCAGCAAGAGTTCCTGCAAAAATTACACAGGAACCTACCACTATTAGGTTGACCGAGTCGTTAACTGACATGTTAACACCATTTTATTGCCCTTGTTCCAATCTTCCCGGACTAACGGACAAAAACAGAATTCTGTTGCCCAGCCAGTGACGACTTGTAAACTGGTTTCAGTCAACTCATGGTTGAAATTTAGAGAATTCTTCTCTGCAATCTCTTTATTTTTCACTTACTTTTCCTTCTTTCGCATTCATTGAAACAATTTTAATACTGATTACATTCTAATTATTTTTAAACACTTCCTTTTGAATTTAGGCTCTATATAAATACTCTAATTTGAGAGAATTTGTTCAGGGATAAGGGTCGAATCAAAGCAAATCTACATAGAAATACCAAGTAATTCCGGCGCAAAAAACGTGAATTAAGCCTGTAAATATTTATATGAGCTTAAAAAAGTGCAGAGATTAGGGCATGGGTCAATTACGAAAATCGCGAACAAAAGCATGTTCTCTCAAACCTAACCAAAAAGGTGAATTATATTTTGCTGTCATGGTCTACAGGATCAGGGCCACAAATCGAATTACCAAGAAATCAATTTTAATACAGGATTCCCCGGACCTCTAGAATGGTAATCTTTATACCTAAAATGTTGCCTTCCCTGCAAGACTTATCTGGTTTTCAGTCAACAATTTGTATCAATTATTGCATTTTTCTCGGGATCTTGCAAAAATGGTCTGTTTTTTAAATTCAATATTTCTGAAAAAGAAGCAGTTTCTATCTAATGTTGCTTTTTTATATTTCCAAATTAATGGTTGCAAAGATATCTAAAAACTGTCTTTAAATTTTGTCGTTTTTGATTTATTCTCACTAAACCAAGTCGGGTTCCTGTAAATCCTATGAAAATTTTTAAATTATGTGTAAACGTTTTTATTCTCTTCTAATTGCTGGAAAATATTTTCTAATTATTTTTCCCTTTTTTAAGTTTTATGCACTAAATATTTTAAGTTTTACTATATAGAGCGCGTGCAACAACTATATATAAGACGATTCATATGTAGAACCTTGATAATCATAATACTTATTTCAATTAATTTATAGTTAATCCAAGACAAAACAAAATTTCACGAAAAATGAAAGGGGTTATAATATGTATGAAATAAAAGAAGTCAATATAAACGCGGGTAACCTTGTAGAGACTAACCTTATGCGAGCTAACCTTAACGAGAGCAACTTTAAAAGAGCTAACTTTATAGGGGCTAACCTTGAGGGGGCTAACCTCAAAGAGTCCTACTTTGAAGAGGCTAACCTTAGAGAAGCTAACCTTGAAGGGGCCAACCTTGAGGGGGCTAACCTTAAAGAGGCTAACCTTAAATGGACTAACCTTAGAAAAGCTGACCTTGAAGGGGCTAACCTTAAAGAGGCTAACCTTATGGGGGTCGATCTTAGAGAAGCTAACCTTGATGGAGCTAACCTTGATGGAGCTAACCTTGAAGGAGCTAATCTGAGAGGGGCGAACCTTCACGGAGCTAACCTTAGAGGAGTTAATCTTGAAGGAGCTGACCTTAATTGGGCTATACTTAAAGGGGCTAATCTTAGAGATTCTGACCTTACAGGGACTAACTTTACAGGAGCTAACCTTGAATGGACTGATCTTATAAAGGCTAACCTTGAAGGAGCTAACCTTAAATGGGCTAATCTTCAAGGAGCTAACCTTAAAGGAGCTAACCTTGAGGGGGCTAACCTTAGAGAAGCTCATTATTTAACATTTGACCAGCTTTCTAAAGTGAAAAGCACTTCATAATACAAAAGTAGGCGAAGAGCTGTTTAACTTATTCAAAAAGAAGCACCCTGATCTTTTTGAATAACTAAACTTACAGTTTTTCAAATATCTAGGTCTTTCATTATTAGGACTTACGCAGTTGCCTGCTTTGCAGGCAACTTTTGAATCTCCAAAATTTTTAAGCTAAGGCATAGATTGGATTTTTAATGAATTTATTAACAGTATTTCTTGTAATGCTCAATTTGTTTCAAACCATGTAATCCCTGTTATTATTCTTTGGATTTCAAATCTGAGAAATGCTCTTAGTGCCATCATGATATGTGCTCTCTGCACACTATTTTTCCTTGCCTGACAGCGTTCTACTCCCAAAACTGTTTTATTCCTCTGTGATACTCTTCAATCTTCCAGGCTTTCTTTGCTAACTCTTTTCTTTTTTCTTCCTGCATATCCAGTACATCTGTAGCCCAGTATTGCGCGTCTCCGGCCTTGGAAACTATCCGAAATACCTTAATGAAGCCATATTCTTTCAGATACCTCTTCCCATAAAACATCAGTATCAGGAGACTGCTTTAGAAGCAGACGAGTAAAAGAATCATGAGATGGACTATTCGAGTCAAAATAACTGCACTTAGAAGCTTCGGTACAGCTAAATACTCGTGAAGAAGCAATAAGAAAGTTGATGTAATCAAGTTCAGTGCATTTAGGCAGATTTATTTCATTCAACTCAGAGATTTTTTTGATTATATTTATCATATTATATTGAAGAAAATATTTTAATGTAACTTACAGAAAAATGCTTCAACCGCGTAAGTCCTAACTGTAATAAAGCGATAAAAAATGAAATGAGTGCTGGAACCCATTCCAGCACGACTTTTACCTTTTCCCAAACTTTTTCTCACAAACGTTTGCATTCATCTATGAAGTGTGTTATTTCCCGGTCTGCGGTCACACAGGTAATGAAAGCAGGTTTTCTCGTAATCTTGAGAGTGAGACTGGACTTTCCATCCCAATCGAAACTTCCGGTAATCCCTTTTCCCGAAAGTTCTCCTTTGTTTCCCGGAGGAACGTTGATGCCGTAGTTCTGAAGCTTTGTTTTCATACATTCAAACGTATCAGGTGTAACATCAGAAACCGTTACTGGATCACAACTTTTTTCCCATATCTGTGCTTGAGCAGATCCAAGAGAAAAAACTAAGCATATCAATAGCAGAGAAACTATCAATTTCAGATTCATTCTTTACCCCCATATGCGAATTCAGCTACTCATCAAAATCATCAGTAAAAACTTCTATCTTTCTCGTAAAAACTTCTATCTTTCTTGTAAAAACTTTACCTTCCTCGTAAAGACTTCTATTTCTCTTCCTTTTTTCCCTCACCGACCTTTGCATTCATCTACGAATAATATTAATCTCTTGTCTGCAGTCTCACAACTGACTAACAAAGGTTTTTCTTTGGTTATGATGGTAAGCTCGGACTTTCCATCCCATTCGAAACTCCCGGTAATCCCTTTTCTCGAAAGTTCTCCTTTGTTCCCTGAAGGGACATCGATGCCGTAGTCCTGAAGCTTTTTCTTCATGCACTCAAATGTATCAGGTGTAACATTAACAAACTTTATGGGTTTGCAACTGCTCTCTTCATTTTGCTGTGCTTGAGCGAATCCAAGAGAAAAAACTAAGCATATCAATAGCAGAGAAACTATCAATTTAATTTTCATTCGTCACCCTTCCCACATGCGAATTCAGTCCTTCAATTCAGCCGAATACAAATGCGCGGTTAAATAAAAAAAATAACTTAAGATCAAAAATTAAATATATCAATTTAATATAAATTAATTAATTATATGTACCGGCTTATAAATATTTAATCTCTATTAACTATAAGATTTTGTCCGGTTTTCAGAATTAGCAGAAACTTTGAAGAATATCTATCTGCTTTTGAATCCGAATTCAGATTTATTCCCCTATTTTCATCCGGTTGCTTAAAATTGATAACGTTATTTTAAGACCGTACCCGAGTCAAAGTTTTGCCCATAAATTATTCTCTCGGCCCATCAAGATACGGAGAAAGCGAGGATAGGGCCTGTGCCCTCCGGTACTCGGATTGAATCCCGGATGCCAGATTGAAGGCTTTTTCTAAAATTTCTTTTTTCTTATTCGTCCAGATACGGAACAATGAATGGAGCCGTTAGGCGAAAGTTTTAGGGAAGAGTAGTTCATTATTATAGGAGTAGTTCATTATTATAATAGTAGTATCAGGTGGGGATATCACAGCCAGTAATGCCGACAATTCTCTGAATTCTTCGGCTTACATTTCTTGAAAAGGTGCCATAGCTGTGACAATTCTCTAGGATTAGGAAGAAACTTTAGAAAAGGGGGAGTACCATGAAAACAAGCAATAAGGATCAAGCGGAAGGTAAGCTTCACAAAGTGAAAGGAGAGATCAAGGAGACCACCGGGGAACTCATCAATGATCCCTACCTGGAAGCCGAAGGTAATGTTGAAAAGACAGCAGGCAAGGCGCAAGAAAAGGTAGGTCAAATCAAGAAGGTCCTGGGAAAGTAAAAGAGCGGCGTATTATGCGCCTGCACCCAGCTGCCTTATTCCTTATACGTCTGAGCGTCCAGGTTGTGAATTTGGTAGATCTCTCTTGGGGACACATACTGGTTGAGCAATCAATCACACTGACCCTGCATAACTGATATTTTGGGAACATGACTACCTATTCTGAACCTCAGGTCGCATATTTTTGATTATACACTCAGGATTCTGTTTTCATAATTATATTGAGGTACTGCTTTATGTTTTGAGGCAAAAAATTCCAAATTTTGGCATAAATTGAGGATTTCTACAAAGCCGAATATTGGTAAAGTTATTTTGAGACAGTCCTTGAACTAAGGTTTTTTCCATAATTTCTTATTTTCCTTGTTCATTAAGATACGGAGCAAGCGAGGAAAAAGCCTTCGCCCTCCGATACTCGGACTGAATCCCGGATGCCAGATTAAAGGCTTTTTCAAGAATTTCTTTTTGTCTGGATTCGTCCAGATATGGAAGAATAAATGAAAGGGCTTCGGGCCTCATGTCTTTGTCTTTAAGACCGAACGCTAATTGCAGAGCCTGTTCTAGAATTTCTTCTTCTCTTTGCCCATTCAGGTAAGGAATAAGAAATGAAAGAGCCTCTACTCTCTGGTACTCGGATTGAATTACCGATGCCAGCTCAAGTGCCCTATCCATCAGTCTTTCGTTTCTTGACCCGTACAGATGCGGAGCAAGCGAGGAAAGGATCTGGAATTTTGCATCTCCGTATTTAAGGTGGGAGGTGAAGTCAAAGATATTTTCAATAAGCTCTTCTTTTCCCTGACCTCTCAGATGACGGGCAAGTGAAGAAAGGACAGCGGCTCTTTCGTCCTCGTCCTGGATATTGGAGGCAGAGTAAAGAGCTTTTTCTATAAGTTCTACCTTTCTTGGCCCCTCCAGATATGGAACAAGTAGGGAAAGGACTTCTGACCTTATATCTCCATATTGAATCTTGGAGGCAAAGTTAAGGGCCTTTTCCATAATTTTTTCTTTTTCTGGCTCCTCCAGCTGAGAGACAAGCGCCAAAAGGGCCTTTGCTCTTTGAGACTCGTTTTGAATTTCAATATCTATTCGTGTAATTTCTGCAATTTTTGCCATTCGTATGGCAATGGCACTACTATCTTCGGTTGTAACTCTCTGGTCAAGTTGAATGTGCTTATAATGGTGATGCAGCTTTCCGGCACTAGCATCATTTCCGGTTGTAACTCTCAGGTCCGGAGCAGTCGTTTCAGTATCCGGGATTTTAAACCGCTCTAAATCCTGAGCAGTACTTTTTTTTGCTATGAATTCTTCAAGCAACTTATTAAATTCTTCAAACACTTTATTTTTGTCAATTGAGTTCTGTATTATATTGACCGAACGGTCTTCGGTCATTATTCTCTGTATTGCCTCATCTTCCATAAAAGATGAAATTTCTTTAGCTAAATCAGGATTCTTTTCAAACGAGTTTAGAATCTCCTGACTGAAAACCTGCTTTACTTCCGGATCAGAGGGTGCAATAATCATATCTCCTGCGGCTTCTTTCAACTCAGAACATTCTCTCGAACACAGTTTTTCCCACAGTTTTTTCTTAATTTCCCAAACATCAGGGCCTACTTTTTTGCCAGCTTCTTCAGCCGCTTTTTTAGACCCGATGACCAGATAAAGAATTACAGGTTCAATAAAATCTGTTACTTTTTGTGCCAGTTGCTTCATTATTACACCCTGTTGCCGCATTATTTCATCCTTATATTAAAAAATGTTATATCTTTTTTCTGGTTTAGTTTCAAAATATGTTAATAAAAATCAGGTCTAGAACCTGTATTTAAATAAATAATTCAATAGTTACACATTTACACTCAAACAATTCCGGGACCCCATAATTAGTTTGGAATTGCAGACTTAATTTGGAATCCCAGACTTAATTTGAAATAGTACAATTAATTTGGAGTATACAATTAATTTGGAGTATACAATTAATTTGGAGTATACAGTTAATTTGGAATAGCAGAATTAAATAATAGTATCATACAATAAATATGATGCGATAGAATTCATTGACAACTTTTCTGTGAGGCCTGAACTTTCGAGCTTTTTTGTAGTCTTGATACTACGCGTTTTATCCAATTCGGCAGATGCACAAAATCCAGCAGATGCACAAAGCAGCCAGCAAATCCTCTAACTGAATCCTTCACAATTCACAAAATAGAACGTCCAAAACTGTCCAGGTGGCTTTAACTCCCCAGGCTTGACTCTGGACTCTTTTTTACTTCCGGATAAAATACAAAATCAATAGCTATAAAAGGAAACCTGCTAGATTGGAATACAGGAAATAAAAGGGACTAAAAGCAGTTGGTGGAAATTCTTGAGTGAGCAGCCAGGAATACATGCTAGGACTTTCAGTCAGGCCCCGGATGAGAGGATAAAGGCTGTAAGGCAGCTTGGAGCCTTATTTGAGGTTTTTCCTGACCGAAGGCAGGCTTTTGAAGACCTTTTAAGGCTTTGTTCTGATAGAGACAGTGCAGTCAGGGAAGAAGCTGTCAATTCAATTGCAATGGTTTTTCCGAATGTCCCTGACAGGGAGCTTGCATGGGAGAGGCTTGTGAACCTTACGGCTTATCCTGAAGAGACTGTAATGGCGGCTGCAGTCAATGCGCTGGTCAGTGTCTTTTCACTTATGCCGGATAAAAACAGGGCATGGAAGGATCTTGTTGAGCTGGTAAACTCAAAAGCAAGCATGGAGGATGTGAACAGGAGGATTCTCAGCTCGCTTTCTTATTTGATACAGGAAATCCCTGATAAGCAGCAGTTATGGGAAGACCTGCTTGAGATGGGGTATTCTGATGATTCTTATATGCGGGAAAAGTCGGCTTCGCTTTTAAGCATTGTTTTTCCGGAACTGGAGGATGAGAGAAAAGAAGAGGCATGGAATGAAGTGCTGGAACTGGCTACCGAATCTGTGGATGGGAAGGTTCGGGAGCAGGCTGCTCGGGCTCTTGGAACTGCTTATCCGGAGATGCCGGATGAGATGAAGGACGAAGCCCTTGAGACAATGCTGGAACTTGCAGTGTCAGGAAGCCCTGAGGTTCAAAAGGAAGCACTTCTGGCTCTACCTCCTGTTTTTTCCCATATCCCTGATAAAAAAGAGGCGTGGAATGACATTCTGAGGCTTACGGGAGACGAGAGCGGGAATGTACGAGGACAGGCTGTAAATGTCCTGGCTTTTATATTTCCTGATATGCAGGATAAGAAAAAGGTATGGGTTGATTTCCTGAGTCTCACCAGGGCAGAGGACGAGTATGTAAGAGATGTGGCAGCAGATGCGCTTGCATCTGTATTTCCCAGCCTGGATGATAAAGATTCACTCTGGAAAGAGCTTGTCAAACTTACAGAGGATGAGGACGAACACGTCCGAAGAATGGCTGTTGATATCCTCAGTAAGGTTTTTCCGTATATGCCTGACAGGAGTGAAGCATATTCGGATCTTGTGATTCTGGCTGAAAAGAAGGATAATAACGTACTCAGGAGGGTTGTAAATGCTCTTACCTCCGTTTATCCTCAATTACATAATAAGAATGAAGAAGGGGGATGGGAAGAAGTGGGAAAATATAAATCAGTAGACGAAAGTAAGTCCGGAGAAATAAGCGACTCTGGAGAAACAAGTGAATCCGGAGAAACAAGTGAGTCTAGAGAAAAAGGTAAACCTGCAGAAGCTCGTGAACTGGAACTCGAAAAGGATGTTTCTGCTAGAAGGGATGTTGCCAATTCTCTAAGACCTGTTTTTTCCGGAAAAAAAGAAATTATAAAAAGGCTTATCATCCTTGGTTCGAATCCTGATCCCGCGATGCGAAGCGGAGCAATAGAGTCTCTGCTTTCTGCTTATTCGAAACACTCCGGCAAAACGCAGGATATCTGGAGTGAACTTATCAGGATAACAGGAGAAGACGACACAGGTGCCAGAAAAAGCGCTGCAGAGCTGCTTCCCCAGGTGTTCCAGGCAGTTGAGGAAAAATCCGCAGTATTTTTCGACCTGGTAAGGCTCACTGAAAGCCAGGATGCCCAGATTCGGAAGAGAGCAGCAGAACTTCTTGCAGTCGCTTTTGCTTATTATGACAATAAACAGGAAGCCTGGGATGAGCTTGTAAGGCTTGCATCCGTTGAGGACAGGGAAGTCAGGAAGGGAGCAGTTCTCGCTCTGTCCTCAGGCTATACAGAGGTTCCTGATAAGGGAAAAGCCTGGAAGGATCTGCTCAGGCTTTCCGTTCAAAGCGACAGTTTTGTGCAGAGGGTTGCGACACGGACGCTTGGATCTGCCTTTTTCCAGGTGCCGGATAAAACACAGGCATGGAGAGACCTGCAGGCGCTTACTGATAACCCGTATATGTATGTCCGAAGGTATGCTTTTCGCTCACTTGGAAGAGCTTCTCTCTGGAGGGCATTAAGAGCAGAAAACGAAGCTAGTTACATTTTCGGGCTGAAAGAAGCTGTCAAATACTTTAAAGAAGCAGCTGAAATCTCTCTTGACTTCCACATTCCTGAATTCTATTTCCCCTTTTATGAAGCCCTCTTATTCATTCTTTTCAGCGACAGGCCTGGCATAGCAAGACTTGAAAGTGAGCGTTATCTCTCTAAAATGGCAGGTGAAGTCGGGGAGCAGAAAGAAAACCCGAAGTTTCCCGAAATCTTTGAACAGCTTGCAGGGCTTCTCAGACGCGCAGGAAATCTGACTCCGGGCAGACCTTTCTGCGCAGAAAAAGCTGCTTGAAGCCTGTATTCAAACTTTTGATAGGTTTTCAAACCTGTTTGAGAATCTAGAGGATGAAGCTATTCTTGCTCAAAAAACCGTGAAAAAAGAAAAGATTGTGAAAAAAGATTATTCTAAACTTGGAAAGGAACTTCTTGAAAGGGTCGAGAAAAAGAAGTCATCCTTGATCAAAAAACCGTGAAAAAAGAATCTTCTGCCCTGAAATGAGAAACTTGAAAATAATGGGGAAATGCTCGATGGAGCGCTACTTAAGGGAAGACGCGTTTTGTTCTGATCTATATCTAATCTCAGTGTCAGGGTGCCTTCGGGAAATCCAGGCAACCGGGCTGCTTCCGCACCCTACAGTTTATATTCTATCCTGTCAATCCCTCTTTCATGTACGGGGCAGGAATTGAAGTAACAGATGCGGACTTTGAGTTTGCAAAACCTCCTCTTTCAAATAAATTCATTCGCCTTGTGTTCGAAAAATATCAACTTGATTTTATTGCTTATTTTGGTGAAAATATGTTCTATGTTTCAAGGCAAAATTCGGAACCTCTCGTGCCCCTGTATCCGGGTGCAGGATATCCAGAAGATATCGAACCTGTACTCGATTTCATGGCACGCGAGAGAATCCGCAGGATAATGTATGAGAAAGGAGTTCTCTTTCGGTCCGCAGTTCCGGGACTCTCTGCTAACGGAAAGTAAGTTCACTTTAATAAAATAAAGTACGGAGGAACGGGAAACTGAAAGCAAGGAATCCGCAGAAAAGAAGCCTGGAGATGGCTGCATCGAAGACAAATACCTGATTGTTTTTTTCCTTTTGTTCGGGTTATTTATAGTTTCATTCCAATATTAAACATTACAAAATTTATCTTTATCGTTAACTGGAGGGGTATTAAATGATACATCAATGGGAGTATGATTCTCGCAAGCTTGATGGTTTGAACATGGCACAGATGATGAGCGAACTTGAAAGAATCGGAAATGAAGGCTGGGAACTGATTTTTATCAAGAACGATATTGATGAAGATGGCAACGTAACTGCGATTTTCAAACGGGAAAAGAGCGAGACGATATCTTTATAAAAACTCGATTCTTAATTTTTACTATCTTTTTACTTTAATTTTCACTTTATTTTATTTCCATTTTAATTTTTATTTTATGTATATTTTTATGTTCTGAGTAATATAAAAAAGAAATACCAGATCAAGGAATATCAAACCCTTTTTTCAAGTCAGGAAAATAATTATGAGCTTCAGGATAGGCCTATGCCGTTTAATTCTGAGGATCCCTAAAAATTATTTTATTTGAAGAAAAGATTGCGTTCCCACCTGAAAATTCTGGAAGTTCCGAACGGCATTTATGTGGTCTTGTTTAGGAAGAGGTTTGGTATTTGACTCACGGGTTGCGAGCTCTTGATTTTATCTCTTCACTTTTAGTGTAGATTTTTCGAAGTAGGCGTTGAAGTATTTTCTTGTGGAATAGGTCTTTGCTATGTGGTCTTGTTAGATGAGAACGCAAATTGTACTACGTTCTCACCCTATATATTATTTTTAACACATAATGTTACTACAGAGATATTTTGTTGGTAGATACATCTAATTTTTCTTCATTGGTTTAACTTTATAGCATTAAACTATAGTCCTGAATGTAAACATTTAAACCTGATTTACCTGGCGTTCGATAGCGGAGAAAAACACTGACTGGCAAGGAAAAATTCACTCAGGACTTTTCAATCACGGAAAACACTCAAGCCCTGAAGAACTGCCAATTCGTTTCGATGTTCAGTATTTTCCGTACTTTCTATAGTTCACCTTTGTTTGAGGTCAGCTAATTCAGGCAGTTGACTACATATTCTCTCAAAATCAGATTCTCTCAAAATTAAATCACGAGTCTATCCCGAAACTAAAATTAGGTTGAAATTATAAATTTAATTCTATGTATTCTGTGAAATCGATGACATTCTATGGGAATCCATAGAACATTATCTTCTTCCACATAAACCATCTACGGGAAGGCCACGTGCAGATATCTGGTTTATATTTTTAATAATTTCAGTTATTTTTTGTTTACTATATTTTCACCAGGCTTTTTATTCCCTGGCTCTTCAATGTACCATTGTGATATTTTTCTTTCTTTAAAATTGCCTGTTCTTGTTATTATCTGGGATATATCTATTTCTGCAAAGTCTAAGCCGTCTTTTCCTCTTAAAATGTATACTAGGGTCTGGTTTAATGAGTTTCTAGGTGAGCCGGGGTGAGAAAGTGTAAATTCAAATATCGTATCTTCTGTTTCTGTCTTGTTGGTTATATGCATATTTTTTCCTCTTATTCTCTTATGTACTTCCCAATTTTGTATGTGGTATTCGTTACGAGTTTACGAGACTTTAAGGATATATTTAATAAAGAAGTCCTAAGTTGTCGAACTCTGTCCTGACGATCCGCAGACCCTCATCGCAATCCACCGGAGTTTTGCCACCTGTGATTACCAGCTTGCCAGAGCTGAACACGAGCACTACGACCTTGGGAGCCTCGACCCTATAAATAAGCCCAGGAAATACTTCTGGCTCGTATTCGACATTCTCCAGACCAAAAGCTATAGCAATGGTGTTCAGGTTAAGGGTTGTTTTCAAATCAGCACTAGCTACAATGTTCTGAATATGAACTTCAGGTTCTTGATCTATTTTATCGAAGCCGATGTCCTTTAGTGTGTTAGCTAGAGTGATTATGGCCGCATGAGCGTTCTCGATGCTCTTAGATCCAGTGCATACCACTTTTCCGGAAGTGAAAATTAGAAAGGCAGCCTTGGGATTCTCAATTCTGTATACGAGGCCGGGGAACTTCGTTTTGTTATATTCTGCGCCTTCCAGCCCAGACTCCATCATTTTTACCAGGTCGAAATCTTCCGCCAGCGTGGTGGATGCCACCACGTTCTCTAGCTTTACTGTGGATTCCATACAGCATGTATCTGGAAGTTCTATAGTTCTGATTGTCGGTTCAAAGCAAAAAATAAAAATTTTAGTAGTTTGTATTGGGCAAATTGCCTAACTCATATGTTGTAAAACTCACAAAATTACTTCTTAATAAAAGACCTTACCAAAACTTCCACCCTCTCTTTTATCTCAGGTGGTCTACACCATATAGGAGTAGAAAGGTTCTCTTCGATTACTAGGAGATAAATGCAGTTAAATCAAGTTTTGAGATGAGCTCCACATTAAAATTAGATTTCCTTAAAATTAAATCATATTAAAATCGCATTCAGTTAAAATAAGATTCCCTTAAAATTAAATCATGAGCCTATCCCAAAAGCTATTTAATTCTTAATCATCAAGAATTTTAGGATTGTTTTCATGATTAGAAACTCGATTGATTATTCGGAATACAGGATTCAGAGAAGTAATTTTGAGTTTTGGGATAGGCTCCATATTAAAATGAGATTCCTTTAAAATGAGGTTACGTTAAAATCAGATCGCCTTAGCAACACGGAGTTTGTGAGGGTTCCTGAAAGTACTTTTAAAATGAGGTAGCGTTCTCATCCAAAAAAAACCTGGGAGTTCCGAACGGTATTTAAGAGACTCACTTTTTGTTTTAGTTGGGGAAGAGGTATTGAGGTACTTTACTTGTAGGTTGCGAGTTTCTCTTTCTATCCCTTTACTGTGGAGTTGTTTTCTGGAGTAGATCTTGTTTGCTAGTGGGGTACTAAAGAGATGAGAACGCAAGTTATACTATGCCGTCATCATATATAATATTTTTAAAAGTTAATATTATTTCATTCATCCGTTACTATCCTACTTTTCTAACTTTATTTCATTAATATAACGTTTATATCATTACGCTAACTATAATTTCAATAAACTCAAAACCCTAGCCGAATATGAAAAAACAAATAATTCCAGAACAAAAACAACTTGGAAATAAAAAATAATTACAGAACAGAATGAATTACAAAATAGAAAATAATTCCATATGAAACAAATACAAAAATAGTGCGAAATACACACATAATTTTTCAGCTCATTTAAGCTTTTATTAGTTAATAATAATAATACTTAGTGCCCCGTTGTTCCACATAATAAACATGTTAATGAAATATTTTCCAATAGTTATATTTTATTACCCTGAAATTAAAAGCGTTACAGACTAGGTTAGTTAACAGGCCTGCTACATATTTTTTAAAACAGGGCATGTATGTAGAAGACTGACTCTAGTATTTATTCTCCGATCTTCCTTTATTCTTCAATCATCCCTTTATTCTTCAATCATCCCTTTATTCTTCAATCATCCCTTTATTCTTCAATCATCCCTTTATTCTTCAATCATCCCGTCCTTCAACTTTATTACCCTGTCTGCATATTCCGCATGCCAGCCTTCATGCGTGACCATTACAATTGTCTGTCCCTGCTCTATGTTGAACTTCTCGAAGAGGTCAAGCACTTCCTTTGAAGTCTGTGAGTCCAGGTTGGCGCAGGGTTCGTCCGCAAAAAGGACTCTTGGGGAATGGGCGAGGGCTCTTGCAATTGAGACTCTCTGCTGCTGGCCGCCGCTCATTTTGGAGGGAAGCTGCTGCAGACGGTCGCCAAGGCCAACTGCTGTAAGAATCTCAGCGGCTGCGGATTCACATTCGGTTTTACTTTTGCCCTGCATCATAAGGGAAATATAGACATTTTCCGAGGCATTGAGTTCGGGAAGGAGGGCATAGTCCTGAAAGACGTAGCCCAAATTATGGAGCCGGAATTTGCCTTTTTCGCGGTCTGACATGCGGGAGGTATCCGTGCCGTCTATAACGACTTTTCCCGAGTTAGGGGTATCAAGCAGGCCGAGCTGGTTTAAGAGGGTAGTCTTGCCAGAGCCGCTCGGCCCCATGATCGCAATAAACTCCCCACTCCTTATTTTTACATTCACGCCGCGCAGGGCCCGAACCTGTACCTCTCCCATCCTGAAGGTGCGGACTATATCTAAGCCTTCTATGATAAAATCGCCAGGCTGTCCTTCTTTTTTTCCAGTTGTGTTTTTTTTCGGATTCTCAACTTCGCTTTTTACTTTGCTCTCGGTTTGATCTCGTATTTCCATCTTTTTCCCCCTTTATTTGCCCCAGATCAGGTCCAGAAGGTCTCTCTGAGCCAGTTTGTAGGCAGGGATCACCGAGCCTATGATCGAGGCCAGGAAAAGGAGAACTGCGCGGTTTATGGCTTCGGCGTCGTCCAGCCTCAGGCTCATGGTGCCAAGCGGGATCTCGACAGGGTGGGAAACCGTATAAGGCACAAGCCCGAAGCGCATAAAAGCGTAGCCAAGTATAACGCCCGAGCCTGCGTAAAGCATGGCTTGGAGCACAAAAGATGCAACTATTACATTCTGCTCGATCCCTATGGCTTTCTGAACGCCTATTTGTCTCTTTTTGTTCACTATATTTACGTAAATTACCACGAAGATGATCACAAAAGCAATTAGCAGGCCGATCGCATTCATAATATTCCGAACCAGGCCAAGAGTATTTTCGATAAGGCGGAGGATACCTGCAAATTCGTGCCAGGTACGGATATTCTCACTGATGCCAAGAGAGAGGAGCACAGTCCTGGTATCGTACTCAGGTGTGCCATCCGCAGTTTTAACTGCTATTTCCTGGGCAAGGTCCCTGCCTTCAATACCCAGCAGATCTTCGAGGTCAGCTCTGGTAAGATAGGCTGAGGCATCAGCCATGAAGTAGCGAGTTGTATAGATTCCTTTTACCCTGAATTGACGGGTTACACCTCCAACGGTAAGCTCAACGGTATCTCCTACTTCTACCCCTTCTAGAGATCTCGATTCCATAAGGGCTCCGAAACCTCCTGAAACCTCCCTGCCCAGGATTACCTCCCCTCTGTCAGGCCTGCTCAGGAATTCCCCGCTTATCATGGCCTTTTCGAGGCCTGTTACAAATATCTCATCAGAAGGATCTATCCCATAAACCGTAGTTCCCATTTCCTTTTCTTTATAGCGGAAGTTTCCGGTGGTCTTCAGACGAGCCGAAGTCCCTACCACCTGGGGGAGACTTTCTATCTTTTTCTGAAGGGCTGAGGCGTCCTCTATGAATCGTTCTTCTGCCTTTGGCTCGATTACGACATTTCCGGTCTGAAAATCAACCATCAGTTCATTGAACTTGAGCGTAACTCCTGCAAGCATGCTTGAAAAAAGCACAAGCTGTATAAAGATCAGGGTCAGGACAAATATTGTAAAGATTGTAATCCCTTTATTTCCCCTGGTTATGGAGCGGCTGGCAAGGAAGAAGGAAACTTTCGCTTTTTCGAGCATAATGAGGCTTCCTGCTTGTTCTGTCCTGTTTCTCAATTTCTTCTGTAGCGGTCGGATTTTAGAGCTTGCCTTTCTTTTTTATGTAGAAGACTGCAGCTGCAAGGATCAGAACTGCTCCCAGCACAATAGGAAGAATGCTTCCCTCCTGCCTGTCCACACTGAAGGTCAGGTCTTCTCTGAGCCGGTGCGCTCCGAAGTCATCCTCGTATTCTATCAGGAGGGTCACTGCCTGTTCACCTGCTTTCTCAGGAACAAAGGTAAAGACTGCAGGGGCATCATCATCTTTTTCCAGGCGTCCGAGGAATGCACCTGTACTGCCCGAACCTTCAAGCCCTTCAAGCCTGGCTTTAACTGAGCTGGCTTCCCCTTCCCCTACATTTTCAAGCCGCACGATCATGGATACCTGCTGCCCCTTTACAGGCATCCCCGGGTCAAATTTCAGGCTTGAAATATCGATTTTCGCCCGGTTAAGAACATTAATTCCAATCTCCTGGACCTTATCAATCTGAAAAGTTTCGGTGTTATTTGAGGCCGTTATCCGCAGGGGGATCTTGTAGGGCTGCACATCAGCATTGCTGCCGAGAAGGAGTTTGAATGATAGGTTTTCTGAGCTGCCTGCACTCAGGTTTTCAACGAAACGGACGTTATCTTCCAGCGGGATTAAAGGCGATGAGTTATTAAAGTTAAGCATTACCCTGACGTTTTTTGCGTCTCCGTTTCCTGCATTTTTAACTGCTGTCCTGAGGTAGAATTCCTGTCCGGGAACAATGGCTCCTGAAGAGGAGTTATCTTTGCTTATAGGAAGAATTTGAGTACCGATAAGTACAAGATCCGGGTTTCCTTCCACGCGAATCGGAATCCTCCTTGAAAAACTTGTTCCGTTTCTGTCCTTGATAGTAAATTCAAGCTGATAGATTCCGGACTCAGCCTTTGCATCTACCCTGAAATGAAAATTCAGTTCGACCCTTGAACGCTGCCTTATCTGTTCAATTTGAAACTCGCGTTCCGTGTTCGTCCCGGAACCGTACATCTCTGATGTACTGTATTTAAAAATAAATGGATAAAGTTCCTCAATTCCTATTCTCACGTTTTCTGCGGGCTCGTCTCCGGCATTTTGTATATTGATTTTTATGAGCAGGTCTTCGCCCGGTCTGGCAGGATTGGGGGTGATTTCCGAGACCTCAACTCCGAGATGAGTGCTTCCGGACACTACGACTGCAGAAGCCGGGCCTGTCAAAAAGACGGTTATCATCAATACGGCAACTGCAAAGCGAAGAGATGATGCCGACCTTTGATTTGCCAGTATTCTATTTACCGATCTTCGATCTCCCAGTATTTTATATGCCGATATTCTATTTACCGACATTCGATCTATCAACTTATGTTGCTTTTTCCCCGTGGAGGAACGCTTTTCTGAATAGGCGGGCTTCATAGATAACAGTCCTTATGCCTGGTTTATAACGGTTTCACTTTATTTGCAACCTGTAACATGTTGTATTTTTCTATTTGTTTCGTACTCCAGTCTTGTTATTGTGATGTCTCAGCCGGATTTGAGGCTTCAGCCTTCAATTTCCCAGAATACTGCCTGGTCTCGGCCGTAACAACTTTCCGCAGAGCAAGCAGGGCAATGAGGTTCGGGATAGCCATGAGCCCATTTACGATATCCGCAAGCACCCAGATGACATCCAGGGTCAGGAAGGCGCCTGAGGCAACAATCAGGATGTAAACTATCCTGTAAGGGAGAATTCCTTACGCCGAAGAGGAATTCAGTACAGCGTTCACCATAGTAGTTCCATCCCAGAATAGTTGTGAAGGCAAAAAATATGAGCCCGACTGTTACAATGTAACTCCCGGCTTCAGTAAGTGCTGTGGAAAAGGCGTAGCTTGTCATGTAGGCACCTGCAAGGTCGCCGGTCCAGGAATCCGTCATGGCTAACACTGTTCCGGTCATGAAGCAGATCACAATGGTATCTAAAAAGGTTCCTGTCATGGAAATAAGCCCCTGTCTGGCAGGCTCTTTTACCTTTGCAGCCGCAGCAGCTATCGGGGCACTCCCGATGCCTGATTCATTTGAGAAAATCCCCCGCGCAATTCCCATTCTGACCGCGAGAATTACCCCTGCTCCAAGAAAACCGCCCCTCGCAGCAGTCCCTGTAAAAGCGGAATTTATTATCAATGCGAGGGTTTCAGGAAGCTTCTCAAGGTTAAGCCCGACAATCACAAGGCAGCCGAGCACATAACCTATTGCCATAAAAGGCATCAGAAACTGGGCTACGGCTGCAATCCTCTTAATCCCTCCAAGAGTTACAAACGCTACAAGCAGGCTTATTACAGCCGCGCTCAAAGCTTCAGGAATATCAAAGGCGATCCTGGCAGAGTCGACAATAGCATTTACCTGCGGAAAGGTTCCTATCCCGAAAAGGGCTACATCTATCCCGAAAATGGCAAAAAGGGTTGCAAGAACGCGGCTGTATCTTTTTCCCTCCAGCCCGTTTTTGATATAATACATCGGCCCTCCCGACATCTGCCCGTTTTCATCCACGATTCTGTATTTGACCGCAAGCAGGGATTCGGAATACATGGTTGTCATCCCGAAAAAAGCTGCAAAAACCATCCAGAAGAGAGCGCCGGGTCCTCCAGTTTTTATTGCAGTTGCAATCCCAACTATGTTCCCTGTCCCGATAGTTGCAGACAGTGCAGTGCTGAGCGCCGCAAAACTCGAAACATCCCCCTGTACTCCAATTTCGGCTTTCCTAGAGTTAAGCACAGTAACTGAGCGCAAGGGGCAGCCTGAAGACCTGGATCATCCCGAGCTTCCACGTCAGGAAAATCCCTGTCCCGACAAGTAAAACCAGAAGGGGTGGCCCCCAGATTAACCTATCTATCCTGGTAAGGATGTCAAGTATGCCCGTACCCAGCAGTTCCATTCAAGCCAGCCCCCGATATTTTAGAAAACAACAGTTTTAACTGAGTATTTGTTCAAGGCTGGTCTTAAACGTTGATGTTCACGTATTCGGGATCTGAAATGGCATTAGGGAGTTCAGAAGCATTCGGAACGGATTTATTTACGGCCTTATTAGCGGACACCTTTACCAGTTTATTATGGCCTTTTTTTCCTGGTACCAGGATTTATTCTGGATGACGCAAGGGAGCAGTATCTGTCCGGAAGGTGAATTCATGACTGAAAGTAAATTCATGATTTTTACCCTTATTTTTACCTTTATTTTTCTCTTTTAAACTTGCTCAAGAGCACTAATTGAAAGGGCTTGTTTCGAAGTTACAGATTTTTCAGGGTTTTCCGTGGTTATGTGGAGTCTGGAGTGAATTAAGCGTGAATATGTACATTTGAAACTATGATCGATTTGAAGGGCAATTCTTTTGTGTGCTGCGTTCTTATCAGGGAGACCAGGAGAAAATAACAAATAGATATGAGACGTATTCCCGTTATTGGAAGACGAGTTCTTAAAGAGGTAATGGCTTTATGAGAGCCGAAGAAAGAGACCCAGAGGATTTTTTGATTGACATCCTTGATTCGATCGAAAAGATAGAAAATTTTATCGAAGGATTCGAATTTGATGACTTTTCCACGGATGACAAAACAATATATGCCGTAATCCTGGCTCTCGAAATTATTGGGGAAGCAACGAAAAATTTGCCTGATTCTTTAAAAAGAAGGCATCCTGAGGTTCCATGGAGAGAAATGACCGGATTGTGCGACAAAATGGTACACCACGATTTTGGTATTGATCTTGAAGCCATCTGGGATATAGCAGTGGAAGATGTTTCGTCCTTAAAGCCTTTAATTGCCAGAATTTTGAATGAAAGGTAATCTATCCGGATTTTAACTTCAGTTTCTGATATTAATTTCCTTAAACAACGCACTATATGGGATACAGTAAACATTAAAGATGTAGTACGGCTTGTCATAGGAATGGGAGTTTCCATCTAAAAATCCAGGTCATTTTGCACTAAGCTTATTCATATCATGGTCTGATGATATTTCACCAATATGCGATTAAATCTTTAAGTTTATATATTATGAAGTACTCTAAAGTCATGGGCATCCGGGAAGGTCAATAAAGACCTTTTTAACTCTTTTTATAACCCCCCATACCCCCCCCAAATCCCCAATAACCGGATGCCCATTCCCCATAATATAATTCACACCCGAATTGCGCCTCGGGATAACAGTACGCGGTCCTTTCCGCTTCGCTCAAGAGGACTTATTTTTGGCGAAGTTTTCATGGCTTAATTTTTATTTTTTAGGCTAGCCTGTTCTAAAAAAAACCCTTCATAACCGGATGTTAATATAGTCAAAAGAGTTTATATTAAATTGTAAAGTAAATTGTAAAAAAAGCCTTCCAATTTATCTAATCACACTCAGCTTTTTATTGAGTCTGATTTCGTGATAGCCGCAGTGTCTGCATTTAAAATACCTTATTTTCTTTCTGGCAGCACTGTTTAATACGTCAACATTCCTGTATTCTTCTATTGCATGCTCTTTCCCGCATTCCTCACAGGTATCTTCTTTTAAACTGTGTTGTTTTTCCTCGTGGTGATGATCTACGGGTTGGGGTTCAATTTTTATATCTTCATATCCGCATTTTCTACAACGCCAGTGCTTTGTTAAAGTTTTTTTATAGGCATCAGTACCGCTTTCCTCTTTGATTAAAGGAGCCTTATATTCTTGAAACACAAAATATTTCCCACATTTTTCGCAATATGAATCCATGTAATAATTTATTGCAATCTTATAATAACCAAACTTATAAAGAAAGGCAATTTCTGAAACGACTGTTAAAAACCTTCCAGCATTTATAATATTTTCAGATTTTCCGGGGAAAAAGGTTGGTAAAAGCGTCAAAAATAGGAATAATAATATTGAAATAACAAGAAGTTTTGAGAATAATCCGAGTCTTTCTTGAATTTTTTCTGCTCCAAGTCTGTTGACCAGATTAAGAGCCTCTTCCTCACTCTCAGGATTATATTTGAACTTTAGCTTCTGGGTCATTTCCACTATATCGTTCTCTGGATCAATTCTGTAGCAGATGCCCTTATGAAGAGCCTGATATGAACCTGATGGAAACCTTATACGCTCATCTTTTGCCATAAATCAGCGGCCCGTTTCTGGTTAGATTAGCTGTTATTCCTGATCATTTTTATATATCTTAAAGCATGATAAATCTTTTTCTACCCGAGTTTCGCTTCCCGAGTTTCGCTTCGGGAGCACGAGGTCCTTTTCGCTGCGCTCAAGAGGACTTATTTTTGGTGAAGTAAAATTGTTTTCAATTCGCTCAAAAGGACTTAGAATCATTCTTTTTTATTTTTTGGTTTTATCTCGGAGCACGAGGTTCTTTTCGGCAGAGTTGCGGCTCTGCAGTACGCAGTCCGTTTCACTCCCGGTCGGCTTCGGGATCACAGGAAATCGGAGATTTTCTGGGAGTTGCGATGTAATCGCAACGGCACGAGGCCCTTTTCGCTGCGCTCAAGAGGGCTAATTTATAGAACTTAGAGGATTTTATTTCGCTCACTTCGTTCGCTCAAGCGGACCAATTTATATACAGATACTGAGCTACGCTCAAGAGACTTAAAATAATTCTTTTTGATTCTTTTGGTTTTAAAACTCTGCCAGAAAATCACATATAGTTGCCTTAATAATACTTTATAAAAAAACAATTAAACTTTAATTATATATAGTATTAAATCAACTAGGATACTGGGCATCTGGGCAGGTCATAAAAGACTTGTTTAAACTCTTTTTAATAACCCCCCCCCATACCCCCCAACTCCCCAATAACCAGATGCCCATTCCCCATAATATAATTCACACATAATTCACAATCTCTTTTTACAATCTTTTTTCACCCGAATTGTGATTCGGGAGCACGCGGTCCTTTTCGCTCGCTGCGATCGCTCAAGAGGACTAATTTTTGGC
>CAVZFI010000040.1:0-36127 GCA_963774465.1 uncultured Methanosarcinaceae archaeon | reverse complement strand
ATATCGAACTCTCCGTATCGGGATTTGCCCGCAGGCACAGGATGGCTTTTTATCCAGGCTCCCTCAGCATACTCGTAGAAGTCATCTCCAGGTTTTACTGATAGGTTCATATCCTCAGGGTCGATAGCCTTCTCATTATCATGTCCTGAGGTGTTCGTACCCATCGAGGCTTCAGAAAAACCAAAAGCTACAAGAGTTAAAGCGTTGATTAGTGCGATGCCAAAAACGAATAGACATAATAGACATATTACTCCCTTCTTCATGCTTCCCCAATTCCTATGGATTCTCTTACATTGCAGCATACAAAGTTGTTTGGCTCTTCGCTGTTTCGAGTGAGTAATTTACATCCATTTCTAATTATGGAAGTAGCATGCATAAAATTTAAAAACGTTTGTTGTTGAAAATCATAGTCAAGCTCGGCGTTTTTCATTTTGGCCGGACAACTGTTTAACTAAGCAATTATCTTCAACCCATACAAAACAGCGAAGAGCCGGTTGTATTTGGGCTCTGTAGGTTTCCTCTCTAAACTGGCGTCGTCAGTCTAAATTTGAATCTACAAATCAATATCTTTTTGAGTATTCAAGCGCAGGAATAGAATCTACAAGCTCCTACTTCTCCCCCGATATCATTCCCAAGATTGTTTTCATTCCTTGTAATTTCTATTGACTCTGTGGCATATATTAATTTTCAGATATGAAAATATTAAATTGTCCTATATTACATTACTTCATCTTAGGAGTGGCTTAAAAAGCTTATTACCTATATTCGGCAGGTCGACATTAGATTCTGAGTATATTTACCGATTGCGTTTTTTAAATATTATGTAAATATATATTGGGTTTATAAGGTTAACATATGCCCAAATCTCACGACGTATATAAACAATGAACCATTTTTGCAATAATGTTCAGTATCAAGGATAATGTGTTTTCCAGCAAAAACGCTATCAGAAAAAATTCAATTAAAAATGAAATATTCAATAAATCTAATTTAGAGCCTGAAGCCGGAGAATTAAATGTCTAAGAAGGAAATCTTTCTATGAGTGAAGAAAGTAAGACAGAAATAAAACTAAAAACTCAAAATGAAACTGCAATTGCAAACAGTAGGGAAGAAACTGAAGTCATAACAGGGCTTACATCGATAAACTTAATTCTTACTCTATTTTTAGTCTTATGTTTCTCCAAAGGCAGATTGCTAAAGTAATTGCCTCTCTATCCGATATTTTTTCTTACATTTTTGATTTTCAGAAAAAGGCAGTCTGTATGTACGACAGCTAATTACTCTCCCCGCAGCTCAAGCCCTGCCTTAACTCCTTTTATAACAGCTTCAGTAATCTTTTTTCCGAACTCCGTACTTGAGCCTGCGTAGGGGATCTCCTGCTTTCCCTCAGTTTCCGAGTTAATTCCGGAGTCAATTTCATAGGCAACAATCACTGCATCCGTGTTCGTGCCCAGGAAGGTGTAGCCTTTTTCAAGCAGAGCAAGCCCTTTAGCTTCAGTGGCTGTGATAATGGCTCCGAAGAGAGCTGTCTCGGATAGTCTTGTCTTCGAGATTAGAATTATATTTATGGTCCCTATTTTTGCCCTGAATTCTGAGCCGTTGCTTACGCCAGCGGTTATAAAGGCTGTCAGGTAGTCGTCTTCGATGACCTGAAGGTATTCCATTTTAACAGCTGTAAGGAGGCCAAAATGAGCTTCTTCGAAGCCGAGTTCCATAGCTTCCTTTTCCTTAAGAATTCCTGCGGGTCAGGGGGGTTAAAGGTTCTTGGTACCTGTTTGTTGAAAAGGTGTTTTACGTGTGACCTTCCGCCGTTTAATCCTGTACTGACAGCCTCAAAATCGCCATCAATTATAAGAGTGCTGTCCTTCACATAATATTGCATGAAAAGGCTCCGTTTTCATAGAGAATTAAATATTCAATGACGGCTCTAAAAGAAACTCAACGAAAAAAGTCACTTAAAAAAGTTTGATGCGAGAGGTGCGATTCGAACGCACGAACTCCTACAAGACTGGACTCTGAATCCAGCGCCTTTGACCTGGCTGGGCAACTCTCGCATACTGATACTTCTTAACTTAAAAACCTGGCTGGGCAACCCTCGCACGATATGGCTTATGTTGCAGGAGCAATAGTAGTGCTCTTTGTTCTTATACTTTTTCCTTGAAATTTTTGAAAGCCTCTTCGGAGGACGAAAACCGTTCTGAACTCCTTTGATAATTTCTTTTTTCGGGAACCGCGTTTAACCGGGTTCAATGCCGAGAACTCTAAAAACAGATGCCTGCAAATGCGTGAAGGTTTATATGGTAAGTTTGGAAATTGATGAAATTTTCATCTCATCAATTTCAGGATAAGGGCTTTTTGCGCATGCAGGCGGTTCTCGGCTTCTTCGAAAATTACGGAATTCGGGCCGTCCATAACTTCATCCGTAATCTCGAGGCCTCGCCGGGCTGGCAGGCAGTGCATAACTATTACATCCGGTTTTGCAACTCCAAGGAGTTCGGTATTGACCTGGAAACTGGCAAAGTCCTTCAGGCGTCTCTCCTGTTCGGCTTCGTCGCCCATGGAGACCCAGACATCCGTATAAATGATATCAGCATCTTTTGCGGCAACTTTCGGGTCGTCCGTGATTGTGAACTTGCCTCCGAGGGCTTTTGCCTTTTCAAGGAACTCGGCTTTGGGCTCGTATCCTTTCGGGCAGGCGACGACAAATTCCATTCCCATTATAGCCGAGCCGAGCAGGGCTGAATTGCAGACATTGTTTCCGTCTCCTACCCAGGCGAATTTCAAGCCTTCGAACCTGTGCTTGTACTCCATGATTGTCATGAAATCGCCCAGGATCTGGCAGGGGTGTTCCCTGTCCGAAAGCGCATTGATTACAGGTATTGTTGAGTATTCGGCTAATTTTTTTACAGTTTCGTGACTCATAACCCTTGCCATGAGCCCTTGCAGGTAACCTGAGAGGGTCCTTGCGGTGTCCTCAATAGTCTCGCCTCTTCCTACCTGGATGTCCTTGGAGTTCAGGTAAAGGGCATGTCCTCCAAAATCGGTCATTGCGACCTCAAAGGACACTCTGGTCCTTGTGGAAGATTTCTCGAAAATCATCCCGAGGCTTTTGTTCTTCAGGAACTCTGTGGATTCTCCTGCCTTACGCTTTTCTTTAAGGTCCATAGCAGATTCGAGGAGTTCGAAAATCTCCTCCCTGGAAAGGTCAGTTATCGAAAGTACATCCTTCTTCATCGTTTCAACCCCGACTTCATCTGGCTGAATTTAAACTTTATATTACCGCATACTACTTATTTTCACGCCGTATTTTTGCAGAGCTTTTCAGACATTCAGCCTCTAAGTTCTTTCATATGGTCAATTCTCTTCTGTATGAGGGCAGCAGTGCCAATGTCTTTCCGATAAAAAAGCTTGCCCCGGATATTTTCAAGAGCATTTTGAGCAATTTTCTCGGCTGCATCTATAGTTTCCGCACACCCTACAACTGCAACAGCACGGGAGCCAGTCGTGTAAATTTTCCCTTCTTTTTCATAAACACTGGCGTAATAGATGGAAGCTTTCCCTATATCTTCTACAGTTACCTCACTGTCTTTTTCAGGATTGTCAGGATAACCGGCAGGAACTGCATATTTACACACAGTCGCTTTCTTACTAAATTTTACAGGCAGCTTTTCAAGGGTTCCTTTAACCATTGCAGACATAATTTCCACGAAATCTGTTTCAATAAGTGGGATTACGTTCATGGCTTCAGGGTCTCCGAATCTTGCATTGAATTCCACTACCTTGGGACCGCTGGCTGTAAGGATGAATTGCCCGTAGAGAATGCCCTGATATCCTGTTTCCGTTTCCTCATAAAGTGCCCTAACGGTGTCCTGCATAATCTTCTTTGCCTTCTTAAGATCATCTGGGAGCATAAAAGGCAGGATTTCCCCTGCGTCGGTATATGAGCCCATTCCGCCTGTGTTGGGCCCAAGGTCATCTTCATACGCTCTTTTATGATCCTGCACTGCAGGGAAGAAAACAAGGCTTTTTCCGTCCACCAGTGCCTGAAGAGTAAATTCTTCTCCAATGAAGCGCTCCTCGATGACTACAGGCCCTTTCTCAAGAAGCTCACCTGTATAGGTTCTGGCTGCTTCGAGGTCAGGGAGCTGGTCTCCCATAACTTTTACCCCTTTTCCCCCTGTCAGGCCCGAAGGCTTGACTGCAACGTCACCAAGCTTTTCGATGAAAGCATACGCGGGTCCTTCCTCTGTGAAAACCTCGTAGGCAGGGCAACCTTCAATTTCATATTTTTTCATGAAATTTCTTGCCCATGCCTTGTCAAATTCGATAATTGCACAGGCTTTTTTAGGCCCTATAACCGGAATTCCGGCTTCCCAGAGAGCGTCTGCAATTCCTGCTGCAAGAGGAGCTTCAGGGCCCACAAAAACCATTTCGACATTCCTGGCTTTTGCATACTCAACGACTTTTTGAATTTCTGTTTCCTTCTCAAGGAGAAAGTCCTCACAGAGGGCGGCAATTCCTGGATTTTTTTTTGCCATTAATGCATAAAGGGAGGGGTTATGCTTGCTTTTCTTAATTCCTTTGGCAATTGCATGTTCCCTTCCGCCGCCGCCGATAAGTAAAATCTTCATTTTTATTCTCCTGGTTTTAAAAAGATTACTTTATTATATTCGACTGTTGTTTTAATAGATATTAATAAGGAAATTAGATAAGAAAAGGTAGTTAGATTTTCAGTCCTCAAAACCTCTCAATATTACTTTAAGCAGCATATTTGTTTTTATTGACAATAATTCTTAATCGGAATATACTGAAGGACTTCCTAGTTCTCTATTTCTTCTGATAAATATCTTCTCATTGTCAGACTTAACATCTGGATAAAAATCCATATGGTTTAACGTTTTTCCGAAGTCTTACATTCTATTTTCTTCGGCATTAAACTTTAAAATCACCATTTGACAAGAATAGAATATAGAACTGTTATATTCTAAAGGTTTTCAGTTAAAAAGGATATAAATTAAGCCATAGGCTACTTTTCTAGTTTCTGGCAAATTGTAAACTCTATAACTTAATAGGAAAATTCTTTCTGGAACCTAAATGTTAAATCTACAGGCTATAATCCCAAATTTTCGAACTTGAAGAGTATAAGTTAACTCAGTTCTCTCAATAGGTCGCTTGCACTTACAAGAGGGATAAGTTCAGCACCTGCTTCCTTCAAGTTTTCCTTAGCTCCTTCTTCTCTGTCCACGACACTGATTACATACTTGACATTCGCTCCGCTTTCCCTGACAACTTCGATTGCATCTTT
Organism: uncultured Methanosarcinaceae archaeon; assembly: GCA_963774465.1. GTDB lineage: Archaea > Halobacteriota > Methanosarcinia > Methanosarcinales > Methanosarcinaceae > Methanosarcina. Next base: position 30,822 of record CAVZFI010000040.1, on the reverse strand, counting down.
TACCGAGCCTCCGCTTGTCGTTACGTCTTCGAGCATTACAAGTCTGTCATCCGGTTTAATCTCTCCCACAAACCTGCTTTTCGTGCCGTAGCCTTTTACAGCTTTCCGAATTATAAGCAGAGGAAGTTCGGTTTCCATAGAAACTGCGGTTGCCAGAGGAACCCCCCCAAGTTCCACTCCTGCAATTGTGTTTACATCCATCTCCCTTACCCTGAGCGCTGCTTGTCTGGCTATAAGCTTCAGGGTTTTAGGGTCAGTACTGGCTTTTTTGATGTCTATATAATACTTGCTTTTCTTTCCCGAAGCAAGCGTGAAATCCCCGTAGCGGACAGCTCCGCAGGCTTTGAGGGCTGCGGTCAGCTCCTGTTTTTGTATATCCAGCTCATTTTTTGTTTCAGATTTGCTCATGATCTCACCGGCTTGCAGCCTTATTAGCACTATTGATTTTATTAAATATTATCGAATCTAATTTTTCCCTGATCTCTACTAATTGCTCTTGATCTTTAAAAATCATAATCAGCTCTTATCAGGTTATTTTTTTCAGAACCTTATTAATTTCTAAAAGTTTACCACGGCTCTTTCTTTACACCTATAATGTATCCTATTATGTTTGTCGTAAGGTGGAGAAGAGGTGTCATTATGAGGACTGTTATTATTATCGAGGGGGTAAAATTGGCCACAAACCATTCAGGAGATGTCAGGTATGTGAAAACCCAGGCTCCTATGACAAAATCCAGCTGGTCTACAAGCGGAAAGGAAGCGCCCCTTTTCATACCCATCCTGCGCTTGAAAAAGCTCTTAAACATGTCTCCAAAGAGTGAACCGCAGGCAAGGGCAAGGACAACTTTGAGCGCACTGGGGTAATCCGGGCCGAAAGCCGGCATTTCTATTCCCAGAATCTCAAATCCTCTTGAATTTAACCAGATCTGAATGCTGCCTGCAAGCACTCCAAAAAAAATGCCTGAAAAAAGTCCTCTGTAGGTTTTCCCATCTCCTATAATTCTTTTCCCGTCCTTTAAAGTCCTGCCTCCATCAATCGGCTTTCCGCCACCGAAAACAGCTGCAAAGGGATTGGGAAGGTATGCCGGAAGCATCAGCCAGAAGGCTTTAATTATCAGCTCGATCATGGTATCAACTCTTTATCTCGATTATATTTTTTCTAGAGGCAGGACCTGGCTTTTTTCGTATCCTATATTTTTTATATGGATTAGCTGCAGAATATACCAGTAATGCGTGCTCGCTGTCTTCCCCTAATTTTCAATTAGCCAGGTACGTTTAAATAACAGGTTTATGTAAATATTAACCCTATTTAATTGTATTTATTTTATTAAGTTTTAATTTTAATCTCTACTTCTCAACGCCTTTTATAACTCCACCCCTCTGAATAATTTTTTTCGACACACGAAAATGAGAAAAACAATTGATACGAAAATAGGTATTCGGGTTTCTCTACTTTTACGAGACCGGCCTCGCTTTTTTCGCTTTAATTAATAATGACCTTTTCGAATTTTTTATGCTTTTTTGTTTTCTCTATTTTCCAATCAACTGGTCTTGATATGGTAATAGCTGGGATTGAAGGGGCATAAATAGATTTAATTTGTCCAGTGTGACTATTGCTTTCATTTAGCTGAATCGGAAATATCAAATTTCTAACTAGTCGGAAATATCAAATTTCTAACTTATTCTCTAACATTGTTTTATCCTGAAACCTGAACTCAAATTATTAGTCAGTTGAATTATAATATTTTTCCTATGAAACTTGAAGTTCTTTTACTGTATCCGGGTATTATAACGCCTCCTATATTTGATTATTTTTCTATAGTAACCCGTGTCAAGCGTAGCTGAAAGTATTTCAATTCCCTTTTAATATATACAACTTTAAATAGTATGAGTACATTATTAAATGTTGGAGATGAATAACCTTCTAATTATATACGTATACAGGTTTAATTGTTAAATCTATACGGCCCTTCCCATCAATCTCATAAAACGGGGCTCTAGTAGTCGGTTATAAACATATAATATTTGTTTTTAATAACCGGTTGTTGGACTTAAAACGGAAACAATCCGCTATATTACGTAAAAACGTTTTTTATTCCCTTTAAAATTTCAAAACGAAATACGTTACAGTATAAATATATCTACTGTGTATATATTTGGCAGTTGTTGTCAGTTAAAAGGTGATTATAAAAGCATTCTTTGAAGGTCTAATAATAATTACCCTGATATTTTTTAGCTGACGAACTTATCTATTAAACTATAAGTATGAAGGGGTTATCATGAAGGACTACGAAGTAAAAGTGCTGGACGAAAACGATCATATTTTTATTGAAACGTTACGGAATCTCGGGATGTCCAGAAATGTCGCTACAACCATGGCATATCTTATGAATGTTGACGAAGCGTCATCCCGTGAAATCGAAATCAGTACCGGATTAAGACAACCCGAAGTCAGTCTCGCAATGAGGCTGATGCGCAATCAGTCCTGGGTTAGTGTGCGTTCAGAAAAAAAGCCTGGCAAAGGTCGCCCGATAAAAATTTATGCTCTTGCGGCTCCCGTTGACGAGATCATAAGTTATTACGAAGACAAAATTTACAAGGAATCTCAGGCAACCATCTCGGCAATTAAGAAACTGAAGGTCATGAGCAAAAAAGTGCCTCTAGCGGCCTCAAAGTAAAAATTCTCAAACAAGCTTAGCTCCATAATGGCTGACAATCCTTTTCCGGAATTCGACCATTATGGAAATAAAACCTTGTCAAGGTTTTCGTTCTTGATCTTTACTCCTTTGAATTTTCTTCTGCGCATTCACGCTATGTTCGCGTTGAATATTAAGCAAATTCCGGGTTTTTCCAGCTTATAATGTGCCTCTTACTGTCTTCTTTTCATAACTAATTCTTAAATCTCCTTCATGATTCCCCTTTGATTCTCGTTTTATTTCTCTTAAATTCTATCTCATACTAATTCGCTTGAGCGAGTATAAAAGCGAGTATAATGAGTGAAATGATCGTAGGTTGTTGCATTTGCAATGCAACTCCCAGAAACTCTTCTGTTTTAAGCGTTCAAACGAAAGGGCAAACCGCTAAAAGCACGAAAGTCACGAAAGCTATGCCTCTGCTTCTTTTCTCCAAGCTGCAGGCGCTTTAAGTGGTTTTAAACAACTCTATACCTTATAATCACAGAAGGGCACCGAAAGAGTATATGGAAATCCTCTAAGTTCTATAAATCAGCCCTCTAGAGAATTGAAAAGCAATTTTACTTGGCATAGAGTAGCTCTATTGAGCGAAGTGAAAAGGACCCCGTGCTGTTGCGATTACATCGCAACTCCCAGAAAACAGAAACTAAGCTGTGAGAACTTCGCCAAAAATAAGTCCTCTTGAGCGAAGCGAAAAGGACCCCGTGCTCCCGAAGCGGAACTCGGGAGGCGCAACTCGGGCGAGGTGCAATTCGGGGAACGAAAAGGACCGTGTACTACTATTCGGGACGCACTGAAGATCACAAATGCGCTGCTCACAAAAATATCCTCTATGAATTCTAAAAAAGACGGAAAAAAGAAGTTGTAATAAAGAAGGGATTCTGCCTTTTACTGGCAGATTAGCCCCCTGTGACAACTCTCAGGATTGTAAGTCTATCGGAACTTACCGCCCCGTCAAGGGGAACAGCATTCCCTCCATTTAATACAAGTACTGTTTCCTGATTTATATCCAATATATCAAGCAGGTCTTCGTAGGTAGCGCTCTCGGCTATTTCTACTGTCTGCTCGGAAATCTCTCCAGCCTGGATTGTTATGTGTACTTTTTTACTCACTCTATAGATCCACCGCCGCTTACCTGAATTTCGCCTACGATTTCCTTTATTAACTTCTGCTCCAGTTCATATTCTTTTCTGACACCTTTCCGTTCTGCGTTTCTTTTCTGGAACTTTCCTGTCATTTTCAGATCTCCTTACGATTTTTCAGGTTTGCAACATAGTTGGTATAGATCTCTTCAAGCAGACTCGCTTATTTGTCTCTTTGAGATGTATATCCAATAATTATAATGATTTTATGTTTTAATTAAAGTTTTGGTTGACAATGAGTTAGTTAACATATTTGATTTTCCCACTCTATAACGCTATTCGTTCTAAACTATAGCTATAAGTCTAGGTTGACGTTGAACCTGATATCGTTCGAAGACTTGACAATAAAAATTTGAAAATGTATTCTGAAACTGGTGCCAGAGTATATTTATTCAGAAACTAAAGTTTTGTGGTATAATTGGACAATATTGTAAGTATTTTTAACTCAAAGCAAAAAGTTCTAATACATGATCTGTTCGGAAAAAGTCGAAAAAAGAATAAGCAAAGAAGTGAACGGGCAAAGAAACGACAATAAACAAAGAGACGAGAATAAACAAACAAAGAAACGAGAATAATCAAAAAACTTGCCTAACTCCTAAAAAAGTTATACATCAGCCGGGATTCGAACCCGGGTTCGAGCGTTGGCAACGCCCGGTGATGACCGCTACACTACTGATGTGATCTGGTGCCCAGACCCGGATTCGAACCGGGGACAACTGCCTCTTCAGGGCAGCGCTCTCCCACTGAGCTACCTGGGCAAACAATTTCACTACTTACAGGCTATTTATTATCTTAAGGTAGTGATGTCTTTTATCTTTCCGGAAAAATCTCCGGAAAATTTTTGAGTGGGCCCGCTGAGATTCGAACTCAGGACCTCCGCCATGTCAAGGCGACGTCATAACCGTCTAGACCACGAGCCCTTTTTGTTTATATCTATTCCTTGCATAAGGAAAAATTGATCTGGAACATTAATTTCTAAAAAAGTTATACATCAGCCGGGATTCGAACCCGGGTTCGAGCGTTGGCAACGCCCGGTGATGACCGCTACACTACTGATGTGATCTGGTGCCCAGACCCGGATTCGAACCGGGGACAACTGCCTCTTCAGGGCAGCGCTCTCCCACTGAGCTACCTGGGCAAACAATTTCACTACTTACAGGCTATTTATTATCTTAAGGTAGTGATGTCTTTTATCTTTCCGGAAAAATCTCCGGAAAATTTTTGAGTGGGCCCGCTGAGATTCGAACTCAGGACCTCCGCCATGTCAAGGCGACGTCATAACCGTCTAGACCACGAGCCCATGTTGTTAGTTGTTTCTGTTTTTCGTGCCAAAGCACAACTCCATAGTACGCATCATCATTTATATAAGTTTTGGGTGGTCTGAATTTTTCCTGCTCAAATTAGCCTTCAAAATATAAAAAAATTTTACCTCTTTTGTGATCCCTTTTACTGTGATCCCAGACTCTGCATTTTCAGTTCAGATTTTTGAGTTAAAATTCTTATTTTCTTCATAATTTTAAAAGTTCTTTCCCTCCTTTCTTAACGCTTAGCTTTAATCCATCGTCGAGTTTTATTCTTGGAATCCTGCCATCTAAAATATAATGAACACACCTCTAAAATAGAATGAACTTAATATCCCGGTTGAGGGTAACATGAATGGAGCATTCGATAACACAGGGAAGTGCCGAACAATCCCGGAAATTCAGAATAAAATTGATGCTGGAGATGCCGTGGTTCTTACGGCTGCAGAAATTAGCGCGAAAATCCGTGCGGGGGAGGAGATAAGGCTTGAGGATGTGGATGTCGTAACTACCGCAACGCGCGGCATCATGAGCGGAACATATGCGGTACTCTCGTTCAAAGTTTCAGAGCCCGACTCATTTGTTAAAGCTTCTGAAGTCCTGCTGAACGGCGTACCGGCAGTTGTGGGCCCCTGCCCGAACGAAAGGCTTGGGATTCTGGATCTGATAGTACTCGGGACAGCTCACAGCGAATCTGATCCATGCTATGGAGGCGGACACCTTTTCAGGGAGATGGTAGAAGGAAAGACCATTAAAGTTGATGTAACTACCAGTGAAGGAAGTCGCTTCTCCGTGGAGACACGGCTGTCTGAAATCCCCTTTGCACGGCTCCATGCAACAAGGCATGCCTTTAAGAATTACAGGGCATTCGTAAATCCCGGAAAGGAGTCTATTAAAACCATTTTCCATGCCCTGCCGTTTGAAGGTGAATTTAAGGAGATGACCTTTTGCGGCTGCGGCGAGTTAAATCCAATTGAAAACGACCCGAAGCTCGAGACTATAGGAATCGGGACAAGGGTGCTTTTCAACGGGGCAGACGGATTTGTCACGGGCGCTGGCACTCGAAGCGCTCCGGATAACCCCAACCTTACAGGTTTTGCAGATATGCACGACATGAATCCCGAATACATGGGAGGCTTTGCAACTTCTGCCGGCCCTGAAATTATAAATACCTGGGCCGTCCCGATCCCGGTCCTTCACGAGGGAATGCTGGTAAATATCCTGAAGCTGGACAGGGAAATCCCGCTTAAGCTGGTAGACCTCGCAGGAAGAATCCCTCTCTGTGAAATTACATATGGAGATGTATGGGACGGCACAGACCTTACAGTCCGCTATGATCCGGAAAAGTGCCTGAAATGCAAGACATGTCTGGTTGAAGAAGCCTGTCCCATGGGAGCCGTCTCCCGTACTGAGGATAAAAGGGCTGTACATTCCAGCTCTCTTTGCTTTAACTGCGGGCTCTGCCTTTCAAGGTGCAGGGGGGAGACCTTCAGTGCAAACCTGGGTTCTGTCAGGTGTGCAACCGGAGGCTGCCTGAGGGATATTAAGATAACACTGCGCCAATCCGATCGTGCCAGGGCAATGGAAGCTGCTGAAGAACTCAAAGAAAAGGTTCTCACCGGGATATTCAGGCTCAACGAACCTGTAGAAAAAATAAGCTGGAGAGAATAAAACTAATGGAAGAATACCCTCAATGGAAGAATAAAATCGAATGGAGAGAAAAGCTAAAATGTAAAAGCTGTAGAGAAAAGCTAAAAGTTTAAAGTTAAAAGCTAAAAGTTAAAAGCTAAAAGTTAAAAGCTAAAAGTTAAAAGCTAAAAGTTAAAAACTAAAAACTCTAAGCCGATAAGATGAAAGTGCCTCAAAGAAGAGAACGAAGATGATAGAAAGTTTGGTTGTCCAGTATATTTTCTCCTTTCTCTCCTTTAATTCTCCTGCAATTTATGATCCTGAGTTTTTTTTAAACTTCTGCTCTCATAGCTTCTCTGTTTTCAAAGCCTCTTTGAAGCGATTTGTAACTTCTTCCGGGCTCAGTGGAATATTGGGTGCTTTTGTATTTCCCGGTTTCAGGATTACATGGATAAAGGAAAGTTCTTTCATGTCCCGGAATTTTCTGAAAATTTCTATGAGCTCTTCTTTGCTATTCACTTTAGCCGTATTTTGTATCCCACAGGCATTTGCAAAAATTTCCAGGTCGATGTAACGGAGGGCACAGGTTTCCTGCGAACCTGTGGAGCCGTAGGCGCCATTGTCAAGGCCAATGATCATCAGGTTTTTTGGTGCCTCTTTTGCAATCTCAAGAAGTGCGTTAGGGTTCATCAGCAAGCTTCCATCTCCGTCGAAGACCACGACTGTCTTCTCAGAACAAAGGGCAAGTCCAAGGCCGATTGAAGAAACAAGTCCCATTGAACCGAACATATAAAAGTTAAGATTCCTGTCCCTGCAGGCATAAAGTTCCTTACAGGGAACCCCAAGATTTGTTACTGTAATTTCTCCATCAAGTTGAGAGGCGATTGCGCAAATTGCATCGTTCCTGAGCATTATTGGCTTGAGGATTTCCTCTTTAAGGTTAAATACGCATGTCCGTTCCATAACCTCAGGTTTTTCTGGCAATCCAGCTGCTTCCCATGAACGGCAGTCAGACATTTCCCATACTTTCGGGGAGATAAGGGCTATATGCGGCCTTAAGTTTTCAAAAGCGTCTCTTATTACATTTTCAAGAAGAGGAAGCTTTTCGGCCTCATCAATTATTGTGTATTTCAGCCCTGCTCCTTCCAGGATTGCCGGGAGGCGGACTCCAAGGGGAACCTGCGCTTCGATGGCTTCGGCATAAACCCCACGCCAGCTTGTCAGGACAGGTAAGGGGATTTTGCATATCACATTAAGGGATTCCAGAGCGTTAATCATGTTTCCGAGCCCTGTGCTCTGGATCAGCATCATGGGTTTTTCCCCTGCAAGGTAAGCCCCGGCGCAAATACCCACTCCGTTTTCTTCCCTTGTTAACCTGATCTCAGAGAAATTCTCCGAAACAAGGGGAAGCAGGTTCTTGATCCTGTCACATGGCAGAGTTGCAGTAAGGTCAATACCTGCCTTTTTCATAATTGCTATGACTTCTTCTTCAGGACTTGCCATACAAATACCTCTTGAGTTTGATTTCTCTTTTTTATCCCGCAGTTTTCCTAAACTCAGATATTCAGTTCTTCTAAGGGGACATCAGGGTCTCTTGCAGTAGCTGCCGGCGGGATCTGGAAAAGTGTAAAGTCTTCTTTCAGCCGTTTGTATCCTCCGCCTGCAATGTTCAGGAGAATAGTTTCGTCTCTTCCAACTTTTCCGGCTTCTACGGCTTTTAACAGGGATGCAGCTGCAACTGCAGACGGGGACAGGATATCGATCCCTTCCAGGGATTCGAAAAGGGCTTTAGCCTCAATGGCTTCTTCTCTGGTAATTGCGTACATTATCCCGTCGGTGTCAACAAGTGCGTCATAGAGTCCGCCTGTAACTCCGTAAGGGGGAGCCCGGTTGGTAAGGACAGATGCGTAAGTTTCCTCTACCTGTTTCTTTGCATCCTTCATGTCAAGCTCAGGAATAATTTCTCTTCTTCTTTCCTGCCAGGCGCTGTACATGGGAACAAAAGGAAGGTTCTGGGCAAGCTGAAGTTTCGGGAGCTTCTGCCCGAACCGCCCGTCGGCCACGAGGCGTAATGAGGCTTCCCAGGCTGAAATTCCCCCAGTACCACTTCCCACTGCCTGGAAATAGTGGTCAGGCATCTGTCCGATGGTCACTGCTGCATCCAGCATAACCGTACCCATCCCATCCCTTCTCGCAACATTTCTCGCTCCGCCTTCAGGAACCATTCCAGGTAGTTTTGCAACCCTCCCTGCAAGATTGATAGCATCAGTGTAGTCGTTTCCTGGGCTCATACCTATGAGGTGAATGGATTCTGTCGGCTCTTCTGGCAGCCACAGTTTTGAAATTCCTGAATCGGGTACCACTATATATACATCAATTCCTGTCAAAGCCGAAACATGGGCGAAAGCACGGCCCGTATTTCCGGCAGAGGCCAGGACTATGGCTTTTCCCCCGGTTTCTTTAAGGAGCTGCATGGTAGGGTAGGCTTCGAGTTCTTTGAAACTGCAGGTTTTGATAAAAGCTTCTCTTTCGGGCCAGTATCCGCTGAATCCTATGTAAAGGTTTGAAAGCCCGAGTTCCCTGGCAAGAGCTTCGCTTTTGTAGGTTATGGGCCCGGCATCTGTAGTAAGTTCTTCCTGGATAGGAAGCCAGGAATGGAACCTTCCTATGCCTGGCTGTTTCCTTAGCTCCAGCCTTTTTTCGGAGTAGTCCGCCCGCAAAAGGGAGTCGTCATTCTCACAGTTGAGCCTGTATTTCTGACCGTAATCTCTTCCGCACTTGAGACATTTCAGTGTGAATTTTCCCATCGCTATCAAAGAAAATTGGGTTTCTTCTTAAATATATATTCCTGAAATGTAATTAAAATTGCCTTTTTGTACTATATCCTTTTAATAATTCCCGTATCTGGGCATTCCCTTCTTCTGAATGGAAGAAAAATATTTCTTAAAAAATAAAATGGAGAAAGTAAGATTGGCAGTAAAATGAGTAATAAAAGAAATAAAGAGGCAGTTTAAAGCAGAGGCATTAAAGCAGAGGCATTAAAGCAGAGGCATTAAAGCAGAGGCATTAAACGAGGGATCGAAAAAGATTAATTGAAAGTTATACCGTATTTACCGGATTCATTGTATTTACCGGATTCATTGTATTTACCGGATTCATTGTATTTACCTGATTTACCGGATTCGCCATATATTCCCTCACACATAAAATGTGTTCGGAGTGGATTTTGCATTTTCAATATCTCTTCTGGTGCCCTCAGGGTAAACAAGGGTAAGGGTATTCGGCTGCATCCCGAATTTCCGGGAATCATGCAGGTAGTATTCTTCACTTTTCTTGGAAACGTTTTTTACCTGGATTGAAGCACTGGTCCTTCCTATCTTCTGTATTTCTATATTATCAAAATCAGAAAAAATCTCCTTTATTTTGGGTTCCAGATTTTTGCTCCCGAAAAGGAAGATATAAGCCTGGGCAAAGGGATTGAGATGGTACTCGATACTGACGTCGGCATCGGTTTTGTTAAACGCGATCTCCATTCGGTCAAGGTGAATATATTTCCCTTCCCTGAACTGGTCAGTGTTGATTCCCGGAGATACCCTCCCAGCCATCAGGACAGCCGAGATTATCAGGGCAATTGTGATTATAGCTTTTATTTTCATAGCTGTTACGCAGTAATTATCCTTTATTCTAATATTTCTTTCCTTTATTTTTGCAATAATGTTAAATATTGCCAGAGTGAAGCTACTTCCGACTAACTGATAGGTCCTGACGAAACACAAAATAACGAGACTACAAAATGAGCAAAAAAATTAACTTCGTATGCCCCAAATGCGGAAACACCTCCTACGAAACCGGCGAGATCCGCACCACAGGCGGCTTTCTCAGCAAACTCCTCGATGTCCAGAACAAGAAATTCACCCACGTCACCTGCAAGCGCTGTAAATACACCGAATTCTACCAGGCCGACAGCAGCATGCTGGGAAACATTTTCGACCTGTTTACATCAAGATGAGCCGATAGCAGGAGTTTTTTGGCGAAAATTACCTTCTTCTCCCTTTTTTCGTTTTTTGAGTTGCTTATTAGCCGGGGCTGGCGAGTAGCATCTTTAACGGAGCTTTTTCACGCCCGAGTTTCGCTTCGGGAGCACGAGGTCCTTTTCGCTCCGCTCAAGAGGACTGAATTATTTATAATCTGACCCATACAACCATATTCGTCACATCAGGCCGTTCTTGTCACGCTCGACGAAGGAGAGCGGCCTGTCCATGCCAAATTCCTAAAAGAAAAAGTGATTTTAAACGCTTTCCTGTCGTTTCTAACGATCTAATTAATTTTTGAGATCTCTACTCGCCTTATGATGAAATTGATTTATTCTGCTGGGATCAGGATTGAACAGCACTTTTTCTTCATTTCATCGAAAGTAAGCTCTTTCAAATCCTGAATATGTTTGTGCATGAGCGGTGAGAATGTCTTTATAGTTGCTTTATTTCCCTCATCATTGAGTATTTCTTTTAATTCATCCTTGTTCCTGCAATTTTCTATCGTCTCAAGCAGTTGAATAAATCTTCGTCCTTCATTCTCTGAACTACTAAGAATTTCATTTTCTTCTAATATGTGAATGAGCTTTGTCTTTATCGGGACTTGTCCCGCATGGGTATCTCTTGCAGGATTGAACCCCGTATTTATTGAAGTCAGCAGGACAAACTGTTCCACTACCTTGTCAACTGGTTTTATAATCCCTTCATCCTGCCTTTTATATGAGTATTTGTCAAGTGTTGAAACAATCCCTGTAGAACCTCCAAGAACTTTTTCGTCTTCTCCGAGAGTAAAGATTCCGTTTGCCATTATGAATGCTTTGTTGCCGGAGCATAGAGGGTTGTTTATGTCAGCTTTTGCTGTTTCATAGAACCTTTCTGGATTCGGGTTCGTCTGAGGTACGAGAATCACGTCGCAGGCAGGGATCAGGCGATTCCTTAAATCGGCATTCAGGTATTCATAACAGATCATTAATCCGAGGCGGAGATCATCCCGAAGTTTGAAAATATGATTGACTTTTCCAGCTTTCATCCCTTCACTGAAATAGAGTTCACGTTCTTCCCTTGCGCCAAGCAACTTTTCATTGTGCACGATCTTTGAAGAAGGAATTACAACAGGCGAGATATTCTTCCTCAAATCTTCCTCTTCAAATCCCCGACTGAATAATTCCCCGTACTCTCCAAGCTGTCCTTCTGTCACATAATGACTGCCTGCAACGACAATAATTTCATTTTCGTCGGCGAATTCCTGTATTCCTTTGAGGATCTCAAAAGGTATGGAAAACTCGGGGAAAACCACAATATCTGCTTCATCCTTCACAGCATCCAGAACTGCCATAACTTTCCGGTAATAGGCGTCATCGGATGTGAGTTTAACAACAGAGTTTTCACCGTAAGCATGATACTTCAACTGGACAGCTGCAATTTTCAAATCCCGATCAACGCAGACGCCATTGGAGCAGTCACACTGGAAGATTCTAGTTTTGTTATCTCTTCCTATGCTTTCAAAATAATCAATTGACCTTTCAACCGGTTTCTTCTGTCCTGGCATTGTGAAAGATATTTCATCCTTATCCTGCGGGAAATAGCCGATCTTGAGGTAGTCTATTTCTATCAGGTTATTTTTGACTTCTTCTGAGGTCAGGGTTCTGTTTAGCAGAATTTTGTTACCTGCTTTGAGAGTCAGTTTTCCTTTTACTTTAGTGGGATCGTCAAATATGACTTTCAGCTTCCAGTTTTCATATATCACGTTTGGACTGAAAGGTTCTTCAAAATAGTCCTTAATCTTCTCGTGAACATGCCCGAAAAGGTTTTTAAGTGCCTTGTATTCGATTTCACCGACCTTCTCATCAAGTTCCTTCAGGAGTTCTTTTCGCGTCACTGTTTCTTTTTCTTCAAATATCTGCGGGATATTCTCAAAAGAAACCCTGATACTGGGGTTAACATCCTCAGGGAGGTTTTTGACAACTTTCTGAATCAGTTTTTTCAATTTCAGAACATCTACTTCTTCAAATTCCTCAATTTCTTCCAGGATATTGAGTAATCCGATATAGATGCAGAAGCACACATTTGCCTTATCATAAGTCTCCCTCGCGTTCCTGAACTGTTCCACAGCCTGCCTGAGAAGTTCCAGCTCGGGTTTTCTTGAAGCAAGTGCCTCGTTTACAAGTTTTCTTCCTCTGAGGTAGCAAGCGGCAGAAGAATACAATTTTGAAACAGTGTCATCATCTTCGATCTCACCCAGTTTTTCAACTGCTTGAAGAGCCTTCTCATATTCTTCCGCCCTTCTTCTCGAATCCGTTTCAAACCTTACGTTTTTCATCAAAAAGTCGATGTACGCGCTCAGACCTGCCTCTGTAACCAGTTTTCTCTCGTGCTTCAGCCCATATTTGCTAAAAAATTCCTGATTCTTTTTGCAGAGTTGATACACATCCTCCAGATGCTTAATCTGGCGGTGAGAATTAGTTTCTTTTTCTGCCTGTTCCGTATTTAACTCAATAAGCCTGATTATTGAATTTGACTTCCTGCCTATAGTCAGGTACTGCATAGGTTCCGTAAAAATTCCAAGCGCTTTTTCGTACTTTTCTTTCGCCTCTTCAGTGCGCCCCATATCAGAAAGCAAGTTTCCTAAATTGTTGAGTGTCATTGCTACATCTGATTGGTAGGCTACGTTTTCGGGGTCGTTATTGAGGAGTTTTTGCCTCATTTCGAGTGCTTTTTCGTACTTTTGTTTCGCCTCTTCGATGCGCCCCATATTTTTAAGCAAGTTTCCTAAATTGTTGAGTGTCGTTCCTACATATGATTGGTAGGCTACGTTTTCGGGGTCGTTATTGAGGAGTTTTTGAGATATTAAGAGGTGTAGCTCATAGCAATTTTTTGCTTGAAGAAAACGTCCCGTGTTATAGAAAAGGTTTCCAAGAGTGAAAATTTCGTCAAGGTTCATCTGAAAACTTGACTGGTAAAGTTTGTTATCAGGATCTTTTGAGAGGAATTCTTCAGCAGCTTTTAAGGAAAGAACATGGATCTCCAGGGCTTCTTCATATGCCCCTACTGTCTGCATTATACGCCCTTTTAAGGTATGGGCATTGAGTAAAATGTCATTTGCTTTCGCCCTCTTTGCAGCTTCTTCGGCTTTTTCAAGCTCTTTTAAGGCTTCCTCAGGTTTGCATTTTTGCATTAAAAATAAAGTCTTTTGAAAATGTCTTTCTGCTAAATCTCTCAAATGCCCTGACATAGTAAAAGAATTAATTTAGGGTGGCTTAAATGTTGTGTTTTTTTACGCTGCAATCGTAGCAAAAAGTGCGAAAATAAGAACTGATTTGCTTCTTTTTTTGCACACAGGGAAAAGCCGCGCAGACGGCGCGTGGACAAATTCGGGCTTAGACGGCTGGTACGGTTGAGTGGGTTCAATTTAGAGAGATTCGAGCTTTTCCCGCGTGAGGCTGAGTTCTTCCTTGAGCTTCTTGTTTTCAGGGTCTTTTTTGCTCAGGGTTTTCAGGATCTCAAACGCTTTTTTGAAGTTCTCTTTTGCCTCTTCTTTTTGCCCTTTTTCAGAAAACAGGGTTCCGAGATTGTTGAGTATCATTGCTGCGTCTGAGAGATATTCCGTGTTTTCAGGGTAACTTTTAAGGAGTTTTTCCTGGATTTTGAGGGCTTTTTCGTAATTTTCTTCTGCTTCTTCGGTTTGCCCCATTCCGGCGAGCAGTTCTCCGAGGTTGTTGAGGGTGTTTCCTGCGTACATTTGATAAAATTCGCTCTCTGGCCTGGCATCAAGCCGTTTCTGGCAGATTTCGAGTCCGATTTCATAGCATTTTTGCGAGGACTGGAACTCGCCAGCTCTCCGAAAAATATTCCCAAGATTCCCTATGTTGTTCAGGTTCATGAGGAGGGTTTCAAGGTAAAGTTTGTTTTCCGGGTCTTTTGAGAGGAGTTTTTCGTTGGTTCTTAAGGAAAAGGTGTAGGTATCCAGGGCTTCTTCAAGCATGCCCAGGGACTGCAGCAGTTGGCCTCTTACTTTTAAAGTGTGGAACAGAATGGCTCCATCCTTTGCTCCCTGTGCAATTCTTTCGGCTTTTTTGAGATCTTCAAAGGCTTCTTCCAGGCTTCCTTTTTGCATCAGGTCCAGGGCTTCATTGAAATATTTTACTGCTTCTTCTCTCAACTTCTCAGCGGGCATTATTTAAAAAAGATTTTTTTAACGCTTTAAAGGTTCTGTTTCAAGCGTGTTTTTTCCTTAATGTTACCACGTTCTTCCTGTCCTCTTATCTTTCTCTCCCAACCCCTTTATTTTTTCTCCCAACTCCTTTATATATACTAATAACAGCTTAATTACAGATGATCGAAGTTTCATATCTTTCTTTAACCCGCGTTTTTAATATTTTGATGCTTATTGATATCTAAAAAAAGGTATTCGGGGAAAGGGAAATAACGTGGATATCGGAGCAGAGAAAGAAAAAGATAGAGAGATTCAGGGGAAGGGTAGGATCGGCGTTCCTACAAATCGCAAGCACGAAAAAATATACCTCATACTTGTAAGTATCTTTCTCGCAGCTATCCTCTTTTACACCCTTTATATAGGCCAACTTCTCTGGGGCATAGTTATTGACATCCTGATTCTCAGGCTTTATTTTCTCCTGAAAAGGGAAAGGAGTTACTTCAGGGAATCTGATCGGAATGAAGAGGAAGCAGGAACTCCTCATGACCCCGAAATAAAAAGGAAAATCAGGCTTGCGGACTTTCTTATTACCCTTTTCGTGCTTGGGGTTGTTATTTATTCATACTTTACTTTCCAGTTCATATGGGGAGTCGTTGCGGGTTTGTTGATTTTGCTTTATGTGCACATGCTGCTGTTCTCAAAAGATAACCTCTAAAGGTAAGAATCTTCAAGCTTTCAGGGTTACAGGCTTTCAGGGTTACAAGCTTTCAGGGTTACAAGCTTTAAGAGTTGCAGGTTTTGAGGGTTGCAAGTTTTGAGGGTTACAAGCTTTGAGGGTTGCAAACTCTTGATGTTGCCTGCACATTTGAGGTGAATTCATACTTGAGGTGAATTCATAGTTGATTCCTATAGTCGTTCTTAAAGCCTTTCCAGTTTTTCCAGCCTCTGGCGGGTTAAAGCAATGGCTTCTTTAATATTCTCATTTTCAGGCTGCTGGGCGAGAACGTTTTCCTGCATGCTGAGTGCGTTTTCAAGGCTTTGTTTTGCGGTTTCGTTATTCTCCGGGCCCTGCTGTGTGAGGCAGTTTCCTAACTGGCTGAGCGCGACTGAAAGTTCTGCCTGATAGCCCAGGTTATCGGGTTTTTCTTCAAAGAGCTTTCCGTAAATCTCAATTGCTTGCCTGAGGACTCCACATGCTTCTTCAAAAGAGCCTGTATCCGAAAGGAGAGCGGCGTAATTGTTCAGGTTTTCGCCGGCATAGGATCGGAAGACTACATTTTCAGGATCTTTAACCAGAAGGTTTCCATAGATCTCGCGGGCACGGATATAGTATTCGGCAGCTCTGTCATTTTCGTTCTTCTTTTTAAGAAGGTTTCCGGTATTGCTCAGTGTTGTACCCATATAGTGCTGATAATCGGTATTTTCGGGATCGGTTTTGAGAAGTTCGGCACCTACCTCGAGGGCTTTTTCATATATTTCGAGGGCCTCATCATATTTCGAAGTAGAATAAAGGATGCCTCCGCGCATGAAAAGAATATAATAAAGGGCGTCAGTAGACTTTGCGTTCTTTGCTGAATTTTCAGCTTTATCTAGAGTTTCAAGGGCCTTATCCAGTTTGCCTTTCTTGATTTGAGCTACAGCACTGTGGATCTGCTTCAGAAGGAGAATACTTTTTACCTTGCTTCTGGACATAAGAGAAAAATGCCTCTTGTTTTTTTAAATAACTGTCGATGCCGATTTATGGATGGCCGGAAGAATAAAGACTCTGAATTTGCGGATAATGCTTAATATATAAATAGGGGAGGTATCATAAAATAGGGGAGGTATCATAAGTTAATTGAAATTCTCGTAAGATTAATCTCAAAATTAATTTTTCAATCACATTTTCGAGACAAAGATGCAATTAGCACAAAGATGCATTAGAAAATAGTATATAACAAAAGATTTCTATACTATATTATATCGTTTTAGGTTAATTTTATATACAGTAAGTTTATATAATTAACCGAAGTATGGATGGGGTTACAGTAACTGCAAGAATTTGTTATTGTGACATCCGCTTTTTGCCAATCATTTTATCACTAAGTCTGTTATTTTTTCGAAAACGTCAGGTATATATATCGATCAGTAACGTCTATTCAATAACGTTCGAATATGTGAGCTAACCATGGTGTATAATAATAACAACATAGACGAGTCTTCGGGGAAGATGGATGAACCCGCTCAAAATCTGGGCGAGTCTGTTCAGGACGTAGACAAGTCTGCGGCCGACCAGAAGAAGGACGAATCCGGTGTGGGTATAACTGGATCCGAATCCGATCAGGTTACGGCCGGGTCTCAGTCTGATCAGGATATGGATGAAGATGTTGACATCGGCTTTCTGTTTGAAAACACTTCTAACATAGATGTACCCAAACTTCTTATCGATCAGGTGCTGGGGCAGGAGCATGCCGTAGAAGTCGTAAAAAAAGCGGCTAGCCAGAGACGGCACATTATGATGATAGGGACCCCAGGGACAGGGAAATCCCTGCTTGCGAAAGCAATGGCAGAGCTTCTTCCTAAAGAAGAACTCAAGGATATCCTTGTATATCCTAATATGGAAGATCTCAATAACCCTAAAATCAGGGAGGTCCCCGCCGGAAAGGGCAGAGAAATCGTAATGGCTCACAAGATGGAAGCCAGAAAGAAAGCCCAGGCACGGAATATGCTCATGATGCTTTTTGTAGTGGGCATTATAATCTATTCTTATTTTGTTGGTCAACTGCTCTGGGGCATTATTGCAGGCATAATGATTCTCATGTTAACCCGCCAATTCCTTCCTAAAGAGGAAATGATGATTCCGAAAATGGCGGTTTCCAATTATGACAAAGAGCACGCACCATATATCGATGCAACCGGAGCCCACGCAGGAGCTCTGCTTGGTGACGTGAGGCACGACCCATTCCAGTCAGGTGGGCTTGAAACCCCTGCTCATGACAGGGTCGAGGCCGGAGATATCCACAAAGCCCACAAAGGTGTGCTCTTTATTGACGAAATCAACACTCTGAGGCTTGAATCCCAACAGAGTCTCCTGACTGCGCTTCAGGAAAAAGAATACCCTATTACCGGGCAATCCGAGAGAAGCTCGGGCGCTCTTGTTAAAACCGAACCCGTGCCCTGCGACTTTATCATGGTCTCTGCAGGGAACCTGGACGCCGTGCAAAAAATGCACCCTGCGCTCAGGTCAAGAATAAAAGGTTACGGATACGAAGTTTACATGCGGGACTCCATGGAGGACACTCCCGAAAACCGGAAGAAAATGGTCAGGTTCGTTGCCCAGGAAGTTGTTCGCGATGGGCACATCCCTCACTTTGATGAAGGCGCAGTAGAAGAAGTAATCCGGGAAGCCAGACGGCGGGCAGGCAGGAAAGGCCACCTTACTTTAAAGCTTCGTGATCTTGGCGGGCTTGTCCGTGTGGCAGGAGACATTGCTCATTCCGAAGGCGCTCCAATTACAACTGCAGAACACGTGCTTGCGGCAAAGAGGATTGCAAGGTCCATCGAACAGCAGCTTGCAGACAGTTACCTGGATCAGCGTGGAGAATACGAATCCTTCATGAAAAATGGTTCCGCTGTGGGCAGGGTCAATGGGCTTGCAGTCATGGGTGGAGATTCCGGAATTGTATTACCCATAGTTTCCGAAGTCACCCCTGCACTTTCCGGGACCGAAGGACGTATTATCGCAACAGGTAAGCTTAAGACGATTGCAAAGGAAGCAGTGCTAAACGTCTCTGCCGTGATTAAGAACATGACCGGTACGGACGTATCCAGACATGACGTCCACATCCAGTTTGTAGGGACCTACGAAGGTGTCGAAGGAGACAGCGCATCAGTTTCCATTGCAACAGCCGTCATATCCGCCATTGAGAAGATTCCTGTGGACCAGACCGTGGCAATGACAGGTTCCCTCTCTGTCAGGGGAGATGTCCTGCCTGTAGGTGGAGTAACTTACAAGATCGAGGCTGCAGCCCGGGCAGGTATAAAGAAAGTTATCATCCCGAAAGCAAACGAGGCAGATGTTCTTATTGAAAAGGCGTACCGGGATAAGATTCAGATTGTTCCGGTTTCCACGATTGCGGAAGTGCTGGAGCATAGTCTTGTGGGCCCTAGAAAGAACACTATTATCGAAAAACTGAAGTACATTACAAAACTCAGTTTCGATATTCCTGATGTTTCACCCGCTTCCGTACAGGCTAAGAATCTTTTTGGGTGCAGGAACTGATCATGATAGATATTATGCAGGACATTAAATTTTATGACTGCAGGGTAATAGAGGGAAGTTCCACCTCTATTATTCTGGATAACGGAAAGATTGACGAAATTTCCCGGAACTTCACGCGGGGAGCCGGCGTAAGAGCTCTTTGCGGGGGTTCATGGGGCTATACGGCTGTCGAGGGAGATATTGCCCTTAAACAGGGAGTTGAAGCCGCCTCAAAGCTTGCTTTTTCTATGAACGCTAACACCCCCAAAGAAGGCGTAGAACTTGCAGCCGTGAATTCTCCGGAGGTAAAGAACCTTCCTGAAATCAGGATCAATCCAAGGGATGTCTCTATCGAGGAAAAGGTTGACCTCTTGAAGAGCATAGAAACAAATGCAAAAGTAAAAGGGGTCAACAGCACCAAGGTAATGTACCTGGAGTCGGAGTTCAAAATCGAATACCGGAGTTCCGAGGGCATGGAATGTGCTTATGAGCTTATGAACGTCGGTTTTGCCGTTTCTGCAGTTGCTTCGGAGAATGGCGTATACCAGGCAGGCAGGGAAAGCCGCTTTGGGTATGGGTATGAACTTTTCGAGAAAGAAAATGCTCTTGAACTTGCAGGCATGGCAGGGAACACTGCAGTCAAACTCCTCAAAGCGAAAACCCCTAAAGGCGGGGAAATGCCTGTGATTCTTGACCAGGAACTTGCTGGCGTCTTTGCCCATGAAGCTGTTGGGCACGCATCGGAAGCCGATCTTGTCCTTGAAGGGGACTCCATACTTGAAAACAGGATAGGGGAACAGATTGCATCTCCCCTAATTACGATCATAGACGACCCTACCCTTCACGAGTTTGGGTACTATCCTTTTGATGCCGAAGGGGCACAATCAAGAAGGACCGAGATTATAAGGAACGGGGTCTTTAATTCCTACCTTCATTCCAGGGAAACTGCAGCAAAACTCGGGGGAACCCCAGGAAACTGCAGGGCTCAGGGCTATTCCATGCCAGTTGTCAGGATGAGCAATACTTTTATAGACAATGGGGATGCCAGATTTGAAGAAATGCTTGAGGAAGTCCGGGATGGAATGTATCTTATAGGGTCAAGAGGCGGACAGGTGAATACCGGGGAAGGGATTTTCCAGTTCAATGCCGAAAAAGGGTACCTGATAAGAAATGGAGAACTCACTGAACTTATAAGGGACGTTTCTCTCTCTGGAAAAACCCTTGAGATTCTCAACCATGTAGCTCTCGTGGGCAATGACCTTAAAATGACTGCAGGCAGATGCGGAAAAGCCGGGCAGCTCGTACCCGTTTCAGACGGCTCTCCTCACCTGGCTATCTCAAAAGCCCTTGTGGGAGGTGCCTGAATATGTACGATCTTGCAAGAAAAGCCCTCAAACTGACAGAAAAGGCAGGAGCTGAAGAGGCTGAAATCTACTACGTTGCAAATCACTCAACAGGTGTGAATTTTAAAAAGGATGCTCTTGAGAACGCTAAAGATCGCTTCTCGGAAGGCATAGGAATCCGGGCCATAGTAAATGGAGCAGTTGGTTTTGCCAGTACAAATTCCGCAGCAGAACTTGAAAATGCTGTTGAAGTTGCGGTTGCCGAAGCCAGGGTTCGGGAAAACGATCCTGATTGGGTGAGTCTACCTTCTAACGGGAAGTATCCCAGGGTCTCAGGCATCTTTGATAAAAAAGTAGAGGCTATGGAGCTCGAGGAATGTATCGAGTATGCCCTGGCACTCGTTGAAGGCACAAAAGAGTTTCCAGGCACGCTTCCGACATCAGGAGGTTTTACCCGGGCAAAAAGCAGGCAACTTATTCTGAATACAAACGGGATAGAAATCGAAGAAGAATCCACAGCGGTTTCCGGCTTTGTGGACGTTATTACTGTAAACGGGTATACTTCAACAGCTTATGATTTTGCTGTTTCCCGTTCTCTTGATATCGACTTCTTTGCTCTGGGAAAAAATGCATCCGATCTTGCCCTGAAGTCCAATGGCGGAATAAAGATTGAACCTCAGAAAACTGATGTTATTTTCCATCCATTTGCTTTCTCAGATATTATTGAAGAAGCCCTTGCCCCTTCCATTGACGCGGACAATGTCCAGAAGGGAAGGTCAGGCCTGATAGATAAGCTCGGGGAAGAACTGGCAGTTCCGGAACTGAGCATCTATGATGACGGGCTGATTGAGGCAGGAATCGAGACTTCTGCCTCGGACGACGAAGGTGTCCCTTCGCAGCGCACCACTGTGATCGAGAAAGGTGTGCTTGAGACTTACCTGTATGACAGCTATACAGCAGGAAAAGCAGGCGTAAAGAGCACAGGAAATGGCTCAAGGTCTTCTTATACAGGTTCTCCCTCAGTAGGGCTCAGGAACTTCATCATCGATTATCCGCAGGTAGATGTTATTGCTGACACGCAGTCCGGAGTTTTCGTAAATACGGTTATCGGTGCCCACACAGCAAACTCAATTTCAGGAGATTTTTCCGTAGAAGCCAGAAATGCTTTCACAATCAAAGACGGAGTTCTTGATAAGCCTGTAAAATCTCTTATGATTTCGGGCAATGCTTTCGAAATCTTAAAACATATCACAGGTGCAGGATTTGATGTCAGGAAAGTAGGAGGAATAATTACACCTTCTATCCGGGTTTCGGATATGAGTGTTATAGGTTAAGGGCTCTTAAAGAGCCTTTTCCAAACCTTTGAGCCTCAGTTCTTTTCTATTATAATCCATTTTTTTAGACGAGTTTTTTAGACGAGTTTTTTAGAAGAGTTTTTTCGAAGAGTCTTTTAGAAGAGTCTTCTTTTACTTTCTCTGTATAGGTGACTCTGATATTTGGTGAGGCCACGAAGATTTCCGTTGCTTTCAACTTTATTTGGGTTTTTCGCCTCTTACAACGAGCACAGGCGTCTTTGAATGCCTGATCACGTTTTCGGCCACACTTCCTAGCAGGAACCTGTCGAGACCTGTTTTTCCGAGTGTCCCCATAACTATCATTTCGATTCCATTCTGCTCTGCAAATTCTACGATTTTGTCTGCCGGATGTCCTTCAAGAAGTACGGATTCGACTTCTACGTTTGCAGCTTTAGCGGATTCTTCCACGAAAGCTGTAGCTTTCTTCCCTTCAGCTCTGAAGTGTTCCATTGAGGCTTTTTCCCACCGAAATCCCTTGCAGAATGGGTCGCAGGGATTACCACATATACGGCGTAGAGTTTTGCCCCGCTGAGTCTGGCAATTTCAATCCCTGTTTCAACCGCCTTTTTACAGAGTTCAGAACCGTCGGTTGCAACCATTATTTTTTGATAAGTTCCCCCTCTCATACCAAATCCCTCAATTAATTCTCTTGCCGGCGCTGTTTTAAGCTTCTGCTTTCTGAAACATTCCCCAACATCGTGTTTTAACATAATTCAGTTTGCGGAAGAATTTTCACTTATTTCTCGGTTTCGCCTTTTACGACCATCACCGGTATTTTTGAATGCCTTACTACATTTTCGGCTACGCTCCCCAGCAGGAACCTTTCAAGCCCTGTTTTTCCGAGTGTGCCCATGACGATAAGGTCTATACCTTCCTGTTCTGCAAACTCCAGAATTTTGTCTGCCGGATGCCCTTCAAGAGTTACAGGTTCTACCTTAACGCCGGCAGTTTTCCCGGCATCTTCAACAAAAGCAATGGCTTTATCCCCTTCATCCTGAAGATATTCTCTCAATGATTTCTCCCACCCAAAGTCTCTGGGAGAATAGCCTGCCGGAACAATTACGTACACAGCATAGAGCTTTGCCCCACTGAGCTTCGCAAGTTCAATTGCTGTTTCAATTGCTTTTCTGACGGGCTTCGAACCGTCGGTTGCAACCATTATCCTTTCGTAACTTTTTCCTTCCACACTAAAATCTCCGACTTTTTGCATTATATCCTCTACAATTCCAAACCTCTGAGAACTTTCTACTGTGCAGGCATATTCATTATTTGTCCACACTTATCGGAAAATGCATTCCATCCCCATATTAGTATATTTAATTATTATATAAATTACTTTTTCGTTAAGTTTTAATTTAATTACTGAATGGAATCCTTTCAACTTTTATGTATGGAACCGTACCTGTTTTGCTAGTTATATACGGATAAAAAGCTCTTAAAACTCAATGTATTTCTAATAATTTTGGCACAAAAAGGAATTTGCTTTTTTGCACACCAAAATACTTATATATAGCTTAATCGTCAGAAAGGGTTGGTGAACGGGTAACGCTCAAAATCAAATATTATTGACAATAATTATATCCAACATATTTTAACCTCCTCCAAAAACCCCCGTTCACTGCTATGTTTTTTATATCTTTTTTAAGTTTATACAAGTAATCTTTAGTTATTTATTTCCTACTTACCTTTACTTTCAAATCGTCTTATTTCTATTTTTAGAAGTTTTTCCCCTTTAAAGAAAACTTATCAGGAAAATTCGTCTTAATCTTATGAGGCGATGCTTAGAAGCACTAACAGGATTGCGAGCCTGACAAAAACACTTATTGCGGTTGAGTATGCGACTATTTGAAGGCCCAGGCGAGTTCCGAAAATCGCCACTTTTCCTGGAAGCTGGCTGCGAAGTGCAAAAATAGGGAGCATGAACATGCTGCCGAGCATGAGCACTATCATTGCCTGTATGTCTGTGATCTCCCCTGAATGAATCATTGGACCCAGAAGAGAGATTCCCAGGATAGGGCTCGCTACGTAGCTTGTCAGTGGGATAATTGACCCGGGAGGTATTTTAAAAAGTTCAGCAAGAGGAAGTATACTGAAAATCTCGAAAGCTCCCTTATCCTGAAGAACAAAAATAATGGTGGTTGCAATAAGGTAAACCCCTGCAATCTTTAAAAAAGCCCTGAATTCTTTCCTGAAAGCCCGGATAAATGCATTTTTCAAGGATACTTTCTCCACACTTTGAGTTTCAGGAGCCCTGCAGGAGTTGCCTTTAAGGAACAGTTTGCTTGCAACTGCAATTACCAGGATTTTGAATACTGCAGTGGCTACGAATACAAGGGAATAGAATCCCCCTACAACAAGGCCAAGTGCAGGCAGAACGATCGGGATCTGGTAGGTAAAAAGCTCCCGGAAATAAGCAGGAGTAGCGTTCATCATTGCACAGAGTAAAACTTCCCTGTCTTCAAGACAATTTTCTTCTTTTGCCTGGAAGAGCATACTGTTTGCAGCTACCGTAGACCCTATCGATACTATAAAAGCTGAAGCGCAAGTATCAGGAAGGTTAGTATAGGCGAAAATGGGACTTATGAGCCTGGAAAATTTCTGCATCAGGCCAAGCTCTATAAGTACACTGGTGCCTACAAGCCCCACGAAAATCGTTATGAGTACAGGAAGCGCAAAATCAAGCACTCTGATGAAGAGGTTTATCATTGGCAATTATTTGTATGGAGAGGTAAATCGATATCCGGAAAAAAATCCTTGATTTCTGCTCCGAATGATTTAATATTTACCTCCCTTCTTCTGCAGTTTCTGCCCTTACAACAAGCACTGGTTTTTTCGAGTGCCTTACCACATTTTCGGCCACGCTTCCGAGCAGGAATCTATTAATTCCGGTTCTTCCGAGTGTACCCATAACGATGAGGTCAATGCCGTTCTTTTCTGCAAAATCGACAATCTCATCAGCAGGACTTCCTTCAAGGAGAACGGATTCTACCTCAACGTTTGCAGTTTCTCCGGAGTTTTCGACATAAGCTGTTGCTTCCTCACCTTCAGCCCTGAAATATTCAAAAGTGGCCTTTTCCCATCCCACATCTTTGGGATAACCTATCGAAAGCCCTCCAGATGCGATCACATAGACGGCATACAGTTTTGCTTCGCTCATTTTTGCGATTTCAATTGCCGTATCAACTGCTCTTCTGACGAATTCAGAACCGTCGGTTGCAACCATTATCTTTCTGAAACTACTGCTATTCATATCTGGCTCCCCTTTTTAAGTTCTCTATATTAATAGGACAACGATCCTTTATATAATCTCATTCAGGAAAATAATAAAGCTGAAAAGGCCAAGTTTTTTCCCGAATCTCGCCTCGCTCCCGAGTTCCGCCTCGGGATGGGACGAAGCTCTTTTCGCTTCGCTCAAGAGGGCTAATTTAGAGAACTTAAAGGATTTTATTTCGCTGATCAAGCGGATTAATTTATAAATACAGATACTGAGCTGCGCTCAAGCGGACTAACTTATAAAGTTTCTTTTTTCAGTGTTTTCCGTGCTCTGTATGGTTATAGAGTCTGAGTGAATTTGTGTAAATATTCAAGTCCAAAACTATATTATCAGGACAGCTTCAGTGGATTTTTTTCATGAAAGTTCTTTAACTTCGGTAAAGGCAAGGGCATGTGTCGGGCAGGCTTCAACGCAGGCAGGCAATTCTCTGTCCTGGCAGAGGTCACATTTTATCCCTGCATCGGTTCGCCTTCCAATCACCCCATAATTATGACTCATGGAACTTGTCCAGCAGCCGGTAACAAGAATTAACTGATATAGAGACACGAAACGAGGGCAGACCATGGAACAGGTCCAGCAGTCTACGCAGCGTTCCCGGTTGTGGCTTACGACGCTGGTAATTGAGTCCTGGGAAAGAGCTTTTGTGGGGCAAACCGAAACACAGGGCGCATCCTCACAGTGGCGACAGACGATCGGAATTGAGATTCCTGGGTCGGGAATATACTCCACAGAGATGCGCCTTTTTGGAGCCGGGTTTTCTCCTAAAGCCGAAAAGAGGTCCTTGCTCTTTGAATGTGCAACTGCACAGGCAATCTCACAGGATCGACAGCCCAGGCAGCGTTCGGGCCGGATCATCACGTCTTTCATTGTAAATCATCTCCCGGTTTCCAGGCCAAGTGCCCTTCTTTTTTCGTCAATATGCTCAAGCATAAGGCCTGCAGCTTTTAAGGGGTCAGGCTCAACCGCAAAACTCGCTCCAACGACACTGTTTAAGTCTTTTGTCAGAAGGGCAGTAACTTCCTGGCTTCCCAGGACAGGCGGAACAGTTCCGAGCACGGTAAACACACCCGAGGAAACCACATAAGCTCCGATACTGACCGCTTTTTCACTCATCCATTCCGGGGCGGCTCCTGCTGCCGGGAGGTCACTTATATCTACACCCAGGCGATTTGCAAGCGCGGATGAAAGAAGAAGGATGCGGCTGATGTCAACACAGGAACCCATGTGCAGGACCGGGGGTACGCCAAGCGCTTTACAGACGGCTTTCAGTCCATCTCCCGCAAGTTCTGAAGCTTCCGGCAAAAGCAGCCCGGCTTCGGCACAGGCAATCGCGTTGCAACCGGTTGTGACCACAAGCACATTGTTTTTGATCAGTTCTTTAACAAGGTTGACATGCCCGTAGTTATGCGTTACTTTTATGTTATTGCAGCCGACAACTGCACCTATTCCCCGAACTGCCCCGGTTTTTATCGCCTCAATAAGAGGGTCAGGGCTTCCGCCAAGTGCACTGAGAATGGCTTCGGCACTGAAACCGACCACGCACTCCTGCTTTTCTTCCGGGATATTTACCTTCTCCGCAATCCTGTTAGGGAAGTTTTCGATAGCTGCTCTAACAATTTCTTTTGCGGTTTCATAAGCCCTATCTTCATGAAATTCCATTCTTACGGTGTTAGGGAAATCGGCTTTTGGAGATGTAGATATAAACTTTGTGTGATAGCAGCCGGTAAGATTCCCAAGAGACGGCATGACGCACTGGACATCCACAACCATAGCTTCCACAGCACCTGTAATTACTGCCAGTTCCTGCTGGAGGAAGTTTCCTGCTATGGGAGTCCCGTGTCGCATCAGGGTTTCGTTGCCAGTACAGCAGATCCCGGCAATATTTATGCCTGCTGCACCCTTCTCCTGTGCAAGTTTAAGAAGATCGGGATCTTCTGCAGCTTCCACGATCATTTCTGAGAGAATAGGCTCATGCCCGTGGACGATTACGTTTACCTTCTCTCTGGAAAGTACCCCCAGATTAACAGTGCTTCTTCTCGGCTGCGGGGTTCCGAAAAGTATGTCCTGAACATCTGTGGCAATCATCGAACCTCCCCAGCCGTCCGAAAGCCCTGTGCGCAGTCCCTGGAGCAGGATATGAGTTGCATTGTTGTCCACACCCATATGGGTCCTGTGCATGCACTCCACGATTTCCCGGTCAATTCCCCTGGGCTCTATTCCAAGTTCTGTCCAGAGTTTGAGCCTTGATTCGGGAGCTCGCCTGGTGCACAGGAGATGTCCGTCCTGTTTTCCAAATTCAAGAAGCAGTGCATCGGCGAGTTCGGCTGCCACTTCCTCGTGACTTTTTCCCTCGGCGGGAATCCCGTATTCCGATGCAAGGGATAACAGTTTTGTTTCGTCTCTTATCCCATAACTTCCGGCTTCCCCTTCACTCATTTTCTTGAAGGTCAGCACTGCATCTCTTGCATGATCGGAGTGAGCTGCTGCACCTGCGGCAATCATCCTAAGAAGATTTCTTGCAACTATAATATCTGCAGTAGCGCCACATATCCCCTTATCAGCTCCTTCCCCGAAGGGGTCTATCCTGCATGGGCCCATGTTGCAGTTCCTGCAGCAGGTTCCGAGCTGCCCGAAACCGCACTGAGGCAGCTGTTTCTCATACCTGTCCCAGACAGTTTCAATACCTTCTTCTTCGGCTTTCTGGAGCATTTTCTGGCTTGCAGGGTCAATGCTTTTCTCATATCTTTCCTGTTCCATCTCATATCCCACCATTTTTCTTTATTCCTTCTGGGACTATCCGAAATTTCGGTTCCAGCTCCCTGATTTGAAAAATTAATCCTGAAATCCGTGATCCTAAAGTAATTTAACCTGGCTTATTCTTTATTTCTTGATGTCCAGTCCTGTCTGATCTAAAAACCGGCGAATCTGAAAAAATCCTTCAGAATTATCAAATCTTATTGTTTTATAAACTTTTTTGAAAAAGCCGTTTAATTAATATTTAAAGCTGCAACATTCGATATAACTAATATAATTTCAAATCATAAATGCCTGCAAATATATAGATTACATTAAAATAGGAGGATGAATTGAATACCGTAAATAGAGGGATAAAGTTCACATCCGCAGGACAAAAAAAGTGAGGATTAGAAACATCAGCTATCCTGACTAAATGTGAAATTCTGTCTCCTCCTATCGGAAAAGCGGCTTTGACGGTGAATTTCGGTGAAAAAAGATCTTATGGATATTCTGGCCTGCCCTGTATGTAAGGGCGACCTGATTTTGAACGTTGTCGAAGAAAACGAAGAAGAGGTCATCTCCGGGACGCTCTACTGCCCTGTATGCAAGGAGCACTATCCTATAGATGAGGGAATTCCCAATTTGCTTCCTCCTGACCTCAGGAACTGATGTGAGGGTTGAACTTGCAACAGATATTCCAGAATGTTATTATAAACCGTCAGGAAATAAACTCAATCGAGTTTGAAAACGAAAGCATTGAGATTTCTCTTTATCCTGGCGGAGAGCAGACTTTTGAAATCCTGGTCACAAACTACGGATCCCCAACCCATATCCACCTTTCAGTAAGTGAAGAGTTAAAAGGCCAGATCACTTTTTTGAGGGATAACCCCTATGTGCTTCAAAAAGAATATGTTTCCGCAGTTGCAAGAATCCCGCAAGAAGGCAGGGTGCTTACAAAAGGGCAGATCTATATCACAGCAGGTTACGGCTCAAGAAAGAAAGGTTTTCCAGTACAGCTTGGAAAAGTTGATTCAAAGTCGCAGGAACACTCAAAGGATGAGCCCAACACAGGGGAAAATGAGGAAGAGCTGAAGCCTCAAGTGTCCTCAGTTGCTCTACCTGTAAAGAAAACTTTTCGCCCGAAATCAGGAAATGGAAACGGATTTGGCGGGTCGTTGTTTTCTATTCGTAAAGGCTTTACAGGAAGCTTTTCAGCTTTCACGGGAAAAAGAACTCATAAAAATATAGGCGGGAATGAAAAGCTTCCTCTGACTATGGCTTTTGGAGGCTTTTTACTACTTGTGTTCTTATTCTTCCTCTACTTCATTCTGCCGGCAGGCTTGCAGTTCAGTGTCAGCTTTACCCAGTCACTTTTGTTTTCAATCCTTTTTGTGACATGTATGACATACATCTTGCTAAAAATTGCAGAGGAAGGTTAAGCACCTTCGGGAAACTACAGTTTCGAACCTGATAATTACCCTCAATTTATTCAGGTTTTTCCTTTTTGGAAGTAAAGAGCATTTTTTATATCATGAGGATATTGGTGTTGTGTTCGTACAAAAGGATTAAATGACAGATTTCGTAGCTATTTATTTGATTATTTTCTGATTTAAAGTCCATTTGATTATTCTTTAGTCTAAAACCGCGATTAGGAAAACTGTTGAGGAAGATTATCCATGAAGTATATCGTAGTTACCGGCGGGGTGATGAGCGGGCTTGGAAAAGGCATTACCATTGCATCCATCGGCAGGAACCTTAAAAACAAAGGTTATAAAGTTACGGCTATCAAGATCGACCCTTACATCAATATTGATGCAGGCACCATGAGCCCCTACCAGCATGGGGAAGTCTTTGTGCTCAAGGACGGAGGTGAAGTTGACCTGGATCTTGGAAATTACGAGCGGTTCCTTGATACGGAACTTACCAGGGACCACAACCTTACCACAGGCAAAATTTACCAGGAAGTAATTGCCAAGGAGAGAAGAGGAGACTATCTCGGAAAAACCGTCCAGATTATTCCCCATGTTACAAACGAGATCAAAAACAGGATAAGGAAGGTTGCGGCCCGGAGCGGGGCTGATATCTGTCTTATTGAAATCGGAGGGACTGTCGGGGATATTGAGAGCATGCCTTTCCTTGAGGCTGTACGCCAGATGCACAGGGAGGAACCTTCCGAAAATATCGTATTTATTCATGTAACCCTGGTTATGGAAGACCTTCAGGGTGAGCAAAAAACCAAGCCTTCCCAGCATTCTGTAAAGGAGCTCCGGGCACTTGGTCTGAGCCCTGAAGTGATCGTTGCAAGATCAGGGTCTCCTCTTCAGGAAAGTGCAAAGGAAAAGATAGCCCTATTTTGTGACGTGCCCCAGGAACTGGTTATCAGTGCCCATGATGCCGACGATATTTATGAAGTGCCTCTTGAGCTCGAAGAGCAGGGACTGACCACCCAGCTTATGAAGCATCTGAAACTTGAGTCCAGTGTTGAGGATCATAGGTGGAGAGATATGGTTGCCAGGATGAAGTCCACAACAGAAGAGGTCAAGCTGGCAATTGTTGGAAAATACACTAATCTCGAGGATTCTTATCTTAGCATTCTTGAAGCTGTCAAGCACGGAGGCATTGATAACGGATGCAGGGTTGAGGTCAACATGGTTGAAGCCGAAACCCTGGAAGAAGATCCTGCAGAAGTTGAGAAACTCCTGCAGTTTGATGGAATCCTGATTCCTGGCGGCTTTGGTGGGCGTGGCACTGAAGGCAAAATACTGGCAATCAAGTTCGCCAGGGAAAACGATATCCCGTTCCTTGGGATCTGCCTGGGCATGCAGCTTGCAGTCATCGAGTTTGCCAGAAATGTGGCTAACCTTGGAAATGCAAACAGTACGGAGTTTGACGAAGATACACCATATCCAGTGATTGACATCCTTC
>CAVZFI010000039.1:0-43505 GCA_963774465.1 uncultured Methanosarcinaceae archaeon | reverse complement strand
ATCTGCAGCTCCTTTCTCTTGCCAGAAACCCAGCAGACTGCTGATCGCGACAATAATTACAATAATTATAGTGTTTGTAGATTCTTGGAGAAAGAAAGACAGTCCAGCTGCAAAAAGAAGTAGAAGAGTAACCGGGCTCTTGAATTGGGAAAGAAGGATTTTCAGGGCATCTGATCTTTTCTTCGGTTTGAGAATATTAGCCCCATATATTTTAAGGCGTTCACGGCTTTCGGAGCCTTTCAGACCTTCTCTTGTCGTTTGGAGATCTTGCAGCATCTCGAATACAGGAATACTCCAGAATGCAAGCTTTTTCTCACTATTAGTCAATGGGATCTCTCCTTATTACCTGCTACTTAACAGTAGTATTAAGTCGTTAAATGTCTAAAGTGTAATTTTAATCAATGATAGTTATTACATTTGATTTTATATATCGAGTGCGTAAGTCAGATGGGATGAAACAGTATCGTTTAAGTCAATGTGTACTGAATCGCTGAACAAATTTACGGTATGAATTTTAAAGTTAACATTGCCATTGTCCAATTGTATGAATGGTTTGAATTTTTTATGCGGTAGCATTCGCCAAGCACAACCAGAGCGTAATAAATAAAAGATAGCATTCAGTATTTCTCGATATGAATGAACACGTTTTCGACCACGATTACTTCGGAGAGTAGGAATATGAGGCTTAATTAATTCCCATTCTTTATTGGATAAATCACTGGGATAAGGAAGCCTTATAGATCGTTTTGACATTAAAGAATAAGCAGGAAAAAAGGATTATTTAATTTTAAGACAGCCTCTTACAGGATTTGATCTACTTTATCGTGGCAGTTAGATTCCTTTTCTTAATATTTCTTCATTTTAAGGACAGTGGCAATAAATTAGGATTTTTTGCTATCTCTTCGAAATTTGTAACTTTTTTCTCCTGAAACCTCAAAAAGTACAGGTAAATCGGCAGCGTACTTATTCTTCTGTAAAATCACAAATCTCAAAAAGTTATTGGGTAGAAAATTCCATATCGGAAGATCAATTTTCTCCATGGTACATAAAAACTTGACTTCAAATTTACAGCAAATTCGCGATACTGCCGGTAAATCTCACTTTCCGCGTTAAATTTTAGTATATTCACAATTTTTCCTGTAATATATTTTAATCTAA
This sequence comes from uncultured Methanosarcinaceae archaeon, assembly GCA_963774465.1. GTDB lineage: Archaea > Halobacteriota > Methanosarcinia > Methanosarcinales > Methanosarcinaceae > Methanosarcina. The sequence goes on along the minus strand of CAVZFI010000039.1, from coordinate 42,347 downwards.
CAGAAATTTATTGGATTTCTGTGCAGGAGTTAAAAACAGCGATATGGCCTTATTTAGAGACCAAAAATGACAGCATTCAATTTCATCAAGTTCCAACTTGAGTTTTCTATTATTTTATATTGAGCTTATCCCAAAACTTTGATTTAGTTTCTATATTGCTGCTGAAATCATAACTTCAAGGTATGATGCTTCAGTATACTGCTTAATTTAATTATTAATTTTTATAAATCTGATAAAAGTGTTGACTGTTAGAGACTTTGGTCATACAAATTATATGGATGTTTGAAGTTGTAATGTTTAGAATTCAGCCGAATGTGAAATTAGCGATTGGAATCCAAAATCCAGAAACTCTATCAGTTACTTAAAAAAATGAGATTTAGATAAATAATTTTGAGTTTTGGGATCAGCTAAGGATAAAAACGCTAGTGAAAAAAGTGTTGATTTTCGTAAAAATACTGTGGAATGCAGGATGTAAGACTAAGGTAAGATTTTCACACCTGCATTTATACCCATCCTTATCACAAACAATAGCCCTGAACTTTTGGATTAGCTTCTGGCTAGGTAGCCACAAGTACGGACCGAGTTTAGCTTCTATCCGAAATTCTCGTTGAAGAATGGCTGAAACGAAAATTAAGGGTTAGAAAAGTAGTGGAATGTTGAGATAAGTGGAGGGAATAACCAGAAGAGCAGAGATTTTAGTGAAGTACTGAATTTGGTATCTTTATATTATTGTCGAATTAAAAAGTATTATATATAAGGACAATTCATTTGGACTTACTTACATTCAAAAAACAATATACCTGTGAACAATTTCAAAACATTGGAGTGAGTTAGTTATAAGTATATTTTTTATAAGTGAAAGGAGCCAGAAATATGGGTAAAATTAAAGGAGTAAAGTCAATATCCCTTTTATTAGGGATGCTATTATGCCTGTCATTAATACAGGTTTCATTTGCTCAACCAGAAGTGCTTAAAGGAAATGTAACTTCTGAAAATACGACTTGCGATGTTGGAATTCAGGCTCAACCGAGTATTGAGCTTCAGACCAGTTATATCTCTGATGCCATTGAGACCTGGAAAGGAATATGTATACCAGATAAAAATCAAAAACGTGGCAGACAAAGATGTCACTATCGATCCGAAAGTAACGAGATCCAACATTTATGATGTTCCTTATAATGAACCTGCTTTTAGTGATGATATAGTAGAGATCTCTGCGCCTTCAACCATAAAAGCAGGTGAGGTCACAAACATGACCATACGGGTTCCTGTTCCGGAGAACGCGACAGGAACTTATTACAATGGAAACATTGACTTGAACGTTAACGGGGAGAAAAATAATGGGTCTACTCCGCAAGTAAGTTTATACTTCACGATTAATAAAGAACCTACAGTTCCTTTCGTTAAAACCTTTAATGCTACATCTAAAGATCCGATAACGATTGAAGTGTCTTATTCTTTATACGACCCCATGGGGTTGCGCGTCTCGCCGATAAAGGAAAAACCAGATATTAAGCTTGGACTGGCGCATGATTCCATTCCTGTTAATATGAACTTTGTTAAATCAGTTGAAAGCGGCTATATCGGTGCAAGTTTCTATCCACAATGGGCAATTGAGAATGGAAATACCTACCGGGAATCTGGTTATAGTTATACAGAAACATATAAGGTTCCTGGAGCAATCGGAAATTGGGAACTTACAATTCTTCCGAAAAATGTAATGGGTATCACATATTCAATAACTGTAGGAGATACCGATTTAAAAAAATAATTATTTAAATCTCCATTAGAAAAAAAGGTTGGTAATATTTGAGGGAATAAGGCATTAATTGCCTATCCCTCTTTTTGTAATATTTGATAGTATTCCACTTTCCCAGTAAATTTTAGTATATTCTATTCTTTCTGTTCTGTATTTTCAATTAAACAGTAATTTGTTCATTTGTATCAGTTAAGGAATCTGTTAATGTCAAAATGACTACTACAATCATCTATGAATCTTTATTTATATTTACAGGTTTAAAGAAACAGCAATAAAAAAACACTTTTTTATAGACCATACTTAACGAATACAAATACTAATTTATTAGATTTCTATGCAGGAGTTAAAAAACAGCTAGATGATAGTGTTTAGAGACTAAAAAATGATAGCATTCTATTTTACCAGGTTCCAATTTGAGTTTCTATTTTTCTGGCTCTTCGTCATTTCCTATGGATAAGATGATTTTCAATTCAAGACCGCATCGGTTTTTATGAGGATATTATGAGAATATCCACACAAAACAACGAAGAGCCATTTTTATTATTGTTATTATTATCTATTTTTAAATTGGCAAGAAAATTATTTATTTTCCAAAAAATACTGCGGAATGCAGGGTTAATCTTAAAAATTTAAATAAATCATATTATATAAGGATATACCTGATCTTAATTAAAAATGCCCATGTAATCATATATAGAACAAAAACCAATAAGTATGAACATTATGACCCCAGTAAACAGGGAAAATCCTGCTTTTCCGGAATTCTACCCGGAATTTATCATAGGCATCGAGCCGCCAGTCGACAGGACAGAAAAAGCGCTCTGGTTCATTTTCCGGGGCCGTGAGATCCTCCTTAAGCTTAAAAAGAATCCTGGAGCAATTCCCAAATTACTTGGCTGTGGAGAACTTGGGCTTTCAGGGATCAGGGAACAGTATCTCGGAACGCTTGAGGGAACTCACTGCTATTCCGTGGAACTTCCTGAAGATGCACAGTCGCCTGAGGGAATGAAGTTTGTGGATCTCAGGCAGGCGTATTCGGAAATGAATGAGAAGTGCTTTGCGCTTGTTAATAAAGCTGTCCAGGTCATGGAATGGGACCGGACGAACCAGTTTTGCAGTCGATGCGGGACAAAAACCCTGCAAAAGCCCGGAGAAAGGGGAAAGGAGTGTCCTGAATGTGGAGAGCTTTTCTATCCGAGGATCTCGCCTGCCGTGATCGTACTTATCCGAAAAGGGCATGAGATTTTACTTGCAAGGTCGCCGAATTTTCCGCCAGACAGATATGGTTTGATAGCCGGTTTCATTGAGCCCGGAGAATCAGCCGAAGATGCAGCAGTCAGGGAAATCATGGAAGAAGTGGGAATTAAGGTCAAAAATATCACTTATTTCGGGACACAGGCATGGCCATTTCCGAATTCTCTTATGATCGGGTTTACTGCGGAGTACAATTCTGGGGAGATCCAGCCCGATGGGTTTGAAATCGAGGATGCACAATGGTTTTCGGTCGAAAATCTGCCTGATTTGCCTGGAAAAATAAGTATTGCGAGAAAGCTGATTGACCATTTCCTTAAAGAAGAAGGGATTGAAATTTAAAGACAGATTGATAATTCAATGATCTCGGACTGATTCACTCGCCTGTCTCGTCATGGAGAAAACATCCGTAGACGAGAATCAAGAATATAAAGTGCAACAGAGTTGCGAAATGAAAAATTCAACCTCAAATTTTAAAAAATTTAAGATTTTTTTCTCTTTTTCTTCTCAAGTGTCACAGGCTCGGTTAAAAAGAATCCAAATGATGTGAAATCTTTGACATCCATTTTGTGAGATTTCTCACCGGAAGAGATAGCAGGAGTAATGAACCGGAAAAACTCACTGGCAAACTGCTCGTAGCTGAACCCCTCCGCCTCGATCACCAGTTTCCATTTATTTTCCATTGACAAGATACCCATGAAGGAGATCATAAGGTACATCGAGGTCAGGAATGGATCGAGATCAGCCCGGATTGTACCGTCATCAATACCCTCCTGGATCGCATCCCGCAGGATCATACGACAGGTACCATATCCCTTTCCAATCTCTGCGGTACACGGGTTCTCTTTGGAAAAACGCTCAGAACCGTAAAAATGGATCATTCGAAGATAATCGGGATATTCCTGTGCATACTGGTAATAGGCCTGGCCCATCAGGGCTACCTTGACAATACCCGGCACCTGTTTCTCCATGCATTCCGTGTATTTTTCTTTAAGGATCTGGATACCACGGAGTACAATGGTTGCGAAAAGTGTCTCCTTATTTTTAAAATACAGATAAATGGTAGCCTTATTAAGTTCGACCTCGCGGGCGATGTCTTCCATGGAAACATCTTCATAACTTCGAGAAAAAAAGAGACGTTCGGCTGCATCGATGATCTCGGTCTTTCGCTGTTCCTTTTCTCGTTGTCTTCTATCGGCGATTCCCATAGTTCCACTCCACCTAATCCATGTTTATATTATGACTGTTAGTTATATGATTTAAGGAATGAATGTATTCCAATTTTCCGTTTTTACCAGTTAGGATATATTCGGAATATTCATTAGATAAAACATTCAGGCTCCTTTCGCTGGCTATAGAGCGTATGGAGACGCACTGATGCGTCTTTAACCAGCCCGGGTTTCATTGATCTGGCACTTTGCGGGCAGTTTTTGATACACGCACAGCAGGTAATGCATTTTTCTATATCAATCAAACGGGAATTTTCTGCATCAACAGCACCAACAGGACACACCTCTGCACAGATTCCACACTGTGAACACTCATCACTGACTGCGATAAAATCAACAGTCCACAATTTTGTAACTCCTCCATAAGGATAAGTGCCAGGCACATGCACATCAGAAACCTGAGAGATTGATGAAACAGATTGCAGCTTTTCACGTATTTTCCGTCCAAATACTTCTGCATGGTGTAAATCATCTTCATCGGGACGTCCCTGTGCTGTTGGTGTCTCGGAATTTGAGAATGAGTGTTCCCCGATATATGCTGCACAGGCAATGGGAATACACCCACATTTCATTACAATATTTTTTAGTTCGAGCAGTGCATCGTCATATACCCGATTGCCATAAACCACAACACAAACCGTCGGTGTATTATGAGCCTGAATTGCATTCAGCCATTCATTTAATAATGCCGGCACTCTTCCCATATATACGGGAACTCCAACAACAAGCAATTCATCTTCCGATGTCTGCAATGGTTGTTTTCTTGCATCTGGTCTGGTAATATCAATTAATTCCATGGTGCCCGGATTAATACCATGCGCAATGCCCTGAACAACCGCTTTTGTTGTTCCGGTAGGTGAAAAATAAACTAATTTCACAGATTCCATTTTCATTTCATTTACTCCATCAATTGTGTAACTCCAAGTTATAATATAACTATTGGTGATTAAATAACTATCGGTTAGCTAAATAACTGAGAGTTAGTTTAAAATATTTCCCAAGGAAAAATATCAGATACCTGACGAAGGATAAAATTTTGTTTGGGATGAATAAGAAATTGTCATCCAGAGTAGCTCCCAAGAAAAACCGCTTAAGGAAACGTAATATATGAGATTTATAGCGAAAATATATGTCAGTGAAACTAAAAAGGAAAATATATCGTAATGTAGATGGTATTGAACAAAGGTGTAAATGTGGCTGAAACGGATACCAAACAATAGACTTCTGAAACATGGAAAAGAAAAGAGTATTGGTCAAATATACAGGAGATGCAGTGCAGCCTCAATATTGTGTAAGTTTTGAACTTGATGTGACGAATTTTAAAAAGCACGTTAAAGAAAATAATTGGCCAGTTTACGATGGCATTTATATTTGCTGTTACGAAATGCGCAAATGAAATCCCGTCAGTTTCGGTATCGTGTTCTTGCTCCATGGTGGAGTTGTGTTATATGAATCCCATTGATACCTCATTTACATATCTGGATAAAGAAACAGAATCTCAACTATTAAGGTAGTAAATGTAACTTCCATGAAGGATACGATTGAGAAGTTTATACAATTGGCAATCGTAAAGGCATGAAATTTTTATCAAAGAACCTATCCCAAAAGTCATTTTTCTCCTTCTTCGCCTCTTTCACTATTTCTCCAGATAAATCAATATTGATCGCGTTTATAATGTCTGATTTTTCATCTTTATATTTATTTATTTTCATTTTACAGGACCTGTAGAAAACGATGTATATCAATTCTCTGCCTTGCCGTGGATAACATTTACGCATATTTCGCACACGGATTTTGGAAATAGGGAAAAAGCGCAGCCCATATTTGATTGGGGAAAATATCATGAAAGAGAAGGCAAATTTATGATGCCGTTTGCAGTCCAGGTTCATCATGCATTTGTTGATGGTATTCATATTGGCAAACTTGCGGATAAGCTGCAGAGATACCTGGATGAAGTGTAGATTATAAGCATAATGGGAGGACCGGTAGTTCACTAATTTTTACTTTCCTTGAAGTTATGTTTTCAGAATACGTAGGTTTAACAGAAAAACATCTGCATGTAAGAAATATGTGAGTGAGTCAATGCCTTACACAATTTTGATTCCCAGAATCCGCGCAGCAAGTTCTATTGCTTGCCCGGCATTGACTATAGCCCCTCTGAGTTCATTGCATGTATCGGATACTGTGATCCCGTCAATGATACAATCCGATAAGTCGATGTCTTTGAGTGAGGTTTTAAAGAAATCCGTTCCAGTGAAATTAACTGCTTTCAGCGTGGGCTTCTTTAACCGAATCTCGGATAAGAAGGCTTCCGTGAAATTGCAGTCAAGAATGGTGCAGTTCTCCAATACAGAACTTGAAAAATCTGCATATCGAAAGGAACCATCCGCTAAAGAGGTTTCTTTCATGTGGCTCTTGCTGAAGTTGCTGCCATCGCCCTTGCACGTTAATATTTTGGAGTCTTTCCAGTAGCTGTCCATAAAAATGCAATTTGCAAAATTGCAGTTATCAAACACCGAATTGTAAAAGCTGGCTTTTGAAAAATCACATTTGTTGAACTGGCATTCTATAAATTGTACCGATTCAAATTCTATCCTTGCGATATCGACATCCGAAAGCATCTCGCCTTCAAAGCGCATCCTTTCTATATATTTGTCATCAGATTGTGCAGCTATAATTCGGCTTTCCAGCATGCTTCCATCTCCATAGACTGATGTTTCCAAATGATTATACTAGATAGGACTTACTCACTAGTAGGCCACACCTATAGTTTTTCCGGTTCTGTTGTAAAAATTACAAACATGGAAATAAAAATTTAGTTTCAGGGAAACGAATGTAGGCTGAGATCTGGAAGATCTCCTTAAGTTGCACTATGGGATTATCTCAGAAAGCCAAATGCAAACAAATACAGCAAAAGATTTTAAATTTTGATGTGAAAGTGGAGTAATTTTATTTTCAGTCATTGAAGAGACGGATTTATTTTAGAAGTGAGGAGAAAACGACAATGAACATTTCTATCAGATTAGAAGAAGAAAAGGACTTCAAAAGTGTAGAATACATGACAAGAGAAGCATTCTGGGATTTATACAAACCAGGATGTGATGAACATCTTGTACTGCATAAAATAAGAAAAGTACCTGCATTTGTAAAAGAATTGGATTTTGTTGCATATGATAAGGATACAATCGTCGGCAATATTATTTATTCAAGAGCTAAGGTCCTGAATGAAGAAAATAAAGAATTCGAAGTTTTATGTATGGGCCCATTAACAGTATCGCCATCATATCAAAAGCAGGGGATCGGTTCTTTATTAATGAATCATTCTATCGAAAGGGCAAGGCAGCTGGGATATAAGGGTATTATTATTTTTGGAAACCCTGACTATTATCATCGTTTTGGTTTTGTCAATGCTAAAGAATATGATATCCAGACATCCTGGGGCGATAATTTTGATGCATTTATGGCATTAGAACTCTATGATGGTAGCTTGAGGGGCATTTCTGGAAAATTTTATGAGGACGAGGTTTTTAAAATAGAAAATGAGGAGCTGGAGGATTTTGAAAAGCAATTTCCCTACAAAGAGAAGCATGTTACGGACACTCAATTAAAACTATGAATAAAAGAGGACTTTGCCTTACATGTCGCAGTTTGATTGAAGGATAAGGAGTTTAGAATCCCACCCTCGCACTTAAATTTTGTGTCGTCTATCTTATAATTTTTTCAGTGCGTCTTCTTCTTGGGGGTCACGGTACCCGGACTGGTCCCTGGCAGGGCTATGCTGTCCCAAAGCCGGTCCGATTCGAGCCTGTCTTCTTCGGTTAAGGGGGGCGCTTGACTGAAGATTACACCCTCGCTGGTCGCTATAAACCGCCGCCTTGGGTCGTCTGGGTGCAGGTCTATGTCTCCCCCGTCCGGTTCTGCCATTCTGGGCCACATCTTATCCATTACAGCCTGATATTCTTCGTAAGTCATGCCGTCTGGGTCTACCCATTTGGGGTCGGATTTGGGCCGCCTGGCTTTCTGGTCATCACTTATGCCGGTTTTTACGATTTTTGATATGTTAAAACCTATTATATTATGTACTCTTCCTGTCTATATATATTCAATCTTCATTAAATTTCACTGAAAACTATAACAAATGCCCTTCTCCGTGGGGAGCTTGCTCTCAGGCTCTAACAGCCTCCCATTATCAGCCAGTTGTTTATTATTTAACCAGTGAGAGAGAATAATATAAAGAAGGCTAATTCGAAGCCTTCTACCTTTTAACTTGACATTGTCAAATTAACTCATTTTTGCAGGTATCGCAACCTATTTCCACCCAAATTTACACCCTTTTGAAAATTTTGGTCGTTCACTAATACGTGATTGATGTTTTCATAACGTTCTCTTCAGCATGGCTTCTGCGTGCGTTTATTTGCTCGTACAGCAGGATGAACACAGTAGCGCCAAAAATGCGGGAACAGAAAGAGCAGAAACTGGATTTCGATTAATTTGGAATAATTATCAATCGACTACTTGTGGACTACCCAACCTTACGGAATTCAAAAAAACCTACACCTCAATTCTGAAGGATAAAAAGTCCCTTACAAAGAATGTGTGCCTCGCAGTGCTCATGTACTCATTCATTTATTCCAAATCATACGTCCTCTTTCCCAGTATTGGATATGATATTTCCATCCTCCAGCTGGTGTTCCCTGTCCCTTATACTCTGGATTATCTCTGTGGTCCCTACTCCGGGAGGATTTGGGTTTAAAGAAATTGTGATGATAGGCATGTATACCATGGTGAGAGTTCCCATCAATATTGCAGCTATTGTTTCTGTATTGACAGAATTATTTATTTGTTTTTTGTGAGTGCCATCTCATATTTGTCCATTGGCATTATGAGAATCTTCCATATAAGCCAGAAGCGATACAGGATATAGATATTATCTAATGATAGATGAGTGAGCCTTGCAGTGTTATGCGGTATATTGGACGTGGTGGCGCGCAAACAAACCGGAAACGGCTCTTGCATGAAGCGGCACACTATTACAAACGGAACCTTTGGAAGAACAATGAATGCTGGGTAATCACATCATCAAAATAGGCAAAAGTATAAAGGGAGAGTTCACCGTTATAAGCGATTACTAACTTTTAAGCAGTAAATTAATCTTAACTTTTCTGAAGTTGTGCTTATAGCTCTTAATTGTTTTTAATATGTATTAAATATATGAATATGAAAAAGCAATTAAGTAGCTTTTTCAGAAAAATCACGGAAAGTCTAACTATGAATAATTTTAAAAAACTAGGTCTCAGTAATGCTGTTTTGAAATCAATAGATGAACATGGCTTTGAAAGCCCTACAGCAGTACAGGAAAAATCAATTCCCCTAATACTTGCTGGGGAAGATGTTATAGCCGGAGCCGCAACAGGTTCCGGAAAAACACTCGCATTTGCTTCCGGCATATTACAAAATTCCGAAAAAGGAAAAGGAATTCAGGCTTTGATCCTGACCCCTACAAGAGAACTGGCGGAGCAGGTGGCAAATTCTTTCAGGAAATTCTCAAAATACGACCCGTTAAATATCGCATCTATCTATGGCGGTGTAGGGATCAATCCACAAATTAAAGAATTAAAGAATGCCGAGGTTGTTGTGGGAACACCCGGTAGGCTACTCGATCATATCAGCAGAAATACCATCAAACTCAATAATGTGAAAACCCTTGTCATTGATGAGGCAGACCATATGTTTGATCTGGGATTCAAAGTGGATGTAGAAAAAATTATCAAGGAATGTCCTCAAAACAGGCAGACCCTTTTGTTCTCTGCGACCATTACAAAAGATATTGTCCAGCTTTCCCGCAAGTACATGGAAAACCCGGTTCGAGTATCAGCAGAGTCTTATATCGACCCGCAAAAATTGAATCAGGTCGTTTATAAAGTACAAGATGACATGAAATTATCTCTGCTCGTGTACCTTCTGCAAAATGAGAAGTCAAACCTCGGGATGGTTTTCTGCAACACAAAAAGAAACACTGACAAAGTCGCAAAAAACCTGAGAAAATCAAGTATCAATGCCGTGGCAATTCATGGTGGATTGACACAGAACGAACGAACTCGCATAATGGAAAAATTCCATTCCGGGAACATATGTGTCCTTGTATGCACAGATGTAGCCGGAAGAGGGCTTGATATACAGGGTGTTTCCCATGTTTACAATTATGATATTCCCAGGGAGAGTAAACAGTATATTCACAGGATTGGAAGAACTGCACGAGCAGGAGCAGAAGGAAAAGCGATAAATATCCTTTCCAAAAATGACCATGCTAATTTCATGAGTGTGCTGAAAGACAATGATGTAGATATTAAGGAACAGGCACTACCTGCTCTGAAGAAGATTGTAATTGAAAGACCGGAAATAAGATTGCCAAAGCCGGTAAATAGGATGAACAACCCCTCCAGAAAAGGTCATAAACCGAGGCACAAAAACTATTAGACACCGTTCGTCTGTGCATTGCATTATAACTAACCATTGATCGATTGGCATCGGCAGGAGCAATGGACTGCTCCTGTAAAACCCAGGCACGAGAATAAGAACGACGGCCAGTTCGTGCCACTACGATGTCAAAATGCACCCTTCCGATGCCTTCGGACCAATGGGCAGAGGTCGTTGACTGCGGGGTGGGAGATTTATGCTAAAATCAAATTGCGTGCGGCCACCCCAACCTGAACAGGCTGCCCGATAATTACTTCCAGTAATAACTGAATTCCTTCTTCTCCAATTTAAAAGCCTTAAATGCCTTTTTTACCATCTTTTTATCCTGAAATAGAATTGTCGGACAGCCTGTAAAGGACAGGATATTCGTGACCTTCCGCACTCCCGTAGTAATAAAAAAAATCGATTAATTCATTACAGGGCGTTTCGTCCTCTCAGGAAGGAATTGAAAAAATGATTGATTAATACTTTCTTATAAAGTTGTTTGAAAAATTTATCTAAATGATTGATCTAAATAAACTCAACTATTTACAAATTTATATTTACATGTACGTGTAATTGTGCAAAAAAAAGCGTTTAGAGGAATGATACATTAACAAAGAGATTATATACAGAAACTATTTTCTTTTTTCTAAATTTCCTTAGGCAGAAGTTGCCGTTTTAAATAGTTTGATTTCAGAATCATTCAAACGTAGGAAGACCTCATATCAAAAGCCGTCTGTTCATTAAACATTCTATAGGCAAAGTTCTGGGATATAGATATTATTTGACTCTTGACTATCATTGTTGGTTTTGTCAATGCTAAAGAATATGATATCCAGACATCCTGGGGCGATAATTTTGATGCATTTATGGCATTAGAACTCTATGATGGTAGCTTGAGGGGCATTTCAGGAAAATTTTATGAGGACGAGGTTTTTAAAATAGAAAATGAGGAGCTGGAGGATTTTGAAAAGCAATTTCCCTACAAAGAGAAGCATGTTACGGACACTCAATTAAAACTATGAATTAAGAAGGAATACCCTGAATTAATTTGGCATGAAAGTACTTGAAAGAACTTTCATATTTTTGTGCCTGTAATTCGAAGAGTTCCATGTTCGTTTTTTGAGAAATTTATGGCAATTATGATAGATCCCAAAAGCCAAATCTGGTCATGTCAAAAGCATTTGATTTCATTGATTCTTATCAAATAGTGTCAACCTGGCTTGAGGGAGCCATTTTCTTCTAAGATTTATATAGAGACTGTCAGATAATACAGGATTAAAGAAACCTGAAGATAGGAGATTGTATTGAATGAAGGCGTAAACATGGGAAATAGGTACCAGATAATAAATCCCGAAATATGGAAAAGAAAAAATTATTGCCAAATATACAGGAGTGCGGTGCAGCCTCAATATTGTGTGAGTTTTGAACTTGATGTGACGAATTTTAAAAAGCAGTTAAAGAAAACAATTGGCCGTTTACGATGGCTTTTATATTTGCTGTTACGAAATGTGCAAATGAAATAGAGGATATCATTTTCAATTCACTTAATGAGCTTGTCCTAAAACCAATTTTATTCTCAAATTTTTTTAGATGATTATAAATCACGGAAGCAAATAAGAACCGCAATGAATTGAAAAAAATTAGTGGTGTTGAATTAGCGCTATTTTGACTCCATTTGGGTCTTCTAAGAAAGCAAGGGTCCCAACTGTTATTGGTATGGGTTCCATGGTGATTTTGGCACCTTTAGATTTGAGTTCTTTCACTGTAGTGTTTATGTCTTCAACATCCATTCCCACCGAAAACAGGCCAGTTTCATTTTCTGTATTTTTTATGAGCTCTATCATAGCATCCCCTTCCCCTTTCAATAACGTGATTGTTACTCCAGGTTGGGGTTTGTGTTGGCTATCTATTTCAAGTCCCATAACTTCTGTGTAAAATTTAATTGACTCATCCATGTCCTCAACTATGATGGTAGCGTATTTAACTTTCATATTATCACCATATAAATACTGTTTATCATTATTTATTAATGTTGAATTTGGTAATTTTTTACCAACGAGACTATCCCAAAAGTCATTTTTTCTCCCATATTGGGAGGTGCCCATAACTATTTTCCTAATCAGTAGCTCGATTGTTCCTTTCAAAACAAGATTCAAAGAAGTAGTTTTTGAGTTTTGGGATCAGCTCTTCCAATATATTACATGAAAGTAAAACCGGCTGTTCTGCTGAAACCCTCAGGATAAATTAGAATAAGCAAGAGATCTTCTTAAAAAGTTTCCAATATTTATCTTATTTACTTGGCATGAAAGTACGTTATTATTTATTTTTCACGTACTATTTCCTCTCTTTCCCCAAAAGCTGCTCCCAAAGCCATTCCAAAAGCGAGTCCAAGAGCAACTCCCAGAGCTATATTGTGTATCATAATTCCAAACATCAAACCGAACGACATGCCAAGGGAAAGTCCAATCGCCATTGCATTCTCTTTTTCATTCTCGTTCTCGTTTTCTTCCTCTTTAGCATAGCTTTTAATGTATTTGTCAGCCTTATCGAGCCTTTTCCCTAAACGTGAGAATATAAGTAAAACGGCTACAACAATGACAATAAAAATTGCAATTATTTGTAAAGATGCAGAATCGATCATTATTTTGAATTTGCTACTTTACTATAAAAATAATTTGAAATCGAGAAAGAAAATTTTAAATGAAATCAATTCTCTAGAAGGAACTTCTTCAGCCGGAATAAGAAGGAATTTTCAGGCACAATTGAACTTTTACAGGACAAAATATCAAAAGATTTATCCATTTAATCGGATACTTCCATTTATGAACAATCATAGCGAAACGGAAAGTTCAGGTCATAATTCAGTTCACTGTGACGCCGATAATATTCCAGGGTGGAATGAAGATCTTGAGCTGGCATTTTCTGCCTACAAAGGTCCATACATTGCCGGAAGAGTTGCATCAAGGCATAAAACGGTCTGCGAGGTCCTTGTCTCTGGGGCTGTCGTACAGGCAGGAATTTCTGGCGCACTCCAGCGAATCGGAAAGCAGCCTGTCGTAGGGGATTTTGTAGTTGTGCTTGACCAGCCTGAACTGGGCTCACGCATGGTTGTAAATATCCTGCCCCGAAGAACCTGCCTTTCAAGAGGGGCAGCAGGAGACGGGGGCGGGGAGCAGGTAATTGCTGCAAATCTTGATACTATTTTTATCGTGACTTCCGTTGGTAAGGATCTCAACCTTCGAAGGCTCGAAAGATATCTTGCCATTGTGTATTCTTCCGGGGCAAACCCTGTGATTTTACTGAACAAGATCGACCTTGCGGATAACCCGATCCGGCTGGTAGAAAAAATCCAGTCCATTGCAGGGGATGTGCCGGTTATTCCATTAAGCGCCCTTTCAAAAACAGGGCTTGATGCGCTCAGCCCTTATCTCAATCCGGGGGAAACGGTTGCACTCGTAGGTTCCTCGGGCGTCGGGAAATCCACGCTGATTAACGCTTTTTTTGGCGAAGCCGTCCAGAAAACTGCAGATGTCCGAAAAGATGATGAGAAAGGCAGACACACAACCACAGTTCGCCAGATGTTCCTGCTTCCAAACGGAGCAGTCCTTATAGACAACCCCGGAATCAGGGAAATTCAGCTCGGAGACTCTTCAGACGGCCTTGAAAAAGCCTTTTCCGAGATCGTTGATGCAGCCCATAACTGCAGGTTTAAAGACTGCACACATCACGACGAGCCGGGCTGCGCTGTCCTGCATGCAGTAAAGGACGGGCTTATTCCGGAAGAACGGCTTGCAAGCTATCACAGGCTAACCGAAGAACTCATATTCCAGTCCAAAAAATCCGAAATCGGGCTTAAACGGCTTGAAAAAGAAAAATACAGGAAATTGGCAGTGGATATAAAAAAGTATAAGAAATTTACGGGGAAGCAGTAAATTAATGCTTTTTCAACTTTTTAAATACAAAAATTATCTGTATTAATTAATGTATAAAGACATTCAGATAGTTTCTTCAAGCTGGCAGAGTCTTATGCAGCATTTTTTCCCGCCTGACAGCGCAATATCTAAAAATAAATAACACTTTTTTAACTTCATAGTTTTCACGGATAAAAGCATTAACCAAGATTTTTGGAGGGACTTAAACGGCAAGTAAAGTTTATTTTGCAGACTTGAGGGCGAGAAACCCGCAGGAGAGTACGATCAGCAAGATTCAGAAGCTCTTTGACGAAGCAGGTTTTGTTGAGCTCCTGGGATCAGACGACCTCACTGCAATTAAGATTCATTTTGGAGAGTATGGAAACGACGGATACATTAACCCTGTTTTTGTGAGGCAGGTTGTAGAAAAGATCCTGGCAGCCGGAGCAAAACCGTTTATTACGGACACGAATACTCTTTACTCAGGCAGCAGGCATAATGCAGTTGACCACCTCACTACAGCGATAGAACATGGTTTCGATTATTCCGTTGTCAGGGCTCCGCTTATAATATCGGATGGATTGAAGAGCCAGAACATTGAAGAAGTTGAGATAGGGCAGAAGCATTTCAAGTCCGTAAAAATAGGGTCAGATATTGCTGCCGCAGATTCCATGATCGTGATGTCCCATTTTAAAGGGCACATTATGGCGGGCTTCGGAGGAGCTATCAAGAATCTTGCCATGGGCTGTGCTCCTGCAGCCGGCAAAAAGGAACAGCATTTCAGGACAAGCCCGCATGTGATAGAAGAAAAATGCGTAGCTTGCGGGAAATGCGTTGAGGTCTGCCCTGTGGGAGCCTCTTCCCTTGTAGGGGAAGCCGCAATGATCGAGCCTGATATATGCATAAGCTGCGGGCAGTGCATGGAAGCGTGCCCTTCAAATGCTATCGATATAGATTGGGAACACGATATCCCTGAGTTTCTGGAATGCCTCACAGAGTATGCATACGGCGCGGTAAAGGGAAAAGAGGACAGGGTTGGTTATATCAACTTCCTGCTTAAAGTTACCCCTGACTGTGACTGCGTGCCCTGGAGTGACGCTCCTATTGTTCCTGATATAGGAATTCTCGCCTCAAAAGATCCTGTTGCCCTTGACCAGGCAAGCTATGACCTTGTGAACAGGCAGAAAGGGCTTGTAAGTTCCTCCCTGCACTTCAACCACGAAGCAGGTGCCGATAAGTTCAGGGGCGCATGGCCCATGGTCGACGGAACCTACCAGCTTGAGTACGGGGAGAAAATAGGGTTTGGAAGCCGGGAGTATAAACTGGTTGAGATTTGAGTTAATTTTAATAATAGGCTGAGATTTAAGCTAATTTAAAAACAGGTTGAAATTTAAGCTAATTTAAAAACAGGTTGAGATTTGAGTTAATTTGAAGAAATTAACTCTTAACAACTTTTCCTTTTTATTTATTCCTTTAATATAAAGCCCCGGATCATTGGCTCAATTCTAAGGTCAATTTTCAGATCAATTCTTAAATCAATTTTAGTTGATTTGATCGCAAATCTATTTTTTAAAAAGATAAATATAGCAGATGCCACCACTTAATATATGAGTTAATCTTACCCAATTTTACTGGAGATGAATGCAAGTGACCATCTGGGAATATGATGTTAAAGAGATAAGGTTCAGTGAGTGGTCAAAGACAAAAGAAGATCTTAATAACCTTGGAGTTGAAGGCTGGGAACTCATCAAGTTTGCGGACGAGATCGACGAAGATGGTATGATAACAGCTGTTTTTAAAAGGCCGGTAGATTACGTTGACGCATCCTTCTAAAATTATTTTTCTAATTTATTATTTATTGCTTGTTTTCCCTTTTATCGAAAGTTAGGTTTAAAAGCTAACTTAAAGTTTAAGTCTCTTTTTTATTTTTCTGCCTTTCTGAACATGATCCGGAACTCCGTTCCAGAGTCTCTTTTAAGTTTGATACAGCCGTCGATCTGTTCTACGAGAATGTTTACAAGCTGAAGCCCAAGGGAATCGGTATCCCTGAAGTCGATATTTTCGGGAATACCTGTTCCGTTATCGGCCACTATAAGAATAAACTGGAAGTCTCCTTCGTTTTTGCAGCCAGACCCGCTTTCAAATTCTCCATTGCTATCCTTTAATTCAAAGAGACTTATCCGAATTTCTCCACCTTTGCCTGCAGGAAAAGCGTGCTTCAGGGCATTTGAAACAAGTTCGTTTACTATAATTCCCAGGGGGACAGCCGTGTCCATTCCGAAGTAGACCTGCTCAAGTTCCAATTTTAAACTGATGTCCTTATTCCCTAAATTATAGGATTTAACAAGATCTCCAGTCAGCCTGCGCAGGTAAGCCGAAAATTCAAGGGTTTCCATGTCCTTACCCTGATACAGCTCTTCATGAATCAGAGCCATGGAAACTACACGGTTCTGGCTTTCCCTGAAAGCTTCAAGGACTTCTGATGATTGGAAAGTTTTCCTATCATTGAGCTTTTCCGCCTGGAGGCTGAGTAATGAGGAAATAACCTGCAGGTTATTTTTAATTCTGTGGTGAATCTCTTTTATACGGGCCTCTTCATTTCTAGCAAGAGTTTCTTCCGCCATTTTACGCTGAGTAATATCGTGAATAAAGCCCTGGAATTTCTCCGAGATGCCGGACTTTCTGGGAATAAGTTGCATAATTTCCCGGACCCATCTTATCTCCCCGTCTTTTCTTTTTATCCTGTATTCCAGTTCCAGAGAGGAATTTGGATTTGACTCTACCGTATTTATAGCTTCAATAAATAATGGGCGGTCTTCAGGTACGACTATTTCAGTCCATTTCATTTTCCCGGAGATAAAATCCTCCCTATTATAAGCAGTAATTTCTTCCACAGCCCCGTCCATAAACACAGGAACACGTTTTCTCGTTAAGCCGGAAATATATAAGCCCGTGAATATCCTGCACGAATGACTTATAACGTTTCGTTTTATCCTGCAGGCTTTGATCTTGCAGTTGCTCAATTGCAGGCTCAGGTATACATTTCTCAACTCCGAGCATTCTGTAAATTCGCCCCTGGTCATCCTTCAGAAAAGTAGTTTCTTTTCTCAGGGCTTCTTCCCTGAACTTAAGTTCTCTGAAAAAAATGCTGCAGGGCTTCTCAAAGCCTGTTTCCACTATTGCTATATAAATAAGGTAAAAAGACAGGGCATTGAGAATCTGCCCAATAAAGTTCAAAGTTTCCTGTGTATTTGTATAGTATATAAGGGCAAATTCTGCAAATATGGATACTATTATAGCTGCTATAAGTATTCTATATACGTAACCTTCGAACCTGTCTTTCTTTCGATACAGAAGAACCAGTGAGCCAATAAATAAGAAAGAGATAATATATTCGCTGAATATCTTAAAATCAGTTAATCCATAACCTTCAATATAACAGGCCGGAAAGTTTCTATATTTGAAGATTGAGAGCAGAAAGATTGTCGTAATTACAGCATATATGAAGAATACTTTCTGGGCAAACTGATCATTTTCACTGGTCTTTCTCATCCCTTTTTTCATTCACTGAAACCTGCGTCAAAAGTAGCGGAGCCACAAAAAAGGAGATGCTTCCAAGGTATCTCATAACTATCCAGAGCTGCACCGGAAGATTTGTCCCATATTCGGGGAACACACCCATTTCTCTATATGAAAATGCACGCAGAAAACCTAGACCTGCTATGAAAAAAAGTACCGTCCCGATAAAGGTAAGGTATCGGTTTTCAGAAATGACTTTTGATTTCCATACAATTATGAAAACCATATACGCTATTATGACATTAAACAAATTTACGATAATACGAAAGAGCAGATAGTTCTCAAGACTTACCGCATAGAGTATGCCTGCTATTAACAGGAAAAATCCCATCTTAATAGTGAAAATATTAACAGTTATGAAAGATTTTATGTCCCCATATTGCACTCGGGCTTATCTATTAACTATAATATAAAATAGTTTCGAATTTTATATATATGCCTGTAGAAAACCCGAACTGAATTTCAAACCATGTTCCCAAAATTCTAATTCTCATTAATTCTCATTTTAGTCCTAACTGGTCAACCAGATAATTTTAATAAAACTAGCCGGGAAAGTCAGATTTCTATGCAGGTTACCTTATGTACAAGCTTCATTATAACAACTTTTTTATTGTTTCAACCTTTTCCTGAAGCTTTATTTTCTTAGAGTATTACCTTTAGTTAACAATGTTTACTTGTATAGATATAAAACAAACTTTTTATCTTATTAAGTGTTACGATATTTCATCAAATTAATATTTATAGTGGATAAGTGTCTGAGAAAATTAAATTTTTAAAAATTAATATGTGGAATATGTGGAAAAACTGATAAAAGGAGATAGGGCATGGAATACGAAGTTGAAGATAAAATAGGACATAATATCGAAGTTAGCACACAAAATACAGAGAAAAATAGAGTAAAAAATGAATTAAACGCCAGGATAAAACTTAAAAATGAAAATGAGCCTGAAAAAGTGACTGAGTTGCTGCAAAAACCTGAGATCGATTCCGACCGCTTTTTCAAGCTTATTGATTCTTCTATTCAAGGTTTAAGAGAATACAGGATGATTGTTTCAGCTCTTGAGCTCGGAGTGTTTGAATCGCTTAAAACTCCGTTATCAGCAACGAATCTGGCTGAAAAGCTTGGCTGCGATCCTGTGCTCATGCCTCATTTCTGTGAAGCTCTCTATAGCCTTGGCCTGCTCGACAGGTTTGAAGAAAAAGCTCCAGGTGCCGTATACCTTATCTCAGAACTTAGTGCTACCTATCTTCTGGAAAGCTCCCCGTTTTCGCAGCAGCACTACCTTGCCGGAAGGTTAAGGAATGTTGAGCTCTGGAATCGTCTCCCTGAAATAATGAAGAGCGGACCTGAGGTCTTCGAGAAAGGAACTTTTTTCAGGGAGGTTGTCCACTCTATGGCTGAAAACGCACGCTGTGGAATTCTTCAGGAGACTGTCAAAATCGTTACGGAGTACGTTGATTTTGGGAATGTCAAAAAGCTGCTTGACCTCGGGGGAGGGCATGGGCTCTATGCCATTGCTTTTGCAAAACTGAACGAAAACCTTCGGGCTTTTGTGTTTGACCTGCCTCCTGTTACGGAAAAAACAAAGGAGTTTATCGAGAAATACGGAGCATCAAATGTGAGCGTAATTCCAGGAGACTTTTTTAAGGACGAAATCGGGGATGAATATGATCTTATCTTTTCTTCCTTTAATCCTGGAGGAAAAGTGCCTTCCCTTATCCCGAAGATTTCCGAAGCCTTAAATCCCGAAGGCATTTTCGTAACCAGGCAGATGCCTGACGAGAAAATGAATTCAAATTCCCTTCTCAGCCTTGACTGGAATCTCTGGACTTTTGAAGGTACGAAAAAAGGAGGATCAGGGTACAGTTTCGAAAACAGCGTACCTTTTACCGAGTATATAGAGATGCTTGGCAATTACGAGCTTGAAGTCTTTCGTGCACTTGATATGAAGGACGGATCAAGAATTGTGTTTGCGCGGAAAGCAGCCTGAACTTTGCAGGGAGGATTACTCTTTTTCCAATTACTTTTTTCTTATTTACTTTTTATTAATTGCGTACTTCATAAATTATTTTTTCCGTCGGGGCTTGAAATAGATAACTATTAATTATTATGAAATATAATCTAGCTGATTGGTTTACAATAAAACTGGTTGAGAAGGCACCCGAAAACCTGTTTTAATATTAAAAGTCCTTATTTAACCTTGTATCCTGTCCATGAAAAATACGGAGCCTATCTGTTAATTTCAGCGCCAAAAAACTTGATTTTAAAAAATCTCTGGGGAAGGGAAAATGAAAGACTGTCAGGAAGAACCAGACTGTCAGGAAAAGCCAGCAGCACAGGTAGACGAAGAGGTAAAAAAGCCAGTAGCCTCAAATAAAGTATTCTGCAGCAATTGTTCGATACCTGATAAAGAAAATAATCTTTTGCAGGATAGTTCCGGTTTTATTAAGTGTTTACTTGATACTATAGCCAATCCGGTGTCATATAAAGACAGGAATGGGATTTTCCGTGCCGTAAACGAGGTTTACGCAAGGGAAATAATTGGCCTTCCGAAAGAAGAGATAATAGGGAGTACATTCCCCGAACTGGCCAGAACGTTCTCGGAGAAAGGTTCCGGAATTTATGCCGCAGGAGAAAAGCACCTTCCGGAAAGCTGTAACGAATTGACCAGAACCGACATGGAAATCCTGAATCACGGTGGGACGAAAACCGAGGAACAGGAAGTTATAGTTGCAGACGGCACATCAAAAACTTTCGTTTTAAATAAATCAGCCCTGTTCGATGAGAAAGGAGAGATTATCGGAATCGTTACCGTAATGCAGGACACTGCCGAACTCGGGCAGACGAAAAAGGCCCTGAAAGAAAGCCTTGAATTAAAGGATAAACTACACGAACAGATGCGGAGAAGCGAAAAAAGACATAATCTTATTCTGGAAAAAACAGGGCAAATGGTATACGATTACGATCTCGCGGCGGATAAAATTGAATGGCTCGGCTCGGGTGCAGAGGTTACGGGATACACACCTGAAGAATTAAAAGATGCAGATCTGGACTTCTGGATGGAGCATGTTCACCCTGAGGACAGGGATAAGGTCTGGAAGACCTATGAAACACACATGAAAGACGGAGAAAACCTCCTCCTGGAATACCGTTTCCGAAAAAAGAAAGGCAACTACATTTACGTTGAAGAAGAAAGAACCGATATACCGGATTCAAGTGGAGGTAGAAGCAGGGTTATTGGAGTGGTAAAAGATATTACACAAGAGAAACTTACCCGCCAGCGGCTTGAAAGAAGCGAAGAAAGGTATCGCACAGCAGCCGAACAGACCGGACAGATTATATTTGATTTAAAACGCGAAGAAGGTAAAATCGAGTGGGCAGGAGCCATCCGGGAGGTAACCGGATACGATCCTGAAGAGTTTAAGGATATTAATGAGTCACTATGGCTGGAAAGTATACACCCCGAAGACAGGACCGAACTGCTTTCATACCTGACAAAATCCTTTAAGGAAGGAACAAAATTCAAGGCAGAGTTCAGGTTCAGAAAAAAGGATGGAAACTACGCATATATCGAGGATTGTGGGGTCTGGCTGAGAAATGATGAAGGGAAGGTGCACAGAGCCATTGGCGTGATGAAAGACATCACAGAATGGAAATGTACACTGGAAAAGATTGAGGCGAGTGAGAGAAAATACCGCTCTTTCATACAGAATTTCCATGGGATTGCTTTTCAGGCGGATAAAAACTTTATTCCCGTATTCCTGCACGGAGCTGTTGAAGAGATCACAGGATATACCGAAGAAGAGCTTATGTCCAGGGTTAAGTGGAAAGATATAATCCATCCCGATGACCTGAGTCTGATCTTAAAAGAAGAGAAAAGCGTTCGGGATTCTCCATACAACAGTTACGGAAAAGTTGATTACCGTATAATACACAGGGACGGAAAAACCAGATGGGTAAACGAAGTTTACCAGAAAGTCCTGGGGAAGGATGGAAAGCCGAAATTCTATCAGGGTACGATTTATGATATAACCGAAAGGAAAGAAACAGAGGAGTTCCTTGCGAATATCGAAATTGCCCGCCAGAAAGAGATTCATCACCGCATTAAAAATAACCTGCAGGTAATTTCCTCCCTTCTCAGCCTTCAGGCTGAAAAATTCAACAATAAGGAGTGCGTCAAGAATTCGAAAGTCTTTGAAGCCTTCAGGGAAAGCCAGGACAGAGTAATATCCATTGCTTTTATCCATGAAGAACTTCACGCGGGCGGAGGAGCTGATTGTCTGAACTCTTCGCCATACCTTCAGAAACTCGTTGAGAACCTTTTTCAGACATACAGGCTTGGAAATGCCGATATCAGTTTAAAGATGAACCTTGAGGAGAACATTTTCTTTGACATGGATACCGCGGTACCTTTAGGGCTACTTGTGAATGAACTTGTTTCCAATTCCCTGAAACATGCGTTTCCGGAAAGGAAAAACGGGGAAATCCGAATAAAGCTTTATAAAAATGATTCTGGCGAGTACGGTACCTCTAGAGATGAGGAAGGTTCCGAGGGCGAAAGTACAGGTTTTACTCTGATAGTTTCTGACAACGGGGCAGGCATTCCTGAAACTGTGGATTTCGAAAATTCCGAAACACTGGGCCTGCAACTGGTAAGCATTCTGGTGAAGCAGTTAGAGGGCGCAATTGAATTAAAAAGAGAAAACGGAACAGAATTCATTATAAGGTTCGACGTAGAAAATAAGTCCTGATTGCTGTCCCGGGTCACAGGAAAGCCAAACCGGGCACATATATCGGATGTATGTCCTGAAAACGAATTCTTTTATTCTTTTACATACTGAAGATTGACCCTTCTGAAAGGTTTACTCGTCTGGAAAATGCCGAATTGTCTGAATCAATCATGTCAGGAAAAGGCTTGCTTTCTCCTTTTGAATATTCTTTTCCGGACATGCATGATATTATTCTCAATTGTGTTGCCAAGTGCAGAAAATCCAGTAATAAATTGATAATTTTTTTCTTTTTACAGAACTGAAAAATCTCTAACGGCAACGTTATTACCCAAAAAAACAATCTCTAAATGGGGATTGCTGTGATAAAAGAAGCGATGTTCTATGAGAAAATCGGAGACAATAAAGTACACTGCACGCTCTGCGCCCAGAGTTGCAGAATTTCTCCCGGGAAAAGAGGTTTTTGCGGAGTAAGGGAAAACAGGGAAGGGGAACTGTATACTCTTATTTATGGGACTGTTTCAAGCGAGGCAGTTGACCCTATAGAAAAGAAACCGCTTTATCACTTCTATCCGGGGTCTTATGCTTATTCAGTCGGGTCAATAGGGTGCAACTTCCGCTGCAAACACTGCCAGAACTGGTCGATTTCCCAGGCCTGCCTGGAGGAATCTTACACAATGGATATTCCTCCTCAAGAACTGGTTGAAAGGGCGCTCCTATCACGCTCAAGGTCAATTGCCTGGACATATAACGAGCCCACAATCTGGCACGAATACACTTACGAATGTGCAAAGCTGGCAAAAAATGCAGGGCTTGCCACAATTTATGTGACAAACGGGTATATGACTCCTGATGCCCTCAGGCATATAGCACCATATCTCGATGCCGCAAATATCGATATCAAGGCTTTCAATGAAAAGTTCTATCATGATATTGCCAGCGCAAAGCTGGCTCCTGTGCTCGAGGCTTCTGCCCTTGCAAAAGAACTCGGAATCCATGTGGAAATTACAACCCTGATCATTCCCGGTGTTAACGATTCTTTTGAAGAGCTCAGGGAACTCTCAAAATGGATGTATAAAAACATGGGGCCTGAAACCCCCCTGCATTTTACACGCTTCCATCCCCAGTACAAGATGCAGGATCTCTCCCCAACGCCTGTGGAAACTATGCAGGAAGCCTGTAAAATTGCAACCGAGGAAGGAATGAAGTATGTCTACATGGGCAATGTCCCTGGCAGTGAGCGCAACAACACTTTTTGCCCGAACTGCGGAAAAATGCTGATTGCCCGCGGCTTTTTCGAAATAGAAAAGTACGATATAACACCTGAGAAGACCTGTCCCATATGCGGGGAACATATCCCTATCGTAGGAGAATACGCCGGCTCAAAACAGGTACCGGATGAATAGAAATATTAAACCTGGAATATTAAAGAACCAGAGCAGGACAGAAACCATAGGGCAGAACCCAGAAAATACTGAATCGTTTTTCTCTACTTCTACTGAGAAAGCTTTTATTTTTTCTCAGAATATATATTTCCCGTAACCTTCCTGAAAGATTTTTATAATTCCTGCTCGCAGGGATGGCGTATATTTTTCAGGTTCGGTTTTAACGGCCCTGTGCAGTTCTTCCAGCTCTACCCATTCTACATAGACGGCTTCTTCCGGGTCAGGCCGGATTAAGCTTGCAGTTTTTTCCGAACATCGGCCTGAAAATACCGTGTGAAAGGCTCCTTTGTTTTCAAGGATGCAGGGAATTTTAAACAGTTTCCTGTATGGAACCGATATTCCTATTTCTTCAAGCATTTCTCTCTTCATGCAGGCTTCATAAGATTCATCCGCTACAGTACCGCTTACCGAATATGTATAACGGTCCGGATACCACCGCTTTTGAGGTGACCTTTTCTGGATAAGCATTTTATTTTCAGGGTTGAGAAGGATAAGTTGAGCAGCCCTGTGAATATGCTTTCCCGAATAAAACTCCTCTCGCTCGCGCAGCCCAAGAAAATTATCGTTTTTGTCGACTTCGCTGATCAGCTCTACCACAAAAGCACTCCCTGTTAGATTGTTTCACTATCCGGATTCGGTTGAGGATAAAAAGTAAGAATTTCGGTTAAAATATAAAATGACAGGCTTCAATAAAAGGTTAAACCTGAATAAAATACCGTGAAAAGAAAAAAGAAACTCACTTTTCAGGTATTTCTCAGGGTTCGGAAACTTCTTTTGGTCTTTCTGTGGATTTCTGGATCTCATCCAGAAGCTGGTCGTCGGTCTTGCCTCTTATGTCAATCCCGAGTTTCTGGGCGGTTTCCTGTACCTTGCTCTTTGCAACTGTGGGTTCCTTTAAAGATTTCTCAAATTCCTTCAGGTTTAGTTCGGACTCCTTCTGAGCTTTTTTGAATTCTCCCATGGAACTTCCCATGGACCGGGCCAGTTCTGGAAGTTTGGCTGCCCCAAAAAGGAGTACAACTACTCCAAAAATCATTAAGAGTTCATTTGTGCCTATCATCGCTTGACCTCAAGCTTTTCGTTTTCTTAAATAAATATAATTCAGCAGGTAATAATGATTTGAAAATTGTAAATATCTCTAAGTTAAGCTAAGATTTTTTATGTTATATAAAGTTTCTATTTTTATTTATTATTTTATACATTTTATATATTTAATTCTTTTCATTTCGTTTCTTTCTTTTCAGTCTATCTCCCTAGATCTATCTCCTTTTATCTTAGCCTGATCCCGGTATTTCAGCTTTTCCGGGGTTCTTCCTGTCCAGGGATAAATTTTCCGGCTTCCGGCGAATTTTCCCGGTCTGTATCGGTTTTTAAATCCGTACCGGTTTTTAAATCTATACCGGTTTTTATTTCTTTGCTGTTGCCTGGAGTGTCCTTTTGTTCCTTCTCTTTCTCTTTTTCCCCGGGAGTGACTGTATTCCCGGCCTTTCGGGTGTAGGCATCGAATTGGGTGAGCTCAAGCTCAGCAGCGCGCTGTGCTTTTTTAAATTCCCCCATTGCACCTCCTAAAGACCGTGCAAGCTCAGGAAGCTTCTGGGGCCCAAAGAGGAAGAGAGCAGCAACGATGATTGCTATCAATTCCGCAGTACCTATCATTGCTGGTTATTATCAACAATCAAATATAAAAGTTCTTGTAAAAAGATCGGTGAACTGGCTCAATTTTGAAATTCTTTCGAATGGCCAGCCTTTAAAAAAAAAATCATGTAATTAAATCGGCAGAGTCACCCTCAAAATAGCCTAACCACTAGTAGACTGAATTCAAACAGGACTCCCAGTAAAAATGCTACAACAATCTGTGCAATGAAAGTCGGGTCAGGGGAAAGAAATAGCGAAACTGCCATAATCACACTGTAGACCAGTACTCTCTGCTTTTTGAGGGTATGGTACTCTACAAGCCCCATCTTCACGGCAAAGACAACAAGCAGGGGAAGCTGGAACACAATTCCGAAACCTGCCAGGATAGTGGTCACGGCTGAGAGAGTCTCCTGCACTGAAAGCTGGGCTGTAGCCATATCTCCTGAATAAAAGAGAATGTATTTGAACATCACAGGCAGGACTATTAAGTAACCAACTGCTGCCCCGAAGATGAAAAGCAGGAAAGATGCGGGGATGACCTTGAGGAAAAAACGTCTCTCATGCGGATAAAGTCCTTTGCCTGCAAACCTGTATATCTGGTAAAATAGCTGCGGAATTGAAATCGCAAGGGCAAAGACAAGGCAGAGCTTGAGGCGAGCAAAGGTCCATTCAAGAGGAGAGTACGCTGTCATGTAAAGGTCAGTACTTATAAATTCCTTCCAGATAAGCAGCATCCCTTTTGCCGAGAATGGGAAAGCGAGAATTATTCCCAGAAATAGCCAGATTAAAACAATTGCCAGCCTGTTCCTTAGCTCGAACAGGTGGGCCATAAGGGGTTCTTCGAGATCTCCCGGAACACCGGAAGTATAAGAATTTATCCCCGATGCTTTTCCGGTAGAAGCTGTTGTTCCATTGCCTGTGTGCTGTGAGTCCATTTTTTCCGCCCTTATATGTACCTGGATAAATATATTAATATCGGAACATAATATTAAATGTGAGTCTGGAACCTTTCCGCAGATGTCCAAATTTTCAGGTGCAGAATGTCTTTGCAATCCATCTTATAATCCCTTTTTACAATATCTTTCTACTATATATTTGCGTACCTGATAGATGCATACCTGAATATTTATGGCATTTGGATCATATAATATGACCATTCAAAATAATTATTATGACCCGATTAAGATAATTAATCTAATATAATCATGGTAATTAATATAACTTGATTAGGATAATTATTATAACCTGATTAAGATAATTAATATAATATAGTTATGGTAATTAATATAACTTGATTAGATAACTATTATAACCTGATTAAGATAATTAATATAATATAGTTATGGTAATTAATATAACTTGATTAGATAACTATTATGACCTGATTAAGATAATTAATATAACCGAATTAAGATAATTAATTTAATCTATTGAGACAACCATATTTCCCGGTTCCTGATACTCGAACATCATTATCTCTGTATTCAAACTTTGTGGCTTCCGTTAATTATATTTACTCTTGAATGGCTGCAATTAACGGAAATATTTAATGGATTCTATGAAAAGTTTAAAGAATTTCATGATAAGAGCCGGATAAAATAAAATCGAAAAAACAAAATAGGTAAAAAGAAAGTTGATGATAAAAGTCCCTGCAGTGAATAAATCCCTGCAGTCAATATAAGAGTTCCCTTAAATGGGATAAAGAACTTTCTTTTGCTTTTCCGGATAGGTACTCCATATGTCTGAAGCCATCGAAAATCTCAGTGTAATCCTGCTGACCCTGCGAAATAAGTTACTTGTGATTGCTGGGGTCCTTATCACAGGCATTCTTCTCTCTTTCCAGTTTACCGGGCCTCTGATAGAGATGATGAAAAATGACCTTCTTCCCGAGGGTGCAAAGCTGGTTTATGTGTCTCCTCTGGAAGTAATGATGCTGGAGCTAAAGCTCTCTATCATAATAGGACTGCTCATTACCCTGCCTATTATTGCATACTATGTTTATCGGGCCATTTCGAAGCGCTATTCAATTCAAATCCCTATATCTATCGGAAAGGGCCAGTTTGTTTTCCTGAGTATAGCGGTCATTATTATGTTCGTCTTTGGGGCTTCATATTCTTACTTTCTCATGCTGCCCCTCTTTCTTAAGTTCCTCTACATGGATGCAGCAGATTCCGGGGTGACTGCGACTTACTCGATCTTCAAGTTCATTTCATTTATAGCATCAACCACAGCAATCTTCGGTTTGGTCTTCGAGCTCCCTATAGTGCTCACCTTCCTGACTCGAAACGGATTTGTAAAATATAGTACTCTTGTAACCTACCGCAAGCATATCTATGTCCTCGTCATGTTTATTGCAGCTGCTGTTACTCCTGGGGCAGATGTCTTCAGCCAGATGATGGTTGCCGTGCCCATGGTAGTCTTTTTTGAGATCAGCATGGTGGTTGTAAGAATACTTGGAGTGAAGAATAGGCTTCCCAAGCCTGATCCTTCAGCAGCTTCCGTCGGAATTACGAGAAGAGATTAACAGAAGATAAGTAGAAGAGATTAACAGAAGATAAGTAACAGAATAGAGCTAATTCAAGGATTTAAAACGTAAAAAGGGATGTAGTTAGGACTTACGCAGTTGCCTACTTTGAAGGCAACTTTTGAATTTCCGTAATTTTTATCCTAAGGCATAGATTGGATTTTTAATGAATTGATTAACAGCTTTTCTTGTAATGCTCCATTTTGTAGGACTTACGCACTTGAAGTACAAAATCAAGCGTAATAGACTTTGAGAACGAATTCAATTTTCAGACAGTTTGAGTTTAGAGCCTATTAACTTCTCAGTTCAACAGTGTAAGTCCTCCGCTAATTTTCGTAAGTCTTTTATACAAGGATATAAATTTTAGATTCTGACCTGATAATTCGAAAT
The DNA here is from genome assembly GCA_963774465.1 of uncultured Methanosarcinaceae archaeon. Classification (GTDB taxonomy): domain Archaea; phylum Halobacteriota; class Methanosarcinia; order Methanosarcinales; family Methanosarcinaceae; genus Methanosarcina. The sequence goes on along the minus strand of CAVZFI010000039.1, from coordinate 13,434 downwards.
TAATTCCTCTAAATTGTCTGCCGTATAGTAATTTCCAGAGGAATTGTAAAAGAATTAACAAAGCTCACAATGAATATCAAACTCCCCATCCTCTTTGTGTAATGCTCTTTTGTGAAGGATGTCATTCTCTTGCTAACTCAGAGTTTAGAGTATATTTAGTCAAGGGTGAGTGACCATAGAGATTCAATATTAGTTGCAAACGAATCGAATTCTCCGCAAACTGCACAGAGTCTCATGAGAGAGATATGTTACTACACTATTACAAATTCAACTAATTCCTATTGCAAGTAAAGGAGGAACGATTTGAACGCTTTATTTCTTGTGCTCGTCGCACTGAGCGTATTTGCGCTTGCTTACAGGTATTATGGCCTGTTTATAGCGAGGAAAGTTTTAGAAATTGATCCTGGCAGACCGACACCAGCAATAACTATGGCCGATGGCCACGATTATCACGAGACTAACCGATATGTGCTATTTGGCCATCACTTCGCAGCGATTGCTGCAGCCGGTCCACTCATCGGGCCGGTTCTTGCTGCCCAGTTCGGATACCTCCCCGGAGCCCTCTGGATAATAATTGGAGCAGTGGTCGCAGGTGCAGTTCATGACATGGTGTCACTCTTCGCCTCGGTGAGGCACCAGGGACGAAGCCTGCCTCTTATTGCCGAGAACGAAATAGGAAGTACAGCTGGCATAGTTTCTTCCTTCGCGGTATTATTTATCCTTATATTGGCGCTTGCCGGACTATCCATATCTGTTGTTAATTCCTTATTTGACAGTCCCTGGGGTCTATTCACTGTCCTTGCCACTGTACCTATCGCTCTGCTCATGGGACTTTATATTCATGTTCTGAGGCCGGGAGATGTAAAAGGTGGAAGTATTTTAGGTGTAATTCTGCTGGCCCTTGTGATATATCTGGGCCCTTATGTGGCTACCAGCCCTGTATTGGCGCCGATGCTTACCTTCTCTAAAAATGCTCTGGCGGTATCAATTCCGCTATACGGCTTTGCGGCCTCGGTACTGCCAGTTTGGTTGCTGCTTTGCCCGAGGGATTACCTGTCCACCTATCTCAAGCTGGGAACCATCTCTGCCCTCGCCCTGGGTATATTCCTGGTTCATCCTGAGATGAACATGCCCGCAGTGACCAGCTATGTACATGGCGGAGGTTCCATTATACCAGGCTCAGCCTTTCCATTTCTCTTTATCACTATAGCCTGTGGCGCAATATCCGGCTTCCACTCTATCATCGCCAGCGGCACGACTCCCAAGATGATCGCAAGTGAAAAGGATATTCTCTTCATTGGATACGGTGCCATGCTGGTTGAAGGCTTCGTAGCCATAATGGCCCTCATTGCAGCCTGTGTTCTTTTGCCGCAGGACTACTTCGCCATAAATGCCCCAACTGCAGCATATGCCACACTTGGCATGACGCCGGTCCATCTTCCTGCACTTGCTGATGCCGTGGGAGAGACCCTTCAGGGAAGAACCGGAGGTGGAGTTTCTCTGGCCGTAGGCATGGCATATATCTTTTCCTCTCTCCCCTTCATGGATGGGCTGATGGCCTACTGGTACCACTTTGTAATAATGTTCGAGGCGCTGTTCATCCTGACCGCTGTAGACACAGGAACTCGAGCGGGCAGATATCTACTGCAAGAGATGGTGGGCAGAGTAATTCCCAGGTTCAGCGAGAAGAAGTGGATGCCAGGTATTGCCATAACTAGCTTCTTTTTCACTGCGTCATGGGGTTACCTTCTTTACACTGGCAACATAGCCACTATCTGGCCGATATTCGGCATGTCTAATCAATTGCTGGCAGCATGTGCATTAATAATAGGCACAACCATGATACTGCGTATGGGCAAGGGTAAGTATGCTCTAATTACAGCCATACCAGGAGTATTTATGATTCCTGTCACTTTCAGCGCTGGATATCTGAACATTGTTACCAATTATCTACCTAATGGACAGTATCTGCTGGTTTTTCTGACTGCCATACTAATGTTCCTTACAGCCATTATATTCATTGAAGCATTCAAGAAATGGTATGAACTCATTCAGGTCCATGGTAAACCCCTGAATGGGTCCGGCCGTATGCCTCTCAAGACTGACTTCGGAGGAGCTTGCGAGCAACCGAAAATATAAATGTAATAGATCGGTTGAGCTTCGATCTTTCCTGGAATTCATAGTTTGTTGTGAGATCCAGCGAAAATAGGACTTACCCACTTATGATGGAAAATCAAGTACCTTAAACGTCATGGTTAAAATTTGAATTTAAAATTAAAATTTGAATTTTAAAAAGTTGAGAGTTTAATGCTATTGGTTTTGTACTTCAAGTGCGTAAGTTCTAAATATAATTTGCAGAAAAAAGATTCAACCGCGTAAGTCCTATTTAAGACACGCTCTAAGGGAAAATTGGTATATTCAAGGCTACAAAAGAAAATTAGTGTCTTCAAGGCGATGTGCGGGGTGGGGGCACAGGCGTGTCCGGGGTGATGTAATGGTGAGAAAGCAGCTCAAACACGCCCTTTGATCTCTCTTTTTCTGCACTCGCCTATCCTTTTGTATTTTGTTTTGGAAGCATTTATAATTATCGAAATTACTTTTATAAAATAGCTTTTTTAAACACCTTTTATAAAGTGCCTTTTTTATTTACACTTTTTATATTGTATTAGGACTTACATATTAGCAGGCTCTGTATATTGTTTTTCTCATCCACGATAGAATGCGAAAATTTTAAACTGTCCTGCAAGAAGCGACTTTTCCTCAGAAATTGCTTAAAAAGCCTATTATTTAGAAACTTATTAATCAGAAATCGATTGAAGCACCAGGTAGTAAAAAGCCCTGGTATAAATTTTGATAATGTCTGGAAGGCCTGTTATCATAAGCGGATTTTTTATTCTGAAAGTGTTAATATAGATGGTGAAGTCATATTATATATTGTCAAAGCACCTTGAATATTAGTCGTGTCGGGTAGTTAGTAGTTTGTCGTCGATGCCGATTGGTATTGGACTCGTCACCCTGAAGCCAATCGGCATACAACTCTTTTCAGGATTGTTTTTGCTTAAAACTGTCTGATGCTAGTTTTCACTTCATAAATGCACAGGTTCAGAGCTTGATTAACCAGAAGGCAATAGAAGCACCAGGTACTAGAAGGCAATAGAAGCACCAGGTAGTAGAAAACCATGGTAGAATATATGGTAAATTTACATATTTTCCTAAATAACATAGTGGGGTGGTGAGATAACACCAGAATAGGCTACGACTGTTTTTTCTTACTTTTCCGGTTATTCTCAACTTTTTTGATATGCTGAATTAAAATCACGAGAATGAAACCGAATCGAATAAATAAAACCAATACTGTGGCTGTTTCCCGCTTGAAGTCTGTTCCGAATTTAATTCGATATTCGATAACATCTTTATGGATTTTTTGTTTCATATCTTTATAGGAAGAAGCGTAAAACCCCCGCATATTTTTTATTTTATGATTCTAACTGCTGTAAGTAGTAGTACAGTTGTCCTTATGGTAGTCCTGTTGTCCTTATTAGTCCAGTTGTCCTTATATTACTAAACAGACTCAAGAAAGTCTTATTTAACAGAAACTCTTATTTGCAGAGGTCATGGAGCCGCAGTACATAAAAGCAAATGTCCAGGTAGTTGCCGCATCCATTATTTACGGGTTTGCAGGAATTTTTTTCTTATACATTAAAAATATGGCTCCGGGACCTGTGGTTTTTTACCAGCTCCTTTTCGGTTTTCTTGCCCTCGCAGTTTATCTGGCAGCGGCTGGAAAGCTCGCAGGAATCCGGCTCCGGGGAAAAAGAAAAGCCCTGATGCTGTTTGGGGTGTGGCAGGCAGGCGCAATGCTGTCTTATTATACAGCCGTGAGCTTTACGAATGTCTCTACATCGGTGCTTCTGCTTTATACCGCTCCACTTTACGTTTTGTTTATTGCCCCCATCTTCCTGAAAGAAAAACCCGGTGGAAAGAGCCTTGCTGCCCTTATCATTTCCCTTGTGGGTGTGGTAATTGTGGTTGGTCCGGAAAACCTTGTTTTCAGCCAGACCGGATTTGAGTCCGGATACCTATTTGGAGTGTTAATGGGGCTTTTTTCAGGCTTCTTTTACGCCTGCATTACCGTGACCTCCCGCTATCTCAGGGACGAATATTCAGGCCTTGAACAGCTTTTCATCTCAACTGGTGTAACGCTTGTGCTTTTGCTCCCTTTTGTAAGGCAGGCATCTGCAGTGTCCCTTCTTGAAAACCTGCCTGTTCTCCTGTTTCTCGGCGTAATGATCACCTCAGTGGGGTCGATTCTTTATTTTACAGGGCTCATGCATGTTAGAGCCCAGAACGCAAGCATAATTTCCCTTCTTGAGCCTGTAAGTGCGATCTTCTTTGCGTATGTCCTCTTAAAAGACCCTGTTTCTGCTGAAACTCTGCTTGGCTGCATTCTGATTCTTTCGAGTTCTCTTCTTGTAAGCCTGGAGGAAGAAAGCAAAACCTGAAGCGAACATTCCATCAAGGAAAAAAACAGCAGGAAAGCCGGATCTTGCCGAAATCAGGGAAAAATAAAATTTATTGATCTCCGACAAGCTGATTCTTTTCCTAAGGATTCTAAATTTGTGTATTTACTCGGTTTTTACCAAATAAAAACTAAAAAATGTTTTTTTCATAGTGGGTATCCAGGGAAATAAGGAACTCACAATAGGTGTCAAAGGACTCTTTTGAAACTCTTCGGATACTGATAATTCATAACTTCCTTCTGTCAAATTTGTAGGATTTATATATACTTTATATTGACCATAATCTAAAGTACTACTGTGCAAATATTTACCAAAAACCATTTCATTATAATTTTTCTCGGGATGTAGTTTTATAGAATCTATATCTATTTTGTTTTTGGTTAAATTTATTGTTATATCTCCATTATATCCTGTATTTACTATATCTACTGGGATATGAGTATAATTGGTGTAATAGATATCTTCCGTTTCAACTTTAATATCTCCAGTAAAAATACATGGAGAAACCACAGTCCCAAAGCAAGATAAAAATGTTACAGCAAGCACAAAAAATAAATATACCATAAAAAATGAATCAATTTTTTTAAAAGAATGGAGCCCTACAACCTTAGGGAAAATGCATGAAAAAGTTAGCATACCATAAAGTAATTGGATAAGTGGCCGTGCTTCTTGGTCAAAATGAGGTGTAACAATATTACTCAAAGATTTTCCACTTATACTAAGCTCACTAAGAGAAGAAATGAAGTAGTATAAAGTGTAAAATATCAATAATCTAAGTGTTGAAACATATATAAGAGAAGATGTCTTTTCTATTTCTTCTTTATATATTGGACAATGTATTTCCAAAGATATTCCTTTAATTATAATATACAGTATCAAACCCAAAATTGTGAACGATATAGGAATTAGGATACGAAGTAGCAAATATAAATTATCGCTTACAGGGTTATTTTCTACATAATTATAAATTCTATATCCAACAGTTGAGAACGCAACAATTAGAGTTACAGCAAACTTAAATCCGTCACTTTTCTCTGTTTTAAATTCGTTACTTTTCTCTGTTTTAAATTCGTTACTTTTCTCTGAAGATCTTCTTAACTTTGCTGTCACTCTATCTACCATATCGAAATAATATCATTATCAATTATATCTTTCGATTTTTTTGAAATACCTATCTTCTTTTATTCCGATCGAATACCCTGCAGCTTCTGCAGGGACGAGAACTTCCTCATAAACTGTAAAAATTACGCAATGAGCTGATCCCAAAACTCAAAATTGCTTCTCTGAATCTCGTATTCTGAATTATTAATTGGATTTCTGATATATCTTTCGATTTTTTTGAAATACCTATCTTCTTTTATTCCGATCGAATACCCTGCAGCTTCTGCAGGGACGAGAACTTCCTCATAAACTGTAAAAATTACGCAATGAGCTGATCCCAAAACTCAAAATTGCTTCTCTGAATCTCGTATTCTGAATTATTAATTGGATTTCTGATACTGAAAATTATTTCTGAAACTCTTACTGATTGAGAATAAAATTGGTTTTGGGATGAGCTCAATATTTATCCGTCACTCTTTTGTTGCGAAATTTTGCTGAAATTATATCATCATGTTTTTTCTTCTTTTAAGTAATTAGAAGCAGTGGCGCGAACATACCCGTTGCTTACAGAGGGTTTGAAGCGCAATTTTGTCAGAAGGGACTCGCAGGGATTTAGCACAATATCGCTTGAATATAAAAAACAGCAGGAAAGCCAGATCTTGCCGAAATCAGGGAAAAATAAGGTGAAAACCGCGTAAAGCAAATCGTGTGAAGTCATGAGAATTTGATGTAAAGGAAGAAAACAAATAAAGAAAAATACAGTATAAACCGTCAAATCTAATAGTAAAGAGATAGTTCTCACATATAATAAGAAAAATATTCTCAAATGTGCCATTCTTAAATGTATTATTCTTGAAGGAGTCCTTCTTCATCCGGTTTGTATTTCTCCTCTACTCATAGCTCAGTTCCCGGCAGAACATGGCAAAATTTATTAGTAAACATCCTGTATTCTTACCAATCATAAACATATTTTATTCTTTAGCTTAAAAATATTTTATTCATTATCTTAAAAGGGCCTGGTATTTTTATGGTAAACGTAGTTAAGGAACTGGAAGCATTAAGGCAGAATTTGCTTGATCTGTCCCTTCGAAATAACCTTCTCAATTACCGCCCTTCCCAGAAAAGGACCATCTCAATTGCAGGCAGAACCCCTGAGGAAATTTATGAGCTCTTTGTCCTCCATGAAAAATCAATGAGGTTCAGGGCAAAACTCAGGTCCAGAAAAGGCAAGAAAGCCGAAAATGGGGAGGAAGAAGAAGTCGATGCTTCAGAAAACGAAAGCAGGCTTTTGAAGTCAATAGAAAAAGTCCTGGTCTCCGAAGAAAATAACTCCCGGAGTTCCCGCTCCGAACCTTTCCTGGAAACCCCGGATGACAGCGAAACCCTCGACAAAAAGCTTTTTTATGTCTTTAACCAGGCAAATTCCATATTTGAAGAACAGGGGTATCCTGTGCTCTACCTTGCAATGGGTTTCCTGCAGTGGAGCGACAGCAAGTCTGCCGTAAAGAATCCAAAAGCTCCCCTTCTCCTAGTTCCCGTTGAACTCAAACGCATAGGAAAAGGTCGGATTTTCAGTATCCAGTGGACAGGGGACGAGATTTTCACTTCAATTACCCTTCAGGCGAAAATGAAGGAACTTGGGATCCAGATTCCGGAATTTGAGATGCCTGAAGAAGCTGCAGGTATTGAGGAGTATTTCAGGTCCGTATCCGGAGAAATCCATGGAAAGAAGGACTGGAAGCTCCTGCCTGAAATCTGCCTTGACCTTTTTAATTTCAGAAAATTTGTCATGTATAAGGACCTTGACCCTGCAACCTGGCCTGAGGACATGTCTCCTGCAGAGCATCCCCTGATCCGGAAAGTCTTTAACCCTGAAGATCCCCAGTGTGAGGATTCCGGCTTCCTGGAAGAAGAGGTTGACCTGAAACTTTCAGCAAAAGATACTTACCATATAATGGATGCCGATTCTTCCCAGATCGCGGTCATTGAAGATGTAAAAGCCGGAAAAAACCTTGTGGTCGAAGGGCCGCCGGGAACCGGCAAGTCCCAGACGATTGCAAATACGATTGCAGAACTGATGGCTCAGGGCAAAAGCGTACTTTTCGTGAGTGAAAAAATGGCTGCCCTTCAGGTGGTAAAGAGCAGGCTGGATACGGCAGGGTTAGGTGAGCTGTGCCTGGAGATCCACAGCAACCAGACGCGGAAAAAAGCAGTGCGTGAAGAACTGGAAAAAACCCTGAACCGCACAGTCCCTATCCCCATAAGCCCTGACAGGGATCTCAATGAACTCGAAAAGCTGAAACATGAGCTTAACGAATATGCATTTTCCCTTGGGAAACCTGCAGGAAAACTTTACCCAAGCCTCTATACCCTTTACGGTATAAGGGAAAAGACCAGGGCTTATTTTGAGGCAAAAGGCTTGAAAATTCCCAATTACAGGTTTCAAGAACCTGAGACCTGGGAGCCTGAAGCCTGGACAGATGCAGAGTCGGTTTTGGAAAAATTGGGTCAGGTACTTCCTGTCCTCGGGCCAGCCAGAAAAAACCCCTGGTATGGCTGCGAACCAGGGCTTGTGCTGCCTGCGGACCTTGGGGATATCGAATCATTTGCCTGTGAATGCGCTGCGACTTTTGAAGCCCTGGAAACGTCCATAAAAACTCTTAATGACCTCTCAGCAACCTCAAAGCCAGGCACTCTCGAGGGGATTACAACCACAATCGATGCTGCAAAACTCCTGGGGGATTCAAAGCCCATGCCTGATAATATGCTCCAGAATTCCGAATGGGAGTCCGCGACCTCAAGAGCAGAAGCCGAGGCTCTGGTTTCGAAACTCAGGCAGTATATAGAGCTGAAAACCTTTGCGGACAGGACTTTTCATCCTGCGGTTTTTGAACTTGATACCTCAAAGTTTGAGGAATTTTCCGGCAATTTCCTAAAGGTTTTAAACCCGAAGTACAGGAAGCTCAAAAAGGAGATTTCATCCTGCTATATCTCAGGAGCGCCTTCCCAGGACCGCAAAATCCTTCTTGACCTTGCCTGCCTCTCCGAATGTGGAGCCCACAGGCTGGAACTGGAGGGTGCTGAAGCAAAAGGCAAAAAGTATTTCCTGGAGTACTGGAAAGGTATCGAAAGTGATCCTGCTCTTCTTGATGAATATGCCAGATGGATAACTCCTTTCCGCAAATATATCAAAGAAGGCATTTTCACTGAGAGGGTTTTCAGGCTTGCAGGAGCCGGGTTTGACAGGGTAGCACTCGAATCCGCAGCTAGCGGGGTTCTGGCATCAAAAAAGGAGTTTCTGGAGTCTCTTGAAAAATTTGGAGTTCGTATAAATGCCGATTTCGGGAAAGTGTTCGGAAATGGCATGGAAGCCACAAAACTAACCCAGCTAAAATCCCGTGTAACCAGATGGAAGACCGAGACTTCATCCCTTGTGTTCTGGAGCCAGTATCTCGGATACAGAAAGTCCTGTTTGGAAACAAAAGCTTCCCCCATGATTGAGGATATTGAGGCCGGAAAAATAGAAGCCTGTGATACTATACCTGCTTTTGAGGGTAATTATGCAGGAACTCTCCTGAATCGCGCCTTCAGGGAAAGGCCGGCACTTTCTACTTTTATCCGGGAATTGCATGAAGGCAGGATTAACAAGTTCACAGAGCTCGACAAAAAGGTCCTCCTGGAAAACAGGAAGAGGATTACCTGTTCTGCTTACGAGGAAACCCCAAAGCTTACTTCAGGCGCATCAAGGGCTTCGGAGGCGGGCATTCTGCTCAATGAGTTCAACAGGAAGCGGGGACACATGCCTATCCGTACCCTCATGAAAAAGGCAGGCGGCCTGATCCAGAAGATCAAGCCCTGTTTCCTTATGAGCCCGCTTTCCATTGCCCAGTATCTTGACCCCAGGAGCACACGTTTTGATGTGATCATCTTTGACGAGGCCAGCCAGGTCAGGCCCGAAGACGCTGTAGGAGCTCTCCTGAGGGGAAAACAGGTTGTGGTAATGGGGGATTCAAAACAGCTCCCTCCTACCGATTTCTTCGATACCGTACTCGACTCTCCTGAAAGCGAACCTGACGATTATGCTACAGCAGGAGATATGGAAAGTATCCTGAACGTGTGCAAACGCAGTTTCCCTGTAAAGACCCTGCGCTGGCACTACAGGAGCAGGCATGAGTCCCTGATTGCGATTTCAAATCAGGAGTTTTACGATAACCGCCTCTACTTTTACCCCTCCCCTATACAGAAAGACGAAAAGCTCGGGCTGAAGTTTGTGCATCTCCAGGATGCGGTTTATGACAGGGGCAAAAGCGGAGCCAACAGGTTAGAAGCAAGGGCAGTTGCAAGGGCAGTTTTCGAACACTTCAGCAGGTATCCTGATAAAAGTCTTGGGGTCGGGACTTTTAACGTGAAACAGCAAGAAGCTATCCAGGAAGAGATTGAGACTCTCCTGAAAGCAAACCCGGGATTTGACCTCAATTCTGGAAACGAGAGAGACGAGCACTTTTTTGTTAAGAACCTTGAGACTATTCAGGGCGATGAAAGGGATGTTATCCTTTTGAGCGTGGGTTTCGGCTTTGACGGCAGCAGAAAGCTCTCCCATAACTTCGGCCCGCTTAACCGCGAAGGAGGAGAAAGGCGCCTGAATGTTCTTATTACCCGGGCAAGGGAAAAATGCGTTGTGTTTTCGAATTTTACATCAAGGGACCTGAATCTGGACGAAAATTCATCTTTCGGGCTTCGCTGCTTGAAGGTCTTCCTTGAGTTTGCAGAAAGTGGCAGGCTCCCCTTACCTGCATACAGCAGGGAATACCTTGATTCTCCCTTTGAAGAGGCTGTCTCAGGTTTCCTGACAGAAAACGGCTGCGAAGTCCACAGGCAGATCGGCTGTGCCGGATACAGGCTCGACCTTGCAGTTCCCGATCCCGGCAACCCCGGAAGATATGTGCTTGGAATCGAGTGCGACGGGGCAGGCTACCATTCCCTGCATGTTGCACGGGACCGCGACCGCCTGCGCCAGCAGGTACTTGAAGGGCTGGGCTGGAAAATTTGCCGGGTCTGGTCGACAGACTGGTACCTGCACCCTAAAGAAAGCAGGGAAAGGCTGCTTGAAGCGGTGACAGGGGCTGTAAAACAGGCAAAACTGCAGGCAAAATCCAAACCTGAACCTGAGATTCCTGTGATAAACGTGCCTTCTGTGTGGGCTGAACCCGCAAATAAAAGCCCTGAGGGAAAGTTTCCCAATTCCTCTGCAGGTCTGGTCTCACCCGCAGTTTCGGTTTTGCCTGCTGTAAGTATGGGAAGCAAAGGCGGCGAAAAACTTGAAGCCGAATCCTTTGAAGCGGAACCCTTTTCAGAAGCTTTTGAAGCAAAACTTTTCCCAACAGCTCCCTTTGAAGCTGAAGCTGAAGATCCTTACTCAGGCTCATTCTTTAAACTGGATGAAGGGCTTACAGCCCCTTCATGTGTGGATTTCCTGCCAGAGATGGCTTCAAAAGCCAGGTCTATGGCTATGCTGGCGGATGAGAACTCCCGCAAGAAGCCTGTGAGGAGGTCAGGAAAATCAAAACTCCTGAAATTCAGCGCGGACCCATGTTCTGAAGAAAGTGAACTCGAACTCGTTCCTGAACCAGAGCCTGAAAAAGGGAGCTTTTTCCAGGCTTACCCTGAGATAGATTTCAGTGCAGGCACTGAAAAGAAAAAGAAAGGCAAGAGGCTTAACGAGTTCGCTTATATTTACGGCTCAGGAGGCTATTTCGATCCGGAGCCTGATCCCGAGGAGGACAGTTATACAGGTACATGGGATTCCGAACCCGAGATAGAGCCTGAAGCCGAATCTGCAGTTGAGCAGGGTATGAAACAAAGAACAGAACCTGCTCTCGAACCTGAATTTAAGGCTGATACCAAAACCCTGCAGAAGCCCCTGCCTGTAACAACGGCTGGAAAAATAAGTAAATCCTCGGATGAATCCGGCACCGGAAGCTCTTTCGAATTCCTGTCTGATTATACCGGGTCAGGGACAGCCGGAGTTTCTGATATTTCAAGAAAAGAGCCTGAAAAGCTGTCTGGAAAGAGTAATTCTCTCGAAGCTGCCGTATCCGTTTACAGGGCATGCCTCTCTTCCGGGCTTCCGCAATCAGCAGACCTTTCTAAGGTTTCCGATGAGCAGCTTGAAAAAGCAGTTATACGGATTATAGAGTGTGAAGGCCCTATTCATGCAGAAGCCCTGCTCCAGCGCATAAAATCGCATACAGGAATTCCCCGCATGCTCGGGAAAATCAGACAGCGCATATTTGATTCTGCGGCGCTTGCCGAGAACACAGGAAAAATCCGGATCGAAGGCGAGTTCTACTGGCCAGTTCCGGAACCTGCCTGTCTCCTGCGCAGGCGTGATGGGGATGCGTCTTCAAAAATCGAGTGGATCTGCGACGAGGAAATAAGAGAAGCTGTCCGATTCGTCCTTAACAGCCAGTATTCAACCCCTCTTGAAGATCTTATTGTCCAGGCCTCGAGACTTCTCGGGATAAAAACCACACGCAAAAATGCATGGGAAAGGATCGAGAAGCTTGTCAGGTCAGGGATAGAAAGTAATGAATTGACCCAGATGCCCAACAAAATGATCTACTTTGTAGAGTGAAACTCTCAACCTTATATGCGTTATTTGGTTCTGTTGCAAAAAATCTGGCTGTTTTACCAAACCAGTGAAAAACATCACAATTGGGATATTAAGATGTCATAAGCAGGTCAATAATAACACAAAAAGAAATTATTATAGCCTAAAAGGGTAGAAAAATTATTTTTGCAACAGAACCCTCAATTTCGAGGTACTTCTATTATTTGGAAATTACTTTGCACTTGGTAGCAACTATGCTCCCACTAGGCCTATTAAAAAAGATATAAGGGGAGTGAATATATCACTCCCATTCAAATGAATTATGCGACTGCAGCGGCAATTATCGCTGCGATATCCTCTACAGATAGGCATTGTTGTCCAAAACCTCTGGGTAAATCAAAGCAAAACTCGATTCCTCTTGGATTCGTAAGATCGGAATCGAATTTAACTTCAAAGGTATCTTCTACAAAAGATGCAGGAGTATCCCCGGGTAATATCCTATGCTTCCAATGTACTTGCGCATCCACTTTTAAATTAGGAGGACAATATTCAAGTGCATCTATTTCAGCACTTCCTAAATCAGCGAATTTATTGGCGAGAAATTCACTGCATTTTTCCGCAAAACGAGTGTTTCTAAGGTCGTAACATCCGTTGGAAGTCGGTGCCAGTGGATTAGTAATTTGTGTCATATTCTCGGAAACGGGAGTCCCCCCTGGAGCTACGTGTACTTCAACATGTTCATTTGGAGTATTACTTGTCTTGATGAACACAAGATCTGGGATACTATTGTGATCGTAATCAGCCATCGTCCACACACCATCACTTTCATTAACGAATGTGGTTGGCATTTCAAAAATTCTATTTTGATAATTAGACGCTCCAGAAGCGATGTGAACTTCAACATGTCCATTTGGAGTATTGCTTGTCTTGATGAACACAAGATCTGGGATACCATCGCGATCGTAATCTGCCATTAACCATACTCCATCACTCTCATTAACGAATGTGGTTGGCATTTCAAAAATTCTATTTTGATAATTAGACGCTCCAGAAGCAACGTGAACTTCAACATGTCCATTTGGAGTATTGCTTGTCTTGATGAACACAAGATCTGGGATACCATCGCGATCATAATCTGCCATCGTCCAAACACCATCACTTTCATTAACGAATGTGGTTGGCATTTCAAGAGTCCTCGTTTGA
>CAVZFI010000038.1:0-43569 GCA_963774465.1 uncultured Methanosarcinaceae archaeon | reverse complement strand
GAGATCAAGAAGATATTCACAATCAATGTCTTAGCGAAGATCCGAAAGAACGTATTGAGGCATTGAATAAATTAAGAGATAATTTCCCATCGCTGCCTGATAAACAACAGGCGTGGAATGACCTAATTAAATTGATCAATGATGAAGACAGTAGGGTGAGGTTTGAAGCCGCCTCTGTTCTTGGTTCTGCATATTCTGGCGTGTCAGACAAACAACGGGCATGGAATGAATTAACAAAATTGATCACTCATAAAGACGATTGGGTGAGATCTAAAATCTCTTATGCTCTTGGTTCTGCATTTTCTGGCGTGCCGGATAAACAACAGGCTTGGAAAGACTTAATTAAATTGTTAACTCATGAAGACTGGCAGGTTAGGTATAACGCAGCCTCTTTTATTGATTCCGCATTTTCTTGCATACCAGATAAGGAACAGGCATCCAATGACCTACATAAAATGACAACTTATGGAAACAATTGGGTGAGGTTTAATGTAGCCTCTACTCTTGGTTCTTCATTTTCTGGCGTGCCAGATAAACAACAGGCGTGGAACGACTTAATTAAATTGACTACTGATAACGATATGAGTGTAAGCTATATCGCCACCCCTTCACTTGATTCCGCATTTTCTGGCGTGCCAGATAAACAACAGGCGTGGAACGACTTAATTAAATTTATTACTCATAAAGCCGGTGGGGAGATGTCTAATGTCGCCTTTGCTCTTGAATTCGCATTTTCTGGCGTGCCAGATAAACAACAGGCGTCCAATGACCTAATCAAATTGACTACATATGAAGACAGTGATGTGAGAGTCTATGCAAACCACTCTCTTGGAAAATATTTTATATTAAGAGCTTCACAGTCAGAGAACGAAGAAGATTATAAAAAGGAATTGGAGAAAGCAATTTCTTTTTTTGAGAAAGCATCACGAGAAATTCTCTTATGGAAACCGAATCCAGCTCGATTTTGCCTTCCTTTTTACCGTTCGTTCCATACAATAATTTTCAAAAGAGAAGAAGCAAAAAGGGAAGTGGACAAATACCTAAAAGAAGCTGAAAATGCTATTGGAGGCTCAAAAAATAAGGAATTGCTTTTTAAAGCTGTTGAGAATCTTGCAAATGCACTAAAAGAAGTCCAGAATTTAAAAAATCTAGATTTAGAGGCAATGAAAGGCGAATTAAGTTTTTATAGGCAATATTGCGATCGTGCAGCAGAACTAATGAGAGATACTGAAAAAACAGCACCTTTTGCAACAATAGCAATGAGAAAGGGGCTGCCTATTCTGGACAGAAACCTAAAAGAGATTCTCGAAGAAATTCAAAAGAAAGCAAAAGTCGCGTGCAGGGAATCGAAAGGGACTGATGCAGAAGATATTGCATGTGCTGTCAGTAAAGAAGTTCAGAAATGGGAGATCGGTAGTCAGGAAGAAATGGCCTTTAGTGTGGAAAACTTGATTTTCACTTTAGAATCGAACGTCCCAAGAATACAAGAGAATCAGTATATTTTCAACAGGATTCAACAAATCAAAGAACAAAAAGATGTAGCAAAGCAATATGGGATAATATCTACTATTATTCCATTGATTCCAAAAATATATATGGAGCAAAAAGTGGAGAAGCTTGAAAACGATATTAAGGAAATAAATGAAAAAGTAGATTATGTAATCATCTCTCTGAAACCTGCCATAAAAGAAGAAATTGAGATCTCTGTAGGAACTGAAATTTTAGGCACTGGCGTAACACACACAATTACGATTCCCTTGCAGGAAATTTCTTACTCTGAACTGAAAGAAGACCTTGAAAAGATAACGGGAATAAAAATTGACAAGTTATCTAAAATGCCAAAAAGATTAGCCAATAAAGTCAAAGGTTATTTGCTCCTGCATGATAAAGATGATATTCTTGAAAAATTGATCTAAACTGTCTGTTTTTATTCTACTTCAAAATTCTAAAGAGAATCACTAAAATAGAATTTAATAAAGAGAAACAAACCCCTCAATCCTTTTCTGATAAAACAGATACTGCTGGGCATACCCGCAATAGGGACCAAAATATTCCCGTCCCCAGTCCCCCATTCTGCTCAGGTTCGTGCAATTTTCGAAGAAGAAAACGGAAAATACGTCTTTGAAATCAGGCGCAAATATCCCGACCGCAAAAGGGCTTCTCGAAAACCAGCTTATGAACTGCTCCCTTGGAAAACAGGTGCATCAGAGCGTGAATGAGGGCTTTGAGATTATAGAGAATGCCGGGATTTGCAGGTTAAAAGATCCTGATTTCAGGGTTTTTTTGAGGAAATGGATGTAAGAGAGATTACTGTAGAATAAGCTCATTCATCTCATATGAACCTGTTTTTTAATTTTAGCTGTGTATAAAAATTAAAACGTACACAGCGCAGAAATTTGGACTTATAACTTTTCGCTGGATCGTTCAGAGATAGACCTCAATACGATAGTTCATGAAAATGGTAGGTGTATTGCCATTACGAATAAGTGAGTGAGAACAATGTGTCCAACACGGCACGCCGGAAGGATTCGTTGTCACTAAATTGCTTGAAGAACTCAGTCTCAACGCTCATTCGTGCAATTGCTGCACGTCGAGCAGCTTTGTCGTGCTCAATGCGGGCGTTTTGCTTGTCCGAATTTTTTCTGGCGTTCTGGTAGGCGACGTCTGCCAACACCGCTGCCGGGAGTTCTTCCGTTATCAGGCGGATAACCCGATCGGCATCTGTAAATAATGTCCCAAATTGATCGTTGAAACCCTTGAGGATGGTAGCTAAGCCGTTCCAGTTCTGGTTCAGGCTTGAATCCACCGCCACTTGCAGGTACAGGCTCAATCTCGGCATCCGAATCAGGTAGCTGAATCTTTACCACAGCCTGCTTTTCGACCCGGTAGCTATCCATGTCAATGGCTTCAAGGATGCCTTTTGAGAGGTCTTCTTCTATAGGAGCAGGCAGTTTGGGTACCAGGAAGTTGAGGAAGATGGAGAGCTTTTCCCACCCGGCATCCGTGTACGGCAGGACAGAAGCGAGGAAACCATAGGTACGGTTGAAGGCTTTGGCCTTGCCTTTAAAGTCAACCTGTCCGTCTTCATCAAGCTGGTTTTTATATACGGCTACGCAGGTGTCAAGGATCGGATCGAGTTTATCCCGGTCGGCCCCGCCGAGGTAAAGGTCAACTAACTGCTCTATATCTTCCGGTGTATAGACCTGGTAGCTGTCAAGGTCGGACTTCAGGTCGTGGAGCTTGTTGGGGTCGGTCTCATCGCTCAGGATTGTTGTGCGATAGTAATCTGAGAAAGCAGCCTGGATAGTATCAGTATCGTTCATGAAATCGAGCACAAAAACGTCGTGCTTCTGCGGGTGCGCCCGGTTCAGCCTTGAGAGCGTCTGCACTGCTTTGATGCCAGTCAGCACCTTGTCAACATACATAGTATGCAGGAGCGGCTCGTCGTAGCCGGTCTGGAACTTGTCGGCGCAGATGAGGAACCTGTACGGATCTTCTTTAATCTTATCTTCGATCTTACTTGACGGGAAGCCATTAAGCGAGGCTTCGGTAACTTTCACTCCGCCGTACTCGTGTTCTCCAGAAAAAGCGACAATTGCCTGATAGGAACTCTTCCTCTCAACGAGGTATTTGCTAATGGCATGATAATACTGAATGGCGCGTTCAATCCCGCTTGTAACTACCATTGCCCTCGCCTGCCTGTCGATCTTTTTAAGTGCGATCACTTGTTCGTGGAAGTGATCTACCATGATCTCAGCCTTGAGCTGGATGGCGTAATCATGGCTTTCGACGTACTTGCGGAGTTTCTTCTTCGCCCTTTTGGTGTCGAATTCCGGATCTTCTTCCACTGTCTTGATCAATTTGTAGTAGCTGTTCACAGGCGTATAGTAGCTGAGCACATCAAGGATGAAACCTTCCTGGATCGCCTGCTTCATGGTGTAGCTGTGGAAGGGACGGTGCTTAACCTGTCCGCCTTCCTGATAAGGTTCCCCGAAGAGTTCCAGGGTCTTGTTCTTGGGAGTTGCGGTAAATGCAAAGTAGCTGGCGTTGGACAGCATTTTGCGGGCTTGCATCCTTTTTTCCAGCGCATCATTGACAGTATCTTCAGGATCAGCAAGAGCTTCGTTCATAGCTGCAGCTGTGTTCCCACCCTGGCTGGAGTGTGCCTCGTCAATGATAATTGCGAATTTTCTCCCACAGTGATCCGTTCCAATCTCATCGAGTATGAATGGGAATTTCTGCACAGTGGAAATGATTATCTTCTTCCCGCCTTCAATGAACTTCCTGAGGTCTCCGGAATTTTCGGCATGCCCGACTGTCGAGCTTACCTGGGCAAACTGTTTGATGGTGTCACGGATCTGCTTGTCGAGAACACGCCGGTCAGTGATTACGATAATGGAGTCGAAGACGTCTTTGTCGTCTTTTTTGAGGCCGATAAGCTGGTGTGCAAGCCAGGCAATGGAGTTGCTCTTGCCGCTTCCAGCCGAGTGCTGGATAAGATAACGGTTGCCTGCGCCATGCTGCCCGGCATGGGCGAGAAGCTTTCTAACTACGTCGAGCTGGTGGTAACGCGGGAAAATCTGCACTTCTTTCTTCTTTTTCCCGGTCTTCTCGTTTTTGTCCTCTACGACCTGCGCATAATTTTCGAGGATATCAGTAAGTCCCTTTGGAGTGAGGATGCGCTTCCAGAGGTAATCGGTCTTGATGCCGTTAGGGTTTGGAGGGTTGCCTGCACCGTCATTGTAGCCCTGGTTGAAGGGAAGGAACCACGAGCTTTTGTCTTTCAGGTGCGTACAGAATTTCACTTCATGGTCATCCACAGCAAAATGGACTATGCAGCGTCCGAATTGGAAAAGGAGCTCTTTCTGGTCACGGTCGCGTTTGTACTGTTCCTCAGCATCTTTAACTGTCTGTTTTGTGAGGCTGTTTTTGAGTTCAAAGGTAGCTACAGGCAGCCCGTTGATGAAAAGAGCAAGGTCAAGGGCAAGCTTTGTTTCGTCCCGGCTGTAGTGAAGCTGTCGGGTGACGCTGAAGCGGTTCAGAGCATAGCGCTCTTCGGCTTTTGTGTTTCCGGGTGTGGGAGTGCCGTAAAAAAGATCGAGGTTGTGAGGCCCATGTTTTACGCCTTTGCGCAGCACGTCGATTATGCCGCGTTTCGTGATTTCACCCTGCAGGCGGGCAAGAAACTTCTGCCGGGTTGGGCTGGCGTTTTTAAGGTCAAGTGATTCTACCATTTCGGGCTGCGTGGCATTCAGAAAAGCTTTAAGCTGCACAAGGTCTACTGCATATTCGCGGTCGTAGTCCTGCCAGCGCCCGAGTATCCAGCCGGTACCCCCGTAAAGAGCACTTGGTTCTCTGCCTGTGTCTATCTGTGCAGGAGAAGTTGCCGGCTTTCCGGTCATCGCTTCGACAATTAGGGTTTCGAGACCTTTTTCGGTGGTATCGGTTGTCAAGTTTCATAACCCTCTTTCAAGAATCCCTGATAAGTAACAGGATTTTACCGGTTTCCAGACCGTTTTTAATGCTTTGTGGCATTTATTTAAGGGTTTTCTCTCTTAAAGATTCCTATTTAAGCGTTTCTAGGCTTCTAATATGCCCAAATAAGCTTGAAATTAAAGAAATGTGGCTCTTCGCTGTTTTGTGTGGGTTGAAAATAATTGCTTAGTTAGAAAGTAGCCATGCTAAAATAGAGAAAAGTTGAACATGAATGTGATTTTCAGCAGCAAACGTTTCTAAATTTTATACATGCTAATTCAACATTTGGAAACTGAATATAAGTTACCCACTCGAAACAGCGAAGAGCCAAGAAATGTTTGATATTAATCAAACAACCATAAAAAATACGTAACAATTCAGATAACTTGGAAGGGTCCACACTTATTCAGTAACAAGTAAAATTATTTTATATTTTCCAATATGTCCAACAGTAATAACCTTGCGTCTTTATTAATATTTACAATATAAATATCGTAGTTTTTAGATATACTTAGTATAGATTTCATTAATTCTTGACAAATTGGACTTTTCAGTTCATTATAATAGTTCGTATAAAATTGACAGTGATCTATTAAACCTAGTCTATAATTATTTGCTAGCTTATTACTAGGTGAGAGTACAGGGCATTCCATAATCAGTTCATTCTTTACATATGCAGGAATATTCCGCATACAAATGAAGAATTTTGCAGATGGATTATCAACCAGTTTTTCATTTAATCGACTGAAATCAGTTTCTTTAATTACCATTTTTATCCACTCCTAATTTAATTTATTTCATCCATAAGTTTGTAATTGTAATTGACATCATCAATTAGATATAGAAACTTTCTCGTGGAAAAAGTTTGGAGCCTTAGAAGGCTGCCTGAATAGTTACAAAAATACAAAAATAAATGATTAAATCGCGGAAAACGCTGAAAATGCAAAATTAAGGGAATAAAGGCGAACTGCTTCGCCTTTTTAACGTTTTCAGTGGTTATAGATTCCGCTCTGGGTCATGCAAGAATCTCCTCTTCAAGTTCTCCGGCCTGGTCATTCTCTATTTCGCTATTTTCCAGATCATCATCTTCAGCCAGTGCATCATCGAAAGTTTCCGTCTCGTCAGTTTCTTCAGGCAGATTCGCCGCCGCCTCTCTCACGTCCAGTTTTCCAGTTACAACGTCAGCTATCAGGCGGGTGCGGTATTCACGGAGGAGGGAGATTTCACGATCAGCTATGCGTCGATAGACTTCTTCTATACTGCCGTGTGTTCTTTTCAATGCATGACAATGGACTCTTGCTCTTGCTCTTATGGAGGACTGGAACACGGAATTTGACAATAGCATCATATCGTCGTATAAGTGCCAGATTGCGCTGAGTATTGCCATTACGCGCTGAAGTATGCTCCTATGTACACAGCTCGGAGTCAAGTACACAAATTCAAAGTAATAAGGAATAATGTCATCGGATCTGGTCGAAAAATCCGATACTAGTCTGAACTGTACTAAGCCCTATACTTCAGGTCGCACCACAGCGAACTCGCCTAAGTTGTGCCTTCGCAAACGAGTTAGAACATCAGTCTCCTTGTGCACAGATCGTCTGCTCCATTGTACGATCGGATATCAATCGGCAGTAGTCTCGATTTGATCGATTCGTGTAACGAGCCGCCTTCTTGATCATTGAAGACACTAGAGTCGTACTCTGCCTGTAACTGCAAGCGTTCATGCTACGTTCCTACGGATTGATAGCAGTAGCGTGACCGTTAGCTACTTCCCAATGCTCCGGTACATCCCCTAACCATTCCACCCCCGACGGCTTGAGCTTAACATTAGGATCGAGTCCACGGGTGACGGCTTGATGGATAATCGCCTGCTTCTGCTCCTCCAGCAGCTTGATAAGTTTCTGCTTTGAGCGGATGTAGCGCCGGATGCGCCGGTCGATGTAGTCGAGGTAACGGACGATGGCGGATTGTTCGATAGTAGGAGGAACAGGATCGAGCACGTCTTTGAAAGCATTCATGAGACAATGCGTATCGAGTTATCCATTTGCCTTGAGACGTAATATTGAGACTCGACTCGACTGTGACTCGAAGTGCACGTAAAAAGTAGGGACCAATAAACATCGATCTCGAGGTCTCAGGATCGCAACGTATAACACATAGCATGCAGATGCTTCATACTCAATTAGTGCAGGTACACCAATATCCATTCCAGCATTTCGATCCTAGGTTATTAATCACGTCTCCACGCTCAACGAATCTTCTTAATTTCTTCTGGTGAGCAGCCTTAGCAGCATGCGGGTATATGTTCTGTAATCCTTTCGATTGTCATAATACGTCATCGTAATTGCATAGTCGAACAGATTCTTCACCTTCAGACGAATCGTTTATCGACTATTGCTGTCAAGAATCTGAGCTATATTACGCTGCCTTTTGACATTCCCAATGTTCCGGCACCTCTCCCAGCCAGGGCACGCCGGAATCTTTGTATGCGGGGTAGGGTTTGAGGTCGTGGATCATTTATCCACCTCCGCATCCTGAATGGACTTTAGCGTACGTCCGTCAGAGGTTTTCCACTCGGTACGGCCGTTTGCCGCTCTTCCGAGAACCACGCCAGCTGCCGTCGAAGGGGAATTAAAGGTATAGTCCTGTGTCATTTCATAGTAATGGCCGTTGTCAACAAAGACACCCTGTTCAACCAGTGAACGGCGCATGTCACTCAGGTAGGCATGAATTGATTTTGTCTCACTTTTAACTGCTTGCGAACCTGTTCGCACGACAAAACCTGTGGTTGCCTCGTACCCTTTGCTCTTTATACCCTTGGCGTTCAATGTGAATTCGAGAGTGGTCTGTGTGGGTGCAGGGGCTGCTTCAAAAAATCCATATCCCAGCACTGGAAGGCAGAGCAGGATATCTGCAAGAAAACCTTCAGCCTCAGCTATATCTGCTTCTGACAGGGAAGGAGGTTGTGGAGTGTTGGCATTGTCGAGCACACATCTTTTTGCAGTTTTTGCCAGGTCGATAAGCCGGTATTCAAGAAACTGGATGTGAGCCTTATTCAGGTTTTGATCCTTGCTTGTGAAACCAACTGCCTGAGTCCAGAAATCTTTATTTTTCGCGTGCTGATCCAGCCTCGGGCCAATTGGATCGCCTTCTCCCACATACACGCGGGGAAGCTGAGACTTTTCATCTGGTCCGACCAGAATATACACCCCCGTACTTCCCAGCTCAGCACGTGAACGGGTCTCAGCAAATAGTGATCTTGGAATCACAAGCCCTCTGCCAGTCCAGTTAGACTTCTCCACAGTCTTGACGCCGTCCGGATCTCCGCCTGGGAGAAATAGGCGCACCGAGAAGGCCCTGGGTCTTTCCCTGTTATTGATCATCGTATGCCTCCAGCCTGGCCCGTGCGGTCTTGATGGCGCGGTGCAGCCTTTCAGCCAGCAGTTCGCGGGGCGGCAGTTCTGTCAGATATTCAGCCACATGGATTCCTGAACGGTTCAGTTCCAGTAGCTCGATTTGTTCCTGCTTCTTTCCGGCGCAGAGGATGATCCCGAGAGGAGATTCTTCCCCTGGCTGTCTTTCATATTTGTCCAGCCAGCGCAGGTAGAGTTCCATCTGGCCTTTGTATTCGGCCTTGAAATTTCCAAGCTTCAGATCGATAGCAATCAGCCTGTGCAGGGAGCGGTGATAGAAAAGAAGGTCAATATAAAAATCGTCATCATCAATCTGGATGCGCCGCTGCCTGGCTACAAAGGCAAATCCTGCACCAAGTTCCAGCAAAAAAGCTTCCAGTTCGCGCAGAATGGCATCTTCCAGATCCTTTTCCAGATAACGGTCTTTCAAGCCAAGGAAATCGAGGACGTAGGGATCGCGGAAAACCAGTTCCGGGCTCAATCTGTCCTGCTCGCGCAGGGTGGCAAGTTCGTGTTGAATTACCTCTTCCGGCTTACGAGAAATGGCTGTCCTCTCGTACAGCATGGAATCGATGCGTTCTTGAAGTATACGGGTGCTCCAGCGTTCGATTCGGCACATCTCGGCATAGAACTCACGTTTGAGGGGATCTTCGATAGGGATAAGCACCCTGAAATGAGTCCAGCTTAATTGTCGCCGCACTGAGGCGACAATTTTTTCATCCGGGAAAGCCTCTGCGAACTGAATCATCCGGCGCAGGTTTTTCTCTTCGAAACCCCTACCAAACTCTTTTGCCAATTCTCGCCCCAGCGAGGCGACAATTTCCTGCCCATATTCTGCCCTTTCCCCTCTCAGAATTTCTTCATGGATGCGCTTACCAATATTCCAGTAGAGCATCGTCAGCCCGGCGTTAAAGGCAGTCGCCACCGCCGAACGAGTTTCTTCGATCATTTGACGAACATCGTTCACCAGCAGGGAGTTATTTAAAGCCGGCCCAATTTCCTGCTTGTCCTTGCGGATCATTGCTCTGTCCCTCCAGAGCTGTACTTATGAAGTTCCTTTTCAAATTGCTCGATTGTTGACAGGCTGGTAATTAGTGCAGCAAGCTGCTGCATAATTGAGAAGTCTAGCCAGGCAGCGGTAAAGGCTCTCATATACTTTTCCTTTAATCTGGCAGATGCGGTCTGCCAAATTCCTGACAACAACTCTGTAAATTGTAGGGATGTTGTTCCCATAATTTTGGAAGTCTCTTCATGATAAACGGACGAGCTGAAATATCTCTGGCTCAATTGTCTCCTCACTGCGGAGACAATTCCCTCTTCGAATTGTCGTATCACTGATACGATAATTCCTTCACCAAATTGTCGTGACAGTGACACAGCAATCTCTTTTCCATAGCCTGCAAGCTTCATCGCTCACTTCTCCCGATGATCTCTTCCAGCAAGCCCTTCTGTCTCTTTCTCCAGCGCGAGAATATCTGCGCGGATTTCCTCAAGCGAGCGCAGAGGCTGTGGCTTGTAGAAATAGCGGGTGAAGCTCACTTCGTAGCCTGTCTTGATGCTATTTTCGTCTATCCATGCGTCTGCGGCATGGGGCAGTACCTCACGCTGGATAAAAGCCTCGATACCACCCTGTTCGAGTAATGGAACCTGCTCAGTGTCTCGTAGCTCGGTATCCGGCTCGTACTCAACCACACAGAGTTTGCCACTTACAGTGGCCTCGAAGCGACCATGCAGTGGATCGGCTTCAGCTTTTCCGGGCTTATGTACCTTTTTAATAACAGGTACTGCTGACTCATCTCGTTTGGCAAGGCTGTTCTGAAGAAGTTTGAGCTTTTTGGCAGTTAGTTTAAGTCCAGCTTTACCGGCAAGAGCCTCAAAAGAAGAAAGGAAAGCATTGAAATCATTGTGTGGACCTGGACCAAGCTGAGCTGCCGCAGTGCTGGTAAGTGTAGCAAGCTGCTCTTCCCCCGCCTCGGTGCAGATCTTCTGGAAGGTAACGATAGCATCCGGTTTGAAATCCACGGAAAGGCGCAGCGGCCTTTCAACTGTTACCTTCCAGTAGCCAAAAGCGTCGTTTGGGAAGATCTTTGACTGCTCTGACTCCTCAAAAGCCAGGAAGGTATCGCATATCCTCTGGATGTCCTCGTCGGACAGTTCACAGTTTTTCTTGCCCAGGTTCTTACGCAAAGGCCTGTACCACTGCGTCGCATCGATAAGCTGTACTCTGCCCTGCCTATGCTCAGGCTTGCGGTTTGTGAGCACCCAGATATAGGTCGCAATACCAGTGTTGTAAAACATGTTCAGGGGAAGGGCAACGATTGCCTCCAGCCAGTCATTCTCTATGATCCACCGGCGGATGTTGCTCTCTCCCTGGCCCGCATCGCCAGTAAAAAGCGACGAGCCATTGTGAACTTCAGCGATCCGGCTTCCAGGTTTGGTGCCATGCTTCATTTTTGAGAGCATGTTGACCAGAAATAGCATTTGCCCGTCGCTCGAACGTGTAAGTAACGAGTACTCCGGATCACCTGCGTGCTCTATAACAAAACGAGGGTCTTTGATGCCATCTTTTCCGCCCATCCTCTCAAGGTCGCTCTTCCAGCTCTTGCCATAAGGCGGATTTGAAAGCATAAAGTCGAACTCACGTGCCGGAAATGCATCGTTAGCAAGGGTCGAATATTCAGGCCCGCCCACAAGGTTGTCTGCTTCGTCGCCTTCACCCTTGAGTAAAAGATCGGCTTTGGCGATGGCATAAGTTTCGGCATTAATTTCCTGGCCATACAGGTGTGTTGCAACCTGCTTTTCGTGTTCCTCTGCAAGCTGCTTCAATTCTTCTTCAGCTACGGTCAGCATACCGCCTGTTCCGCATGCTCCATCATAGAGAAGGTATGTTCCTGACTCAATCTTATCGGCTACTGGAAGGAAGATCAGCCGTGCCATCAGCTTTACAGCATCACGGGGAGTCCAGTGCTCACCGGCTTCCTCATTATTTTCTTCATTGAAGCGCCTTATAAGTTCCTCAAAGATCGTACCCATGGCATGATTGTCCAGGCCAGAATGCTTCACTGAGTCATTGCCATTCATCACCGGATTAGGGCTCAGGTTGATTGAGGGGTCAAGGAACTTTTCGATTAACTTTCCAAGTGCATCGGCTTTGGAAAGGCGTGGGATCTGGTTTCGGAACTCAAAATTGTCAAGAATATCCTGGACATTTGGGGAAAAACCATCAAGATAAGCTTCGAAATCGGCTTTGAGCTGCTGCTGACTTGCACGAGAACGCAGGTCTCGCAGCGTGAACTTGGAAGTATTATAGAAAGCCTGCTCTGCAGCCTCGCGTAAAGCCTGATCCTGATTTGTTATATCTGCCCTGTCGAGAGTCGCCTTCATATCGAGAACAGCCTGTTTTGTAGGTTCAAGCACAGCATCAAGGCGCCTCAAGACCATCATCGGAAGGATTACATCACGGTACTTGCCACGAACATAGAGGTCGCGGAGCACGTCGTCTGCGATTCCCCAGATAAAATTAGTGATCCAGTTTAAGTTGTTTTCACTCATTTTTGTAACCTTGAAATGTGCGCTCAATCCTTATTTCCATTGAGGATTTCTTAGCCTTTGATATTACTGTTTGAGGATTTTCTATTCAAGTATATCTAATAATCCTTTTAACTCTTGCTTTATTTTGCTGGTCGTATCCCATTAACTGGCTGAGATTTCGTCGTTTAATACTCTTACTCAAATGTGTCTGCTTTCTAAGATTACCTGTGTACACGAAATTGAAGCGTATACTAAGGAAGAATTTAAAAAATCACTAAAAATAGAATTTAATAAAGCGAGACAAACCCTTCAATCCTTTTCTGATAAAACAAATACTCCTGGGCATACCCGCAATAGGGCCCGAAATATTCCCTTCCCCAGTCTCCCATACAGCTCATGTTTGTGCAGGTTTCAAAGTAACTGTCATCTATGTGGTAATGCTGGATGATCTGCCTGATGTGGGTATCTACGGGAAAGGCTTCCATTTTCTCGAAAGCGAAGAGAAGCACGCAGTCGGCAACCTTTTCCCCTATGCCGCGAAGCCTCATAAGGCGTTCCCGCGCATACCGGTATTCCAGGCGGAAAAGGACGTCAAGGTCCAGCTCTCCTGAAGCCACTTCTATAGCTGCGGCTTTTACGTTCTGGGTCCTGAAGCCCAGCTTGCATTTGTCAAGTATGGAAATGTCGGCGTTTGCAAGAGTTTCAGCGTCAGGAAAGCTGAAATATCCTTCTTCGAGTTCCTGCCCGAAAAACCTGCTGAGCAGGCAGATCCTTTTCTGGATCGTAGGGATGCTTGAAGCCGTTGCGAGCATATAAGAAATCAGGCATTCCCAGGGGTCCTGTCTTATCAGCCTCAAGCCCGTGTATTTACTGATCGCCCTGTCTATCAGAAGATCCCTGTTTATGCTTTCATAGATTGAAGGCAGGTCGTCGTCCAGGCGGAAGTAACGAGAAAAGAATTCAGGCTGGAGTTTCGAATCTACCTGTAATTCTCCGCCGTCCTGCGAAAGCCGGATAACCTGGTCTCCGACAACTCCTGTCCACCAGTTCCCGTCCCGTTCCCAGCGAAACACCTGCCCGCAGTCGAGCGTATGATTAAGGTCAAAAAGCGCGGGTTTAAGCCTGTACATCCAGCTCCAGCCCCCTGAGGAAGGTCCCTGCAGTTAACGTATCCCCGAGCCCAACCGTGGTTAAAGGAGATCTGGAAAGCAGTGTCGGGAGCATGCAGACAACGTAACCTCCTTTAAAAGCATAGGCGCCCTGTCCGAAAGTTTTTCCATTAAAAGCTTTAAGGAAAGATTCAATCTGCTCCCTTCCAAACATGCTTTCCTGAAGTTTCGAAGCTTCCTCCTCCACAAATTCCCGCCCTTCAAGCCTGCCTGAGGCTGCATACACGCCTGCACACCGGACTCCGAATTCCAGGGCTTCAAGTTTTTCTCCGACCATCTTCTGCAGAATTAAACTTTCGGCATCACCCATTTCTCCTGAGGCCCGGAAATCGGCAAAGCTTTCGGAATCCGGTTTAGATTCAGGTTTAGTATATGGTTCAGGTTCTGATCCAGTACCCGGTTTAGAATTAAATTTAAAACCGGATTTAAACACAGTCAGCACAAATTCCCTGGTGTGAATAAGGAGCTTTTTAAGCCCGTGCCGCGAAGCCAGCAGGTATGCCGCATCTGCTACGGATTTTGCCTCCATATTCAGAAGTCCTTCTCCGGAAACCCCGTGCAGATGGTGAAGCATTGCAAGTTCGTCTTCGTTCATTCCAATGCTGTCGGAAATATTTACAAATTTCAGAAAGACCGAACTTGCAATCTCTCTGTTCGCAAAATGCCCGAATTCCAGATGAACCTGAAGTTTATCGTTTTTGGCTTTCCAGCTTCTGAGCTGGCAGAGGGTATTTTCAAGGATCGTTTTATAGCTGCTGCCGTCCGGGTAGCTCTCAAGGAGAAGATGAAAACCCGATATGAGCACACCATCGATCTCGCAGGCGTGCTGAAGGGCGTACTGCTCAAACGCAGGATTGACAAAGAGCCTGAAATTTAAATGATCACAGGTCGCTATGAAGCGGTTTTCCCTCGGAACCGTTACCTCTGTTCCGTACATGGAAAAAGTGTCCCCTTTGGAAAAATCAAATACGAAGTGTATGGGTTCCTGGCTGCTTGAAACGGCGACCTTGTTTTTTTCAGGTTCTGGCTCTGCATTTTCCTCTCTCTGCATGGAAGCTTCCGGGAAGTAGATTGCTTTTCCTGAGAACAAGGAAAGTTGAGTTTTTGAGGGCACTGCAACATTCGGAATTACCCTGGAAGCCCCTAGCTGGGAAAGGGCATTTGCCATTATTCCTGCGTTTCCGCCCATTCTTACGAGGGATTTTTTAAAATAACTATTTTTAAGAAATTCGAAAACGGACTGCTCAAAAACAAGCCACTCGGCTCCGCATCCGTTTTTCATGCAGTAGGCAAGCCCTGCCACAAAATCCGATTCTGAAAGTATTTTTCCTGGGGGATTTTCTATTTTTTCAAGGATTTCAGCCGTATTGAAAGTATCCAGCAGTTCCGAAATCTCGGCTCCGCTGACCCTGTACACAGAGTCTATATTAACATTGTACCCGCAAAGTATATTCATCTGACCAGTTCCTGTATCCATGGAATGAGAAGCCTCAAGATCAAATGATAGAGAATTTATTCTCCTGCCCGATTCTGCTTCATTCTCGCAAGCATGGCTGCAAAAGCTCCTGCCGAGATTGCATCCCCTATCCCGACCGTAGCTCTGGGCTTATCGACCACTTTGGAAGGAATAAAAACTGCATCGTGGTCTGGCCCGTAGAGATACCCGTATTCGAACTCTTCAGGAGCACAGAGCTTTCTACCCGTGCAGTAAAGCTTGAAATTTTCCAGGTCTTCAATTCCTTTGCTTGAAACCGGAACTTCCAGCCCTGCTTCTGCCTCCTCAAGGTTCTCGATTTTTCCATTGAGGGCTTTGGCAGCGGCAAGGGTTGAAGAAAAGAGCAGGGAGTCCCTGTGTTCTTTAAGCGTAAGAGGATGACCTTTTGCCAGGATGCAGATGTAAAAACCAAGAGAATGCACATGAACCCTTTCAAGTGACAGGTCCTTTAAAAGCTGGACAGCTCCCTGGTAAAGAGACATTATCCCGTTTTCTTCTTTCCTGATTACGGAATAAGAGAGTTCTTCATGCCCCAGTACGTTCAGGGCATTTGCAACCTCTACAGTATCAAGGCCCAGGGAATGGACATGTTTGGCAACAATTTCTGTCAGGATAGCTTTTCGTATAACCCGGTTCTGAATGGATGTAAGTTCCACATGGATGCGGAGTTCAGGATTTAAAGATTTGAGTTTCTCAATAGCTTTCACAGAATGCGAAACGTAGTCCTTATACGTAGACCCGTCCTCATACTGTTCTTTTATCATCTGGTAGCCTGAAAGCATTGCCCCGTCAATCGGGAGAAGTGAGTCCAGGTGCTCATAGACTTCCCTGTCCATATCCAGGCGGAGCCATTTCGGGCGGGAGGAGATAATAAGGCGATTATCTCTAGGCACCTTGAATTTGCTTCCACCGCAGGTTACTTCCAGGTCCTTGGAGTACTCAAAGATCCAGTTAACTTTTGACTCGATTCCGGGTTTGAAGGCTTCCTGCGGGCGCTTAAGCACGACTTTTCCGCTTTCTACCTTCGGGTGCAGAAGATTGTCAGAAGCTACAAAATACTCTGCCTGTTCTTCAGAAAGCCAGGGAATGTATGCCACCACTTTTTTTAGCCCAAGGTGGGCAAGAAGGTTAGAAATTATCCCTGCCTGGCCTCCCATATGCGCATAGTCAAAACCCATGTGCTCCTTCAGCCATTCATGGGTATCTGAAGTATGAGTAGGGATTTCGGCAGCTTTTCCCTCTCGCATTGAAATAAGCAGGCGAGCCATGAAGTCCAGAGGATCTTTTATTTCCCTCGGATAGGTTTCAACCCTTTCCTGAATCTCAGCCTCTTTAAAAAGCCCTATAAGCCTGGACAGGTCTTTTTCGGTAAGGTGTTTGATAGCATCGATATTGCTGTTATAAGCTACAAACATACCTTCCAGATAGGGAAGGGCTTCTTTTACATCGTAAAAAGCATCAGTGTGACGCTGTTCCCATTCTTGTATATTCACTCAGTAAACCCCCTGGAAATAAATATCTGAATCAAAAAATAATTGTCAGAAATTCGGGGAAATCCGGGTTTTTCTTTTCCCGGAGTATCTTGCTTATCTTTCCTCTATTTTCGTTTAAGCTTATTTTATTTAGCGTTGTTCAAATGCAGCCTGAAATTAGCTAGCCTGTATCTGATATCGATGTGTGCGAATCCTGAATTAAGGAAATATAAGCCCGCGTTAAGTCGTATACTCGGCATTGATCCTGACATAATCATAAGTCAGGTCACAACCCCACGCAGTTGCCTGTTCTTTTCCCATATCAAGGTCAAGGGTAATGACGATTTCCTCATTTGCCATGATCTTTTTCAGAAGTTCAAGGTCAGAAGAACCTGAAATCTCGCCGGATTTTACAAGTTCGACATTTTCCCCTCCACCTGAAAAAGACAGAGAAAGCCTTTCCTGCTCAAGTTCTGCACCTGAGTAACCTGCAGCGGCTACGACCCTTCCCCAGTTAGGGTCTTTTCCGAAAATTGCGGACTTGACCAGAGGGGAGCGTACAATTGCTTTTGCAGCAAGTTTAGCATCCTCGTGTGTTTTTGCGCCCACTACCCTGGCTTCGATAAGTTTTGTAGCTCCTTCTCCGTCTTTTGCCATTTTCTTTGCAAGGTCCGTAAGTACGTAAATTAGTCCTTCCTCAAAATCGTCCAGGCAGTCCATACAGGGCTTGACTCCGGACTTGCAGGTGGAGGTGAGAAGTACCATATCGTTCGTACTTGTATCCCCGTCTATCACAACCATATTGAAAGTTTTATCCACTGCTATTCGAAGAGCAGCATCCAGGACATCTGCAGGCACATTTGCGTCGGTATATACAAAACACAGCAAAGTTCCCATATTTGGCTCGATCATCCCCGAACCTTTAGCAATTGCACCTATCCTGATCCCGCAGTCCATTTCGATAGCTACTTCTTTTACGACCCTATCAGTAGTCATGATCGCCTTTGCAGCTTCCTGGCTGCACTCAGGAGAACTTCCAAGCCCTTCGAGGACTTTGGGAAGATGATCCCTGATCCAGGAGACGTCAAGCCTTCTGCCAATTACTCCTGTTGAGGCAACGGCAACAGTATCAGCATCAAGGGCAAGCTTTTCGGCAAGCATTGATGCCATCTCCATAGCGTCCAGAAAACCGTCATCTCCCGTAAAGGCATTGGCATTGCCACTATTTGCGATTACGGCTGAAAGACGGTGATGGGTTTCGATTACTCCTTTGCTCAGGGTAACCGGAGCTGCAGTCACCTTGTTCTTCGTAAAGACGCCTGCAGCAGGACCTTCCGCAAGAATGACCGTGATTCCCATTTTTCCGGCTTTGATTCCGTTTGCGGATACGCCCCTTACCGCACAGATTCCACCCTCAATTTGCTTCATGAAAAACTCTCCTTTTCCATCAGAGCTTTGCAAGACCCTCAATAATATCGCCGCGAGTAACAATTCCTACAACGCGGTTGTTCTCAGTTACAGGAAGCCTGTTAATCCTGTGCCTGATCATGTGCTCGGAGGCTTCTTCTACAGATGCTTCGGAAGAGATCGTGTGCACGTCCTTTGTCATGATCTCTTCTATCGTTGTGGAACCCACATCGGAGAGCATCTTCTTTGTATCCTCCCATCCAAGGAGTTCCCTTATAGGAACCTCTATAACCTCAAAGGGGCTTGGAAGCCAGAGTTCCCCTTTTTCGGGGAGTATAAGCAGTTTCAGCAAATCCGCTTCACTTATTATTCCTACAAGCTCTTCGTCATCAATAACAGGAGCTCCACTGATACTGTTTTCCTTTAAGAGTTTTGCAGCTTCACGGACTGTATCGTCAGGCTTGCAGAAAACAACGTTAGGGTTCATGACATCTTTTACTTTCATCTGACTACCCCTTGAGAGAAATTCTATTCTTTACTTTAATCCGTCACCAGTTATATGTTCTCGCCTATCCAGGTTTAAGGAGCTGCCGCAGGCAGCCAGAGCCCACGTGTTTCGTCAAGCCCGAACATGAGGTTCATATTCTGGATAGCCTGCCCCGATGCGCCTTTGACAAGATTGTCGATTGCTGAGAGCACCACAACCCTGTTATTTTCTTTGTCTGCTTCAAAGCTTATATCGCAGAAGTTGGAACCCCTGACTGCGGTAAGGGAAGGAACTCCTGAAGGAAGCCTGACAAACGGCCTGT
Source organism: uncultured Methanosarcinaceae archaeon (assembly GCA_963774465.1). Lineage (GTDB taxonomy): Archaea > Halobacteriota > Methanosarcinia > Methanosarcinales > Methanosarcinaceae > Methanosarcina. The sequence continues at coordinate 24,798 of CAVZFI010000038.1, read as the reverse complement.
CCCTGTAAAAGTCTTCATAAATTGCTTTTAAGTCGTCTGCGGAGAGAGGTTCCTTTGTAAAGAGATGAGCAGTTGTAAATATGCCCCTGATAGAAGGTATAACATGGGGAGTGAAGTTGATATTCCTGAGCTTTCCGTCCAGCCTGGTAAGTTCCTGAAGGATCTCAACCCTGTGCCTGTGGGCTGTAAGTTTATACGGAATGATATTTTCCGCAAGGTTCGGGTAGTGGGAAGTCCCGGTAGGTGAAATGCCAGCCCCTGAGATCCCTGTTTTGGAATCAAAGACTGCTATGTCGATAAGCCCTGCTGCCGCAAGGGGAGCTGCTGCAAGGGTTGCGCCTGTGGGGAAACATCCCGGATTTGCCACAAGATCTTCTTCTGCAGCTTCAGGGTGAAGCTCTACGAGCCCGTAAACTGCGTTCCTTGGATCGCTGTGCTTCATCCCGTAGATTTTTTCAAATTCTGAAGTTTCAAGCCTGTAGTCCGCGCTAAGATCAACAATCTTCGTACTGCCGTCAAGCAGCTCAGGGACATAATTCATGGCAGATCCGTGAGGCACTGCAAGAAAGACTACGTCGCAACGCTCCCTGATATCTTCAGAATCAGGATTCTCATACTTGAGATCCAGAAAACCTTCAAGATGCCTGTGTGTGCTCGTTACAGGCTTTCCTGCAAGGCTTCGGGAAGTTGCCAGTTCCAGCTTAACATTGGGGTGGTTCACGAGCAAGCGCAGGAGTTCTCCTCCTGTATAGCCTGAAGCTCCTATTATTCCAGCCTTGATCATAAGTATTCACTGCCTGTGTAATATCATACAAGATAATTAAATTTGTTATAGGAAAAATGAGATGAAAATTTATCCAGTCGCTGATCAGAGCTATGAAATATTCCCGGAAAAATGATTCAGTCCATATAACCATTAATCCTTTATCCTCATCGGTTTTTGCAATCACAGCTCCGGAAGTAAATGTCCACATTTAATTCACTCAAGATCCTATAACCACATTCAACAGAGATAACCTGTGCCCTTATCTCCTTTATTCTGCATCTTCCGTTTTACTGCAATTCGCCTTTTTGTTTGAGATTGATGAAGGAGATCAGGTAATCACCGGAGAAAGCGATTTTCATAACCAGTAAATTCTACGGGAACCTCATGTCAGGAAACAGGTCAATGCAGGTAGCCCGCTCTAAATGGAAAGCGGAAATCTGCCTTTCAGGCTTCAATAAATACACTGAAAAGCCACTGAACACCTGGAGTATCTCATTAACCGGAACCCGATCTTATTTATCAAGGAGTTCCAGTATGGGAAAATTCTGTCTGTTACCTTGCTCCCCAGGTTAAAGATCACATTTTTAATATTTAGACAGTAGAAATTAAATTTATAGATATATAAGTATATCCACACCAGCTTTACTCAGGCGCAGAGTGCCGGAAAAAGTTGCTGTTCACAGGTAAACTATTTTATCGTTAGAGTCTCTTTTACTCTTAGAAAATTTTGTCAGGTATGACCTTTGAAGTGACAGGAAGAAAAAACATGAGCAAAAAAAAGATAATTTACCTTGCAGGCCCGCTTTTCACCCATGCGGAACTCGAATACAACCGTAAACTGAAGGAGATGCTGCTCAAAGAAGGCTTTTCGGTTTTCTTGCCCCAGGAAGACGCGGAGGACACCACAGCCGAGCGCGAAAGACAGAATCAGGAGTGCATTTTCAAAAAATGCGTGGGAGGCGTGGACGGTTCGGATATTGTAGTTGCAGTCCTTGACGGTGTAGACGTAGACTCAGGAACTGCCTGGGAGATTGGCTATGCTTTTGCCAGAGAAAAACCTGTTATAGGGCTTCGGACAGATTTCAGGGCTCTGTCGGATGGGATTGTCAACCTTATGATTGAGATGGCCATAGCCGCCCTTGCCAGGGATGAAGAGGAACTGCTTAAAGTACTGGAAAAATTTCGGTAACTTCTGGACGACCCTGAACTACTTTGATCCATCATTGCTTACTCTGAAGGTTAAGGTTGCCAAATAAATATTGGATGATAAACCATATTAATTGAGTTTTGAAAATACCCTTCATCGCTCCAAGTACTTTATAAAGTGATTTTTATTAAAGATATAATTATATCTTAGATGAGATAAGTTTGTTTATAGATTCAACTACAGTAGCCACAAATTATAATGATTATTAGGTTAAAAAATGTTGATATAGAAAGCCCGACATAATAACCAATGGAGGTTAAAAAAATGACCTTTCAGAAAGGATATAATTTTACAAAAATAAAAACTTCACATGGGCCTGACATCTACGTATCCAGATATGGGAAACTGGTAAGAGTCGTACCATGCAGTCCACATGTGGAGTTATCCGAAAGATACGCCAGTGACCTGATCCGCCAGATCGAGTCCCTGGAATAAAATTTAAAAATTTTTCCGACTTTTTCTTTTTGATTCGGACTTATTTTGGTGAAAGCCTTTTTTTCCAGACCGAAGCTTTTTCGGCCTGACATTTTTTAAACTTTTTTCTTTCTATATATACCTTTCTTTTTTCTGAACTTTTTATATACAGTCTTTTGAACTGGTACTTTCAGATTCATCAAATGGTAACAAGATTCGAGTTATGAAGCTCCGTAACATTCGAGTTAAGAATCTCCGTAACATTCAATTTATAGCCGTCCTCAATATTTAGGGTTGGCAGCATATCAGCAGTAAACAGATTCAATTTATAGAGATCCTTAACATTCAATTTATAGAGATCCTTAACATTCAATTTATAGAGATCCTTAACATTCGAGTTATGAAGATATACTTCTTATTAACTTTACATCGGTAAAAGAACCTTAAAAACAGGACCTGATACATTGATCCGAAATTACAGAGAAACAGATCTCGAAGAGATGGTAAGAATCTGGTACGATGCCTCCGTTATTGCTCATTCCTTCATGTCTGCTTCTTTCTGGGCTTCAAAAAAAAGCATTATGAAGGAAAAGTACCTTCCGCTTGCCGAAAATTTTGTTTTTGAGGGGGAAGGCAGGATTACAGGATTTATTTCCGTTGTTGGAGAAAGAGTCTGCGCCCTCTTCGTGGCGCCGGAAATGCAGGGCAAAGGGACAGGCAGGAATCTCCTCGAACACGCAAAAAACCTGAAAGGAAAGCTCTCCCTCAAAGTCTACAGAGAAAACGAAAATGCTTTTCGTTTTTATAAGAAATGTGGGTTTGTGGCAGCCGGAGAAGAGATTGATGAATATACAGGTTGCGTGCAGGTTTTGATGGAGTGGAACAAATGAGGACTGAAAGAGGAAATCTTTGATGAACTCAGGCTTTTAAAAGGATTAAATCCTGGGTACCTCTTATTATGACGCTCCTAAAAAGTACAATTACCGGCTTTCAGAAGAAGAAAACCTCTTTCGCATTTATTTCAGCATCTTCGAGCGCCTGATAAAAAAGATAGAGCTTCCCTTAACCCTGCGCCCGGACGGCTTTGCAACCGACCGCCAGCCCCAGCTTGCAGCAATCCGGGAATATCTGGTAAACCTTCTGATGCATTATGATTATTTCAGCCCCATAAAACCCAGAATCCGCTTATTCCTCGACAGTGTCGAGTTTATGAATCCAGGTCATCTCCCAAAAGACCTGGAATCCATCATGAAAGAAGACTTCTCAATGCCCAGAAATCCCACTATAGCCGGGATCTTTCGAGCCATAAAACTCTCTGAGAATGCCGGCTCTGGATTTGATAAAATGTTTACCGGCTGGAAAGCCCATTACGGGACAGAACCTATAGTTTCCGAAGGCATCCATTTCTACAAGATAGAGACAAGATAGAGACAAGATAGAGAATAGTGTAAAACTTCATTTTTGAAATCTGAGAAACAAAGCTTAAGCATATGCTGAATACAATGAGTATTAAAGGAAGGAAAAGAATAAACGGAGAGCACGGCCATGAATCCTGAAACTGGGAATAGATTCACTGAAGAGGGAGAAGACTCACTTTTCCGGTACCTTGAGCCCGATACACCTGAAGTAATGGAAATAAAAAGCCTGCAAGGAGAGGAATATGAATACAGCGATTATCTGGGAACGATTGAATATTCTATTGCTAGATATTTTTATGAGGATGACAGAAAAATAAAGGACAAAGATGCAGTATCAGCATTGAAGAATATCAGAAAAAACTGCGACAAAAATATCTCTTTTTTTAAGCGGAACCTTGAAAAAGAAATTATCGAAAACCTGATCGAACTCCTTGAAGAAGAGCCAATAACCCATCACGAGTTCGAACTTGTAGTTGACTACGTTTTAGACGTTATCGACAACAGGTCCTGGATGGAAGATGATCAGGCGTACCTGAAGTGGGCCACTTATGTTATGGGACTTTTTACGGAAGAAGAGAGTCAAGAATATGAAAGCAGCGTCAAAAAGCTTGCCGCTAAACTGGGTCTGTCCAGCAAACACGCGGATCTAATGCTCTTGAAAGGGGACGAGGACGATTATTTTGAATTTGTAGAAAATTACGGAGACGATGAAGGAGAAGGGCTGACTGAAGAAGAGCTGATAGCTGAAATGGAAACAAAGTTCCTTTCATTGACAGATGCCGAAAAATTTGATTTTCTGCTGGAAAACGGCCCGGACTTTTATGAGTTAGTGGGACTTTATATCTCAGAGCTGTCAGAAAAAGGCGAATTTGAAAAGATTCAGGAACTGTACAGAAAGCTTGTTGAAAAATACGATAATTTCATTTACCTGTATGTTTTCATGGGAGGAGCCTACGTCGAGATAGACCCTGCTCTTGCAAAATTCTATTTTGAGAAAGCCCTGAAAAGCCTGGATAAACTCGATGACCTTTCGGACTCCACTAAAGAAATATTAAGAGGCAATCTCCTCGACCTGATTAATAAAATAAACTGACTGTGCCCGGGCAGAATTTCCGGTAGAAATCCCGTAATCGCCAGGATCTTCCACGCCTTAATTTAGATTGATGACTCCATTTCAGCCGGCAGAACAAATCTAAAAAGGGATGGGAAAAAAAGATTCGGCAAACCGAAAAACGGAACAGCCATAATAGCTGTCTTTAACGTGTCTTGTACGCTCGCAAGCGAGCGGCCTTTCCCGTAATATCACAAAAGAAGAAAATCACAAATAAATCGCTAGCCTGCTAAAAATCAAGCGCAAAAATTAGCCCCAAATAGAAAGTTGGTTAAAAATCCCTGAATAAGTTAATGAAAAATTATATGGAGAAGAGCAATTGGCCTTTGAAACAAAATGTAAAGAAACCGAGATCGGGATGATTCCTGAAGATTGCGATATAGGACTTACGCACTTGAGTCATAGAACCAAGCAAAATAGATGTTGTGATTTGAATTTACATTTTGAACAGTTAAAGGTTTAATGCTATTGATTTTCAGTTCAACTGCGTAAGTCCTAATATATTAACTGTAGAAGAAGCTACAGAATCAATCATCGACTATAGAGGAAAAACTCCGAATAAAACAAATTCTGGAATCCCCCTTATTACAGCAAAAATTGTCAAATTCGATGAAATCGCGGATTCTATTTATGAGAAAATATTCTAGCATGAGTTGGAAACAAAAAAACTTGCTGAAATCCGTGATTCTCTTCTTCCAAAACTCATGTCAGGAAAAATAAGGGTTGAATGTTAAAATGGCAAAAGTTGTTTTGATATCTTGCGTGAGTAAGAAATTGCCTTATAAAGCAAAGGCGAAAGATCTGTACGTCAGTACTCTGTTCAAATACAACCTTAAATACGCTAAATCTTTGAACCCTGAAAAAACATTCGTTCTTTCTGCAAAATATGGTTTGGTAGATCTGGAAAGTGAGATTGAGCCTTATGATAAGACTTTGAACAATATGCCATCTAAAGAAATCAGGAAATGGGCAGATTGCGTAATAGGTCAAATAAAAAAGGAAGCAAATCTGGAAAAGGATGAATTCATTTTCCTTGCGGGCGAAAAATACAGAAAATATTTGCTGCCTCAAATTTCAAACTATCAGATCCCTCTTGAGGGGCTGAAAATCGGAAAACAGCTCCAATACCTTAAAATGAGATGTTCAAATGAGTGGAAAATGCAAGCAACTGCATCAATGGTTTAATAATCTGGAAAGGATGAATTTTCCATTTGATGAGGGGAAAATCCCTCGCAATGGAATCTATATTTTATTTGAAAAAGGAGAAACTGCCCACGATATGGACAGAATCGTTCGCATAGGGACTCATACAGGTAAAAACCAGTTAAGATCACGGCTTAAACAGCATTTCATTAATGAAAATAAGGATCGGAGCATTTTCAGGAAGAATATCGGGCGAGCTTTACTGAATAAAGATGATGATCCGTTTCTTGAGCAGTGGGAACTAGATTTGACCAGCAGGAAGGCAAAAGAAGAATATACTGCTTTGATTGACTTTGAGAAGCAAAAAGAAACAGAAAAGAGAGTAAACCAGTATATCCAGACAAATTTCAGCTTTGTTGTAATTGAAGTTGAAGCCCAAGAGAAAAGGCTTGAGTTCGAATCAAAAATCATCTCCACAATTTCCCTGTGCGATGAATGTAGTCCTTCGTCTGACTGGCTGGGTTTGTTTTCCCCAAAAGAAAAAATAAGGAAAAGTGGCCTCTGGTTGGTAAATGAGTTATTCAAAGAGCCTTTGTCTGATGAGGATGTGCAGTTAATCAAAAATTTGGTTTTACACGCCGCTGGAGTCAATGGGTTCCTTGCGTAAAGAATCTCCAATCTCTTTTTTCTTTTGTGATTTTCTCTTTTTATAGTTTCACGGAATGGCCGCTCTCCTGCATCGAGCGTGACAAGAAACCGTGAAGGTGACTAATACGGTTTCCCGATTTATGAGAACACGTTCTTTAAAATTGCCTGCCAGATTTTAATTCAAATCAGTTATTTTTGTCGACTCAATTTCATTAATAAGTTTTCGAAACACTGGCTGCGCCACTGACAGAAAAATATAATAAATCAGCTATGGGTCAGTTTATCTTCAGCTTTTTTCAATCACCGGAAAAAATATTAATAACGATTTGTGGCGCGTTTAATCGGTGTTTAAAAGTGTAATATTTAGTGAGTTAACTATAGTTAGGATTGCTTCATATTTGTTTTTATATTTTGCACATTAAATAAATATAAAGATTCAATAGGGGAAAAGCGGGAGCCGTTCAGTGACAGCGCTTAAAGCTTCAGGTGAAATATGCAAGGATGCGGATGAAGAGAAAAGTGCAGAAGATGTATCAGGTGTAGAAATTGTACCTGAAGATTTCAAAGCCATCCGGAACCCCATTCTGCGCTATGCACTGCTCCTGTTTCCGTGGCTGATCCTGCTCATCATAATTTATATACTGGCAAATTACCCACTTGTTCCGGGAGTGATAATGTATACCTCAGGCATGCTGGCAGCAGCCCTGAGCCTTTTTGCTTTTTCCGTACTTATAAAGATGATACCGGAAACTTTCCGGAACCTCTGGCGCCGGAAGATTGTCGTGGGGGCTTACCCTTCGGATTCATTTCAAAAAATTCCCTGTGAGAAGGGGTCCGAAACAGCAGCCTCTGAAACTGGGCGGCTTGAAGAAAGATTCCGCCAGTTTATGCAAGAACTGCAAAAAATGCTGAACCACCCCTACCAGTGGGCCATGGGTACAGCCTTTTCCCTGCTGGTGTTTACCTGGGATTGGAGTCATCCGATCGAGTTTTTTATTGCTTTTATCATAGGACTTATGGCCTGGAGGATGCTTATAACCTCCATCTATATCTGGAAACTGGGGAAAGAATTCCGCCTTGAGCCGCAGCTCGGACATCCGGACAGGTCAGGCGGGCTTTCTCCCCTGGGCAATCTCTGCCTGTGGAATGCTTTTATAATCACCATACCGGCAATTCACCTGGGCGGCTGGTCTATCCTGAGAATTTTTACGGAAAAAGGAAGTCCCTTTTTCGAAATATCAGAAGAATATGCTCCCCTTTACCTGTGGCTGCTCTTAATTCTTATGCCTTTTGCACTTGTAACTTTCTTCCTGCCTCTATTGAAAGTGCACTGGATCATGGAGGAATGGAGAGACAGGAAACAAACAAGGCTGGATCAGCTTGAGCACTCCATTAACCAGCTGGAATCCAGGCTACTGAATGAAGCGGAAAAACTGGACGAGAAAGAGTTTGAAAGCATCCAGAAAGAACTGGAGATGATGCAACAGGTTTACACGCGGAACAAAAAGCTTCCGGTATGGCCTTTCAATATGGGGATTATGATAAAATTCGTGGTTTCACAGACCATACCTGTTCTGGGCATAATCTCCCAGGTCATGTCACTGGTTAAACAGGTCACTGGCTGACAGGTCTGCGACACGTGGCTTACAGGCTTTGACGCTTCCTGCCTGCAAACCATGTATTGAAAGAGCTCATCTCAAAATTGATTGCTATCCTCCAGACAGAGCAGAAACTTGCTGCTGGAAATATCCTTAAACAGGCAGAATTGCTGTGCAGGAACGCGGGTATCTCGGCAGCATAAATTTCGCGATTTATCCTTTTAGTATAAATTTTACTTAGTTGTATTCTAAACTCCAGATCTAATTCATTTAAAGGATTTAAGCATTGCAATCCGCTGCAGAACCCTTTTATGCCTGAAAATTTTGCGATTTGCCCGAATAAATTTGCGATTTTAGAATATTAAGCAGATGTATGGCGAAAAGTTTAAATACTAATAGTACTAACTACATGATAGTAACTGACAAGCATAACCACCACATAGTAGCCATTAAATAGTAACTGTAAGAAACTAACCGTCAGTTACCTGTTAAATAACCTGCGAACAGACCGAAGGTGAATCTCTTTATCACCTTCAAAAAACGGATTTATTCCCTCCGACTATGAGAGTTTTAAACTCTCCGTCTATCGTGCCTGTAAGAATCGGGAAAAAGTAAAAAACTGACCTCCACCATATCCCTCGGCCTGGTTCCCGTGCCTTTCAGGCATTTTCTGCGGGGAAGAAAATAACTGCTCTTAGTTAACTCCAGATTTACCGATTATAAGCATTGAAAAATCACGTAAAAACCAGGAAACCTGAGAAAGCAAAACTTGACTCAGAGAAAAGTCCGAAAATCGGACAAGGAGGAATCTGCATATGAAACTGCCGATGAAAAGAACAGATCGAGATGTATGTAGCTGGGACCCGTTTGATGAGATCAGAAGAATGCAGCAATACATGGAACAGATGATGAGAACATTTCCTGCGCTGGAAAGTCGATTCGGAACCGAAACTTTATCCCCGCTGACCGATGTTGCAGAAGAAGGGGATAAGATAATCATCACAACTGACCTGCCTGGCGTTGACAGGGAGAACGTAGAACTGAACCTGAAGGATAATGTTCTAGTAATTAGCGCAGGTCAAAGGAAAAGAAGAAGAGACCGAAAAAGAAGGCTATCTCCGAAAAGAGCGATCTTTCATGCGCTATTACCGTGAAATTCCTCTTCCTGACGGCGTAACCGAGGAAGGGGCAGCCGCCCAGCTCAAAAATGGCGTCTTAACTGTCACCCTGCCAAAAGTAAAGTCAGTCGCCGGAAAAAAGATTCAGATCGAGTAAACCTGTACTGCGGATGCGGAATATAGCAAATCCGGGATAAGCCAGAAGTCGGCCTGAAAAAAAATCTCCAGCTTTAAGAGGCGCCTGCAGGCAGACTAAAAACCGGATTCTGAAAGCCTGCAGGTGCGCTCAGTAAAACAAAAACTCAAACATTCTTTTATTTACCTTTTTTATTCGGAGCATACACTACCTGGCGAATAGAATTTTGAGAAACTTAAGAATCCTCAGGAGTTGTAAGAATTCTCATTGACCTGAGAACTTTTCCTCGAAATACGTCAACTGCCTGAACATTTTATATCTTTTTGTTTGCCGCGACATTGTCTTAATGGTAGAATACATTCTAAATAATAGAGATAAAAAGAGCTGATTAAAGATTGGAGATTGAAGGCTGGAAATTGAAAGTAAAAATGAGAAGTCGAAGTTGAATGACTCGGAATTCATACAAGACCATTTTCCATGATAAAATATATCAATAAAATAATAAAAGGTCACTATAAACAATTCTACAGGTATAATAAATCGCAAGAAACAAGTCTGAAAAGCAAAGAAATAGCAACGTTATAGGTCAAAATGTTGCTGTAGTAGAATTCAATTTAGTTTTGAGACCGCGTGTAGTAATAGGATTTTTATCGAGCAGATGCATCACTTACCGTTACAAATGATGGGGAAATCATAGTTTGGGTGGATATTTGACAGTCATAGCCCTTATTATACCCAATGTCAGCAGCAATACCGACATGCCCAAAATAAATTGATAATCAAATCTTTGGGCATATACCCCTGCCGTGATTTCACGCATGACTATTAAAATCGTAGCATCGGTTACATATGTAAGTCTGATTTCTTTATGTTCACGATAATCAACAAAAGTCTTGAAAAGGTCAATAAGGACAAAAATTGTGAGGACACTGGATACTATCTGACCAAAACCGCCCGCAAGAGTCCCTAATATAATTGATTTGATAGCCAGGAGGATATTTATCACCCCCACAATTAGCGCCAGTAGCAGTATATAAAGGATGATAATAGTGACTAAATCAATTATTATTTTAAATATTTTCTCATGAGTTATCATAAATATTTTATAACGGGTGTTCATTTTTAACCTCCTCTATAAAATGGTTATGGCAACTATTCAGCGTACCCAAAATCAGTCTATTGATGTTGATTTAGAGTTGTCAAAAACATATAATTGCCAATCCATGCCAAACTGAAAAACACAATGAATAGCCAACAATTAAAGAAAAGGAACTCCAAAAAACTTGCCCATTAAATCTTAAATAAGATAGCTAGTGATGTTGTTTTTCCTAGGCTATATAGTTACAGGTTATGATTTATTAAATCCGATTTTCCGCACATGCACACATTTGAGATAATTAAATAAGACTTACGCGGTTGAGCTGAGAAGTAATAGTATTAAAAGTATTAAACAGCATTAAACCTTTAACTGTCTAAACTATGAATTAAAACCACAATGTACAATGTACTTGATTTTGTGTATCAAGTGCGTAAATCCTATATAACTCACTCTTTTTGCGCTTTCAACTGTGTTCCATCTTTTTGAGGAATATGCCCCACACAGATTTCCTTGACCGTTGTCACTTTAATTGTATTTCCCTCTTTGTCAAGCTCGCCAGTAACTTCAACAAATCTACGGGAGAAAAAATCAAGGTAATAGTCCAGTTCCCACGGACCTCTATCCTCATGCTTCAGCATATAATCCCTGCTCCAGGTCTGAAGATAGTAATCCGGACCTTCACTTTTGCTTCCGATCCGCCCATGTTTTACATAAACAAGTCCTTCAAAAGTTTCCATAACGGGTTCCTTCTTTAGATCTGCAGTTCCAACCTAAAAATAGTAAATTTGTCTAAAAGACAAAAACGGCATCACTCACTAACACATAATTATACAATATAATACCAATAATCTTATTGAAACATTTATTCTTAATAGAGATTCTAAACAAAGATCACAACAGGCTGTCTCAAAACTCAACCTATTTCTACAATTGGGACAAAATATTTTACTCTAGGAGTAAATGGGATGCGAACCTCAGAATAATTACTCATCGAGCCGATCCCAAAACTCAAAATTGCTTCTCTGAATCTCATATTATGGAGCTGATCCCAAAACTCAAAATTGCTTCTCTGAATTTCGAATTTGGAATTATCAATCGAGTATCTGATAATGAAAAATATTTCTGAAACTCTTATTGATTTGAGAATTAAATTGGTTTTGGGATGAGCTCAATCAGATACTTTAAAAAGGTCAGGGTACTTCTTTTTTAGGGTTATGAGGAGCTCGTAGTCTAATTTTGCATTAAGAAGTGTTTTCACTGTAGAAAGCTGGTCAAGTGATAAATGGTGAGCTCCTTCAATGTTAGCCCCTTCAATATTAGCCCCTTCAAGGTTAGCCCCGTCAATGTTAGCCCCTTCAAGGTTGGCCCCTTTCAGGTTAGCCCCTTCAAGGTTAGCTCCTTTAAGGTTAGCCTCTTTAAAGTTAGCCCCTATAAGGTAAGTCCATTTAAGATTAGCCCCTTCAAGGTTAGCCCCTTGAAAGTTAGCCTCTATAAGGTAAGCCCCTTCAAGGTTAGCCTCTATAAGGTAAGCCCTTTCAAGTTTAGCCCTTTCAAGTTTAGCCCTTTCAAGTTTAGCTCCTCTAAGTTTAGCCCCTTGAAGATTAGCCCCTTCAAGGTTAGCCTCTATAAGGTTAGTTCCTTCAAGGTTAGCCTCTATAAGGTAAGCCCTTTCAAGTTTAGCTCCTTCAAGGTTGGCCCCTTTAAGGTTAGCTCCTTCAAGGTTAGCCTCTATAAGGTAAGCCCTTTCAAGTTTAGCCCTTTCAAGTTTAGCTCCTCCAAGTTTAGCCCCTTCAAGGTTAGCCCCTTCAAGGTTAGCCTCTATAAGGTAAGCCCTTTCAAGTTTAACTCCTCCAAGTTTAGCCCCTTCAAGGTTAGCCCCTTCAAGTTTAGCCTCTTGAAGGTCAGCTCCATAAAGGTTAGCCCCCTGAAGGTTAGCCCCTTGAAGGTCAGCTCCATAAAGGTCAGCCCCCTGAAGGTTAGCCCCTTGAAGATTAGCCAAATGAAGTTTAGCCAAATGAAGTCTAGCCAGTTGAAGGGTAGCCTTTTCAATGTTAGCCTCTATAAGGTTAGTCCCTTGAAGGTTAGCCTCTGTAAGATCAGCATAAAAAATATCAGCTCCTCGAAGGTTAGCCTCTTGAAGATTAGCTCCTCGAAAGTTAGCCTTTTCAAGTTTAGCTCTTTGAAGGTTAGCTCCTTGAAGGTTAGTCCCTATAAGGTCAGCCTCTTGAAGGTTAGCTCCTTGAAGGTTAGCTCCTCGAAGGTTAGCTCCTTGAAGATTAGTCCCTATAAGGTTAGCCCCTTCAAGGTTAGCCTCTTCAAGGTTAGCTCCTTGAAGGTTAGCTCCTTGAAGGTTAGCCCCCTGAAGGTTAGCCTCTATAAGGTCAGCTCCTTGAAGGTTAGCTCCTCGAAGGTCTTTTCGCTCTGGAATATCCATTTACAATTATCGGCTTTGAACTAAAATAAGCATTACTATGCCAGGAAGATATCTTCTGCTCTTCAGGGTCTAGTTTTTAAAATTGTATCGAATTATAGTCTGGATATATCAGGCCTACAAAAAATGATAGCAACGTTTTACCATATAACGTTGCTATATGGATTATTTATCGATTTTAGAAACATTGAAAAAAGTAAGATTTTTGTCAAGGATAACAGTTTAGAATTCTTGTTAATTATTTTTGATTATGAATTATTTTACTCTGTTTTATTGCTCTCCGATCATTTATCTTAATCAGATACTTTAAAAAGGGCAGGGTACTTCTTTTTTAAGGGTATGAGGAGCTCGTTGTCTAATTTTGCATTAAGAAGTGTTTTCACTGTAGAAAGCTGGTCAAGTGATAAATGCTGAGCTCCTTCAAGGTTAGCCCTTTCAAGGTTAGCCCCTTCAAGGTTAGCCCCTTCAAGGTTAGCCTCTTTAAAGTTAGCTCCTATAAGGTAAGTCCATTTAAGGTTAGCCCCTTCAAGGTTAGCTCCTATAAGGTAAGCCCTTTCGAGTTTAGCTCCTTGAAGGTTAGCCCCTTCAAGGTTAGCCTCTATAAGGTAAGCCCCTTCAAGTTTAGCCCTTTCAAGTTTAGCTCCTCCAAGTTTAGCCCCTTCAAGGTTAGCCTCTATAAGGTTAGCTCCTTCAAGATTAGCCTCTATAAGGTAAGCCCTTTCAAGTTTAACTCCTTGAAGGTTAGCTCCTCGAAGGTTAGCTCCTTCAAGATTAGTCCCTATAAGGTTAGCCCCGTCAAGGTTAGCCTCTTCAAGGTTAGCCCCTTGAAGGGTAGCCTCTTGAAGATTAGCTCCTTGAAGGTTAGCCTCTTGAAGATTAGCCAAATTAAGTCTAGCCAAATTAAGTTTAGCCAAATGAAGTCTAGCCAATTGAAGGGTAGCCTTTTCAATGTTAGCCTCTTGAAGGTTACCCTCTTGAAGGTTAGCCTCTGTAAGATCAGCATAAGAAATATCAGCTCCTCGAAGGTTAGCTCCTTGAAGATTAGTCCATTTAAGGTTAGCCCCTTCAAGGTTAGCCTCTTCAAGATTAGCCTCTTCAAGGTTAGCTCTTTGAAGGTTAGCTCCTTGAAGGTTAGCTCCTCGAAGGTTAGCTCCTTGAAGGTTAGCTCCTCGAAGGTTAGCTCCTTGAAGGTTAGCCCCCTGAAGGTTAGCCTCTATAAGGTCAGCTCCTTGAAGGTTAGCTCCTTGAAGGTTAGCCTCTGTAAGATCAGCCTCTATAAGGTCAGCTCCTTGAAGGTTAGCTCCTCGAAGGTCTTTTTGCTCGGGAATATCCATTTGCAATTATCGGCTTTGAACTAAAATAAGCATTACCATGCCAGGAAAATATCTTCTGCTGTTCGGGATTTAGTTTTCAAAATTGTATCGATTTACAGTCTGGGTCAAAATAGTGATCGGCAACGACACCGGATGGAAACAGGTATCCACTAATTCCTAATGAAAATCAATCCTATTTTTATCTTAAAAGGAACACAAGAGAATATTATTTAAGAACAGGAGAATACTATCTGTTAAATTATATGTTAGAGATTATCTGTTAGTCCTTTTTGAAGAATTTAAATAATTAAAGATTTAAGACATTATTACAACGCATGTACCTGACGTGAGAAGGAGGTTTAATTGGGTTACGTTTATAGGGCGAGATTGAATTAACAGACGACTAGAAATAATTCGAAAAATTCTCCGACCTGCTGGCCAATGGTAAGAGGGCATGGGTATTCGTCTGGAAAGTATCTTTTTACCAAGTTAAGAGCTTAAAAAATATATCCGCCTGGAGGAAAACTCTCTGGATTTCATCTATTTTTATGAGTTCAAACCTGTCCAGGATCGTGCAAGTAAACCTGGTGGCGATCCATCATCGAGTATACATACGGAGGGCATTACAGCGATTAAGGTTCAGGCATTAAAGGATGCGATAACATGGTCGAAAAGAAAGCTATAGGTAAAGAGGAAACAAAAATATCAAAAGAGGAACAGCTGCATACTACTGAAGAAACCTCCATTAGTGAACACCCTGTTCCGGATGCAGACTCGAATAAACCCCCAAAGGAGAACTTTCCCATTGTGGGCATCGGCGCATCGGCTGGTGGCCTGGCTGCTTTCGAAGCTTTCTTTTCAGCTATGCCCACAGACACCGAGCCCGGCATGGCTTTTGTCCTGGTGCAGCACCTGGACCCGAACCACAAGAGCATCCTCACCGACCTGATCGGGCGCTATACACGGATGCCGGTTTACGAGGTCAAGGATAGGACGATTGTCCAGCCTGACTGCGTCTATGTCATCCCGCCTAACCACGACATGGTTCTTGAGCATGGCATGCTGCAGTTGCTGGAACCGGCCGAGCCGCGAGGCCATCGCCTGCCGATTGATTTATTCTTCAGATCCCTGGCTCAGAGCAAGCAAGAGCAGGCCATCGGAATTATACTCTCGGGTACAGGCAGTGACGGCACATTGGGGGTGCGGGCGATCAAGGCCGAGGGAGGCATGGTAATGGCGCAGACCTCCGAATCCAGCGAGTACGACGGCATGCCGCGAAGCGCCATTGCCACAGGTCTGGTAGACTACATCCTGACGCCGGCCGAGATGCCGGCCAAGCTCATTGCCTATGCCACCCAAGTCTTTGGAAGAAAACCCCACCCCGTTCCCAAAACCGAAGGCGCGATGAAAAAGATATTCAACCTGCTGCGCACCCAGACCGGTCACGACTTTTCCAATTACAAGCAGAACACCATCAACCGTCGCATCGAGCGGCGCATGGCCCTCAACAATCTCAAGAGTGTGGATGAGTACGTGCGTTATTTAGGGCAAAAACCTGTCGAGGTGGAGGCGCTCTTTCAAGACCTTTTAATCGGCGTCACCAGTTTCTTCCGTAATCCCACGGCGTTCGAGGCACTCCAGGAAAAAGTCATCCCGCATCTTTTTACCGGCAAGCACTCAGACTCAGTGATACGGATCTGGGTGCCCGGCTGCTCCACAGGTGAGGAGGCTTATTCCATCGGCATCCTGCTCCAGGAGCAGATGGAAATGTTGAAGCAAATTTTCAAGGTACAAATCTTCGCAACCGATATTGACAGCCGGGCCATCGTACAGGCCCGCAGCGGCGTCTATCCCACCAGCATCTCCATCGATATCTCATCGGAAAGGCTGGATCGCTTCTTTACCCAGGATTCAGGCGGCAATTACCGCATCCAGAAAAGTATCCGTGACATGATAGTCTTTTCCGAGCAGGACATTCTCAAAGACCCGCCGTTCTCCAAACTTGACCTGCTCAGTTGTCGCAACGTACTGATCTATATGGACAGGGAACTGCAGAAGAAGCTCATCCCCCTCTTCCACTACGCGTTGAATCCGGGCGGATTTCTCGTCCTCGGCCCCTCCGAAACCGTGGGCGAGTTTGAGAATATGTTTGACACGCTTGACCGCAAATCGAAGCTGTATCGCAAAAAGGATGTTAGCAGTAGACACTTTCCCATAGGGACATTTATCCCACCACGACTGGAAAGCAGGGAGACCCCAAGACCGTCTGGCAAGGCTCTTATCGAAAGCAAACCTCAACTGCGCGAGCTGACCGAACAGACTATGCTGCAATATTACTCCCCGGTCGGTGTGCTCGTCAACCAACGCGGCGACATACTCTATCTTCATGGCCGTACCGGCATGTACCTGGAACCGGCTCCGGGTGAGGCTGGCATGAATATCCTGAAGATGGCCCGCGAGGGATTGCGGAAGGAGTTGGCCACGGACCTGTACAAAGCCGCGGTCAATAGAGAACCGGTATTCCACCCCGGGCTGCGGGTCAAAACCAACGGCGACTTCACTACAGTCAATCTGGCGTTACGACCTGTGGCGGCAGGCACTAACGCAGCCGCCGAGACAAACCTGTTCCTGGTCACCTTTGAGGAACCGCCGGAGTGGGAGCAGAGCCAAACCGGGAAAGCCGCCGCAATAGGTGCCTGTGAAGGCGCCTGTGAGAGCGCAATGGAGGGTGACGCACGCATCTTAGAGCTGAAACGGGAACTGCAGGTTAAGGAAGAACATCTCAAAGCTTCCAATGAAGAACTGGAGACCTCCAATGAAGAACTCAAATCCTCCAACGAAGAGATGCAGTCAATCAACGAGGAACTGCAATCCACCAACGAGGAGCTGGAGACCTCCAAGGAGGAACTGCAGTCAGTCAACGAAGAATTGGCTACGGTCAATACCGAACTGCAAAACAAGGTGGCCGATCTGTCGCAGGCCATTAACGATATGAACAATCTGCTGTCCGGCACGGGTATAGGCACTATCTTTGTGGACCATCAACTGCGCATCCTGCGTTTCACTCCTGCGGTTACACAGGTAATCAATCTGATCCCGACCGATGTTGGACGGCCGGTTGGGCACATCGTCTCAAACCTGTTGGGTTATGACCGCCTGGTAGAAGATATAAAGGAGGTTCTGGACACTCTGACGCCCAAAGATATTGAAGTCCAGAGCCAGAAGGGTGCATGGTACCTGCTGCGCATCCGGCCCTATCGCACCATTGAAAACGTTATCAAGGGAGCGGTGATTACCTTTACTGATATTACCGAGATGAAGCAGGCGAGGGAGATTCTGAAGGAATCCGAGACCATGCGCCGCCTTGCCGTGGTAGTGCACGACGCAAGCGATGCTATAACGTTGCAGGATCTGGAGGGCCGTATCCTGGCCTGGAATCCGAGGGCTGAGAGTATGTACGGCTGGAGTGAAGCCGAAGCACTGACGATGAACGTTAGCAGCCTGATCCCGGCGAGCCGGAGGGAAGAAGAGTTAGCCACAATGAAGAATCTTATCCACGCTGAGGTCCTGGAACCTTACCGCACCCAGCGGCTCACCAGAGAAGGCCGAATCATGGATGTGTGGCTGACCGCCACCTCATTGGTGAATGAAGCCGGTGAGGTATATGCCATTGTGACTACTGAGCGGGAAATCAAATCAGAAAACACGAAGAAGGAAGACCAGGACTAAAAAAGGGACCTGTTATAAGAATGTTATATTATATGCAGAGTTGACTATAAAATAAAGATCGCTATTTTATATTTGAACTGTTGTATATAATACCACCATACAAAAAAGAATTGTGGGAGGTGATTCGTTGATCAAATCTAAATCTGAAAAACGAATATATCCCACGTGTTTGGGAAAAAGTATAGAGATTCTTATGCTTACGGTTTTCAGTAACTGACTCCCGGGACCCAATACATTGAAGAGCCGAAATTATGAAACATGGAGATGTAGGGGCCACATACCATGGAAACAACGAAGTTTTTGCCTTTGTGTCCTCAAGTCGGAGAAGATGTGAAATGAGAGAAAACCTGAGAAAGTCTGGTATTGATATTATTGGGGATATACCCTGGGGAATGCACTTCTGCCAATTTTATCAGACAAAAGAAGATTTGATGGACATACTGGTCCCCTATTTCAAGGCCGGGCTGGAAAATAACGAATTCTGTATGTGGATCGCATCACAACTCTTGGAAGTAGAAGAGGCAAAAGAAGCCCTGAGAAGGGCTATTCCTGATTTTGATGCTTATCTGGAGAATGGGCAAATCGAAATCATTCCCTACAGTCATGGGTATGTAAATGAAGGTAGTTTCCGATTCGGAGAGAGTCTTAAACGGCTGGGTTGAAAAACTCAATCAGGCCCTGGAAAATGGCTATGACGGTTTGAGGCTGACTGAAAACACTTTCTGGCTGGAAAAAAAGGATTGGAGTGATTTTGCTGATTATGAGGAAAAACTGGACAGCATCATTGGCAACTACCAGATGATGGCTCTCTGCACCTATTCTCTCGACAGGTGCAACGCAACCGAGATCATCGAAGTAATTATCAACCACCAATTTGCTTTGATCAAAAGGGAAGGAAAATGGGAACAGATAGAAAGTTCCAAGCGTAAAAAGGCAGAAGAGAAAATTCAGAATCTGGCGAATATTGTGGAATATTCAAACGATGCCATTATAACCAAATCCCTTGATGGCATCATTACCAGCTGGAATAAAGGTGCAGAGCAAATTTATGGTTATTCGGCTAAAGAAATTCTGGGAAAGCCCATATCCATTCTGGAGCCATCCATATTAGTTGAAGAAACAGAAGAATTGGCTGAACTGATTAAACAGGGAGATAAAATCCACAATTATGAGACTTTACGGTTAAGAAAGGATGGTACGATAATAAATGTCTCACTAACTCTTTCTCCGGTTTTTGATGCATCTGGAGAGCTGACCGCTATCTCAGTTATTGCCAGAGATATAACCAAAAGTAAAAAAGCAGAAGAAAAACTTCGGAAAAGCGAGGAAAGATACAGGATTGTCACAGAGCAGACAGGACAAGTGGTATATGACTATGATTCAAGAACAGATAAGAGCAGCTGGGCAGGTGCCATAGAAGAAGTTACAGGATATAGTTTTGAAGAATTTCAGAAGTTTGGCAAAGACTTCTGGATCAAGAATATCCATCGCGCAGATACGAATTATGTGGACGAAAAATTCCAGAATGTGAGAAAGACCGGAGGCAGATTTAAGGAAGAATTAAGGTTGAGAAAAAAAGACGGAACTTGCATTTATATAGAAAACTCCGGGGTCTGCCTTACGGATCATGAGGGTCTGCCTTACGGGGCTATAGGAGTACTGAAAGATATTACAAGTGCCAAGCTTGCAGAAATTCAGCTTCAAGAAAATGAGAAAAGATATCGCATAGCAACCGAACAGACAGGGCAGATTATATTCGATTTCAATCTCAAAACATGTGAACTCAGATTGGCAGGAGCCATCCGGGAAGTAACAGGGTACGATCCAGAAGAGTTAGAGAATTTAGATAAATCGGTCTGGATAGAATATGTGCATCCTGAAGACAGGATTGAACTGCTTGAGTACTCTCAGAAAGTCTTTTGAGGAAGAGAAAAAATTTCAAGTAGAATTCAGGTTCAGAAAAAAAGATGGAAACTACATCTATGCCGAAAACTATGGAGTCTGGCTAAAAGATGACAACGGGAAGGTATACAGAACCATTGGAGTAATTAAAAATATTACGGAATGGAAACTTGCAATAGAAAACGTTGAAGAAAGTGAGAGGAAATACCGCTCTTTCATACAGAATTTCCATGGGATTGCTTTCCAGACGGATGAAAACTTTGTTCCTGTATTTCTGCATGGTGCTGTTGAAGAGATCACCGGGTATAGCGAAGAGGAGTTTATGTCCAGGATTAAGTGGAAAGATATAATCCATCCAGATGACCTGTCTCTCGTTCTCAAAGAAGAGGAAAAGATTCGAAGTTCTTCATCTGTCGGTTACAGAGAAATCGAATTTCGTATAAAACACAGGGACGGAAGAATCAGATGGGTTAATGAAATTTACCAGAAAATTCAGAGACAGGATGGAAAGCCGGAATTCTACCAGGGTACGATTTATGATGTGACCGAAAGAAAAGAGACAGAAAAGTTCCTTGCGAATATCGAAAATGCCCGTAAAAAAGAAATCCACCATCAGGATCAAGAATAACCTGCAGGTAATCTCCTCCCTGCTGGATCTACAGGCTGAAAAATTCAACAACAGAGAATATGTAAAGGATTCGGAAGTCCTCGAAGCCTTCAGGGAAAGTCAGGACAGAGTAATATCCATGGCCCTTATCCATGAGGAACTGTACAAAGGTGAAGGGCTCGATACACTAAACTTTTCATCGTATGTTGAGGAACTCGCTAAGAATCTTTTCCGGACATACAGGCTTGGAAATGCCAGTACCAGCTTAAATACGAATCTGGAAGAAAACATTTTCCTTGACATGGATACTGCAGTCCCATTAGGGATAATCATTAACGAACTTGTTTCAAACTCTCTCAAACATGCATTTGCCGACAGAGATAATGGGATAATTCAAATAAAACTTTGTAGAGAAGAATCCCCAGAAAGTAAAGACAATAGAGCAGGAAACAATAATGAGGACTTAAAGGGCACCAGTTTTATTCTGAAAGTATCAGATAATGGGATAGGTGTGCCTGAAAGTTTTGATCTGGAAAATCCGGACAGTCTTGGTATACAACTGGTAACTACCCTTGTAGACCAGTTAGAAGGCGAACTTGAACTGAAAAGAGACAATGGGACGGAATTCACTACAAGGTTTACAGTAGCGTAAAAGAAGTAAGGGTAAAAAGGGTCGTGTCCGCACTTATTGATTATAGTACACTCATCAATTAAGTAGACTTTATAAACCTGGTTCTATGCTAATAATGG
Organism: uncultured Methanosarcinaceae archaeon; assembly: GCA_963774465.1. Taxonomy (GTDB): domain Archaea; phylum Halobacteriota; class Methanosarcinia; order Methanosarcinales; family Methanosarcinaceae; genus Methanosarcina. The sequence continues at coordinate 3,408 of CAVZFI010000038.1, read as the reverse complement.
TGTTCAAAAGTGTACTTAGAGCCTATCCGAAAAGTCCTGCTGCTCTGAATGTTATCCATGCACATGCTAAATGTAGCATAGCAAGGTAATTTTCAATTTTCTTTTCCCATCTTATAAGCAGTCTTCTGAATCTGTTTATCCAGGAATGTGTCCTTTCTACAACCCATCTTCTTGCCCTAAAACCTGGTATCTCTATTCTTATGTTTTCCTCTCCACGGCTTTTGATATGGGCAGTATAACCATATTCTTTAACCAATTCTCTGATACAAGAAAATCATATCCTTTATCCATACATATATTCTGAATTCCTTCGTCTGGAGAAGGTCTTTCAAAAATAATAGCATATAAAGTCTCTTTTAAAAGCTTTTTATCGTGACGATTTGCTCCATCAACAATTACTGAAAGTGGTATACCTTTACCATCTGTTAAAATGCTCCTTTTTGTACTTTTTCTGCCACGATCAGTTGGATTAGCTCCGGTTCCAGCTCCACCTAATGGTGCTTTTGTCATAGCACCGTCAATTGCTTGCCACTCCCACTCTGATCCGTTTTTATTATCGTACTCCAGTAGACCAGCTTTCCACATTTGTTCAAATAATCCTGATCTTTTTCATTCCTGAAATCGATCATGGACAGTGCTTGGAGCTCCATAAAATCGTGGCAAAGCTTTCCATTGGCAACCAGTACGAAGGAGATAAAAAATACCACTTAATATTCTCTTATCATCTTTTCTAGGTCTTCCAGGCTTCTTTTTTGGTTTAGGGAAGGGGAATAATGGTTTGATTTTATTCCAAAATTCGTCAGAGATCTCGTAGTCGTATCCGTTTTTTCGTGTTGCCACTAATCAACATTACCCTAAAATGTAGTTATTCTACTTTTCGGATAGGCTCTTAATAAAAATAGAAATTTAAACGAACTAGGTAGCTTTGGATAGGCTCTCAAGTTCGTCTTTTTTAATAATAGATTCTTTACTTCTTTAAGTCCAAGCCTTGAGCTACAGCTGCGCCCAAGTTCTGGTCTGCCTGTCGCAGGTTATCTACTGCTCGCTTCTGGATCTCAGGTTTGGTTACATGGCTGAGATCGAACACCAGGTTGGAAACCAAGTGCTCCTTCTCAGTCTGGTTCAAGGAGCTGTATCTCTCTCCTGCCTGAGTAAAGTCATCCGTCTTGTAGATCTGCTCCCGCGTCATATTTCCTTCGACGTAAGGCTTATATGTCTCTCCTTCCTGGGAAACAGGTTTAGATCCTCCCTGGCTGCTGGGATAGTAATTGACGGAGCCATTGAACACCTGGTACTGCATGGCCCCATCGCGCTGGTTATTGTCTACTCCTGCCAGAGGTCTGTTGGTGGGTAACTCATTGAAGTTAGCCCCCAGGCGGTAGCGCTGTGTATCGGCGTAGGAGAATGTCCTGCCTTGAAGCATTTTGTCAGCAGAGAACTCGATTCCTGGAACCAGATTAGCTGGGCAGAAGGCTGCTTCCTCGACTTGAGTAAAGAAATTTTCGGGGTTGCGGTTAAGCACCATCTTGCCTACTGGTATCAGGGGGAACTTGTCCTCCGGCCAGATCTTGGTGTCATCTAGAGGATCAAAGGTCTGATTCATCTCCTCGGAGATATTCATTGTTTGCACATAGAGCTCATACTCCGGGTAATCTCCCTTTTGAATGGCATTCCACAGATCTCTGGTGAGATAGTCTGGGTCTTCACCAGCTATCTTGGTAGCATTCTGGCGATCGAAATTATGCACTCCCAGCTTTGGCTTCCAGTGATATTTGACGTATATGGGTCGGCCTTCCTTGTTTACCCACACATACGTATTAACTCCAAATCCTTCCATCATCCTGTAGCTAGCTGGAGTCCCTCGATCTGAGAAGACCCATGTAAGCATATGAGTTGACTCCGGAGTAAGGGATATGAAATCCCAGAAGTTATTGTGTCCCGAAGACGACGATGGAGTATTGTTGTTGGGCTCAGCTTTTAGGGCATGAATAAAATCAGGGAACTTGACAGCGTCTCTGATAAAGAAGACGGGTATATCGTTACCTACCAGATCATAATTACCCTCTTCAGTGTAGAACTTAACCGCGAATCCCCGAACATCCCTCACTGTATCCGCGGAACCCTTACTTCCTGCCACTGTGGAGAACCGCACAAAGACGGGAGTCTGGTTATTAGAATCCTGCAGAAATTTAGCCTTAGTGTAATTGTCCATTGGCTCGTAAACCTGGAAGTAACCGAAGGCTCCGGCACCCTTAGCATGCACTACCCTCTCGGGAATGCGCTCCCGATCGAAGTGAGAGATCTTCTCAACGAACTGGAAGTCTTGCAAAAGAGTCGGACCGCGCTCGCCTACGGTAAGAGAATTATTGTCGTTGTTAATTGGATAACCCTGACTAGTGGCCATATTTTTGCTTATATTTGTCCCATTTCCTTCTGATGACTTAGCGAGAGATAAACCTGGTAGAAGAATCGCAAGAGTTATCAAAAGTGCTAAAATATATTTCAAATCTCTACGAGAAATATACAATGAAACTACCCCCCAATTATGGTTATATCATTATTCAAGCACGTGATTATATAATTTTTGTTACTATATATCTGTTTAAATATATGTATTTCCGTATAACAACTGGCCATATCAGCATAGGAGGCAGTAATAATAAAGATCTAAGGATTTCTCCTCGGCAATAGACTTCGATGACTTTTTTCTTTGCGGATTTTCAGGTTATACTATTTAATATCTGTTTATTAGATGTAATAAATATATAACAGATACTTACTTTTAAAACGCCTGCTGATTCTAAAAACTGGACTAGAAAGCTGCTCCTGATTTAATTATTCAAAATGTGGATTTAAAGCCTGCTACGAGCATGTGCTTATCTTCTAGGGTATGAAAAAACTCCGGTTCCTTTGGCTTTAATCTTCGGGATGGCCATTGGGGATTTCAGCTTATCAGTATCAGGGTCGCCATACGAGAGATGAAAACTGTCACAAGTCCAGTTTCATATTTTTCACTTCACACGCCTAGCGTCCAAATACCTATCCTTATTCTAAACGATAGCTTTAGCCTTTGTACGTGGCTTCTAGGTATATGTGCGTGGAAACGAGGGATAGACGCGTCAAAGATAGCTATCCCAGATTCCCGTTTAGCTTCGTATATACGCCATTGGGACAACCTTTCTACCCAAGGTAACGATTAAATCAATAATCAAAAAAGGTTAAGGTGAAATGAAGGCAGTTGGCGCGTAGATCTCAACGATGCGCTAAGCATAGCAAAATGTACTTACGCATCCGGTATTATAATACTAGAACAATAAAATGAAATAAGGAAAAATTTAATCGAAAATTAAAATAATAGAGGTGTGTCTATGGTTGGGGTTAAAAGAGTGTGCAAAAAAGCTGCAAACA
>CAVZFI010000037.1:0-56113 GCA_963774465.1 uncultured Methanosarcinaceae archaeon | reverse complement strand
TCTCAATTGACAAGGGTGACCTTCTCGATGCCAGTACCGGTGAGTACTCAGGTGTCAACGATATTGCCAAGAAACTCTCCGCCGGCGAATTTGATAAGATTAAACTCCACTCCTTCTTCGACTCCCCACACACATCCTGTGGATGCTTTGAAGTAGTAGGGTTCTACATTCCTGAAGTTGACGGTATCGGCTGGGTTAACAGAGAGTACCAGGGAATGGCCCCGAACGGTATTGGTTTCTCCACTATGGCCGGTCAGACCGGCGGTGGAAAGCAGATCGTAGGTTTCCTCGGTATCGGTGTCGCCTACTTCTATTCCCCTAAGTTCATCCAGGCTGATGGTGGCTGGAACAGAGTTGTCTGGCTCCCCTCGATGCTCAAGGAAAAGATTGCAGAGACGATCCCTGCTGACATTATAGACAAGATTGCAACTGAGAAAGATTCAACTGATATCCAGTCTCTGAAAGCCTTCCTCCAGGACAAGAAGCACCCAGTTGTTGAAAGATGGGCAGCTGCGGAAGAAGAAGAGGAAGAAGAAGAGGAAGAAGAGGAAGAAGCAGAGGAAGTAGCTGTTGCAGCAGCTCCAATGATGATGCCTGCAGCCGGCTTCCAGATGCCTGCAATGGCTTCAATGCCAATGATGTCTGCTGGTAAAGCTGGTGGAATAAAGATCACCTTCAAGAAGGCAAAGATATCCATTGAGAAAATGAACATCAGCGAGAAGAAGTAATAAAAATAATAGAGTGACGACAGATAATCGCCTAAGACGAAAAACAATCAAATGGGGTATTCTGTGACAAAAGTAATTGCAATAACGGGAAAAGGCGGAACTGGTAAAACAGCGGTAGCGGCTCTTCTGATCCGCTCCCTTTCCAAAAAAGGTAAGTTTCTACTGGCAGTTGATGCAGATGCAGACACTAACCTGCCTGAGACCCTTGGCTGTGAGAACGTAAAAACAATCGGGGATGCAAAGGAGTATTTACAGGCTGAGATCACCAAACCAAGGCCTGACAATCCCGATATGAATAAAGAGTCGGTACTTAAAAGCAAGGTTTATGAGATCATTGAAGAAATGCCGGGCTACGATCTCCTGGTCATGGGCCGACCCGAAGGTTCAGGCTGTTACTGTTATGTAAACAATCTCCTCCGGGGCATCATGGATAAACTGATCATAAATTATGATGTAGTTATCATTGATGCAGAGGCCGGGCTTGAGCATTTCAGCCGGAAAATTATCCGGGACATCGATGACCTTATTGTCGTAACAGACGCCTCTCGAAGGGGATTCAGGACTGCTGAAAGAATTCATGAACTTGTGGATGAACTGGACTCAAATGTTGGTAGAATTCACGTTATTGCAAACAAGGTTACAGATACTAACCGCGAAAAGCTTGTCAAACTGGCCGGGGACCTGAAACTTAACATGATAGGTATGATCCCGCTCGACCCGAAAATCGAGGAAATGGATATAAAAGGCATACCTCTCTTCGAAATCCCGGATGACTCGGTTGCTGCAATAGAAATTGAAAATATCATAAAAAAGCTGGGGTTCTAACCCCAGCCTCCATTTGAACGTGTGGATATTGCAGAAAACCGTACCGGAAAAGAGAAAATAATCCCCTTGCCCGTTTTGAGAGCTTGAAACGACATTCAAAATCATGTGAAGTAACGGAGCAGGATTTACTTCTGCCCCAGTCCTTCTTTCCATATAAGGAAAGAATCTGGAAGTAAAATCTGTATTATGTCTTTATTTATACAGTCACTCATCAAAACGGAAAACTTACGGAAAAGGTGAGGTTTACATGGCAAAGAAAGTTAAGTTATCAGAAATGACAGACATGTTCAAGGAAATGGAAATATTATCCCTTGAAGGTGTAACTATAGAAGGGGACATTGAGATTGAACTCAGTGGACTCGGAGGCGGCTTTGACCCGATGCTTGCTGCTATGCTCGGACAGGAGAATGCAGTACTTGCACAGCACTTCGCAAGACTTGCTGGCATGTTCGGCGTCCCTGTAGGCATTGGTGCCCCCGCAGTTGGTGCCGCTGCTCCCGCAGTTTCCCCTGCTCTGGCAGCCCCGAAGCTTAAGGATCTAATTCCTGCCAAGTTCGATGTTGCAAACATTGCAGAATGGGCGACTCAAATCCAGGAAGTTCCAATCGGAAACACCTCTGCAGACGGCGGAACCCGTGGCAAGAGGGTCATGCTCGGTGGCGAAAAAGCCCTTCCATTCTTCCCTGACGCTGTTATGCCGAACAGGAACCAGGTTACCATTGACGTTTTCGACATGAGGCTCGGGCTTGCAAAAGCTGTCAAAGAGAACTACGATGAAGTCATGGACAGCCCAGGAGAATGGGCAAAGAAGAACGTTGACAAGTTCAACGCCGACATGATTACCATCCACCTGATTTCAACCGACCCTCTCGTCAAGGATACCCCTGCCAAAGAGGCAGCCAAGACAGTTGAAGAAGTCCTGCAGGCCGTTGATGTACCAATAGCAATTGGTGGATCAGGGAACCCACAGAAGGACGTAGAGGTTCTTTCAAAAGCAGCAGAAGTCGCAGAAGGCGAACGCTGTCTCATTGCATCTGCCAGCTTGAACCTGGACTATGCCAAGATCGCAGAGGCTGCATTAAAATACGACCACGATGTGCTTTCCTGGACCCAGCTGGACATGAACGCCCAGAAAGAGCTGAACAGAAAACTCATGAAGCAGTGCAACGTGCCCAGAGACAGGATCATCATGGACCCGACCACCGCCGCTCTCGGTTATGGTCTCGACTATGCATACACCAACATGGAGCGTATCCGCCTTGCAGCTCTTATGGGTGACGACGAACTTACCTTCCCGATGTCCTCAGGTACCACAAATGCATGGGGTGCCCGTGAATCATGGATGGTTGGCTCCCCATTGGGACAGGACTCTGACTGGGGTCCGAGAGAATACAGAGGTCCGATCTGGGAAATCGTTACAGGTCTGTCTCTTGCAATTGCAGGAAACGATCTCTTCATGATGATGCACCCGACCTCGGTTGCTGTTCTGAAGCATATTACCCAGACCCTCTTTGGTTCAATTGAGGCAGAACCTATTGACTTAGCCAACTGGATCGGGACGGAGGTGTAAAACATGAAAATAAACAGCCCATTAGAAGCTTACAAGTACCTCCCACAGACCAACTGTGGAGAATGTGGTGAGCCTACATGTATGGCCTTTGCCTCCAAGCTGATCGACAGATCCGGCAAGACATCAGACTGTCCTCCCCTGGTAAAGGAGAAGAAGTATGCAAAGAAACTTGCAGAACTCGATCGGCTCCTTGCCCCTGAGATCCGTCAGGTTACTATAGGAGTAGGCGAAAGAGCAGCAAACATCGGTGGAGACGATGTCCTGTACCGCCACAAGCTCACCTTCTTCAATAAGACAAAGATGTTCTTCGATGTTTCAGACAACATGGAAGAAGCTGCCCTTATTGAGAGAGTCAAGAAGATCGCTGACTTCAAGAAGTTCTATGTAGGACGCAACCTGCTTCTCGACGGTGTGGCAATCAAAGCCGCTTCCAACGATCCGGCAAAGTTCGCTGCTGCAGTCAAGAAGGTAGCGGAAATAGGTCTGCCTATGATCTTCTGTTCCTTCAATCCCGCAGTCCTGAAGGCAGGACTTGAGGTTGCAAAGGACAAAAACCCACTGCTCTACGCTGCAAACAAGGACAACTGGAAAGAAGTAGGAGAACTCGCCCTTGAGTACAACGTGCCTGTTGTAGTCTCAGCCTTCAACGACCTCGATGCTCTTAAGACCCTTGCAAAGACCTTTGCAGAAGCAGGCATCAAGGACATTGTGCTTGACCCAGGAACCTACCCGAGCGGCAAAGGCCTGAAGGACACCTTCACTAACTTCCTGAAAATCAGGAGAGCAGGCATTATGGGCGACACCGAGATCGCATACCCGATCATGGCTCTCCCGCTCACAGCCTGGATGGCAGGAATGAAAGACCCTGTCAGTGCCTCCTACTGGGAAACCGTTATGGCCTCAGTCTTCACCATCAGATACGGCGACATCATGGTCCTCCACAGCATGGAGCCATATGCCACCCTGCCTGAAGTGCACCTGGCAGAGACCATCTACACCGACCCGAGGACTCCTGTCTCCGTGGATGGAGGTATGTACAAGGTTGGAAACCCGGACAAAGACTCTCCTGTGTTCTTCACCACCAACTTCGCTCTTACCTACTATACGGTAGAAAGCGATATCTCAGCAAATGGCATCGTATGCTGGCTGCTTGCAGTTGACACCGATGGTATTGGTGTGGAAGCTGCTGCTGCCGGTGGTCAGCTGAATTCTGCCAAGGTAAAGGACGCCTTTGAAAAGGCTGGCTTCAACCTCAAGACGGACACAAACCACAACACCCTTATCATCCCAGGTCTCTCAGCCCGTCTGCAGGGTGACCTCGAAGATACACTTGGTGCAAAAGTCATGGTGGGCCCAATGGACTCCGGCCGTATCCCAGGCTGGATCGAGAAGAATTGGCCACCCAAAAAATAAGTCCGAATGTAAATTGAAAACCTTACATATCCGTGTCTTTTGACACGGAACTTTTTTCTTTTTTAAAATTGCGTTTTCGGATCTTCATATAGTTAGATTCGAATTTTTCAGGACCCGAGCTTTTCAGGAAACCAGGTTTTCTTGTGTTTCTGATATTTTTGAGTTCAATCTCTGTAAAAAGAGTAACAAACTTTGATGTCGTATAATTCTAGTCCTAAAAGTAAAAATCGCATTTCAAGTTATTTTTAATAATAGTAAATCCTCGAATTAATTACACCCTCAAACATAAATTAAATGCGCCTTGTTAGTTTATAAAGTGTTGAATATTATTGTGAAGATATAGACTACAGATGGTTAAATGAACCCTACTATGTATACTAAGATAATTAATCACAAGAAATTCATTCCATTTGATCGATACATGTTACCTGATAAAATTCAGGTTGAAGATATATCTATACATCTCGAATTTCTTTCTCCTCGTGTGCTTATACTACATGGTTCTTCAGTTTCAAAAAAAAGATATTCTCCTTTTGGAGAGAGCGACTTAGATATTATATGTGTCACTGAAAAATGTGGATTTTGGAGTATGGACCATCTATATGAAAAATTCCACGAAAATACTAAAGATATGCCCATTAAAATTGATTTATCAATATTAACCTGTAGTAGATTTCTTTCGGTTTTAGAAGAAAATAATTCAGCTCTAAGTTATTCACTGAAAAACGGTTTTACTATTTTGTGGAGAGATTAACAATGGATTATAAAAAGTTAATTGATTACTGGATTGAACAGCATAATGAAAAATATTCAAATTATATTTTTGAGGAAAGAGAGCCTAGATATGATTTAAAAAACTTTTTTTTAAATTCGTATTATTTATTTAGAGAGTTTGGAGAAGACTGGGAAACATACATAGATAGCTATAATGATCTGTTTAGAAGAGATCCCTCAAATGATTATTATCAATATCGAGATCCTTTAGAAAAGGATAAAGAGAGACAAAACGCTTTAGAATGGACTAGTCTCTTTGAGATTATAGCAAATGTTGGTTTTCCACATAATCGGTCTGCTAAAGAAAACCTACTAAAAAATTCAACTAATTATTTAAAATTTGCAAAATTTCGTCCGAATTCCCCTTGGGTAGATTTTATGCTCTCATCAGCAGTAGCAAATTTACCAGAATGTTTTGATTTTGTGAAGAATTGGCTTCCTCTGCAGATATCAAAATATATAGAATCTGAATGTAGTCCTCACCAGTATATCGCTTATTTAAATGCATTAAAAAATTGTGAAAACCAAAGTGATCTGAAAGAAAAAATTGTTACAAAATTAGTAGATTGGATAAGATCTCCAAAAGGTACTCCAGAGGCTCAGGTAATCATTTGGGCTAGATTAATCACAAGATTAAACTGGCTACCTGAGTTCATGGAAACTGGTATCAAAAAGGAAATACAGAGCAATTTTCTAAAAACTTTGGATTCAATTTATAGCGTGTCATGGCATTATTCTCCAATGATTTTAGAAGCGTATTATGTCTGCAGTGATCAAAATAAAAGAAATGATATACTGCATAGTGTTGGTAATGAATTAACTCCATCTTTTTTCTTCAAATTGCACGAAATATTTCCATTTATCAACCCAAGTAATGAGGCCCCAGAAGTGGCAGATGGAATCTTAAAAATAAAAGAAAAATGTGGGCATCCTTCAAAAGAAAATTGCAAACTATGTATGGAGACTAAAAAAGATGACTGTTGGATCAGGATAATCTCGAAACTAACTTATACAGAACCAAGGTTACATTCAGGATATGAAATTGCGGATACAGTTATTTACGAATACCACCGTGGAACCTACATCGTGATGAAAGCTGATCCTATTACACGGCAAATAGGTGAAGGTGATGTTCTATTCCGCCAATGCGTTTCGCTTTTTTCCAAACCCTATGCTTTAGTTTTATATCTGAATCCATATGAAACAGCCCCATTTGTGATTGAAAATATCAAAACAGCGGCTGAAAACAGTGCTCAAAATCCAAGGTTCGGAGTAATTAATGGAAAATACGTATGGCAATTATACGCTGAATATAAACGACGGGAAGAAGATGAAAAGGCTACTAAAGAAAAACCTAGCTTATTCGATTTCTAATATTATAGGACTTACGCGGTTGAACTGAGAAATCAATAGTATTAAACCTTCATCAGTCTAAAACATACATTTAACCGCGACGTCTGTTATTTTTGATTTTGCACCTCAAATGCGTAAGTCCTAACCCAGTTATGAAAATGGCAGCGCACTGCAGAGCCGCAATTCGGGAAGCGAAACTCGGACGGAAAAATGGAACTTTATAAATTAGTCCTCTTGAGCGAAGCGAAAAGGACCTCGTGCTCCCGAAGCGAAACTCGGGAAGCGAAACTCAGGCAATTCGGGCGGAGAATATTTATATAAAGCAAATACATATATGACACTCGTCTAAACTATAGATTTTTAAAATTCAATTCGGGCGGGAATATCATATAAGGCAAATACTCATTACACATGTCTAAACTATAGATTTTTAAAATTTATTTTGAACTGGCATGTACCTTTTTGCGGGTTTGTATTCCAGAAAATCAGGGAAGCCTGGATACTCACAGATAAAATTAGCAAATCCAGCTATTTTTAAATAGCATGAGCGTACTTAACAGGTGAACTGCTCAAGTTTATACTGCAGGGATTTTACTTTCTAAAAATTTCAAAAATTTACTACTTTAAGAAGACTATAAGTAAGGATTACAAGACTATAAGTAAGGATTACAGATGAATTCCATCACATGCCCAAGATGCGGCAGAGAATGCGATAAACTCTTTGACTCCGTTTGCAGGAACTGCTTTTTTGAAACATTCAAACTTATCGAACTGCCACTTGTCCTCCATGTAAGGATATGTTCAAATTGCGGAGCACACTTTCATAGAAGCCGGTGGGAAGATGTTGGTAATGTCGAAGATGTGGTGATAAAGGCAGTAGAAAATGCCCTTTTCATCCATAGTGAAGCGGGAGACGTGGAGGTTTATATCGAGCCAAGGGAAATTACGCCCTATATGTACATGGTGAGAGCAGAGGTCGATGCGGTGGTCAGAGAAGAAACTGTCCATGCAGAAGCTGAGACCGAAATAAGGATCCAGCGGACAGCCTGTGATATGTGCAGCAGGGAGTCAGGAGGATATTTTGAAGCGATCATCCAGATCAGGGCAGCAGGCAGGTTCCCTACTGAAGAGGAGAGGAGGCGCTCCTCTTCGATTGCCAGGGAAGCTATGGAGAGTATGAGGAAAAAAGGAGACCGCCTCGCATTTATAACCGATGCCCAGGAACAAAAGGGAGGAATAGACCTTTACATGGGTTCAATGAACGCCAGCCGGCAGGTCTGCAGGTTAATCACCTCAGAATTGGGGGGCAGCTTTTCCGAATCTCCTACTCTTATAGGGATGAAAGACGGAAAAAATCTCTACAGGATTACTTTTGCCGTGCGCCTTCCAGAGTTCAGGCCAGGAGATGTGATCAGGTTCAGAGGGAGGGTAATCCAGATCAAGAGTTCAGGAAAAAAAGTAAATGGGATTTCCCTTGAAGACGGCTCCAGATTCATCTCAACTCCTGAGGAATTGAAAGGTGCGGAAAAAGTGGCCAATATAGAGGATGCGGTTCTGACAGTGCTGGTTTCAATAGAAGAAAATGCAATTCTGGTACTCGACCCTGAAACCTATGAAACTGTTGCCATAAAAAAACCAATGTCATTCAATGCTGAAGCGGGAAGCGAAATCCCTGTCCTGAAGACCCCGTATGGAATCTTTGCGCTAGCACATTCCGAAGTTCCGCAGGCAAAGTGATAAATCCAGAAAGAGGAAATATGCAGAATATCCTTGTAATCGGATTTAATACAAGAAACGTTGTCTGCTCCGCAAGCAGAGCTGGCTATACGGTCTGCTCTATAGATGCTTTCCGTGATCTTGACCTGCAGGAATGTTCATACGCATCGTCTCTTCTGGAGTGCAGGACTGTAAAGGAACTGCACCAGCTTGATGCATCCTGGATAAAAGCTCAAATGGCTGCATTCGGAATTGAGTTTGATGCCCTTATTCCCGGCTCAGGACTGGAGATGCTTGACCACAATAATTTTTCCTGCCCTGTGCTTGCCAGCAGTCCGGATTCCATGCGGAAGGCTTCAAACAAGCTGTACCTCTCAAAAAGGCTTGAATCCCTTGGAATTCCTCACCCACGCTGTTATTCTCCGGAAGAATTAGATGCAATCGAATATCCGGTTATGGTTAAGCCAGCCTCAGGAGGAGGAGGAATTTTTAACCGGGTGGCAAGGAGCAGACAGGAACTTATGGCTGTCCTCGATTGGCTATACAGGCTGGATCCGGAATTTACGGAAGATAGAATCATTATACAGGACTTCCTGGAAGGGATACCTTCAAGCGTTTCTTTGCTTTCTACAAAGAATGAAGCTCTTCCGGTGGCTGTAAATGAACAGCTGATAGGAACACCCTGGCTTTCACGGCTGCCTTTTGCCTATTGCGGGAATATAACTCCGTTCAGGACCGAGCAAGCCGAGGAGATGGAAGCTTTTGCTGAAGAACTGGTGCTCGAATTCAAGCTCATAGGCTCAAATGGAGTGGATTTTCTGGTTTCGGAAAACGGGCCTGTAGTACTTGAAATAAACCCCAGGTTCCAGGGAAGCCTTGATACTGTCGAGAAGGCGATGGGCATTAACCTTTTTGAGGCACATGCTGGCTGCTTTAGAGGGGAGCTTCCAGAAAAACCCGAACCTGAATGTTTTGCTGCGAGGGGAGTAATGTACTCTGATAGAGAGCTTTTTATAGACAGAGAGCTCATGGACTTCATTCTCAGGGAAAAGGGCGCTGACATTCCTTTAGAGGGAACTGTTGCAGAGCCTGATGGACCTCTTACTTCCCTGTTCGCATGCACCTCTACCAGGGAAGAAGCAGTCCTGTCGCTTGAAAGAGGGGCAAATAGGATAAAAATTTTTATTGAAAATCGAGCTGAGAAATAGAATTTTTCCAGCAATAGAAAACTTCCGGAAAACGGAATGTAAACTTTAATACTGAGATGTGCAATTCATATAGGGATTTGAGGTGAACACGTTGGTCGATTTAAATGACAAGGTAATTAGAGGGTATCTCATGAGCCTTGTAGGGGAAGAAGGGCTCAAAATGATAGAAGAAATGCCAGAAGGCGAGGTTACGGATGAAGAAGTTTCAGCAAAGAGCGGGGTTCTGCTGAACACCGTGAGAAGAAATCTCTTCATACTTTATGAAAATAAATTTGCAATCTGCCGCAGGGAGAGAGATTCGAACAGCGGGTGGCTGACATACCTCTGGCATCTGGACTTTTCTGATATAGAGCACCAGCTTATGAAGGAAAAGAAAAGACTGGTGAGAAACCTGAAGACGCGCCTCGATTTTGAAGAAAACAATGTTTTCTATGTATGCCCGCAGGGCTGTGTTCGTCTCCTTTTTAACGAAGCCACAGAAACCGAGTTTCTTTGCCCTATGTGCGGAGAAGACCTGGTCTACTATGACAATTCTCGCTTTATAGGAGTCCTGAAAAAACGTGTAGACGCTCTCAATTCGATGTAAGGGCTCTTTATTTGACCTAAGGGATCTGCCTTGACCACCCGATCCGAAGCAATAAAGCTTCTTAAAGAAACTGGATGCGCTCCTAATGTGATTGAGCACTGTAAAGAAGTTGCTTCTCTAGCAGTTGAGGTTGCAAACAAAGCAAAGGCAGCAGGGCACGATGTGAATCCTGAATTGGTCGAAATCGGGGCTCTTCTACATGATTTTGGGAGATGTCGAACACATGGAATCACTCATGCGGTAGAAGGATACAGGCTGGCTACAGCCAGAGGAATAGAGCCAGAAATTTCCGAAATAATAAAAAGACATATAGGAGCAGGAATCTCAAAAGAAGAAGCCCGGAAATTAGGACTTCCTGAGGACGATTATTTCCCACGGAGCCTTGAGGAAAAAATAGTTGCCCATGCCGACAACCTTGTAAAGGGAACGAACAGAATCACTATAGATGAGAGAACCGCAATCATGCGTAAGAAAGAAGTATCAGAAAAGGTGATTCAGAGAATAAATAAACTCGCTGAAGAAGTCGAAGGGCTTTTCCGCTAAATTTCGGGTTTCTCGGGGTATCAGGAAATCTGGATATCCTGTAAAGAAAAAGAGAAAAAGTTATTTTGCCAAATCCTTCTTTAAATTTAAATGCAGATGCGTTTAGGAAAATAAAGGGGGAAAACTTATATATGGCGATATTAATAATGAGATAATGGATTGCTAAATCCTGCGATTTAAGTTAAAAATACTTACCTCACTAAAACATTTTTTTTAGCGACATTTTCTCATTTTTAACTTATTATGAGGGTATGTTTATGGATAATGACAAATATCTAAAGGGCACAACTACCGTAGGAGTAGTTTGTACCGACGGTATCGTGCTCGCAAGTGAACAGAGAGCCACAATGGGGAATTTCATCGCAAGTAAAACTGCAAAGAAGGTTTACCAGATCGATGACCTTGTAGGAATGACCACTGCCGGTTCGGTAGGGGATGCCCAGCAGCTTGTGCGGCTCGTAAACGTAGAATCACAGCTCTACAAGATGCGCAGGAACGAATCCATGACGATCAAAGGAATTGCAACTTTAATGTCAAATTTCTTAAATGCCAACCGCTACTATCCTATGATGGTCCAGCTGCTTATAGGAGGAGTTGACAAAAACGGGCCTGCTATCTACTCACTGGACGCTCTCGGAGGAAGCATCGAAGAGACAAGGATCTCGGCTACAGGTTCCGGGTCTCCAATGGCTTATGGGGTGCTTGAAGACCAGTACAGAAAAGACATGACCGTGAAGGAAGGCCTTGACCTCACTATCCGGGCGATTCACAATGCAACTAAAAGGGATTCAGCGTCTGGAGAAAATATTGACGTAGTGGTAATTACTAAGGAGGCATTCAAGAGGCTGGACCCTGAAGAAGTAAAATCCAGAAGGGCTTCATTAAACTAAATAATTTAAATTGTTGGTTTTTTTATTTTGACATTAAACTAACATCTTTTTCAACTTATTATTTTTTCAATGTCTACATACTTTTTCACTTTTTGACAAAAAGGAAGATTCTTAATGCCTATCGAAGATGTGTTATTAGACCTCAAACGTAAAATTGAGAAAAACCTACCCGAAGGAGTTACAATTACCGACGTGGAGTTTGAGGGGCCTCAACTTGTACTGTACACTGAAGAACCCCGCAAATTCGCAGATGATGGAAACATTATCCGCAACCTGGCAAAAGAACTCAGGACGCGGATTGCCATGCGTCCGGACCCGAGGGTTCTTGCAACTCCTGAAGACTCTATTTCTATAATCGAAGAGGTTGTTCCAAAAGAATCCGTAATATCGAGCTACTATTTCGACCCCGATTCGGGAGAAGTAATTATTGAAGCTGAAAAGCCGGGCCTTGTGATAGGAAAGCACGGAGCGACCCTCCGAGAGATTACAAAGCAAATCGGCTGGATTCCGAAGGTTGTTCGGACTCCTCCTATCAAATCCCGTACCGTAAAAAATATCAGGGAATTTATGAGGAACAACCTCAAGGAAAGAAAAGAAATACTTAAATCCGTGGGGAGGAAAATTCACAAAGAGTGTACCTCAAAAGACCAGTGGGTAAGGGTTACATCGCTTGGGGGATGCAAAGAAGTAGGGAGAAGTTGTTTCCTGCTCTCGACTCCGGAGTCCAGAATCCTGATTGACTGCGGAGTTAATGTGGGCTCGGATGAGAATATGACTCCTTATCTGTATGTTCCTGAAGTTTTTCCCTTAAACCAGATTGATGCCGTGATAGTTACTCACGCCCATCTGGACCATCAGGGGCTTGTTCCTCTGCTTTTCAAATATGGGTATGAAGGGCCTGTATACTGCACACCCCCTACAAAGGACCTGATGGTGCTGCTCCAGCTCGATTACATCGATGTGGCAGCAAAAGAAGGGAAGAAGATCCCCTACGAGTCAGGAATGGTAGCAAAGACCCTCAAACACACTATTCCTCTGGACTACGAAGAAGTAACGGATATTGCTCCTGACATCAAATTGACTTTCCATAATGCGGGCCATATTCTGGGATCGGCTATTTCCCATTTCCATATAGGGGACGGGCTTCATAATGTGGTCTTCACAGGAGACTACAAGTATGAGAAAACCAGGCTTTTTGACCCAGCTGTCAATAAGTTCCCAAGGGTTGAAACCGTTATCAGTGAAGCTACTTATGGGAATTCCAACGCTTTCCAGCCTGCACTTAGGGACGCTGAAAGGCACCTGCAGATGGCGGTTAAGAATACTGTGGAAAGAGGGGGAATTGCCCTTATTCCGGCTTTTGCAGTCGGTCGAAGCCAGGAAGTCATGATAGTGCTTGAAGAGTCGATAAGAAAAGGGCTGATTCCCGAAGTTCCGGTCTATCTGGACGGAATGATCTGGGAAGCGACGGCAATTCATGCTACACATCCCGAGTACCTGAACAGCGACCTGAGGAAACTGATCTTCCAGAAAGGCCAGAATCCCTTCCTGTCCGAATGCTTCAAGCCCGTTGACTCCCACGACACGCGCCAGAAGATAATTCAGAACCCTCACCCCTGTGTTATCCTCTCAACCTCGGGTATGATGAACGGAGGGCCGGTCATGGACTATTTCAAAGCCTTTGCCGAAGACCCGCGCAATTCTCTGTTGTTTGTAGGGTACCAGGCCGATGGAACAATCGGACGCAGAATCCAGAAGGGATGGAAAGAAATCCCGATGACATGGAAGAATGGAAGCACCGAAATCCTGAAGATGAACATGGAAGTCCAGGTCGTTGACGGCTTCTCAGGGCACTCAGACAGGAGGCAGCTTATGGACTATATCAAGAGAATGCAGCCCCGTCCGGAAAGAGTGTTTACCGAGCATGGGGATGAAAAGGCCTGTGTTGACCTGGCAAGTTCGATATATAAAAAGCTGAAGATTGAGACCCGCGCTCTCACGAACCTGGAAACCGTAAGGTTACTGTGACCCCCAGGGGCCACAAATCTCTTTTTAGAAGAGAAAATCAAATTTGTTATACTTTGAACCCGACAGCAGGCTCAAGACTTAGAAGGTGTTCCATTAGCTGTCTGTGATCACCTACTACAAGATCTGCCCTGTTGAGCTGCAAAGGCTCTACATATGTGGGGACCCCTATGCAGTAGATCTCGGCTTTTTTTGCAGCTTCTACGCCCAGGATGGCGTTTTCGATGACCATACACTCTTCCCGACGAACATTTAGAAGTTCGACAGCTTTAAGAAAAGGGTCAGGATGAGGCTTTGAGTTCGTAATATCGTCTCCTGTGACCACAATGTTGAATATTCCGGGGAAAAGCCGGTCCACGATACCGTGAACAATAAGATGGTCCGAGCCTGATACTACTGAGAGCAGGAAACGCGTTTTAAGCACTTCAAGGCACTCTCTCATTCCCTTGAAAGCCTTCAGCTCAAAGATCCGTTTGAATTCCTGCCTGTAGATTGAGGTGATAGTTTCAAAATCATATGCTTCTGGTTCTTTCCTGGCTTTTCGGATAAGCAGAGGAAGGCCGTTCCTGGGATTTGAACCTTCGATTGCATAAATATCCCTGTCATGGATTTCCATACCCATATCAAGAAAAGCCTTTTTCCAGGCTGCTGCATGGAAGGGCATCGAGTCCACGAGAACGCCATCCATATCGAAAATTAATGCCTTTAACACGTTTCTGACTCCAAAATTAAGAACTGAATAATTTTAAGTTCGATTGTATGAATTAAGGTAAAACAGCTTTGAGGCTTTAAAGTTTTCCCGGAAAATCCCGAATAGAATTATGGCCATAACACATTTTTTCATAACAATGTGCAAATCTCACATGCCGGAAACTAGGAGGATTAATTTGGAAACTTCTGGCTAAATAAGATCGAGAAGATAACAGGAAAACTATTGTCAGTGAATCATAAATATATAAACATTTAGAGAGAGTAATAAATCGTTCACGCAGAAAATTAAGCAAGAGCCTCGAAATCCCGGAATAATACCGAAACAGTTTTTAAGTGGAGAATTCTACTTAAAAGTAATAATATAAACAGTCTCATTAAATTCTAAGAATTCCGACCCGAAGGTTTTAACAAAAACGGATTACAGGAATGATGTTATTAACACTTGAGGTAGGGCATTGCATCAAAAGAATAGAAAATATGAGATAGAAAAACTTCCCGGACTTAAGTAATCAGGAAAACTTTCCTAAAGAAATAAAATATTCAATAAAATATCAGGTTACTATATATAAGTATTTCGACAGTTTCCCGCCCTTCATCTTTGAGAATTGAGTGATAAAGGAAGTAAATGAGTGAATATATGAGATTTATGGGTGACATATTTAAACTTGATATATAACTCAAGAATATTGCTTAAATATGTCCGAAATATTTAAGTCCAGTAAAGTGTCAACTTATTAAAGATAACGGATAAGAATCTTTAGTAGGTTTTGAAGGTTATCTCATAACTCCACTCAAGATTATTGACAGATAGGTGACCCCGATGTTAAGGGTGGGGAGTCAAACATAACTATTAGATACAAATCCAGTCGAGGGGATGAATTGCAATCAATAGTACAGGAAGCAATGAAATTCAGCGAAAAAGAGAAGGAATACAGGAAGAATTCCTCCTCTGATGACGACTTTGAAGAATTCGGGCAGCCGAGAATCATGATTGTAGGATGCGGGGGTGCAGGAAATAACACTGTAAACCGGCTCTATAATATAGGAATTGAAGGTGCAGAAACTGTTTGTATCAATACCGATAAGCAGCACCTTGACAATGTAAGGGCTGACAAGAAGATCCTCGTGGGAAAAACTCTCACAAGGGGATTGGGTGCAGGCGGTTACCCCGAAACAGGAAAGAAAGCTGCGGAACTTGCCAGGGGTACCCTTGAAGAAGTGTTAAAAGATGTTGACCTGGTTTTTATCACCGCAGGCCTCGGCGGAGGCACCGGGACAGGCGTTGCCCCTGTAGTTGCCGAAGTGGCAAAGGAACAGGGAGCGATCGTGGTAGGAATGGTCTCCAGCCCCTTCAGGGTTGAAAGGGCCCGCATCTTCAAAGCCGAAGAAGGGCTTGAAGACCTGCGCCGGGCAGCAGATACAGTAATTGTCCTGGACAATAACAGGCTGCTTAACTACGTGCCAAACCTCCCTATTGACCAGGCATTTTCCGTAATGGACCAGCTGATTGCCGAAACCGTTAAAGGGATTACGGAAACGATTACAGTGCCTTCTTTGATAAACCTTGACTACGCCGATATCAGGACTATCATGAGCTGTGGCGGAGTTGCAGTCATGCTTGTAGGCGAGTCAAAGAGCCAGGATAAGAGCACTGAGGTAGTGCGTACCGCCCTGAACCATCCATTACTTGATGTCGATTACAAGGGTGCAACCGGAAGCCTTGTCCATGTGACAGGCGGGCCTGACCTGAGCCTGAAGGAAGCTGAAGAGATCGCCTCCATGCTTACCTACGAACTCTCCTCAAATGCAAATGTCATCTGGGGCGCAAGAATCAGGGATGATTATGAAGGCAAGGTCAGGGTAATGGCAATCATGACAGGTGTGCAGTCTGCCCAGATCCTGGGCCCTCAGGCGGGAGCTGGAATCCTGGAGTCCAGAACCGAAGCTGACCCCATCCAGGAAAGAAGGTTAGGAAAAATGACGCCTGCAAGCCGATTAAGAGACATGTCAGGGCCTCTTAGAAAGAAGCATGACGAGTCAATTATTGATTTTATAAATTAATCAGGCTCCGACAAAAGCCCGGATTCTCAAAGCTGAAAAGTTCGGGCTTTTCATCACCGGATAATTTTTTAACCGACTTGTTTCAAACAGATACTCTTTTTTATTAGCGCTTCTATCTAAAAAACATGAATATTTTGATTGCAACAGGGCGGCTTGCGGAAAATACCGTCAGGAAAGCAGTTGGAGAAAAAGCCGACATCCTCGTAGCAGATATTGACATTGCCGCCTTTATCACCCCTAAAAAGCTTATCAAGACATTTCAAGAAGCAGGTTTTTCGAAAGATTACGATTTTATTCTTATTCCAGGGCTTGTAACAGGAGATTTTTCAAAAGCTTCTGAAGAACTGGGGTTTAAAATCCGGCTTGGACCAAAGCATGCCTATGACCTTGGTTTTGTACTCCCATTTGCCGGAAAAATAGAGTTTTCCGAAAAAGTCCCGGCTTGTGAGCTACTCGCTGATGTTCGAAAGGAGCTGGCTCTCGAGCTCATAAGAAAGACCGAAGAAGAAGCTTCCTCACCCCTTACACTCAAAAGCGTAAAAATAGGAGGAAAGGCTCGCATGAAGGTCATGGGAGAAATCGTAGGGGCTATGGAGATGGATGCCCGGACACTTCAGGTAAGAATCGAAGCTTTTATCGCCCGTGGAGCAGATATTATCGATCTCGGGGCTACCCTTAATACCCTGCCAGAGCAGGCTAAAGGAGCCGTATCCCTTGCAAAAACCATTACAGAAGCCCCGATAAGCATAGATACCCTTGACCCTGAACTGATAAAAGAAGGAGTCGGAGCAGGAGCAGACATTGTCCTGAGTCTCAACAGCACGAATATTGAGACTGCAGGCCCGATTGTTGCCAGGGCAGGAATCACAGCCGTTATAATACCTGATGAGGAAAAAAGCCTGGAAAGCCTTGTCAGAAACATCGAAGCTGCCCGAAGGCTTGGAATTGAGAAAATAATAGCCGACCCTGTTCTTGATCCTATAGGCCACAATATAACCGAATCCATTGTACGCTATCACGAGTTTCACAGGATGTACCCTGAAATTCCTGTATTCTTCGGGGTTGGCAACGTTACGGAACTGATGGACGTAGATACCATAGGCGTCAATGCCACACTCTGCGGAATAGGGACAGAGGCTGGAGCAAGCATCCTTTTTACTCCCGAGTTCAGTGACAAGGCACAGGGTTCCATCCGGGAACTGAAAAGGGCTTCCGAGATGATGCAGCTTTCCAGCATCAGGGAAAGCTCTCCAAAAGACCTTGGGCTTGACCTGCTTTGCATTAAGGAAAAACGCAGGCGGCCTGAATTTCCTCTCCCGGAAAATGCAATTCAAGCCAAATCCTCGAAAAACTGGCGTGTAGACCCTGCAGGCCCTATCCGCATCCGTATAGTGCCGGATAGCATAAGTGGAAATGGCGGATCGATTGTAGCCGAACACGAAAAAGCCTCAGTAGTGGGAAAAAATGCCAGGGAAGTTATGGACACACTGCTTGAACTGAAAATCGTCTCCCGCCTGGATCATGCCGCATACCTGGGAAGGGAACTGGAAAAAGCCGAACTTGCCCTGCACTTTAACAGAAGTTATGCCCAGGACGATGTGTTCTGAGCACAGGAAACACAGACAAAATAGAGATGTGAAAGAATGAGACTCGAAGATGAAGATAAGCAGGCAATTTTTGAGATAGTGGCAGCCCGCTATTTCACAACACAGAGCTGGAAATGGGTAAATCTCAGGAAGGATATTAACAAAATCCTCAAAGCTTATGATGAGCTGAATGAACAGTATGCATCCTATTCCTATGTGAGCAAGGATTGGTATGTGGAAAACATGGGATCAAAGAACATTCACATGTGCAATACCTGGGACGAACTTAAAAATCTGGTTGCATTCCTGAATACCCACGGAAACAGTCTTTAATTTCCTTGTCAACACAGGAAATCGAAAATCTTTCTGTATTGTAAGCGACTCAAGAGATTTGAACGAAGTTCAGGCGAATGCGATCAAAGAAGTTCAGAAACTAGGGTACAATACTTTTGTGTTCCTGGCCACAGTTCCGGACGAAATCGAGTTTCAGTTATTGCAGGTCAGGGGAGTTAACTGAACTCTCCTGATCTGTTTCAGCTTTCACCGGTCTGTCTCCTGCTTTGACAGGGAAATTGCAGAAAATAGTTTTTGCCTATTAAACTATTACTCTATTTTCCTGTTTTTACCAATGAATAGGATCTGAACACCTGGTTTTGAACCGCCAAAAAACGAAAAGTTTTTAATATATTATTCTCAAATAGGAAAGCGTATTCCGTTTAGCCATCACGTAAATTAAATACGAATCTGAACCTTACGAGTCGGCTTTCTATCATACGACGTGTAGTATTCTGTGATTTCTGTGATCTGTTCGATGAGGAACCCGAAGACAAGCCCTGCGACACTTGCAAAGAAGACTTCCAATCCGGCATTCTCCGAGAGTCTCCGACTTTATCGCCTACGTTGTCGGCAATTACAACAGAATTTCATGGTTCTCATGGTTCACCTTCAGGGATTCCGGCTTCTACCTTGCCTACGAGGTCAGTCCCGGCATCCCAAGAGTGTTTCTAAGATATGAAATCAAAGAAATATCATGCCTTGGTGTTGTAATGTTAGCAGCAATAGTGAAATTAAATCAAGTTTTGGGATGAGCTCAATAATAATTTAGTTTTTGTAAACTCATACTAATATTTTTAACTGAAAATCTACAGAAACTGCCCAATTAAATTCCTGGATGACACCTGTTTT
Source organism: uncultured Methanosarcinaceae archaeon (assembly GCA_963774465.1). Classification (GTDB taxonomy): domain Archaea; phylum Halobacteriota; class Methanosarcinia; order Methanosarcinales; family Methanosarcinaceae; genus Methanosarcina. The sequence continues at coordinate 36,939 of CAVZFI010000037.1, read as the reverse complement.
TCAATATGAACATACACGCAGTTATGATTAACCTATATAGACACACTGTTATAAAATTATACAGCTAATTTTATAAATAACTTTTTTTCATTTTTTCTACCAAGGTCTATTTAAAAAATTATTATCTAAAAACAGTATAAAAATTTTGTTTTTCACAGCCCTGTCAGGAACCCGGAAACTTATTACCTTATTGATTGGGTATATAAATATCTAAAAAATACAATTTACAAATAGGATTGCTTTTTTTTATCAGAAATTGGTCGATATCTTTATATACGTAGGAACTTAACTGAAAAAACGTAGAATGAACCCGTTAAAATTTAGAATGTCCATGGCTTATCTCTCAGCAAACTTCTATTGTCGCGGTTCCGTCTCTTTATATTGCCCATGCAACATACTATAAATTTATATCCTGTGTGGATTCTTCGGATTGGAAAACAGATACTATTATAGTAGGAAGAGAGGAATTACGGAAAAGTAATATGAGGCTTTAACAATTATGAGGCTTTAACAATTCGAAATTCAACTTACTTTAAAACATATTATGAGAGAATTGCAAGCCGGATTAAATGATAGATTCAGGACTCATGAACATTGAAGATTTGGTTTTAGGGCTGACTTTGCTGATCGTGACCATCTATCACTACTATAATTAACATGATGTACTAAGCATGTTACTCTTTGGTGCTACAAGGAGTGCGTCACGAATTGCCCCGTACTGCCCTTTCCGTATGGGGTAATCCTGGTATGAGGTGCATCAGAAGTAATTCAGACCAGAATAAAAGACTTAAGACTTATTTTTGAAAACCTTGTATGAGGCGCATCAGTAGTAATGCAGACATACACTCTGAGCTCAGAATACAAAATGGAAAAAAGCCTGAAAGTCTAATTTCGGTCATCTGCCAGGATAAAAATATACTTTGGATTTTGAGGTTTGCCTGGAAAGGGAATTATAGAGGTTCGATGCTACTCTAAAGACCCTAACTCCCGCAAACTGCACAAAACTATAAAAATAATTGTTTACACTTTCATCGAAAATGAGCATTAAATGAGCATTAATAATATAGAATCCTAATTTATCTTTCAAAAAATATTATGTGAGAAGTGATCGGCCAAATGGAAATTATAATGAAAAATAAAATGGTCAAGGCAACGCTTGAAGGCCTGCTCAGCCTGGCCATGCTGTCGTTAACACCGGCAATAGCAGCTGCCAGTGAGGCCAATCTTAAAATTCCGAATTTAAGCCATGAGCAAAATAATTTGCTGCTCTGGGGTATCGTAGTCTGTATACTGGGTATGCTGTTCGGCCTTTATCAGTTTGTGAAGGTGAAAAGAATCAGGGCCCACCAGTCCATGCTGGACGTGGCAAACACAATTTACGAAACCTGTAAGACTTATCTCATTCAGCAGGGTAAATTGCTGTGCATATTGTTTGCTTTTATTGGCTTCTGTATAGCTTTCTACTTTGGCTTCCTGCAGAAAACACCTCTGAGCGGAGTATTGCTCATTCTTGCCTGGACCGTAATAGGAATACTGGGTTCTTACAGCGTCGCCTGGTATGGTATTCGTATGAATACCCTGGCAAACAGCAGAATCGCATTCACATCCCTGGAAAGAAAACCCCTGAAGCTATTAAATATTGCTCTCGATGCAGGAATGAGCATAGGAGTGCTTCTTGTCTGCGTTGAGCTGATAATGATGTTAATTATATTGCTGTTTGTTCCCAGGGAGCTGGCCGGATCAAGCTTTATAGGCTTTGCAATCGGAGAATCCCTGGGAGCCAGTGCCTTACGTATCGCAGGCGGGATATTCACCAAAATCGCAGATATAGGTTCCGACCTGATGAAAATCGTTTTTGGAATAAAAGAAGATGACCCGAGAAATCCCGGTGTTATTGCCGACTGCACTGGAGATAATGCAGGTGACAGTGTAGGACCGACCGCAGACGGATTTGAAACCTATGGTGTAACCGGAGTTGCTCTAGTCTCCTTCATAGTTCTGGCTGTACAGCCTGCCCTGACCGGCGATCCTGCTTACCTGGATCTTTGTCATGCGTATACTCATGATCATTACCTCCGTAGCCTCTTTCTATATCAACAGGGTACTCAGCCAGGCAAGATTCGGCAGCAAAGACGATTTTGATTTTGAACAGCCTCTGACCAGCCTGGTATGGATCACCTCCATTCTTTCCATCGTGGTAACTTTTGTTGTTAGCTATTACATATTAGGACCTGGTTCAGGAGTGCCTGCCCAGCTGCAGGATCTCTGGCTGGTACTCTCAATAATAATAAGCTGCGGTACTCTGGGAGCAGCTATAATTCCAGAGTTTACCAAAGTATTTACAAGCCCTAATTCACTTCATGTAGCCGAAGTTGTCAAAGCTTCAAGAGAAGGCGGCCCGTCACTGAACATCCTATCCGGACTGGTTGCAGGTAACTTCAGCGCATTCTGGATCGGCATGGTATTCTTTGCACTGATGTTTGCTGCCTATTTTGCCAGCGGGTATGGTTTGAGCGAAATAATGATTTATCCTTCCATATTTGCATTTGGTCTGGTTGCTTTCGGAATGCTTGGCATGGGTCCGGTTACAATAGCAGTTGACAGTTATGGGCCTGTAACCGATAATGCCCAGTCCATTTACGAACTGTCACTGATAGAATCAATTCCGAAAATCGAGGAAAAGATTGAGAAAGAGTTCGGTTTCAAACCGGATTTCGATAAAGCCAAACATTATCTGGAAGCAAACGATGGAGCAGGCAATACCTTTAAAGCTACAGCCAAACCGGTACTAATAGGCACAGCTGTCGTTGGCGCCACAACCATGATCTTTTCGCTGATTCTGGTTATTAAAAACGTCCTTGGGGTAGAACCTGAACAAATCCTGACCCTGCTCAATCCCTATACCATCCTCGGACTCATTTGCGGCGGTGCTGTAATCTACTGGTTTACCGGTGCATCAACCCAGGCCGTAACCACCGGAGCCTACCGGGCAGTTGAATATATTAAGGAGAATATCCAGCTGGATGAAAATGCAAGTCAGAAGGCATCCACGGAAAAGTCAAAAGAAGTGGTAAAGATCTGCACCCAGTATGCACAACAGGGCATGTTCAATATATTCATTGCCATATTCTCCTTTACCCTGGCATTTTCCTGCCTCTCGGCTCCAGTAGCCGGAAACGAATCCGTGGCACTGTTTATTGCTTACCTGATCTCCATTGCAGTATTTGGACTGTTCCAGGCCGTTTTCATGGCAAATGCCGGTGGATGCTGGGATAATGCCAAAAAAGTCGTGGAAGTAGACCTGCAGGAAAAAGGCACACCTTTACATGAAGCGACAGTTGTTGGAGATACCGTAGGTGATCCTTTTAAAGATACTTCATCAGTGGCCTTGAATCCGATCATCAAGTTCACCACCCTGTTTGGTTTGTTAGCCATGGAAATCGCTATCTCCGAGTCATTCCGAAACGTGGCTCCCTATGTAGGCGCAATATTCCTTTTGATTGCGTTATTCTTCGTATGGCGTTCATTCTACGGAATGAGAATTCCAACAAAAGAGTAATGGAGAAAGCTACCTGTTAACAAGAACATGAAATCAAGCCTTACAACAACAAGTTGTGAGGCTTTTTCCTGTTTAAAGATCTCCCAGCAAGGGACAATTTGCCATAGCCGTGGCAAATCTATTCTCTAACTTTTTGTCTCATCTGGATAATTTCCGTTTCCAATGGCATCAGCCTGACTGGCAAGACCGCAATACTCATAATTTTATCCAAACAGTAAGTTCATTGAATCTGAATTTAGTACCTTTTTCCCGAAAGGTATTACACATGAAATTGGATATATAATATAAAACGGATATAAATGTGTAATCATTCTTTTTCCTGTCAGTAAGTTATTAATCTTTTAAAAATATATTAAAAATTACTGAGAAACAATTACTGAGAGATTCACTGAAAAGTTCAGAAAACGCTGCTGAAAGCCTGAGTGTCCTTCATTAAAATATAAATAAACTTTTCAGTTATCTTTTCTCCTTTCTATATCGCCTCTGATTCTTTACGTAAATTTGGATTTATTGATACTCACATAAAAAATATATACTGTTGTAGAAAGTATGATTTTTTCGTAAAAATAACGAATAAGCCCTTCTATAAGGCAAAAAGACACAAAAGTTGAGATACAAAATAACTATTTACGTTTTCTTCAAAATGATGTTTAAAATTTCATAATACCATTTTAGAAAATATTAAATTGTCACATAAAAATCATTATAAAATTAAATAAATATATATGAATATAATATACTGGAAAATAAAAGGGAAATTAAGGCTGAAGGATAGGAAATATTTGAAGTGATGTAAAAAATATAAAAATTTGGGTGGGTACCAGAGGATAGGAGGTTTATGGAAGATTTAATATTTATTGCTCCTTTAGCAGGCATTATAAGCCTGACCTTCGCTGCATTTTTCGCAAACAGTGTCCTGAAAGAAGACATAGGGAATAAAAGAATGCAGGAAATTGCCGGCGCAATTCAGGAAGGAGCCATGGCTTACTTAAACCGTCAGTACAGAACGATCGCAGTTGTCTCGATCATTCTCGCATTCTTAATTCTCTTTTTGCTTGACGACGGGCTTAAAATTGCAGCAGGTTTTCTAGCAGGAGCTTTCAGTTCCGCTGCTGCCGGATATATCGGGATGAACGTTTCAGTTAGAGCAAATATCCGTACTGCTCATGCTGCCTCAACAGGACTTGAAAAAGCGTTATCTGTTGCATTTCGAGGGGGGGCTGTCACAGGGCTTGCCGTTATAGGACTTGCACTGCTTGGAACAAGCGGGTTTTATATTCTCTATGGGGACGTAAACCTGGTTGTAGGGTTCGGTTTTGGCGCAAGCCTGATCAGTCTTTTTGCCAGGGTAGGCGGGGGGATATTCACAAAAGCCGCGGATGTAGGTGCTGACCTTGTGGGCAAAGTAGAAGCCGGAATCCCTGAAGACGACCCTAGAAATCCTGCTGTAATTGCTGACAACGTGGGCGACAACGTTGGTGACTGTGCAGGAATGGGAGCAGACCTTTTCGAAACTTATGTGGTCACTTCTCTGGCTGCTATGCTGCTAGGTTCCCTTGTAATCAACACTTACGAAAATGCAATTCTTTATCCCCTCATGCTGGGCTCGGCCGCAATCCTTGCATCCATAATATCAATTTTCTTTGTAAAACTTGGAAAAGAAGGAAACATTATGAGGGCGCTTTATAAAGGCGTAGCCGGTTCAGCGAGTATCTGTTTGATTGCATTTTACTTCGTTACCGATGCCCTGATGGGAAATCTGAGGTTTTATTATGCGGCACTCACAGGCATCATTATCATGGTGCTGATGGTTATTATCACAGAATATTATACCTCTACAAAGTACAGGCCTGTGAAAAGCATTGCATCTTCTTCCGAAACCGGAGCTGCAACCAATATTATCTCAGGGCTGTCCATAGGCTTTGAAAGCACTCTTTTGCCTACTGTAGTAATCGTAGTCGGGATTCTTGCCTCATACTTCATCGTGGGCGGAGCAACAGACCCGGGAATAGGGCTTTATGGGATTGCTATTGCAGCTGTTGCAATGCTCTCAACTGCAGGCATGATCGTTACGCTGGACTCCTACGGCCCCATTACTGACAATGCCGGAGGAATCGCTCAAATGGCAAAGCTTCCAGCCCAGGTCAGGAAAATCACGGATGAACTTGATGCAGTAGGGAATACTACAAAAGCTGTTACCAAAGGATATGCTATAGGTTCGGCTGCTCTTGGTGCACTTGCCCTTTTTGCGGACTACAGGAGCAAGGCAAATCTTGAGGGACAGTCGCTGAATCTCGACGACCCGGTAGTGCTTGCAGGACTGCTGCTCGGAGCGCTGCTGCCTTTTATATTCAGTGCAGTAACAATGAGTGCAGTGGGAAAAGCTGCATTCGAAATCGTAAACGAGGTTCGAAGACAATTTCGAGAGATCCCCGGAATCATGGAAGGGACTGCAAAGCCGGAATACGGGCGCTGTGTTGACATAGTCACAAAAGCCGCACTTCATGAAATGGCAATGCCGGGTTTTCTTGCTATACTTATGCCCCTTCTGGTAGGCTTCATCCTGGGCCCGAAAGCTCTTGCAGGGCTCCTGATAGGGCTCATAATAGTAGGGTTCATGGTTGCACTCATGATGGATAACGGTGGAGGGGCATGGGATAATGCGAAAAAATTGATTGAAGATGGAGAGCATGGAGGAAAAGGCTCCGAAGCCCACAAAGCTGCGATCGTCGGAGATACGGTGGGTGATCCTTTCAAAGACACTGCAGGGCCTGCCCTTAATGCCCTGATTAAAGTCGTAAATATGGTAGCAATTCTCTTCTCTTCCCTTATCATGGGCAAAGGCCTGTTCTGAGAGAAGGAGGTTCGGAAACCCATAAGGGGACTGTGAACCCAATTTTTACTCATATTTCTGTCAAAGGTTGCAAGTACCGATTTTTTGACAATTTGTTATTAAACTCAAAAAAGCCGAATAAGTTTCATATCTTCTGGCTATTGAACATCAAATCAGTCTGCCAGGAATGTCGGATTCACAATCGCAATCGAAAAATTGTAATAACTGAAAGAATTAAAAATGAGTTTTCCCCTGATTAAAAATGAATCATTCTATCACTTTTTCCTCTCTCTTAAGGAAGATTACCTTAACGAAGTAAATAAAATAGAAAATTGGTAAAATAGAAAATTGGGATTCTAAAAAAGTAAGAAAAGGATCTAATAGTTAGTAAGTTAGTAGAAGATTGTGAGCGGGTTGGGGAGTGGGGGGTCATATGGGGAGTGGGGGGTATGGTATGTGAAAAAAGTTTCCCGCTCACATCTTACAATTACCCATATTCAAACTAATTATATAAATACCTATGCATTCTATCCGAAGTAGTATAATACAAGCGTTATACTACAGTAGCAGCCGGATCTAATTTTTTAAATACGCATTTTATACAACTTTTTTAAATACGCATTTTATACAACTGCGCAATGGATAAAAATCCTGCAAATTGCTCGAAGCCTTTAAGGATTTATCCCGGGCATTTTAAGCCTTCGGAAGTAGATCTCAGAAAACTGCTGCGATAAGAAACTATATACTGAATTACGGGTTTTTAGTGCTATGAACCCTGACAGGCTTTTAATTTACGGAACAGCTTTTATAATTATGGGGCTCTCTAATGCTGTTATTCCTATCCTTCCGGAACTTGCTGACCTGAACTCCGGTTCCATCGGAGGGCTCGCTTCAAGCCTGCTATTTTCCGCTTACTTCCTCGGAGCTCTGGGAACAATGCTTCCGTTCGGGATTCTGGCTGACAGGTTCGGAAATATAAGGTTCATAGGGCTTGGCATTGTTCTGACAGCAATATCAGGATTGATCATCCTCCTTTCCGAAAACCTCTGGGTTCTTTTAATTTCAAGGTTTATAGAAGGTTCTGCTTGTGGAGCTTTTTTCCCGGCTGCTTTTGCCACACTATCAAAATGCAGGGATCCGGGACGCTGCATAGGAGAATTTACTTTTCTTTTCAACGCCGGACTGGCAGCAGGCGCCCTTCTCTCAGGGCTGCTGGCAGATGCCTGCCTGAAAGGCGCAATCCTTATTTTTACAGTTATGGCTTTCCTTTTGACTATATATCTTCTTCCCGGGTACAAAGGGCTGATTCACACTCCGAACGCAGGGAAATCAAGTTCCGCCGGAGACCTTTTCAGAGATTCCTACAGAGAAATTACTGGACTCCTGAGCAATAGCAACTCAGGGATCTGGCTCAGTTCTTTTCTTCTCAACGGAACAATCGGAGTACTTGTAGCCTACTATCCTGACTACAGCATTGGCACTCTAACGAAAGTCCAGCTTGGAAGCTCTATTGCAAGCCTCTATGTCTGTGCAATGATTACCTCTCTCCTTGCAGGACACTTTAAAGTAAAGGAAAGAGAATTAATTCAAACCGGAATAGTATTTTCCATCCTTGGTGCCCTTTTTGCGATAAAATACCCTTTACTGGGATTCTCAAGCCTTGGCGGAGGGTCGGGAATTGCAACCGTGGGCTTTGCCCTGGCTGTTTCCAGAATGCATGCGGATAGGGGCCTTGTAATGGGGCTTTTTAACACAACTATCTATGCAGGGCTTTCTCTTGCCCCTATCGCTGCGGGACTTTTTACAGGCTTTCTCAGTTTCGAAAAATTGTTTATAGCAAACGGCTGTATCCTTGCAGGAGCGCTTATATTGAAAGAGTGAAAAATAGCCCTCAGAGAAAGAGTAGAAAATAGTCCTCAGAGAGAAAATAAAAAGTAGCCATCAGATAAGCTTTTAGTCAGACTTTATATCAATAATTTCCATGCAGTTGGACAGCGCAAGATATTTATCTCACGAAATTTCCTGATATTCAGGAATAATTTTCAGAAACCAGGGAGATAAGCATAGAGTACAGAAATCAGTAAGTACAGAAATCAGTAAGTACAGAAATCAGTAAGTACAGAAATCAGTAAGTACAGAAATCAGTAAGTACAGAAATCAGTAAGTACAGAAATCAGTAAGTACAGAAATCAGTATAAGGCTAAATACACAAAATTGAAAAGCTCATGAACTTCAAAAAGCTCACACTCTATTCTTCAGTTTTTGCTATTCAGGGACTTTCCAACGCAGTAATTCCCGTTCTTCCAGAGCTTGCAGGAGGAGGCAGCGGAGATTCTGCGGTCTCAAACCTTCTCTTTTCCGGATATTTTATGGGAGCTTTTCTCTCTCTCGTGCCCCTTGGAATCCTGGCAGACAGGGTAGGGAACCTGAAGGTAATAAGATTTGGAGTGGTACTAACCGCCTTTTCGGGCTTTTTTATTTCTTTCTCGGACAGCCTGTGGATTCTTGGAATTTCCAGGTTCTTAGAAGGTGTAGCCTGCGGGGCTTTTTTTCCTGCAGCTTTCTCCATGCTTGCAGAATGGGAAGACAGCCAGAGCAGCCTTGGAGAGTTTAATTTCTTGCTAAATGCCGGGTTAGCTGCAGGCGTTTTTTTCTCAGGAGTGCTTGCAGGACTGGGAATTAAAACCGCAATTGGCATCTTCACCCTCCTGGCAGGGCTTTCCTGTATATTTATTCTGTCGGAAACAAAAGAACTGCTTCCATCGGACAGAAAAAAGGAAAGATGTGCTCTTCCGAACGGTGAAAGTCCTGTAAAAAATGAGCCGGATATCTCTTTACTTTCCGAACTCAAAAGTTACCTGAGAAAAGCCGGAAAAACCATGTTTAAAAGTAATTTTGGGAAAATCTGGGGAATCTCGGTTATTCTCTATGGGACCACAGGACTGTTAACTGCAAACTATCCGGACTACAGCGCTGGCTTTCTGACAAAGCCTGAACTTGGGCTGGCAATCTCAGCTTCTTATCTGGCTGCAATGCTCAGTTCCCTGATTGCAGGCAGGGCAGACATCAATTCTAAAAACATGGTAAGAGCAGGAATAATCCTTGCAGCAGCAGGTATCTTTCTCTCCGTAAAGATGCCCATACTGGCTTTCTTCCTTATAGGAGCAGGAGGGGGAACCGCGATCGTAGGGCTGATTACCGCAGTTTCCAGAATAAGCTCCAGCGGCTTTGCAATGGGGCTTTTTAATACCGGAATTTATGCAGGTCTCGGGCTGGGTCCGGTTTTTGGAAGTTTCTTTCTCAAATCCTTCGGTTATGAGGCCGTATTTATTGGAAGTGCACTGGTGCTTCTTGTAATGTTCTTTGTAAGACTTGAGTGAAAATGGTTTCAGAAAATAAAGCAGAAAAATTCTGAATCAGGAACCTTCAAAGTTCCACATAAGCTTTAAAAGGCACAAAAACCCTATGCTATAAATAAATACAACATTTCGAAATCTGGTGATTAATTGAAAATAAAGTCAAGAGTTCAGCTGAGGAAAAACGCCAAGAACAAGATGATGAAAGACCTTGTGTCCACCTTCGGCGAAGAGATGGCAGAGCTGGAAAATAAAACCGTGGAAAAAATTACCCTTGAGGAATATTCCCCTATTCTTGTGGACGGCAAGCCTCTGCTTTTTGAAATAGAAGGGCATATTTTTCCTACGGTCCGCGGAGCTCTTGAGATGGGACTTCAAAAGCGCGTTGTAACTGTAGATAAAGGAGCTATCCGTTTTGTTTCAAACGGAGCGGACATAATGGCTCCAGGCGTCGTGGAGGCTGACCCCGAAATAAAAGAAGGAGACCTTGTAATCATCGTGGAAGAGACTCATCGAAAACCTCTTGCAATCGGAAAAGCCCTTATGGAAGGTCCACAGATGATTGAAGCCAGCTCAGGTAAAGCCATAAAGTCAATAACCCATGTAGGAGATAAACTCTGGAACATGGAATTCTGAAAGTCCCCTTAAAACAGGATGTATTTTCATTAAACGGAACCTGCGGGAAGGGAACGAAAACTTTCTGAAACCGAAAGGAAATCAGGATCAGCTTTATAATAGCAAAATTAATTAATATAGATTTCAATATAGGACAGTGCTATTCGAATTTTAAAAAATATAAAAGGTGCGCATAAATGGCAAAACTCATAGACAAACTCCTTGGCAGTAATGTAAAAAGTTCAACCAGTCCTGATGATTACACTGAAATTGATCTCAGCAAATATGAGGAAGTTCTAGAGGACGAACCTGCAGAAACTTATGTAAAGATCGCAGAAGTCTCAAATATCAATCAGGTGTCCCAACTCAAACAGGAAATTTACAACGGAAATGTCCTGATGGTAGATATTTCAAACATCAGAGGCGACGACCTGCTGAGGGACAGGATTTTAAAAGAGCTGAAAGATGTTGTTGTTGATGTTCACGGAGACATCGCAGGTGTGAAAGGAAACACTGTAATTGTAACTCCTACAGGCATTAAAATTGACAGATCCAAAATCATTGGTGGAAAATATTGAATCAGAATTTTTTTAAGCAGGAAAAGTTTGAGACGAGAATCTCCTGTCCGCTATGTCACAGCGACGTGGTGATGAACTGGCAGAGAGATAATATTCCCTATTTCGGGGAGATCATGTACATCAGTGCAAAATGCCAGTGCAGTTTTCGTTTTGCAGATACCATGATCCTCTCAAGCAAGGAGCCCATGCGCTATGAGATGTCCGTTGAAACCCAAGAAGACCTGGATGCAAGGGTCATCCGTTCAACCTCAGGAACAATCCGCATCCCGGAAATGGGGATTATTATCGAGCCGGGCACGGTTTCGGAGTCGTACATAACGAATATCGAAGGCGTACTGCAGCGGGTCCAGAGTGTCCTTATGACCGCAAGCAGGTGGGTACAGGAAGACGAAGAGAAATTCTCCCGGAGTCAGGAACTCCTGTGCATGCTCGAAGAAGTGATCCAGAGCAAGAGAAAGATCACGGTTATCATAGAAGATCCCCTGGGAAACAGCGCGATCATTTCAAAAAAGGCCACTGCTACCAGGCTCTCTAAAGAAGAGGCTGAAGAGCTGAATACCGGCATGATAGTTTTCGATGTTGACAAATCCGAACTTGCACATGATGTTTCAGATAATGTTAAGCCCCTCGGAGGAGATTAATTCTTTTTTCCGATTTTTCAACAGCCTGATAAATTCCAGGGGCATAGTTCCCATATAGTTATTAACTTTTATTCCAATAAAGGCAGACATATTGCGGGCTATGCAGGCAGTTTCCAGTTCACAGACAATATCTCAAAATGTGATAGCCTGGAAGGCCTTTCTGTAGAATTCCCCGAGAAAAAAGGCTATAGGTATTGTACCTGTCTGAGAATAGACACTCAAAGTAGCCCAAAGGACTGTGTGTTTCATCAAAGGGATTATGATTAGCACTGAAGGCATGATGCTGGAATTCGAAAGTGACTCTCAGAACCTGATCAGTTTAATGTTTATTTGACTAGTTGAAGAGTTTATGTGATTAGTTTAAGAGTTTATTTGATAAATTTAAAAATTTAAGAGTTATTTCAGATTGCGATAATACGGTGAAGGTATGGCAGAAAGCGAAAAAGAAGCAGCACTCCCTCCAAAAGAGGAATTCAGCGAATGGTATAACGAACTCCTGTGGATGGCCGAAATAATGGATGTCCGGTATCCTGTAAAAGGGCTTTATGTCTGGTACCCCTTCGGCTTTGCAATCCGGAGAAAAACCTATAATATTATAAGGGAAATCCTTGATAACAGCGGGCACCAGGAAGCTCTCTTCCCTCTGCTTATCCCGGAAAACGAGTTCATGAAAGAAGCCGAGCACATCAAAGGCTTTGAGGATGAGGTATACTGGGTAACCCACGGCGGAAAAGACCCGCTTGAAATTCCTCTTGCGCTTCGCCCGACAAGTGAGACTGCCATTTACCCGATGTACAAGATGTGGGTCAGATCCCATGCGGATTTTCCCATTAAAATCTACCAGATAGTGAATACTTTCCGCTATGAAACAAAACATACCCGCCCTCTCATAAGGCTCAGAGAAATTACTTCCTTTAAAGAAGCCCATACAGTGCATGCTACCTGGGAAGATGCGGAAGCCCAGGTTAAGGAGGCTGTCAGGCTCTATACCGAAATATACCGCAGGTTTGGAGTTCCCGTGCTCCGCTCAAGGAGACCTGACTGGGACAAATTCCCGGGTGCAGACTACACCGATGCCCTGGATGCCGTTATGCCTGACGGAAAGACTCTTCAGATAGGTACTGTCCATCACCTTGGCAACAATTTTGCAAAAACCTTTGATATTAAATATGAAGCCCCTGACGGGGAGCAACGTTATGCTTACCAGACCTGTTATGGAATCTCAGAGAGGTCTATTGCAGCTACAATTTCCATCCACGGAGATGACAAAGGGCTGGTTTTGCCTCCTGAGATCGCGCCTGTGCAGGTTGTCATTATCCCGATAATCTTTAAGAAAGGAGCAGAAGAGGTACTTGCAGCCTGCCGGGATGTCCAGGAACGCCTCAAGAAAGCCGGCATGAGAGTTGAAATCGATGCAAGTGATCTCCGCCCAGGAGCAAAGTACTACAAATGGGAAATGAAAGGAGTGCCACTCAGGCTTGAAATCGGGCCAAGGGACCTGCAAAATAATGTTGCTGTGGCTGTCAGGAGAGATACGGGAGAAAAAGAACAGATCCCGCTTCCTGAGATTGAAGCCGGCGTGAGTTCAAGGTTTGAGGCGATCCATGAAAGCCTTTACCAGAAAGCGAAAATCGAACTTGAAAACCGTATATTTGACTGCACCGAACTTGAGGAAGTAAAGGAAAAAATCCAGGAAGGCGTTGCAACCATTCCCTGGTGTGGCAAGAAAGAATGCGGACTTGTCATGGAAGACCGGATAGGTGCAGGAATCCTCGGAATTCCCCTTGATCAGAAAGAGAGCAGGAAAGAAAAATGCCCTGTCTGCGGGGGAGAAACAGAAACCCGTGTTTACGTGGCAAGAACGTATTAAACCCTTAGCACATGGCAAGAATGTATTAAGTATAAAAAAGACCCCTTCTTTAGGGAACAGGCAGAAAAGCCGGATTACACATTGCTTGTCCTGACTTTGTATAACTGGATATAAAAAGGTAGGGACTGCAGCAAATATCGAAATTGAGAATATCCAGGGGAAAATCTCAATTTCATGTTTTCAATTTTTTTTCAATTTTGTTTTTTCAATTTTGTTTTTTCAATTTTGTTTTTTCAATTTTGTTTTTTCAATTTTGTTTTTTCAATTTTGTCTTTCCAATTTTGTCTTTCCAATTTTGTCTTTCCAATTTTGTTTTGATATTAAGCAGGTAATATTACAGTCTGAAAGAACCTGAGAACGAAATTATCACGGATTGAACCATATCTGAGAGTTTACTCAACTGATCTTTATTAGAGGTTCAGTAAAGAGAGGGTGTTTGAGATTGAAATGAAAGAGAAATAAAGTAAAGTTAATTTGAGTAATATCAAATTATATTTGTTTGTGGATAAATATTAAATAGTAAGTTGAAGAATTCTCATTGGATTTCGGAAGGAATTGCATTAATTTATTTCAGCCCTGATAACTGTAAGAAATCCAGTGGTCGTACTGAGTCCAATTCTGAGACAAATAAGCCCGGATTAGCTTGCATTTTATTTCATAAAGGAGATATTATATGGCCTGGATCGAACCGGAAGTAACCAGAAAACCCAGAAAACCGATGTTCTTATGCGTGCTTTCCAATACTAAGACCGCACATATCCCGAAGCTCTCAGCCGCAGGAAAGACGGCTGAACTTACGGATTATACGCCTGCAGGAGATGCGGAACTTATGGAAACAGGTGATATTATTAGCGTACCCGTTCTCCCAATGACTCCTCCTTATGATACTCCTACTCCTGCAATTATGACCCGTTCGGCACTGAAGCTTACGGATGCTCCTTACCATTTCATTAATTCCGGCCTCATCGTAACTCCGGAAGTTCCTTGCATCGACCTGAAAGCAAAACCTGGAGAAGATATAAGAGAACCAATAGCAGTCAGGGATGTACAGGGAATCTGCGAGCGGGCAAAGTTCCTGGCAAAAAGACTTAGAAACCAGGTAGACCATGTAGTTATCGGGGAAAGCATTCCAGGCGGCACAACAACTGCAATGGGAGTTTTAATGGCGCTTGGATACAACGGAAACGTCAGCAGCAGTGCAGATGAAAATCCCCTCGAACTGAAGAAACAGGTTGTCGAAGAAGGCATGAGATCATCAGGCCTGACTTTTGGCTGCCTGAAAGACGATCCCATGAAAGCTATTGCCTGTATGGGAGACCCGATGATGCCTGCTGTTGTGGGTCTTGTTGCCGGTTTTCAGGGCACTGAAGTCAGTGTTGTCCTCGCCGGAGGGACTCAGATGGCAGCGGTCTATGCCCTGATCAAACACCTGGGTTTCAATACTGAAAAAATATCAATCGCCACTACCCGGTATGTCGTGGAGGATAAAACCGCAAACTTTGCCGAACTTACCAGAACTCTGGGTGTACCTGTAGTCTATGTTGCAGACCCCGGATTTGGGAAATCCGCTCTTAAAGGGCTTCACAGGTACGAAACAGGCACAATCAAGGAAGGTGCAGGTGCAGGTGGTGCCATGTACCTTGCAGGTATTTATGGGATCACCCAGGACGAGTTCAGAACCGAAGTAGAAGAAGTCTGCAAATTGCTCAAAGCAGGGCATTGAAAAACTGGTTTTTGACTGCTTTTTGCGGAAGATTAATTTTTATTCAAAAAGTAAATTTATTTTTATCTTTTTTTAAATAATAGTTTTACTTCTTTAAAAATAATTGTACTTCTTTAGATAATAATTATACTTTATTAGAATAGTATATAGTATTTAACAAGAGTCGAGATTTTTAATTAGAATCTATATTTTCTAATTAAAATTTATATTTCTTAAATAAGGCTTTCTTTTAGTAGCACTTTCTCACCCTAAATTAGCATCTTCCCCATTTTTCAAGTAATAATTTAATTCATAAAGAAATTCCTGGATAGATGGATAGAATTTTTAACCAGCGGGAAAAATTTGTTGTCAGGATCCCAAAAAGCAGGATAAAAACATAGTAAGCTGAATATTAAGATAACCAGAAGTTAAAAAGAGAAATCCGAAGCCATTGCGGCTCCTTCGAAAACTATTTTTTCAAATTTTTTCAACGCTAAATTCCGTTTTTCCAGGTCAGGCTCCAGTTACAGCGATTCGGGTGTCTTCAGAAGATTCAAAGGTAAAGATTCCCCACTGACAGATATTGGTTTCTGGACATGGAGCACGTTAACATCCCCCGATAAATATGCTTCAGAACTCACACATCCGCAATTCCGGCAGTAGTAAAAAACATTAGAGCCTATAACCTGACGTTTCAACTTTGTTTGACATACGCTACAAAACATGGAAGTATTTGCATTCCCCATGCAGACTCCTCATCCGTAAATCATAATCGAATCGAGCCTAGCAGTACCCATTTCTGTCCAGTACTTGCAAATGCTACAGTACTGGGTCTTACCATCTAAGCTCACATTCAGTTTAGCATGGCATTTTGGACATATTTTTAGCCGTTTCGTAATAATCCCCCTTGAATTTCCATTTTTAAACTGCGATATTTAAGCGGCCAAAAGCCTAGACCGACGAAATTTCCTCACAGCACACAAAGGACCTGAAAGGAATATATGTCAGTACAAAGAAGCAACTGACCCTAACCTTTAAGTTAACAATTTAAAAGCCGTTTTCGGCCTTCATACTTAAATTGGCTGAATTCCCCCGGACAGGGCATCAGATAAATGCGTTTTAAGCTAAACTGAAAATATATTGCCTAAAATCGAACCTGTCCGATCTCGCTGTATTATATTACAACAAGCTAATCAAATATATTATCCCTGAAAGGATATAAATTTTGGCTCGAAAACAAGTATTTTTATATTTGATTAGTAGGCAAACGGATGCCATCAGTTGGGATAGTATAAAAGAGAGCAGAAATAGATTGGAGAATAACGTTCGGAGTTAGACAGATATCAGACCAGAAATATTAGTTTAATGGATCTCAGTTTAATGGATCTCAGTTTAATGGATCTCAGTTTAATGGATCTCAGTTTAATGGATCTCGGTTTAATGGATCTCGGTTTAATGGATCTCAGTTTAATGGATATTATTAATAAAAATAAATAAAAATATTAATCAAATAAATAGTAAATCGAACAGGGATTAAATAAAGATATTTATTGGACAGGCGCAAATGAGTAAAAAATAAAAATCAACAAGCTGGAAGAATAGATGCTGATCAGACCGGTATTATTCTGGATTAAAGACACATATACTATAAGGTTTTTAAGTAAATGCTTATATAGTTCTTTGAGAAAACAGTCCCAAGCGAAATATATAAATAACATCATCGCTTTAGGAATGTTCGCGACAGGGTGGGCAAAAAAGGCACATCCGATAACATAAGCCGCTTTAACTCAGTTGGTAGAGTGTCTGGCTGTTAACCAGAATGTCGTAGGTTCGAGCCCTGCAAGCGGCGTAAAACTTTTACATTTTTTATAATTATCTTTCCAGAAATAAATAACACATGCAAAAACTTTATTATTAAAGCATTACTAACAACTAATAACAGCATCATAGAACCAATAAGGGCCTGTAGCTCAGTCAGGTTAGAGCGCTCGGCTCATAACCGAGCGGTCACCGGTTCAAATCCGGTCAGGCCCATAAACTTTATATCCAAATAATCTCTTGTATAAGAAGGTTCAAGGGTAAAAAGAGAACAGTTTTCCCGTCAGAAAGCCGCTTTAACTCAGTTGGTAGAGTGTCT
Source organism: uncultured Methanosarcinaceae archaeon (assembly GCA_963774465.1). Taxonomy (GTDB): domain Archaea; phylum Halobacteriota; class Methanosarcinia; order Methanosarcinales; family Methanosarcinaceae; genus Methanosarcina. The sequence goes on along the minus strand of CAVZFI010000037.1, from coordinate 19,648 downwards.
GGCTGTTAACCAGAATGTCGTAGGTTCGAGCCCTGCAAGCGGCGTAAATTTCTTACTTATTATTCCATTCACACTTTCACATGGCTATTTTGTGTCTCATTCTCTCACAGGAAATTTTTAGAATTTTATTTCAATACCTGACTCTCCTATCGATTAAATTTTTAAATTTTCAAAACATACCAGTTTTTAATCGAATACATTTTTATAATCATAGATGGGGAGTCAGAAATCTCAGGAGAGTATTAACAGTTTTGAGTCCTTATCAGACCTGCCAATACTGAATGCAAAAATTATAAATGTGGTAAGAGGGATAAGGTAGTAAGAAGAATGTAAGAAGAATTATAGATAATAGATAAATACAGTTTCACAGTATTACTACCATCCAACTAATTGCCATTGAATAAAATTGAGGTTTACACACATGGTTTCAATTAACAAAGAGGACGTAATCGTACCTCTAGATGTCCCAAAAGCAATGCGTGAAACGTACGTGAAAAACTATATGGAGATGACCAGGGGAACCGGAAGGCTCATGCTTTTCGCAGGAGACCAGAAGGTAGAACATCTGAACGACGACTTTTACGGGGAAGGAGTGCCTGAGGACGATGCTGATCCCGAACACCTTTTCAGAATAGCGTCCCAGGCAAAAATCGGGGTTTTTGCGTCCCAGCTCGGGCTCATTGCCCGCTACGGCATGGACTACAGGGACATCCCCTACCTTGTAAAGGTAAACTCCAAAACCAATCTTGTTGAGACCGCACAGGCTGATCCTTTTAGCAACCTCTGGTATGATGTTGACCAGGTCGTTGAGTTTAAGGAAAACAGCGGACTTAATATTCTTGGCGTAGGATATACAATCTATCTCGGCAGCGAGTTCGAAGCAGAGATGCTTGTACAGGCTGCTCAGGTAATTTATGATGCCCACCAGCACGGCATGTTGTCCGTACTCTGGATTTATCCGCGAGGAACTGCAGTAAAAGACGAAAAAGACCCGCACCTTATTGCAGGAGCTACAGGTGTAGGAGCCTGCCTTGGCACGGACTTTGTAAAAGTTAATTACCCGAAGAAAGAAGGGGCAAAATCTGCCGAGATCTTCAAGGAAGCCGTCAAAGCAGCCGGACGTACCAGAGTGGTTTGCGCAGGCGGTACGAGCGATGAAGCCGAAGCTTTCCTGAAAAAGCTCTATGACCAGATCCATGTCTCCGGAGCACAGGGAAATGCAACCGGAAGGAATATCCACCAGAAGCCTCTGGACGAGGCTGTCCGCATGTGCAATGCTGTCTATGCAATAACTGTTGAAGACGCAAGCGTCGAAGAAGCCCTTAAAATGTATCAGAGTAAATAAAAAAGGCTGCAGAAGGTCTGAAAACAATTATAAAGGCTGAATTGACCAGAGATTGAGAATTAAAGGCTGTGTAAATATGCAAATTCCGGACCACAAGACAAAGATCGTCTGCACCATAGGCCCGGCTTCCTCTTCCGAGGAAGTGATCAGGGAACTTGTGCTTACTGGCATGAATGTTGCAAGGATCAATTTTTCCCACGGGGATTTTGAAAGCCATAGCGAAGTGATCCGGAGAGTCCGGAAGGTTGCAGAAGAACTTGACAGAACCGTTGCAATTCTTGCTGACCTGCCAGGCCCAAAGATCCGTATAGGCAAACTGGAAAAAGAACCTATTATGCTTCACAAAGGAAACCTTGTGACCCTTACGGTTGATGACTCTCCGGGAAATACAGAACGCATTCCTGTAAGCTATAAGCAGCTTCCTGAGAGTGTAGTTCCCGGGAGCCTTATATACTTAAGCGATGGGTATATCCAGCTTCGCTGCCTGGAAGTCTCGGGAAAAGATGTGCTTTGTGAGATCCTTATTGGAGGACAGCTTTACTCCCATAAAGGGCTGAATCTTCCGGGGGCGAAGATTTTTCTTGATCCTGTAACAGAAAAGGACTTTAAAATCCTTGAGTTCGCCTTGAATGAAGAAATTGATACTTTCAGTATTTCTTTTGTAGAAAATGCCGAAGACATCCGAAAGGTCAGGAACTTTGCTGCAGCCAGAGGAAAGTCCGTATATATTGTTGCTAAAATCGAGCGCAGGCAGGCTGTAGAGAATATTCAGGAAATTCTTGAAGAAACCGATGCCCTAATGGTTGCCAGAGGAGACCTGGGAGTTGAAATTCCTATCCAGGAAGTTCCCTCAGTCCAGAAAGAACTTATCCAGAGTGCAAAACTTCTTGGGATTCCGGTAATTACAGCCACTCAAATGCTGGCTTCAATGACTGACAACATAAGGCCTACCCGCGCAGAGGCTACAGACGTTGCCAACGCAATCCTTGACGGGACGGATGCAGTCATGCTTTCGGAAGAAACGGCTGTCGGCAATTATCCTGTGGAAGCCGTTGAGATGATGGCAAAAATTGCAAAAACAACCGAAAACTGGCGCTCCCGGACAAAATGGGGACTTGATACCATGATCAAGGGTATAACGGCAAGGGAAATGTCAGTGGACGAGGTAATAACCCTCCAGGTGCATGAAGCCCTTCAGAGATTACCGGTTGCAGCCGTACTTACCCCCACAAGAAGCGGGGCAACTCCCCGCAGGATTTCACGCTTCAAGCCCGATACCTGGATCCTTGCTTTCAGCCGTGTCCCGAGGACATGCGGCTTCCTTTCTCTATCCTATGGTGTTTATCCTGTTGTCGTGAAGGAAACAATTGAAAGCTGGGAAAAAGAAACTACGGAAAAAGCTAAAGAAATGGGATTTGCAAAAAGCGGGGACATCGTGGTTTTTACTCAGGGTCCTGCTTTAGGAAAACCCGGAGGCACAAACATGCTTAAAATCCTCACCCTTGACTGAAACTCAACGGTAATCCAGAATTGCTGAAAATCAGAAACTAAATTAAAACCTGATTTCAATATAAAATTTTTTAATAAATAAAAGATATACGGAAACCTTTTTCAGGATAAAGCATTTAGAGATCAAATATATGTTCTCTACTTTCAGATAAATTCATCGTATGTTATGAGAATTCACCTTATGTTATGAGGTTTCATTCATGAAACGAAAGGATCCAGCAACAAAAAACCAGAAATATCTGGCTATTTTATTGGCATTAACAATGTTTCTGTCAGCCTTTATGATTTACTTTACAGGCACCTCAAAAACAGATAGCAATAACGACGTTTCCACTGAAGAGGTCGGGAATAATAGTTCCACAATTTCCTTTTCCCAGGTTCCGGGAAAGCAAGTCCATCACGAATTCAATTCTATTGCCGACGGACTGAATATGTCCCCTGAAGGGGTAATAAGTGCTAATTATGTAAACCTGCAGAAAGCGACAGGAACACCAATGGAACAGGTCCTTGGAAATGTAAAAATGATGCAGTCCCTGTATGGGGCAGATGTTACGAAACGCTACGGTGCAGGTTATGCTGACGGAAGCGGGTTTGAACTTCACCAGATACCGGAACAGAAGATCCTGGTGCCATGGGGTGCAGTCCCATATAATGGCTACAATCTTCTTGCAAGGACAAATAACACTCAGGATATATGGAATGTAGTCGGAAGCCCTGTAATCCTCGGTCCTCGCCAGAACGTTGAAAATGTTATAGATGTGTTGGGCGGAAATGCAACTTCTACAACCGAATATAATAACCTCCTGAGCCAGGTGGACCCTGCAAATGTGATATTCCAGCAAGTAGCAACCAAAACTAATGCTACGGATATCCCGGCTGAACAGTTTTACAGGGATTTCAAAAAGCTGGATGATGGCAGTTATACACAGACATCCGTCTTCCTTAACGCGGAACCCGAAGTGACTCAGAATATCACAGCTTTCCAGGCAAATTCGAGTGAACGCGGAGTGACCTACAACGTAACTACCTCAGGAAACATTACCAAACTGGTAATAACTTCAGACTTTGCAAGTTTACTTAATGAAACGCAGCTGCTTTCACTGTAAGCAGCAAATTTTTCTTTTTAAATTATTTTTTATTTTTTTATTTTTTATCCCATTTCCGAATTTTATTTTTTTGTTATTTTGGCCAGGAGAATAATCATCTAAGAATAATCATCTAAGAATAATCATCTATTTCTATAGACTCCACATATATTCAATGGGAAGTGATGCCATTGGGATTTCTGGACAATTTATTCAAAAAGAAAATCGAAGGCAAAACCGCAGAGGAATGGTATGGGCTTGCAGTCAGCGAAACAGATCCTGAGAAAAAAATCGAGTATTTCGATAAGGTTCTGAAACTGAAACCTGATTTTGCAGGGGTCTGGAACCTCAGAGGGCTTGAATACGTTATCCTCAAGCGGTACGAAGAAGCTATTGCCTCCTTTGACAAAGCCCTTGAGATCCGGCCGAGTTACCCGGAAGCAAGGTACAATAAAGAAGATGCTGAAACCGAATTGAGAAAGATAAAAGCATCCGAAGAAGAAGCTGGAGAGGAGACCGAAGAAACCCATATGGAAAAGAAAGAAGCATAAAGTGGAACCCGAATTCTGGATTCTTTTCTTTCTCCATTGCTTTTTATCAGACAAAATTAATTTTTTATTAATTTTTGCCTATTAAGTTTTTATTAATTTTTGCCTATTAAGTTTTTACAATTAAGTTTTTACAATTAAGTTTTTACAATTAAGTTTTTACAATTAAGTTTTTACAATTAAGTTTTTACAATTAAGTTTTTACAATTAAGTTTTTACAATTAAGTTTTTCAATTAAGTTTTTCAATTAAGTTTTACAATTAAGTTTTATACAGATTATTTCTTTCCCCGGTTCAGGGCCTGGAGCCCGAGTTTTACAGGTCCTGGGAGTTTCCCGCATTGCATGACCTTCATCTGCTCAGAAGAAATAAATTTAAAAGCCGCATTCATCAGAGTGTCGGATTTCATTATCCCGTCCATAAGCTGCCTTGCCTGCACCGATGTTTCAAGCGCAGATCCGAACTGAGATCGCCAGCGGCGGTCGTATTCTTCAAGCCTGCATTTCCCGGCTGCAAATTCGGCTGCAGTTTCTCCTGCCACTTTTCCGGCAATCATTGCAGGGGGGATTCCGCCTCCGTTTGTTGCAAAAATATGGCCTGCCGCGTCCCCTACAATCAGCGAGTCTTCGGTTGCGGTTCTTTCCGGAGCGCCATTTACAGGGATAATGCCTGCAATAACGTTCATGATTATGCAATTTTTCAGTTTGGGTCCTGCGACAGGATGATCCCGCATAAAGCGGTGCAGGTATTCTTTTGCAGAAACCCCTTTTTCAGCCATGCCGCTTCTGATTCCGATTCCTACGTTTGCCCGATCCTTACCTTCGGGAAAAATCCAGGCGTAACCGGCGGGCACAAAATCCTTTCCGAAATACATTTCCAGGGAAGAGGGATCAATATCCACATTTCTGACCTGGTATTCAATAGCAACGGAAGTTTCCCTTGATTCGGGTTTAAATGTGAGCCCTTTTGAATTTGCTACCAGGGAATTTGGGCCATCAGCTCCGATAATCGCTTTTGCTTTAATTTTGTGTTTCCCGAAGATTCCTGAGGTTTCAACGGTTGTGCCTTCCAATCTTGCCACGCGGGTTTTAATCATCAGTTCAGCTCCTGCTCTTGCTGCCTGCTCGGCAAGGAACTGATCATACCTGCGCCGGTCAAGGACTGCGCCCCTGACAGCGAACTCTTTTACATTGCAGTTCGGAGGAACTATGCGCTGAGTAGTGATTTGCTGCAGCACGCAGGAATCAGGATAGTTTTTCAGCGCATCCGGTAGCCCGGCGTCAGGGAGAAGGGCCTGGACTTCCGAAGCATCTGGAAGAAAACCGGCACACTGAATAGGGCTCCCTATCTCTCTTTTTTTGTCAAGAAGAAGGACCGAGGCGCCGCTTTTTGCGGCATACAGTGCGGACGTAGAACCTGCAGGGCCTGCGCCCACAACGATTACATCATAAGAGGCTTCGGGGATCATCAAAGGGTCTTCCTGTTATTCATTTTAGCTTTGCAATTTACATGGGACTATTTATTAATCCTTTCCCGAAGCTCGGAAAATAAAGGCAATTAATGATAACAGATTTTTCAATGACTAATAAGTTATAAATAGTATTAGATAGTACAACGGTTACCGGTCTCCTGTGCGACGAAAGGAACTAAAGGAGCAAGGAAAAATAGAATATGTTTTAGCCTTTGGAAAACTATAAATAGTATTATATGGTACAACGGTTACCGGCTTCCTGTGCCGACGAAAGAAACTGAAGGAGCAAAGAAAAATATGAGACAGATAGCAATCTATGGAAAGGGCGGGATTGGAAAATCCACTACCACGCAAAATCTGACTGCTGCCCTTTCGACTATGGGGAACAAAATTCTTCTTGTAGGGTGCGACCCGAAAGCAGACTCTACCAGAATGTTGCTTGGAGGCCTGAACCAGAAGACCGTGCTTGATACCCTCAGGAGTGAAGGAGACGAAGGAGTCGACCTTGAAACTGTTGTGCAGCCGGGTTTTGGAAATATCAAATGTGTGGAGTCCGGAGGGCCTGAACCAGGAGTGGGATGTGCAGGTAGAGGAATTATTACTGCCATCGGGCTGCTCGAAAACCTGGGTGCATACACCGATGATCTTGATTATGTATTCTACGACGTGCTTGGTGACGTCGTCTGCGGAGGTTTTGCCATGCCTATCCGCGAAGGGAAAGCCAAGGAAATCTACATCGTGGCCAGTGGAGAACTAATGGCCATCTATGCAGCAAACAACATCTGCAAAGGAATTGCCAAGTTTGCCAAAGGTGGAGCCCGTCTTGGAGGCATCATCTGCAACAGCAGAAATGTAGATGGAGAGCGCGAACTCCTTGATGCTTTCGCAAAGAAACTGGGAAGCCATCTAATTCACTTCGTGCCCAGGGATAACATTGTCCAGAGGGCAGAGATCAACAGAAAAACCGTAATTCACTTCGACCCTGAATGTAACCAGGCAAAGGAATACCTTGCCCTTGCCAACAACGTCCAGAACAACACCAAATTCGTTGTTCCGACCCCTATTCCCATGGAAGAGCTGGAATCCATGATGGTGGAATTCGGAATTGTTGAGTTGTAATCTTTAGATGTACAGGAGATGAAAACGATGCAAATGATACGTGCAATCATCAGGCCAGGCATGGAAACTAAAGTTGTCGAGAGCCTTGAAAAAGAGGGCTGTATCTCCCTTACAAAAATGGAAGTCTTCGGGAGAGGAAAACAGAAAGGAATCCATATTGCGGACATCCACTATGACGAACTGCAAAAGACCATGCTCCTGCTTGTAGTCGAAGATGAAAACAAGGACAAAGTTATACAGACTATAATGGAATCTGCCAGGACCGGGAAGTACGGGGACGGAAGGATCTTCGTAAACCCTGTAGAAGAAGCCTACACCATAAGGACTGGAAAAACCGGGCTTTAAAGCCGGATTTTCGGAGAAAAATCCCATGAAAGAGATTACTGCGATAATCAGGATGAACAGAGCCCAAAAAACCAAAGAAGCCCTCCTTGAATGCGGCTTTCCCTCATTTACCGTAAGAAGGGTAATGGGCCGTGGAAAACAAAAAGGGCTCTGCTTTGAATTTGACCCTCCCCTTCCTGACCCGGGAAAGGAAACTGAAACCTGTATCCGTTTCATCCCGAAAAGGATGTTCACGGTTGTAGTAGACGATGCCAGTGTGGACGAAGTAGTCCGAAAAATTATCGAGGTAAACCAGACAGGGCATCTTGGAGACGGAAAGATTTTCGTGTCAAACATTAGTGAAACATTCCGTATCCGGACTGGAGAAAGCGGAGATGTAACCGTTAACAAGGAGTTGTTGTAATGGGAGCGGAAATTGGTTCGGGAATTGAAGACAAGCAAAAGCTTGTCGATGACATGCTGAAGGTGCTCCCGGAAAAGGCTGCAAGGAACAGGAGAAAACACATTGTTGTCAGGGACTGTTCCACCGAACAGCATATCGAAGCCGATGAGAAAGTAATCCCGGGCATCATTACAAACCGCGGATGTGCCTTTGCGGGTTCGAAAGGTGTGGTCTTCGGGCCGATCAAAGACATGGTTCACCTTGTCCACGGTCCTATTGGATGTGCATACTTCACCTGGGGAACCAGGCGAAACCTTGCAAAGGCAGAGGAAGGCGAAGACAACTTCAGCAATTACTGCGTGTGCACGGACATGAAGGAGACTGACATCGTCTTTGGTGGAGAAAAAAAGCTCAAAAAAGCCATTGATGAAATTGTAAAGATCTTCAAGCCCAAAGCAATCAGCATTTCTGCCACCTGTCCTGTAGGGCTTATCGGGGACGACATCGAAGCCGTTGCCAGGGAAGCCGAAAAAGAGCATGGGATCAAGGTTATCCCTTCTAAGTGTGAAGGATACAAGGGAGTCAGCCAGTCGGCAGGCCACCATATTGCAAGTAATGTCCTGATGGAACACCTAATAGGAACCGAGGAACTTGAAAATCCAACTCCCTTTGACATCAATATCTTTGGAGAATACAATATTGGAGGAGACCTCTGGGAAATCAAGCCAATCCTTGAAAAAATAGGGTACAGGATTGTCTCGACCTTCACCGGAGACGGTTCATTCCATAAACTAGCACAGGCACACAAAGCAAAGCTCAGTATCCTGCTCTGCCACCGTTCCATCAACTATACGAATCGCATGATGGAAGAAAAATACGGGATTCCCTGGCTGAAGGTTAACTACATGGGCACGAAAACTACTGCAAAATCCCTCAGGAAAATGGCAGAGTTCTTTGACGACACGGAAATTACAAGGAAAACTGAGGAGATAATTGCCGAAGAAAAAGTGAAGTATGAGGCTGAAATCGAAAAATACAGGAAAAAACTCAAGGGAAAAACCGCCTTTATCTATTCAGGAGGTTCCAGGAGCCACCACTATATGAACCTCTTCGAAGAGCTTGGCATGAAAGTAGTTGTTGCAGGCTACCAGTTCGCTCACAGGGACGACTATGAAGGCAGGCAGATCATCCCTCAGATAAAGGGAGGGGCTCTAGGTTCCATGCTTGAGGATGTACACTACGAACGGGATGAAAATATCGAGCCTGCTGTCAGCCCCGAAAGGATTGAAGAGCTGAAAAAGAAAATCGGACTCATGGAATATGAGGGGCTTTTCCCCGAAACGAAAGATGGAACCATTGTCATTGACGACCTCAACCATCACGAGACCGAAGCCCTTGTAAAAGCCCTTAAACCCGACATCTTCTGTTCGGGGATCAAGGACAAGTACTGGGCCCAGAAGATGGGAATCCCCTCAAGGCAGATCCACTCTTACGACTACAGTGGACGCTACACTGGCTTTTCCGGAGTCCTGAATTTCGCACGGGACATAGACATGGCCATGCACAGCCCCACCTGGAGATTCATACGCCCGCCATGGAAAGCTGAAGGAGTAGAATAAGGAGGGACAAAAAATGTTAGACTACACCCCATGTGAAGAAGTAACCAGAGAAGCAGTAACTATCAACCCTGCAAAAATCTGCCAGCCTATCGGCGCAGTCTACGCAGCTCTTGGTGTACACAACTGCATGCCGCATAGCCACGGTTCACAGGGTTGCCTCTCATACCTGCGTATGTGCCTGAGCAGGCACTACCGCGAAAACTCGGTTGCAACGACCAGCAGTTTCTCTGAAGGGACAGCCGTTTTCGGAGGCGCAGCAAACCTTAAGGAAGCCCTCGGAAACCTGACCACTATCTACAGGCCCGACGTGATTGCCATTCATACCACCTGTGTAGCAGAAACCATAGGAGATGACGTAAATACTATCGTAGAAGACGTCCGGATGGAAGAACTCATAGACCCTTCGATTAAAATCTGTGCAGCTTCTACCCCTAGTTACGTGGGCACCCACATCACGGGCTATGACAATATGGTAAAGTCTTTTGTGACTACCTTTGCCAGCAAAAGTAAGCCAAACAGGAAACTCAACATCATCCCCGGTTTCGTGGAGCCTGCTGATATCCGGGAAATCAAACGCATACTCTCAATCATGGGAATCTCAAGCATTGTCTTTCCAGACACGACTGATGTTTTTGATGCCCCTCTGACCGGAGAGTCTTCCATGTTCCCTAAAGGCGGGACTCCGATAGGAGATATAGAAGACTCCGCAAACTCATTTGGGACAATCGCTCTCTGTAGAATGGCAGGAGGCTCAGCAGCAAAGATTCTGGAAAGCCGCTACAAAGTCCCGGCAAAAATCGGGCCCACTCCCATAGGAATCAGGAACACTGACCGTTTCATCATGAACGCGGCAAAACTTACCAGCGTGGCAATCCCCCCCGAACTTGAAGACGAGAGAGGAAGGCTTGTGGATATGATGACTGATGCCCACCCTCACTACCACGGGAAAAAAGTAGCGATTTACGGGGACCCGGATATTCTTACAGGCCTGACCAGCCTTATACTGGAAATGGGCATGGAACCAAGTGTGGTACTCACGGGAACCCAGAACTCAGAGTTTGAAAAAGAAGTCGAAGGACTCATAGGCCCGGAGTACCCGGAGGCTGATGTAATTTCCGGAGGAGACCTTTTCATGCTCCACCAGATCATCAAGCGAAAGCCCGTGGATCTCCTTATCGGCAACACCTACGGGAAATTCATTTCAAGGGCAGAGGACGTGCCCCTGATCAGGGTAGGCTTCCCGATCATGGACAGGGCAAACCTCCACTACTTCCCGATCATGGGATATGCAGGGGCTGCAAGACTGGTGGAACGCATAGGAAATACCCTGCTTGACAGGAAAGATAGGGATGCACCGGACTGGCTGCTCGAAACCATTCAGTAAATAATCTGATTTCAAGATAACCAGTTCCAGAAAGGAACAGAGAAATTCGAGGTTAAAAACGGGAACTGGAAAACCGCCGCTGCAAACCTGAAAACCGAAGCAGAGGGGAGTGAAAGCGATGAAAGAGAAAACCGGGATAGTGGATACTCTCGAAGAAAGGAAACCATACATCACCAGAAAACAGGAAAAGGGGCAGGTAGTCCCCCTTTCCTGCGACAACAATTCCCTTGCAGGAGCTATTAGCCAGCGAGCCTGTGTTTATTCGGGAGCCAGGGTAGTCTTAAACCCGGTAACCGATGCAGTTCATCTCGTCCACGGCCCAATTGGCTGTGCAGGCTATACCTGGGATATCAGGGGTGCAAAGTCTAGCGGGATTGAAACGAACCGCAGCAGTTTCAGCACGGACATGAAAGAGCTCGATGTGGTCTTCGGAGGAGAGAAGAAACTCTCAAACGCAATCGACGAACTGGTTGGGATCTACCGCCCTCCTGTCATTTTCGTGTATTCCACATGCATAGTCGGAATTATAGGGGATGACCTGGAGTCCGTATGCAAAACCGCAAGCCAGAAGCACAACATCCCTGTGATCCCTGTAAAATCCGAAGGTTTCAAAGGTAACAAGTCCGACGGGTACAAGGCTGCCTGTGACGCCTTAAAAAAGCTGATAAAAAAACCTCAGGAAGACGGAACTACAAAAAAATGCCTCAAGCTCCCTGAAACCATAAAGCCAAAAATTAACATTTTAGGGGATTTCAATGTGGCCGGAGACGTCTGGCTCATAAAGCCCCTCTTTGAGCAAATGGGAATCGAGGTCATAGTCTCAATGACAGGGGACTCTAATGCAAAATCCATTTCAAGAGCCGCCGAAGCCGACCTTAACCTCGTCCAGTGCAGCGGATCCATGACCTATCTTGCAAAATGGATGCAGGGAGAGTATGGAATCCCGTATTTAAACGCGAGTTTCTTCGGAATCGAAGATATCTCCCTCGCCCTGCGGAAGACTGCGGATTACTTTGGCTCCGAAGCTATGAAAGAGCAGGCAGAGAAAATCCTGGAAACCGAAACAAACCGCATAATGCCTGAAATCTTCAGAGTTCGGGAAAGGGTCAGAGGAAAAAAGGCCGCCATCTACATGGGAGGGCCTGCAAAAGCTCTCACGCTTATCAAAGGTTTTTCGGAACTGGGCATGGAGGTAGTCATTATCGGAACCCAGACCGGGAAAAAAGAGGATTACGAGCAGATCAGTTATTCGGTCAGGGACGGAACAGTCATTGTAGACGATGCAAACCCCCTTGAACTTGCCGAATTGCTCGTGAAACAGAAAGCCGACCTTATGGTTGCAGGCGTAAAGGAGAGGTTTATCGCATACAAACTGGGTGTTGCTTTTTGCGATTTCAACCATGACAGGGTGGTGGAGTTCGAAGGTTTTGACGGCTTTGTAAACTTTGCGCGGGAAGTGGATGCTTCCATCAACAGCCCCGTCTGGAAAGCTGTCAGGCAGAAGATACTGAAACCCGAAATGAAACCCGAAGCAATAGAATTAGAGAAAAAATCAGAGAGAACAGAGAAAACGGCAACAAACGAAAGAATTTCGGGCGAGCCGTACGCCGAAGAGTATAAAAATATAAGTATTGAACCGGACTTCCTGAACCCAGAGCAGGATGCTGCAGTTGAGAGCCAGGTGTAAGGAGAGAATCGAGATGACGAAAAGAAACTATGCTACCGTAAATCCCTGTGTCATGTGCCAGCCCATGGGAAGTGCCCTTGCATTCAAGGGGATTGAAAACACAATGGTTCTCTACCACGGTTCGCAGGGCTGCAGTACCTATATGCGCCTGCACCTTGCCCATCACTTCAGGGAACCTGTGGATATTGCATCAAGTTCTCTCAGTGAAAAAGGAGCAGTATACGGAGGCGGGGAAAACCTGAAAAAAGGATTGAAGAACGTGATCAACAGGTACAACCCGAAAGTAATCGGAGTTGCCACCACCTGCCTTGCCGAAACAATCGGAGACGATGTGCCTGCGATTATCCGGGAATTCAAAGAAGAGGAAGGGCTCGGAGACGACCCTGAAAAAGATATCATAATTATTCCTGTTTCCACTCCCAGCTACGGGGAAAGCCATGTAAGCGGGTACATAAAAGCCCTGGACGCTGTTGTCAGGAAGTTTGCGGAAGATCCGGGAAAAGATAGAGCCGTAAAAACCCCGAATGGAAAACTCAACGTCATCCCTGTTGAAAGCCTCTCTCCTGCCGATGTGCGGGAACTGAAAGAGATCTTTGAGGTTATGGCTGGAGAGTACATTTTCCTGCCTGACATTTCCGAAACCTTTGACGCTCCTTTGAGAGAGGATCTCCCGAGAATTGCACAGGGAGGCACTCCGCTTTCCGAAGTTGCCGAGATGCCGAACAGCCGGGCAAGCCTTGGCCTCGGCATGGTCAGCAAAAATCTGGCACTGGAATACCTGAAAGAGTATCACGGCGTGCCCGGATACAGTGTTCCAATCCCAATCGGGCTTTCAAACACGGACAGTTTCTTTACTGAACTGGTCAAGATTATTGTCTGCCCGATTCCTGAGAAATACCAGAAAGAAAGGGGCAGGCTCCTCGATGCCATGGTGGATGTGCATAAGTACCTCTACGGTGTAAAAGCCGCGGTCTACGGAGATCCTGATCTGGTATTTAGCCTGACGACTTTTATGCTGGAACTCGGGATGCATCCCGTGCTGGTAGCCACAGGGAGCAAAAGCCGAGACTTTGGGAAGAAAATCGGGCAAATTTTCGAAGAGATAAGGCCGGAACTGAAATATTCGGTTCTGGATGGAATTGACTTTGACAGTCTCAATGATGCGGTCACTGAATGCAGCCCTGATATCCTGATAGGAAACTCCAACGGCAGATACATCGCAAAAGTAAGGGACATTCCTCTTGTAAGGGTAGGCCTGCCAATACATGATAGAGTAGGCGCACAGCGTATTCTTACCGTCGGATACAGAGGAGCCCTTGAACTGCTGGACAGAATCACCAATACGATTCTAGAAGCTACAGATACTTTCACAGCACCGGTACAAGCAGAGCCGGCAGTATACGTGGGTAATGAAACTGAAAAAGGATGCATGGAAGGAATATTATGAACGGGAGAAAACTGATACTCCCGATCCTTGCAGTAATTCTCTGCCTTGGTATAGTTACCTTCCTTGCAGCTTCCTCCGGAGTAGAAGAAAAGCCGACAATGATCACGGTTTCAGCTGCTGCAAGCCTTACCGAGGCATTTACTGATATTGCAAAAGAGTTTGAAGCTGCCCATCCCGGCACAAAAGTAGAACTGAATCTGGCAGGTTCAGGTACTCTTCGGACACAGATCGAATCCGGGGCACCTGTCGATGTGTTCGCATCGGCTTCCGAAAGCGACATGGACTTTCTTTCCGAGAAAAACCTGATTGAAAACGGTTCAAGAAAAGACTTTGCAGCAAACACCATCGTTATGGTAGTGCCTGAGAAAAACGGCTCCAAAAGCCCGGAAACCCTGGAAGACCTGACTGCAGACAACATAGAGAAAATTGCGATAGGAAATCCTGAAACTGCACCTATAGGAAAGTATACAAAACATGCACTGGAAGATGCCGGGATCTGGGAAGAGCTTGAAGGCAAAGTTATCCTTGGAGAAACTGTGAAGCAGGTACTTACTTATGTGGAAGCAGGAGAAGCCGATGCAGGTTTCGTGTTCATTACAGATGCTGAGAGCGGACAGAAAAACCTGTATGAGATAGCATTTACGGTGCCTGTTAACGAATCCATAACTTACCCCATAGCAGTAGTAAGTGCATCGGCAAGTAAGGAAGGAGCACAGGAATTTACTGATTTCGTAACCGGAACCAGAGGACAGGAAATCCTGGCAGAATACGGCTTTAAAACGCCATAAAACAGACTCCAGACAGGAAGATGAAAAGTCAAAACTCTAAAAGAGAATAATATCCAGCACCGGAAAAATATGGAGTTTAAATAGAGAGGGATTTGATGGAAATGCTTCAATCGGTCATAACTCCGCTCCTGCTCACACTCAAGATTGCTACCGTTTCAACCTTATTTGTGACATTGCTGGGTATTCTGATTGCCTACTTACTGGCAAAGCGGGAGTTTACCGGGAAACGGCTGGCTGATGTGCTTGTGACCCTGCCCCTGGTTCTGCCTCCTACTGTAACAGGGTATATTCTTGTGCTTTTACTGGGGAAAAACGGAGACTCTTGGAAGTATCTTTTCCAGAATTACCGGGGACGGGATACTTTTTACCTGGCAGGCAGCGGCCATTGCAGCCTTTGTCGTATCTTTACCCATGATGGTAAAGACCGCCACCTCAGCCATCGGGGCAGTGGACAAAAATGTTGAGGAAGCCGCCTGTGTACTCGGGAGAAGCGAATTTGAAACCGCACTCTTCATAACGCTTCCCCTTGCAAAAAAAGGCATTATTGCAGGCTGCGTCCTGAGCTTTGCAAGGGCTGTCGGAGAGTTTGGAGCTACCCTGATGGTCGCAGGAAATATCCAGGGAAAAACCAGTACCATGCCTCTTTCCATTTACGGGGCATACCAGACAGGAAATAACGAACTTGCAAACCTGCTCGTGCTTGTCCTGGTTGTCATATCTCTCATAACTATTGCAGCTACCAGCAAACTGGGAGAACGATAAAAAGAAGTATAAGGAGAGTAGGAATGCCCGTTGAGGTTGACATTGAAAAGAAATTCTACGGAAGGAAGCATATAAAAAAGAAGGAGAAAATACCCAGCTTTTCAATGCACTGCAGCTTTGATGCCGATTCTGATTTCGTGGTGCTGTTCGGCTGCTCAGGTTCAGGTAAAACCACGGCCCTCCGCTGCATTGCAGGACTTGAGAACCCGGATGCAGGAACCATCAAAATAAACGATACTGTGTACTTTGACAGCAGGAAGAGAGTAAACCTCCCCCCTCAGAAGCGGAAAATCGGGTATATGTTCCAGGAAAATGCGCTCTTCCCGCACATGAATGTTCGGCAGAATATAGAGTTCGGGCTAAAAGGCATGCATCCAGCGGAAAAAATGGAACGGGTTAACACGATGCTGGATCTTGCAGGAATCGAGGAGTTTGAGTTTGCATACCCGGATGAACTCTCAGGCGGCCAGAAGCAGAAAGTTGCACTTGCAAGAGCCCTTGCTCCTGATCCGGAAGTCCTGCTCCTGGATGAACCCTTTTCAGCCCTCGATACCGTAGTAAGGCTGAAACTGCGGAAAGAATTAAGAGCAATCCAGAAAAGGCTTGGGATTCCTGTAATATTCATAACCCATGACCCTGTCGAAGCCTTCACCATAGCAGACAGGATGGTAGTTTTCGATAACGGCAGGGTACAGCAGCTCGGCTCTCCTGAGGATGTGTTTTATCACCCGAAAACCCGTTATGTGGCGGAACTGGTAGGTTTCTCAAACCTTTTTGACGATGCCGTGGTAGAAGGGCACGGGCAGGAGTGTACTTTCCTCTGGTCACTTGGCACGGAGATTACAGCCCCCTACATTAGAAGAATGGCAGGAGATAAAGTGAGCTGGGGAATAAGGCCTGAGAATATCGAACTTGTGGACAGTTCCGTCGCCCGCATAATCCGAAAAGAAGATCAAAAGAACCTTCTCGATGGCGTGATAAGGAATGTCGTGAACAAAGGCGCAAGCAGGATAATGTCACTGAATTTAAAAGACAGCGATGCCGTCATGAACATTGAGGTTGCAAACCATATCTTCGACTCGTTAAAAATAGGGAACGGAGACGAATGCATGGTAAGGATCAGAACCTCGGATATGATTGTTTTTTGATTGGATATGATCCTATTTTAATTTGAAGACGGTATTTTTGAAAGGAAAAACTCCCCTCCCGGCAAAGAAGGGAGCCTCTGCTACTCATTTTCCGGAAATTACCTAAAAATAAAAAACAGGCGAGGAATGTAGACATCAACATAACAGATGCAATCCGTAAAAAGCCTTACACCGACAAAAAAACAGGCAACGTAGAACCAGTAGGAACGCTAGTAAAAAGGTGTAATAAATGTAATAAATGGATCCCAAACAATAAATTAATTTTTAAATAGTTGTGACGATGTGACAAGCAAAATAAACACAAAATAAATTGCTGGGCACCTCTAGAGCTGGTATATCGAGCGGCAGCGGAGGCGTGACAGGATCCAAAGAAGTGTCAGAATGGATTGAAAGATAAAAAGAGCCAGATTCGTGTACTGGACAATCTTCCGGCCCATTTTTGAAATTATTTTTCCAATTTATCATTTTCTTACAGAACTTATTAATTTCTTTTTACAGCTTTCAGGATCGCTGCCCCTTCCATGCTCTCAACCTCTACAGCGAAGCCGACATCCTCAAAAAGCTCTTTCCATTCAGTTTCTGAAAGTTGAGGCCCGTGATGGTGCTGGTGAGCCAGCGGCTCAACCGCAACTAACAACCCGCCTTTTTTCAGTACTCTCTTAATCTCAAACAGGGCAAATTTGATGTCTTCGAGGTGGTGAAGCATGAAAAAGCAGGTAGCTACATCCACCGAATCGGCTTCAAAAGGCAGGGCATAGGCACTCCCTATCCTGAACTCAACATTCGGCACACCAAGGACATTGGCATTCATCTGCGCCTGGCCTGTAAGAGAATCATGAAGATCGATTCCGTAAACCTTTGAATCCGGATTATTTTTTGCAAGCTCCAGGGTAAGGCTTCCGAAACCGCTGCCAATATCCAGGATTGTTTTCCCCTGTATGTCAGGAAGCACGGCAGGAAGCACCTGTGCCCGCACACGGGCCATGCGGTCTTCAGGAGATTTCGCTTGCTTCGCTTTTTCCGCATCTATTGTTGTAAAAGGAAGGATAGCATAGACCCTTGATCCGTTAACTGCCATAAGCCCTCTTACGTAAATCCTGCCTGTTTCAGCTACTATAGATTCCACAACCGAAACTCCGACATTCCCGCAAAAGCGCATGTTCCATTCTTCCCTTTTCTCAGGAAACCGGATATCCAGGGGAGTATGTACCACAATATAATGAGAATATTCCGGCTTGAAATAATCCGACACGGATTCAGGCTCATTCAGGCGGATCTCACTGACGCTCTCCCTGAAAAGGGCAAGAATTTGCAGGGAAACCTCGTCAGCCTCATTTCTTATGCTTCCAATTTCTGCGAACATACCTCTAAATTTGCTTTCGGGGAATAAAAGTTCTCTTACAGCAACGATAGATAATAGGAAAGCGAACTTAACCAGAAACCTAGGATTTCTCCTTTTACACATCTATAGTAACCACAGAAGGCATGGGAAACTTATCTTAGGCTTTCAACCACGGAAAAAATCCCATTTACTTTAACAGTTTTACTTTAGCACTTTTTTACTAAACTATATAAATATATAATGCCCTGGTAGATATATTTAAATAGTATTAAGTCGGATACGAGATACCTATTGGTGGTCGAGATGAAATACGTAATTGCAATGATAAGACCGGAAAGGCTTGATGCGGTAAAACGAGAGCTTCAGAAAATTGAAGTAAATCGATTAACAGTATCATCCGCTGCTGGTTATGGTGCTCAAAAAGGGCATCTGGAAATATATAAAGCAACGGAAAGTGAAGCAAACCTGCTTGAGAAAATCAAGATTGAAATCGCAGTTGAAGATGTTTTCCTGCAACCAATTATTGAAGCAATAAAGACTGGAGCAAAAGGCAATGACGGTTACATCGGAAGTGGCAAGATATTTGTGTTGCCACTTGAAAACGTAATAAGGATCCGTACGAACGAAACCGGACCTAATGCTATCTGAGGGGAGAAATATGGTTATTAACGCAGCAGACACCGCATGGGTGTTAATTTCATCTGCACTTGTATTATTAATGCTTCCGGGACTTGCACTGTTCTACGGTGGGCTGGTCCAGCGTAAAAACGTCCTGAGCAGCATGATGCATTCATATGTTGCAATGGGCGTCATGGCTCTGGAATGGGTGATTATAGGTTACTCACTTGCTTTTTCAGAGGGCAACTGGTTTGTGGGCGGCCTTGAAAACGTATTCCTTCGGGGAATTGATGCGTCTTCCGTAACAGGTACAATCCCCACTTATGCATTTATCGCATTTCAGGGAATGTTTGCAATAATTACGCCTGCCCTTATCTCAGGTGCAATTGTAGGGCGTGTCAAGTTTAAGTCTTACATTGCATTCATTGCGCTCTGGGGACTTATTGTCTATGCTCCAGTATGTCATTGGGTCTGGGGCGGCGGATTCCTTACAGGGGAAGCTCTGGACTTTGCAGGCGGTAACGTTGTTCATATAACCGCAGGAATGTCCTCGCTTGCAATTTTGGCATTCCTTGGCAAGAGAAGAGGATATGGAGTTGATTCACTAAAGCCGCACAACGTTACTCTCACCCTTCTTGGTGCAGGGCTTCTCTGGTTTGGATGGTTCGGATTCAATGCAGGCTCGGCTCTTGCTGCAAATGAGACCGCAGCAGTTGCATTCATCACTACTCTCGTAGCCCCCGCAGCCGCAGGGCTTGCCTGGATGGCACTTGAGTGGCACCACTTCGGACATCCGACTGCTCTGGGATTTTCAACCGGAGTTCTGGCAGGATTGGTTGCAATCACACCGGCTGCCGGTTTTGTCACACCTGTGGCAGCAATTCCAATAGGCATAATCGCCAGTTTCATATGCTACGAAGCTGTAGCAATCAAAGCAAAGCTTGGATATGACGATTCACTGGACGCTTTCGGAGTTCATGGAGTCGGTGGTATTACAGGCGCGCTTTTAACCGGTGTATATGCGAGCGTGGGAGCTACGGGTCTCCTCCT
>CAVZFI010000036.1:0-11754 GCA_963774465.1 uncultured Methanosarcinaceae archaeon | reverse complement strand
ATGGCCGGAGAAAAGGCTATGGAAGCCGCAATAGCACTCATAGCAGGAGCCGAAGAAAGGGAAGGTCTTCTCTATCACGCAGGGGAGGCACTTACAGGGACTAAAGTGCTTTCGGTTATAGATCATACCCTGCTTGACTATGGGTGCGAGGCCGAAGAGACTATTGTTTCATGCGGCAGGGATACGGCAAATCCCCATGGAACTACAAATGGCCCTCTAAAGGCAAATGCTCCAATTATTCTGGATATTTTCCCGAGAAGCAAAAAGAAACGTTATTTTGCGGATATGACGCGCACAGTCCTGCATGGAGAGGCTTCGGAAGAGCTCAAAAAAATGTACGAGACTGTGCTTGCAGCGCAGGAAAAAGGGCTTGAGATGATTAAGCCAGGAGTGCCGGCAGCCGATGTGCATAATGCCGTCTGCGACGTCTTCGAAGCACATGGTTATGACACCTACCGAAGTGGTGCAAAGGTAGGGTTTATCCACTCAACAGGACATGGGGTTGGGCTCGACATACATGAACTACCAGGAGTCGGAGAAAACGGGGTTTTACTTGAGGCAGGCAATGTGATCACTATCGAGCCTGGCCTGTACTACCCTGAAACCGGAGGAATACGAATCGAGGATATGGTACTCGTAACTGAAAATGGATGTAAGAACCTTACAGGACTGGAAAAGAGATTTGTAGTATAACAGATTTACAATTTAAATAATCTGTTTGAATCTGCTTATATCTTATCTGACAATACCTGACCTGCTCAAATCGGAAATTCATGGTTTAAAGCCAGAAACACGTAGAAAGGAGCTTATTATCATCTTACCAGGACAGGATTCGATTATCATCCAACAAGAGGTTAACATGACCGATAATGTGCACAATAAACAGGAGATTCTTGAAAAATATAGGGAAGCGGGCAGGATTCTGAAAATTGTCAGAGCCGAAGCCGTAGAAATGATCAGGATAGGAAATAGTCTGCTGGAAGTTGCGGAGCTTGTTGAAAACCGGACTATAGAGCTGGGAGGCAGACCAGCTTTTCCCTGCAACATCTCAAGAAATGAAGAGGCTGCACATGCAACCCCTAAAGCAGGAGACACTGATGTTTTCGGAAAAGACATGGTTAAACTGGATCTTGGGGTCCATGTGGACGGATACATTGCAGACTCAGCTGTGACTGTTGACCTTTCAGGAAACTCGGATATCTTAAAAGCGGCTGAAGAGGCTCTTGCCGCCGCCATCGACCTCGCAAGGCCAGGGATTATTACCGGAGAAATCGGGGCTGCAATCGAGGACAGTATTCGCAGTTACGGGCTAAACCCGATAATGAACCTGACAGGCCACGGGCTTTCCCAGTACGCGGCTCACGAGGAGCCTTCTGTCCCTAACCGGCACGTAGAAGGAGGAGTCGTTTTAAAGGAAGGAGATGTGCTTGCAATCGAGCCCTTTGCTACGGATGGAGCAGGCTTTGTCCATGACGGAAACTGGGCCGAGATATACAGCCTTATAAGGAAAAAGCCGGTCCGCATGCCTGCAGTCCGAAACGTTCTGAAACAGGTCGAAGAGTACAGGGAATTGCCTTTTGCAAAGCGCTGGCTCGAGTCCGACAGGCTGGAGTTTGTATTAATCCAGCTTGAAAAGGCAGGAATTCTTCACCCCTATCCCGTACTTCTCGAAAGTGCAGGTGGGCTTGTAGCCCAGGCAGAACACACCATAGTAATAACCCAGGACGGCTGCGAAGTCACAACAAAATAAAACCTGGAAAAAATAGAGAAAAATAAAACCTGGAAAAAAATAGAGAAAAATAAAACCTGGAAAAAAGAAGAGGAAAAGTAAAGGTAAAAAGTGTAGGATTAAAAAGGGATGAGTTGAGCGCCTTGAAACTGTATAATCTTCTTTTAACCGGTTTTTTATTAACGATTCTTCTTATGCCTTCCTTTCGGGCAGAACCCTGTACTGCTGCCTTTATAACCAGCAATAATGTTACACTGGAAAGGGGCGGAATGACCTGGAAATATGAGGAACAAATTACAGGCAGAGAAGCCATTTTATTCAGGAATTTAATAGACCTGCAAACAGGAAATGATGATAACTTTGTCAATGCCTGGGAAATCCTGAAGGCTGAGAAAGTTTTCAGGGACAGGATGAAGGAAGCCGTAAAAACCAAACCTGAAGTGAAACTCAATAAACCTGACGTGAAACTCAATGGTACTTCAGAGCCTGTTAAAGTCACAGATGTTGACTTCTGGCTCTCAAAAGAAGCTCTGGGAAAGACTGAAAAAAACTCGTCAATTACTAATTCTGCCAGTGTAAGCTATATTTTCGAGAAAGAGATGGGGCAGGGCACGGATATCTGGCTGATGGGCACTCCGAACTCGAGTGTTACAATCACTCTGCCTGTGGGCCTTGATGTAGAAAGGACAGAAGGGCTGGATAACAAAAGTCAGGAATTTGGAAATAACCGTACAGTGCTTAAGGGCAGTTTCGGCCCAGAAAAAAATATAACTCTCTGGATCTCGGAAAATGAAAGTTCTAAAGCAGAGTTTCAGGACAGAGAAGGAAAAGCCGGGAATGCCGTAGAAAACAAAAGCAGAGAATTGGGGAACAAAACCTTATCTGCTGAAGAAAGAGCCGAGACCGGGGAATCCTCAGGGTTTTTCAAAAATGTCCTTACGACAGCTTTACCTGAGTCCAAAAAGTTAATCTGGCTTGAAGCTTATTCTGAAAAACATGCTCATTGAACAAATTCGGCTTGAAAACGGGTGTGCTCTTGGCCTCCGCTTTGAGATGCAAAAATACCCTCTTCTGGTTATAAGGGCAGAGAAAGGGTTCCTGATGTGCGGATATCTGAATATAAATGCCGCAGAGACACTTGGGGATGCGGCAGCAAAAGTAAAAGGCGTACAGAGTTTTGAAGATATGCTCAAAGCCCAGGTAGTCGAAGTAACCCAGTTAGCCAGGGGACTCGGAGTCGAACCCGGAATGACTGGCAGGGAAGCGCTGGAAAAAATGTTTTAAGAAAAAATGTTTTGAGTTGAGGTAATAAATTTAGCTTGGGAATCAGGTTTAACTAAAAGAATTGCTTTTAATTGAAAAAGTTGCTTTTAATTGATAAATATTCAGGCAATCTCTTTGAGGGTTATTGACTTCGGTTTTTGAGAACCTCCATTTAATGATTACTCTCGCATTAACACAATGAATTTTACATTCATTGTCGATTGAACGCTACGAATATTATTTCGAAATAGTTATCAACTTATTCCGGATCACGAATGTTATACGCTTTTGAACTCTCTGGAGAACATGAAGAACTGCCGGCTGCCGAAGTCTTTGCCTGCCTCAAAATAGAGGGGCTTGATTTCCGGTTCCATACCAGGGTTGACCAGTGCCTGGTAGTGGACATAGCAGGCGAGGATGTGGAAAGAACCCTTAGAGGCCCGATAACCGAAAGGCTGGCAATGACCCACCATATCCTGAAAGTTGTGGGAATTACCGAAAATACCCCGGATTCGGTCCTGGAACTTGCAGAGACATTTGAGCCCTCGCACTATATCAGGGAAGGGCAAAGTTTTGTGGTTAGGGCAAAACGGATTAAACATCATGTGGACTTTCCTGGCGAGTTTCTGGAACAGAAAATAGGAGGCTGCATCTACAGGAAGGGCTTTCGGGCAAACCTGAAAAACCCTGATGTGGAATTCAGGGTGATACTTAGTGAAAAGGCTGTACTGGGAACTCTCCTGTCTTCTATCGACAGAAGCGCATACGAAGCCAGAACTCCCCAGAACAAACCTTTCTTTCATCCTGGAGTCCTTATGCCCAGGGTCGCACGTGCCCTCACAAACCTGTCAGGAATAAAGCCAGGAGAACTCATTCTGGACCCCTTTTGCGGCACTGCGGGGATTCTTGTTGAAGCCGGGCTTGTGGGAGCAAGAGTTATAGGAGTCGATGCCCAGGAAAAACTGATTATGGGCGCTCGCATGAACCTTGAAGCCTTTGAACTTGACTATGCACTGATGGAAGGGGACGCCTGCAGGATTCCGTTTAAGGATGCCGCAATAAACGCAGTCGTAACTGACCCACCATACGGCAGGTCAGCAGCAATTATCGCCGAGTCCCTTGAAGAACTTTATTCCTGCGCCCTTGAAGAGATCCACCGTGTCCTGAAGCCAGGGGGTATAGCAGTCGTAGTCTCGGACAAAGCTGCGCTGGAATATGGAGAAAAGGCAGGACTTAAGGTTCTTGAGATTTATATCCAGAGAGTGCATAGAAGCCTTACCCGGACAATAACTGTTTTTCAGAAAGAAGTGGAAAATGAAAATTAGAGTTGAAAATTAGAGTTGAAAATTAGAGTTGAAAATTAGAGTTGAAAATTAGAGTTGAAAATTAGAGTTGAAAATTAGAGTTGAAAATTAGAGTTGAAAATTAGAGTTGAAAATTAGAGTTGAAAATGAAATTTGGAATATAAAAAATGCCTTTAAGGGCATTTCTTACTCCTGGGAAATCAATTCTTCAAGTACCTCTGCCATAACCCTGTGCCTGAGTATACGTTTGTGGTTCTGCTCACCTGCTCTCCTTATGGAATAGTTGTCATTGACCCATACTATATCTTCATCGTAATTCACTTTCATAAGGGTCAACCCATAGGCAGGAGCAGGTTCGATTCCTTCTTCGTATATATCGGGGTCTAGCATCTGGAGCAGCCAGTCATTATCACGTACTCCTTTTCCGATCATGGAAAGTGCGGTCACTATTTTTCGGACCATATTCCAGAGGAAACTATGTCCAACAACATCGATTTTAGTGAGCTCTCCGTCTACGCGGGCATTTATCCTTTCCAGGGTACGAACCGTACTCTTTTCTCCATTCGTTCTTGAAAAGTTTTCAAAATCATGGGTTCCGATCAGCAATTTTGAAGCTTCCCGGATCCTGGAGATATTGTACTCTTCTCCGCTCATCACATAGCGGTAATGTCTGGAAACCGCATCTCTCCTAGCGTCAAAGTCGAGGGGCACTTCCGCGTGGGCCCAGGCCCAGATTGTTGGGGGAAGTTCTGAGTTTATGACCCTTGGAATTGCCAGGTTCGGTTTGTCCGTATCAAAAGCGACAACCTGTTCAAGGGCATGAACCCCCGCATCGGTCCTGCCGGCGCAGATATAATTAGCAGACTTGGGGCTTTCTATGATCCCGAGATTCCGAAGAGCCTTGAAGAGTTCTCCTTCCACGGTCTCGACATTGGGCTGGATCTGGGAGCCGTGAAACTCGGTGCCTATGTATGCAAGCTTTAAAGCGACTCTCATACCAATCTCTACCTGGCTTTTCTCTTATAATAGACTTCTCTTACAATCAGCAGGACTACTATAAAAACACACCCGAAAAGAAACCACACTCCAGGGTGAAGAGAAAGAGTGTCATAAAGCCCGTGAATCCCGCCTGCATGAGCGAACCCCTCTGGCGGGACAGGAGGAAGCCCGTGGGCAGAATCTAAACCGTTCGGGGCAGACATGGGAACTTCAGCAGCCCCCTGAACCGGGCCTGCCCCCAATTCAGGAGAGGCATTCTCTGTTCCGGCTTTCAAAGCCTCAGAACTTGCATTCAAAGCTCCTTCGGGCACCTGCTGGTCGAGAACTAACTTCGGGCTCAGGTTGTTGCTCTCGTTTACTCCCATAACCGTTTGCTCCGGAGAAGACTCGTCAGGTGTTTCCATTATCCCCATTCTCAAAGGAGCAGTTGCATCAATGACCCTTTTTGCCTGCATATAGGCTGAAAAATACTCTATACCTGCAGTTGCAAAAAAGGCAGCTCCGATTACTCCGATATACTTTTGCAGCAGGCTTATGATAGAGAGTTTGTCAATAGAACTTCTCGAAGGAACAAGGACAATCAGTTTTTCTACTGACTCGTAGATTTTTACCTGCCGACCTTTCTGGCTCCACTTTATCTGTGTAACTTTTATAAGATCGGATTCGACAAGAGAATCAAGATTATACTTGACAGTGGTAAGGGGTAAATTCAACTCTTCTGCAATATTGGTTGCAGACATGCTTTTTTCCCCTAGCAGTTCAAGAATTTTCAATGATGTTTCATTTGAAAGAATCTGGGTGATTTTTCGGGATTCTCCATTTACCGGGAGAACAAGCACCCTGCTACCCTGTTCCATTCGTTCAGGCCCCTGAGGAGACTCGCCAGCTCCCGATAAACCGTCTCGATCTTCAAGCCCGTCCATGCTTACTTCCTGGATTAAAAACCTGCCTAATTTTTATTCAATCTGCACTTTAGTATGCACTGATCTTAATATAAAGTTTTATTTTGAAGGGGTAAATATATTCACTACTATATTTATATATATAATCCAGACCTTAACCTTACAGACCTTAACCTTAAATACAACATTGTATATTCTAATCTAAATTTTCCGCTGGTACCTATCATGATAACAAAACAGCAGGTTCTTGAATTTCTGAAAAATTACGATTTAGAAAACATTACAATTGCAACAGTCTGCTCTCACTCAAGCCTTCAAATATTTGATGGAGCTAGAAAAGAAGGCTTCAGAACTATGGGAATCTGCGTCGGCAAACCTCCAAAATTTTATGAAGCATTTCCCAAGGCAAAGCCAGATGAGTTCCTTGTCGTTGAAAGTTATGAAGACATAATGAATAAGGCTGAGGAACTTAGACAGAAAAACACTATCATCATTCCACACGGTTCATTTGTTGCTTACCTGGGCACGGAAAATTTTGCAAGGATGGCTGTGCCTACATTCGGGAACCGGGCTGTACTTGAATGGGAATCAGACAGGGATAAAGAACGGGAGTGGTTGCTCGGAGCAGGCATTCACATGCCTGGTAAAATCGATGACCCTCGCGATATCAATGGGCCTGTAATGGTTAAGTACGATGGAGCGAAGGGAGGAAAAGGTTTCTTCGTTGCAAAAACCTTTGAAGAATTCGATGAGCTCGTAGACCATACCCAGAAGTATACGATTCAGGAATTTATTACCGGAACCCGTTATTACCTTCATTACTTCTACTCTCCGATCAGAAATGAGGGATACACTTTAAGCGAGGGCAGCCTTGAGCTTCTTAGCATGGACCGCAGGGTAGAGTCCAATGCCGATGAGATCTTCAGGCTCGGCTCACCCAGAGAACTTATAGAAGCAGGAATCCGTCCGACATATGTGGTCACAGGAAACGTTCCCCTCGTAGCAAGGGAGTCACTGCTGCCCCTTATCTTTTCTCTGGGAGAACGGGTAGTTGAAGAGTCCCTGGGGCTTTTTGGCGGGATGATAGGAGCTTTCTGCCTTGAAACTGTTTTCACGGATTCGCTTGAGATTAAGGTATTTGAAATTTCGGCCAGGATTGTAGCAGGGACAAACCTTTACGTTTCAGGCTCACCTTATGCGGACCTGATGGAGGAAAACCTCTCAACTGGAAGGAGAATAGCCCGGGAAATCAAAATAGCAGCTCAGACAGACCAGCTGGATAAAATAATATCCTGAGCAAATAATACTCTTAACAGGAGAGAGATTCTTAACAGGAGAGATTCTTGGAAGGCAATTGAGTTTTCAGAAGCCTTCAAAACTATATATTTCATAGTTGAACCTCTATTCAACCCTCCATTTTTCGGTTTTTCAAGCGGGTCTTTTCAGGACTGGTTAAGGGAAATTTGCATCTACTATTTTTTTCACTTTATTTACCGAGCTTGTCGTTCCTCAAGCTTGCTGGTAACTATAACCCCAAACATTTTTCTACAAGAATTTTTACTCCGTAAGTACATCATAAATTACCGTTGAATCTGACAGTTTCTCCAGGTATAGTCACAAGGAAATCAAGAAGTAGATTCAGAAAATTATTCAAGCCAAAACGATTTCGTAACAATAGCCGTGACTGAATTCTTTATTCATGGAGATCGCCGGGCACAGGATCAGAAACTTGTAAATATTTACGAACAACTGTTGAAAAGTGAAAACGGGCATGCTGTTCTCAAAGAACGTTCTCATATCCCAATGGATGAGTAGACGCATTGAACAAGAAAAGTGCAGCCTGAGTAGAACCTGGTGGGTTCGACGAGGCCATAAAGTGCTTTGAGAATGTCAAGGAACTAAAAGAAAACAAGCAATAGAAGCCGATCAGATTCAAAAACATTTTAAAGAATCAGATACTTATACACGACGAGCAGTTCTTGATTACGAAATACATGTTTTTGGTGTTTACAAAATGGGTTTATTTGACTTTTTTAAAAATAAAGCAAAACACTCTCCGAAATCTCCCAAATTAAATTATTCGATAAATGGCAATTTTCTATCAATCGGTGATTTTACGGGGGAATATCATCAATCACCAAACGGCAAATTCATTTTAGCGTGGAAAGATCAAAACGAAAACGGGAAATATATTTTATTAGAACGCGGGAAGGTAAAACTTCAAGCTAAAATGAGGCATCCTAATAATGGAATGGTTTCAAACTCGGGAGTGTTTATCCTCAGCGATTGGACTTCTAAAGGCATGTATGGGGTGTTCCATATAATTAATGCAGACGGAGAGACTCTAATCAGGCAAAGATGTAAGGCAAATCTAGGTCATACTGGCATTTCAGATGACGGACGTTTTGCCGTTTGCCAGGCTTTAGAAAGTACCAGTAAGTCGGATAGCTGTAAACTATTTTTCTTTGATATAAAGAATAAAAAACTGTTATGGAAAAAATTGCCTGAAACGATCGGATCTGAGCTTAATTGGGCAGGAAGCTACCGCTTTGATACTAAGAAAAAAGTCCTGTATCTGATACATGATAAAAATAGAGCTTACCGTTACACTTTTGAAGGGACTTTCATTGATTCTAAGTTATATAGACATGATTGCATCAATGCTGGAAATGATATTGAATTTCTTGAAGCCATTAAAGAATTGAAAGTAGAGCTTTCTGCAAATACCGATCCCCGAGAATATGATGCACTTATAACACCTCTAGAAAAAGGATTAAAAAGATTTTCTGATAAAGATACAAAATCAAAAATTCATAGGGTTTTAGGTGAAATTCTCCATTTACAGGGAAATGATGCCGAGGCGATAAAACATTTTGAAACCGCATTGAAACTTAATCCGAGGGTGGGGGTAAAAAGGACACTCGAAAAATTAAAGAAAGTCGATTAAAAAATGAACTAAACACTCATACAGGGAAATATGTATTTACTGCCCTTTTCACTTCTTTTAACCAATCTTGCCGTTCCTCAAGCTTACTGGTAACTGTAATCCCAAACATTATTCTATGAAAGTTTTTTACTCCGCAAAGACAGAAGGAATTATTTTAAATAGTTTTCAGTCCGATACTATCAAGATGCCGAAAGTGGATAATAAAGAATCAAATAAAGAAATAAGACCTGCTTTTGGAGGAAAAACCTCCGGGACATTGCGTGTGCTTGGAAATGAGGAGAACCCTGGAGAAGGTCTCCTGTCTATTGGTAATTACATGGCACTTGACCATTCCCGGGGAGCTGCCGTTTATCTTGATGCCCTGAAGCCTCATGCCATTTTAATCTGCGGAAAAAGAGGGTACGGAAAATCCTATACTATGGGCTGCATGCTTGAAGAACTTGCCCTTCTAAAGCCGGAGATTAAGAAAAGGCTTGCATCCGTAATTATTGACACTATGGGAATTTACTGGACAATGAACCACCCAAATACATTTGAAATGCAGAGGCTAAAAAACTGGGACCTCATTCCAGCGGGAATCGAAACTGAAATTTTCGTGCCTGCAGGCAAGGTTGAGGTTTACAGGAAACGAAACATCGATGTAAAGCCTTTTTCCATCCCGATAAGGGAACTTTCAGGAAGCCAGTGGTGCAGGGTTTTCAGTATCGAAGAGGTTTCCCCTCTTGGGATTTTGCTGGTAAGGGCAGTCGAATCCCTCAGGGATAGAGGATACGCCTATTCTTTTGAGGAAATTATCTGTGAGGTGCTGAAGGACACTCGCGCTGACCCGGCTTCGAAAGGGGCTGCTGAGAATTACTTCAGGGCAGTGAATTCCTGGGGCCTTTTTTCAAAAGAAGGTACATCTCTGTCAGAACTCGTATCAGGAGGAAAAACAACGATTCTGGATATAAGTACTCTTGAAAACGAAAATGTCTGCGCTGCAGCTGTATCAATCCTTGCAGGCAGGCTTTACGAAGCCAGGCTTGAAGCCAGAAGAGCCTATGAAAAGAAACTTATGGGAGAAAAGACCACTGGGGACGAATTTCCAATGGTCTGGTTCTTTATAGATGAGGCTCATATTTTCGTACCCGCACGGGGTGAAAGCCTTGCTTCCGGGGTGCTTATTAACCGCTGTCTCAGACAGGGCAGGCAACCTGGTCTCTCTCTGATCCTGGCAACCCAGAGACCTGCAAGCCTGCACCCTGATGTTGTCTCCCAAAGCGATCTCCTGATATGCCACCGCCTTACAGCAAGTGATGATATTCTGGCTCTGGAGACATCCCGTCCCCTTTATATGCAGGAAAGCCTTCAGGCGTACCTGAAGAAAATGGGAAGCGAAAGAGGAGCTGCCCTGATAGTGGATGACCATTCCGAGTCAGTTCATCTTGTGCGCATCCGCCCGAGGATAAGCTGGCACGGAGGGGGAGAACCGAGTGCTCTTGAACCTTCTGTAGAAGAAAAAATTGAAAAAACAGCAGTTCAACTGCCAGGATAAATTATTTATTAGATATTTCCTGTTCGATTTAAGATTAAAAAGATGGGAATTGTTAACCAATTTATATAACCTGCCAGAAAATAATATAAATACTAGCTGTTATACTTCAACCCTGTGAATGCAGCTGAGTTACAGGCTGTAAGTATTCTAATAGTAGCATTTAATTGCAGCAAACCACGGTGATGTTATGAAAGGAAGAGCCTGGAAATTCGGAGATGACGTGGATACGGATGCAGTAATTCCCGGAAGGTATCTTATTTACAATACCCCCGAGGAACTTGCAAAATACACATTTGAAGGCGTGCGCCCGGAATTTGCAAAAAAAGTCCATGAAAATGATATCGTGGTCGCCGGAAGCAATTTTGGCTGCGGGTCCTCGCGCGAGCATGCGCCCCTTGCCCTGAAGGGGTCAAAGGTTGCATGTGTAATTGCAAAGTCTTTTGCAAGAATCTTTTTCAGGAATGCGATTAACATCGGAATTCCTGTTCTGGAATGTCCGGACACTGACAGGATCGATGACGGAGACGAGCTTGAAGTAGACCTTGCTACAGGCGTTATCGAAAACAAAACAAAAGGAGAGACCTACCAGGCAACCCCTCTCCCTGATTTCGTTCGTGAGATCGTGGATAAGGGAGGGCTTATAGAATATGCCAGAAAAATGGTCTCTGAGCGCTGAAAAACAGGAAATCTGTCAGGTGACAGACCTGTCCGCGTTTGCATCTCGCAATAAAAAGGCAATTTTGCCTGCAAATTCGAAAGGAGTAAAAATATGACGCAGTATAAGATTCCGGTCCTCCCGGGAGACGGGATAGGCCCAGAAATCATAGCCGAAGGCAGAAAAGTCATAGATGCAGTCGGCGAAAGATTTGGTTTTGATGTAGAATGGATTGAATACCCGCATGGAGCAGATCATTACCTTGAGACAGGAGAATTAATTTCGGAAGAGACCTTAAAGGAACTGTCCGGCTACCCTGCAATTTACCTTGGCTCTATCGGAGACCCCAGGATTGCCCCGGGCATCCTTGAGAAGGGAATCTTATTAACTGCACGCTTTTATTTTGACGAGTACGTCAATC
>CAVZFI010000035.1:0-134892 GCA_963774465.1 uncultured Methanosarcinaceae archaeon | reverse complement strand
AATGTTAAGTCTGTATTATAACTGAGTAAATAAAACAAAATACGTGTGAAGATATTCTTTTAACTGTAACGTAGACAAAAATTGTGTGAATGAAGCCTCCTGCAGAATTAAGTTGCAGGCAAAACATACGGGAATAAAGGGGAACATCTGGGAGAGAAAGGAGTACAGATGCAGTATGGGGGTACTGTGTCGGAAATACTCCTTACTCCCTTCATCTGCCACTTTTTCTCTTATCTCCCTTTCTACTCTTTTCTAACTATTTTCACTTCTATTTCTAACTATTTTCACTTCTTTCTAACTATTCGTTTCTAACATTTTCATTTCTCTTCTAACTATTTTCACATTTAACTATTTTCATCTCATTTTCACCATTTTAATTATTACTTCTTTCCTCTCAATTCGGAATCTTCTATTACTGCAACTTATTATTATTCCGGCTTTCTGTAAAGTTTCCCGCACTTACTCAGGTTTTTCCAGTTATTTTTCCATAGCTTTAGCTCTCAAATCTTCTGGCATTTTCTCGATTGCGTATCTGAGGGCGGTTCTGGGCATTTCTTTTTTATTTTTCATGACGTATTCGAAGACTTCCTGCCGGTGGGGTTTGCTGGCTTCTTTGAGCATCCAGCCGTAGCCTTTCTGGACAAGGTCGTCCCTGTCTTTCAAGAGGATGTCTGAGATTTCAAAAACTTCGTTCAGGAAATTGCCTTTTCTGGCAGGCAGGATCAGCGTTACTGCAGCCGCTCGCCTTACCCACCTGTTGTCCGACAGGGCCCAGGTCTTAAGGTTTGCCACGATATGCCGGAAATTTCTCTATAAAAGAGCCAACTGCGTGGTTGCAGAGGGTGTCGCACTTCGCCCAGTTGTTAACGTAGTTTTCAATCCAGCGCTCAAAGGTAAAGAAATCGTCCTCAGAGTAATCATTTCTTACCTTGTAAGCCCACTCGGCTGCAATATAGGCTTCCTCGCAGTAATCGGACCGAAAGAGTTCTTCGCACAGGGTAAAGATCTCTTTTTTATCTTCGGACTTTATTTCATTAAAGTAATTTTTTGCAATTTTTCCGACAAGCGAGATCTTTACCCCGTAGCATACCGGACTTCTTCTTTAAAAAAGCGAGAAGAACTGGTTTTTGTTTTCTCATCCATATTCAGGGCCAGGTCCTCTCTGATCCTGGTTATAATGTTGGGTTCCACAGTTCTATATTTAATTAGAGGTGTACTTATATTTTATTTATATATTACTTATATTTGATCTTATATTTTGAGCACTCACCGAAAAATAAAAAAGATGAGAAAAAATAAAAACCAGAGCCTAAAAACGTTTTTCATAAGGGAAATTCAATCTCTGTTTATGCCCGAAGTAAAAATTCGTCCTCAGGAACTCTTTGATGCCGAACGCTTCTTTGAAATAATCACACATACGGACCTTGAGTTCATTGAGTTTCCCATAAAAACGCTTGAAGAAGAAAAGTGTTTTCTGCAGCTGAATGAAGCTAAAAGAAAAGCTAACTTTGAGCACAATTATTCCATTCTTTATTACGGAAAACTTGTAGGAGCCTGCGGGATCAGGATCGACCAGCACAGGCCCTGGATAGGAGAAATCGGGTACTTCATTGATAGGGAATACCAGGGAAAGGGAATTGCACCCGAAGCTGTAAGACAGCTTGAGAAGGTCGGATTTGAGAAGCTGGATTTGCAGAGAATTGTTATCCTTATGGATACCCGAAACCTGGCAAGCGAGCGCGTAGCCCGGAAATGCGGGTACGAAAAAGAAGGAATCATGAAAAAAGTCCACAGGATTGGGGAAGATTATTACGACTGCTTCCTGTATGCGAAAACCAGGTAAGTGAGGAAAGCTGTAGAAGCAGGCAGGTTAGAGAAACTCAGTAAGCGGAAAAAGTTTAGAATTGAGAAATAAAGCCAGCAGGAAAAAAATAAATTCCGATCAACGTGTGAGAAAAAAGAAAAAATAAGGTATGCATTTGCGCGTCCCTTACAAGTCAAACAAGCCCTATAGCCTGTACAAGGCTGTTCCCATACCAGACGACCATAAGATTGTTTATGGTTACAAAAATACCGACAAATTCTATAATATGTTTCGTAAGAGCCCATCTTTTCCTTGATGCTTTTATTATGGGGGCTACATAAAAAAGCAGGAGAATAAAGCCTATTTTAACAAGCAAAAGGTGATAGATTCCGTAATTTTCCAGAATCATTGCAGGAACAGGATTATACTCTTCACCGATGGGCAGAGCGTAAGCAGTAGATGCCCAATCCCCTATTACATAGAAAAGGATGATAAAACGGATCTCGTAAAGATAAGAACTGAACGAACTCCGAATATTGTAAACTTCCACCAGGAAACCCCCCCGAACTCCTCCGTTTTTCGGTAGAAGCAAAACTATATTATAAGATTATATAAAGGCAAGAAACAAACACAAGAAACTAAAATAGAGGTTAACAATTTTTAGAAAGGGCTTATCAAGAACTTTATAAAGATACCGGACGTGAAAACTCCTCAAAAAACGATATAAATAGATCTACAGGATATCGGAATTTATCTGAACCATTCCGAATAGCTAAGAGTAACTAAAATAGCACGGAGTAATTTAAGAGATATCAGAGTCACTCCAAAATAGTATAGAGTAACTCAAAAATAGTTTAGAATAACTCAAAAATAATTTAGAATAACTCAAAATTGATTAGAATAACTCAAAAATAGTTTAGAATAAATCAAAATCAATTAAAATGATTCGAAATAGTTCCGAAGAATTCGGAATCAAATCTGAATATTTCCACCGATTTTACTTGTCCGCCGTGGTTATAGAGTTTTGGGGGAGCTCCAGACCGCCGGCATCCTATGTGGTCATAAGATATAGAATGAGTTAAGTGTAAATATTTAATTTGAAACTGAAGGTTGGTTTGCGTACAGGAAAATTGAGCGGAACCCCAAAGTTTATAATATTATTGAAAATCTCTCCAAATTCCCGAATAGATGATAAAAATGACCCAAAACATATACTGTTCAGAAAATTTCCCTTCGCTGCTGGAACTCAAAAACGTAACCGTTGTCAGGAGCGGGAAAAAAATCCTTGATTCGGTGTCTCTTTCTATTAAGCAGGGAGAGCATGTTGCAATTATAGGGCCTAACGGCTCGGGGAAATCCTCCTTCATCAAGACCTTTACAAAGGAATACCATCCTCTTGCAGCTAGCAGACGGGCTTGTTCTGAATATCATGGGCAAAGGAACCTGGCACGTTTTTGAGTTAAGGAAACTGCTCGGGATAGTGTGAGCGAAAAGAGGAAACTAATCATCCTTAAACCACCTAATTTAGTCATGTAAGATGAAAGTGACTTGGAGTATCGGATTAAGAAATATAAAGATATAGAGTTAAGTGTGTTGCCGGAAAAATAACGGATTGAACCTGCTCTCTATACTTTGCAGAGTAAGCTTCGATGACTTTAGTTGCGAGCTACGGAACTGCAACTCTGCCTGCAGAACAATTCTCATCAGACCAGAGCCTGATAGTAACCTTCTTTTCTCCAGGACTTCAACCGGAAGGGAGAAAAGTTCAGAGAGATTAGCATCTGGTCAGGATTTCCTGTTTTTTTCCGTCCTTGAAGACTTTTCCCTCTTTTATAAGGATCACACGGTTGATTTCGGGAATAATGTCCTCAAGGTTGTGAGTGACCAGAATAACACTTTTTCCTGAACCTGCAATTTTCCGGACACTTTCGCGGAAGCTGTGAAGGGCTTTAAGGTCAAGGCTGTTTGCAGGTTCGTCCAAAATAAGGGCTTCCGGGTCGTGCACAAGAGCTCTCCCTATAAGTACCCTTCTGGCTTCTCCTGAGGAAAGTTCGGACATCAGCCTGTCTGCAAGGTGAGAAATCTCCAGAAACTCAAGTACTTCCCTTGCTCTTGCCTCCATTTCAGGAGTAACTTCATGGTTGTAGTAAATGCCTATGCTGCTGAAAAACCCTGAAAGTACGACATCCAGCACACTGACCTGGCGGCAGTAGGTCTGCTGAAGGTCCCCGGAGACGATTCCCAGTAATTTCCTGAGCTCAAAAACATTCCAGGTCCCTTTGCCCATGATATTCAGAACAAGTCCATCGGCTGACGCAAGAGGATGATATTCCTTTGTAAATGTCTTGATGAAGGAAGATTTCCCAGAACCATTAGGCCCTATAATTGCAACATGCTCCCCCTGCTCAATAGACAGGGACAGAGAATCAAGGATTTTTCTTCCACCTCTAACAACGGTTACGTTTTTCATTTCCAGCAAGGAAGGAGAATCAGTCTTCCCTGGAAAGTCTATGTTTTGAGTCATTTTTATCATCTATTTTGGAGCTAATCTAAGAGGTTGTCTTAAAATTCAAACCATTTATACTATTGGATAGTGAGCAACGTTAATTTCAAATTCAGATCGTAAATTTTTCGGAATTCAGGTACACACATTGGCCTTATACAATATATTATAGTACTTTATCCATAGCATTTACGCACTTGACGTATAAAATCAAGTGCTTTAAACAAATGGTTTAATTCTACCGCTTTTTCAGTTTAAGTGCATAAGTCCTAAAACTCATTAGAAACTAAATTTGAGTGTCTTAAACATCTAATTTTTGAGGACAGATATATGCTTAGAGGTGGATCAGAACATGCCCAAAAAGCTGGGAAGTGGCTAAATTTCTTCGTTATACTTATTGATTTTTAATCATTAGTTAGCAAGTTTGTTGAGAGAAAATTATTCAGAACTTGATTAATCAGAAGGCGATACACGCACCGAGGAATAAAAAGAGATGGTAGAAATTCTGGTAATGTATGGAAGGTCTGTTATCAGAAGCAAATTTTGCATTCTGAAAGCCTTGATATATAAGGTGAATCCATATTAAATATTGTTAAATACTCCTGAATATAAATTCCTGTTTGGGAAATAATCGCCTAAACTAAATGCTGATTGGTCTTCGCCTTGTCACCTTGAACCAATCAGCATACCACTTTTCTCAGGATTTATTTGCTTAGAATTATCTGTTACTCTTTTTACTTTCTGAATGCACAGGTTCAAAAAATCATCAATCAAAAAGTAATGACGGCTCTAAAACAAAAAAGCACATTGAAAAGATTAGAGAAAGCCCGGAAGAATTACATTCTTTCTACTATAGCCCCCGATACAGTAGCTCCGAAAATATATCCCCTCAATATTTATTCGGATTAGAACGTCTTCCAGGCAATTATTTACTCACATGTCCTACCAGTCACTTTCCCATTTGTGTTGATCCATCGGTTTTTGGTCTCACGTAGAGGTTGATATGTTCTCTTTAGGTTACAAGCTATAATACTTCCCCATATTATTTTAAATAAATTATATGAAAAATTGTTTCTGAACAAAAAGTATTCCCACACAAAATGTTATTTTATCAGACAACAATTTAATATTAATTATGATTTTATTATTTACTGATATACCGTCAATGCTATGACCCTGCCACATAGGAGGAAACAGAGAACAGACAAAGTCATAGCATCCATATATTCATACAAAAACTCATAACTCTATGAAGCAAACAGCTATTAAAAAATCACAAAGTACCCAATATCTCACATATGTTTTCTTCTATTTTCGCTTAAAGCAGGTTCAAACGTTGATTAATCAGAAGGCCATCGAAGCGCCTGGAGAAAAGAAAAAACCAGGTGGAAGTTTTTTGGTAATGAGATAAAAAGATCGCAAGCTAGGCAAGGGGACAACCAGCCCCCCGCCTTTGAAACCCTTCGATGTTGTTTCAAAAAAGTAGGTTTAATGATCCCCCAATCACTAAACAACTAATCAGATTATCTTCACTCCTATTAAACTTTTGAATTAATTCTTCTGAATATTGTTTCGAAAAAATGTGAAAGAATTGAACCAACTTATATAATTAAAAGGCAATTGAGGCGCCAGGAGAATGATACAAATTCTGGTAATGTATGGAAGGCCTGTTATCAGAAGCAAATTTTGTATTCTGAAAGCCTTGATATAGAAGGTGAGTTCATATTAAATATTGTCAAACGCTTCGAAATCCAGTCTCTCTTGGGGAATAGTCGCCCAAACTAAATGCTGATTGGTCTTATCCTTGTCACCTTGAACCAATCAGCATACACTTTTCTCTGGATTTTTTTGCTTAAAATTATCTGTTGCTCGTTTTCACTTTATAAATGCACAGGTTCAAATACTCATTAATCAGAGAGCCATAGAAATACCCGGAGAAAAAAAGAAATGATGGGAGTTTTGGTAATTAAATTTTCTACGTTTCACTGAATAAAGATTATTTAGAACTTGATGTGATTAACTGATATGAACTATAAAATAATAGCAATCGAAGTTTTACTGATAATCATATGCACCGTGATTGCGTACCTACTAAGCAATGATAAACCCACAGCAGCTTTAACATCATTATCAACCGCCCTAGCCGCACTTTCGGTACTTGTTTCAGCAAGTTCAGCAGAAGATAGCCACAAGCAGACTGAAAAAATACTCAAACTAACAGAAACAGAACAAAGAAAAAAAGATATTAATGAAAGACTGAAGTATTTTTACCTGCCAATTAAAGACATTTTAGAACCAAATTGTGCTCTTTTAAAAGAGAACCATACAAGATATAATAATCCTACCGAAATATACATTGATAATTTCGCGGGGATGTTTGATAAAAAAATGGAATCGTTAAAAAATGAATATATCGAAGAATACAGAAATCCTAACAGTATAGAAATTATAAAAATTAAGCACTCAAGTGCAGAAGAATCAAATAATCTTCTTATACACCTTATAACAATAAAAGAAATTA
Organism: uncultured Methanosarcinaceae archaeon; assembly: GCA_963774465.1. Lineage (GTDB taxonomy): Archaea > Halobacteriota > Methanosarcinia > Methanosarcinales > Methanosarcinaceae > Methanosarcina. The sequence continues at coordinate 128,064 of CAVZFI010000035.1, read as the reverse complement.
AAAAAAATCAAACAATATAGACATTTCGCTAACAGTTACACAAGTAAATTATTTGAAACATATATATTGGGACTATCTCGAGCAACTGAAACTGAATATCGATCTAAAAGTATATTTGAAACAGAAAACAACTGAATTTTCAGAACTAGAAAAGCATGTTAATACTGATACCAAATCCTACCAAGACGAATTAAATAAATATCCACCAGAGGAAAATAATAAGCTATGAAATAAGTTTTGGTAATATCCTTTTGTATCATTTATCAGCTGCAAAACTAACATGGTCAGCACGAAAATTATCACAAAAAGAGAATACGATAAAACCGAAATTACTTTATATCTCTTCTAACAATTTTAATATGTAAAGGAGTTAGTTTTTGCCGACAGACCCTTTACGTGGTTACACCTCGGGAGGGATCAGTACTCCCCTCCCACATTAAAACAATATATCTTTTTTAAAACCCCATGCCTGAATATTGATCTCTACTATTGGATACACAACCCATTTGAGACCAGATGTCACCGCCGTCTTCATCATCCATAGAAGAGGCAAAGAGGAACCTTGAGAAAGCAAGCCACGATAAAGAAAACCTGCAGAAAACATTTGATAACTATCTGGTCCAGGTTCAAACGTTGATTAATCAAAAGGCCATCGAGGCACCAGGGAATAAAAAGAATTGGTGGAAGTTTTGGTAATGTATGAAAGGCCTGTTTCTGTCACAACAGAGGAAACAAAACGTATGACAAAACCAGACCTCATACACTCATTACTCTTTAGCTAAAACCTTTTTTATGGTTTTTTCAATTAAGATGTTCACTTACTTAACTGTTATATAACTGGTCTTTTTCGCTGTGTTACTGCCTGCAGCATTCTTTACTGTTAGGGTAACAGTATATTTACCTGCTTTTGTGTATTTGTGCACAGGGTTCTCAAGTGTAGATAATGCACTTTTATCTCCAAAATTCCACGAATAATAATACTCATCTGTACTTTCATCAGTAAACTGAACATTCAAAGGATGGTTTCCAGTGGTTGAAGATGCTGAAAAAGCAGCAACTGGAAGATAACTGATAGTACCCATGTAGATATCCCAGTTATTCCAGTTACCACTACTATCATAATACCCATTGCGATTATCCATCCACACTATTCTGTCACCGTAAATATCTGGAAAACACTTATCTGATTTACCAATGGTGTGGATTTCTTGGTGAGTGGAAAGATCGTACAAGTAAACATCGGAGATTCCATTGCGATTATCCTCCCATACTATCGTGTTACCATAGATTGCAGGGAACCATGATTCTGATGAATTTGTTGTGATTCGAGTTTCGTTTTTAGTTGAAACGTCGTACATGTAGATATCCAAATCTCCATTGCGAGTATCAATCCATACTATTCTATTCCCATAGATAGCAGGGTAGCGCCCTTGTTCTTTACTAGTGATTCGAGTCTCCGTTTTAGTAGGGATGTCATACATGTATACACTGAGATTTCCGTTGCGCCAATCATTCCATACTATTCTGTCACCGTAAATAGCAGGATCCCAAGCTAATCCACTGGTAGTGATTCGAGTTTCGTTTTTGGTAGAGAGATCGTACATATAAATATCGGAATTTCCGTTAGCATCGTTGATATCCGGAGGTCCATTACGATAGTCCTCCCATACTATCCTGTTACCATATATAGCAGGATTCCGTTGATATGCGCCATCTGTTGAGATACGAGTTTGTTTTTTAGTGGAGAGGTTTTGAACGTATATGTTAGGATTTCCGTTGCGATAATCCTCCCAAACTACCCTGTCTTCATAAATTACAGGGTTTATTTGATCTAATAAATTGGTAGTGTGAATCTGGTTTTTAGTTGAGAGATCCTGTATGTAGATATCCCAGTTTCCATTGCGGTCATCTTGCCATACAATCTTATTGCCGTAAATAGCAGGATACTCTGAATTGGATGAATTTGTGGTTATCCGCTTTTCAGTAATAGATGCCGATGCCGTAGATGAAACGAGAATTAGAAATGAAATCAGGGCTACTGATACAAAGACCGCAGAATACAAATTTTCGCGTATTTTCATATAGCCTACTCCCTTATATTTCGATTACAAACTATTCTGTTCCAAAAATACAACCTTTTTGATGAACTCCCCAATAGTCCATAGAAACTGCAATAGTTGTCAAGTTTAAAATGCGACCTACTCTAAAATACTTATTCATTTGACAAATATTTAAAAAGAAAAGATCACGAAAAGAATTCTTAAAATTAATACTTTTTAGGGTTCCGTTGCAAAAAATCCTTTCTAATGATACAATAGAATAAAAAGAAGACCAAAGATAGTAATATGCTATCTAATTCCTTTAAATGGAAGCATTATGAAGGAAAAATTATCTTATTGAACGTAAGATGGTGCTTAAAGTATGCATTAAGCTATAGAAATTTAAAGGAAATGATGGCAGAAAGAGGAATTCAAGTTGATCACAGTACTATAATGAGGTGGGTACATCAATATTCCCCTGAACTAGAAAAGAAAATAAGAAGACATTTAAGACCAACAAATGATTCGTGGAGAGTTGATGAAACCTATATCAAAGTAAAAGGTAAATGGAATATTTTTACCGAGCAGTTTACTCAAATGGAGATACAATTGATTTCATGTTAAGTGCAAAACGAAATCGAAAAGCAGCGAAGAGATTCTTTAAGAAAGCTTTGAGTTCTAATCATAACCCAATTCCAAGAGTAATAACCGTTGATAAGAATCCAGCTTATCCACCTGCTATAGATGAGCTGAAAAATGAGAAAATACTACCTGAAAACGTAGGAATTCGACAAATCAAGTATTTGAATAACATTATAGAACAAGATCATAGATCTATAAAGCGAATCGTTAATCCAATGTTAGGATTTCAGTCTTTTCGATCTGCTAATAAGACTTTAAAAGGAATTGAAGCTTTGAATATGGTTAAAAAAGGACAAGTAAATGATTTAAATTACTCGGTTCTTAATGAAGTCAAATACATTAATCAATTGTTTGATATAGTTTTATAATGTTGGTACATTTCCCTCGTATTTTTTGACTGTTATTTATTACTAATAGATTTACATGCTCATTCTGAAGTTTTTGAAACGGAACCCTAATTAGAGAAGAAATCAAAGCAGACTCAATTATACCTTTAAGGGAGAGAAAACGGGAGAAAATAGGAGAAAAATATAGAAAACAATTGCATCTGGTCTTTGACAACGTAATATATAATTAAAGGAATATAGTAGAGACGACGTTTTCTGTTGTCAAAAGGAAGTTTGGAGAAGTACTTATGGCAAGAAAGTTCCGTAATCAAGTCAAAGAAGTAAAACTTAAACTCATAGTGTATAACTAACATAAACAAAAAGATTGTAGAAATAATTTGCATTAAATTAAGGGTTTCTACAGAACCGATATATTTAAACAGCTCATTACATTATCCAGTCAGTTTACGAGGCATGATATGAAAATGAAAAAGACGTCAATCAATCTTATTTTATTCCTTACTATAGGAATTATAACCATAGTTTCCTTTTCACTTGGCTGTACAGAACAGGGGGAAAATTCTTCTAAACCTGTAGAAAACATTTCCCTGCAAACTGAACCTGCAGCAAATAATTCTGAATCTGTAGAAAATATTTCCCAACAGCCAGAACCTGTAGAAAATGTTTCATCTCAGTCGGGATCTTCGAGAAGTGCTTCATCTCAGTCGGGATCTTCTGAAGATATTTCCCAGCAGCTTGAACCTATTTCAGCTGATAATATTACCAGTATCAAATGGTTGTGGGGAGGTTACAGGCATTCTGACAAGTATACTCTGGTACCTAACCCTGAGAATTACACCCTTGTCTTCTTCTCTGACGGCACATGTTATGTCAAAGCCGAATGCAACAGCGGCAATGGAAGCTATACCCTGGAAGAAAACAATCTCACTATTGACTCGACTGCCATAACACTTATGGCATGTGGCCCTGATTCCATGGATCCCGAATATATGGGACTCTTAGCAGATATAAAATCAGCGACTATTGAGGATGGACAGCTGATTCTGTATTCCAGTGAAGGTGACACAATGCTCTTTACCAATGGAGGACAGGCTGAACAGTAAAGTTTGACTTTGTAGTAATTTTAGTAGACGCTCAAATATTATAGAGCCTTTTTTTCTTTTTTGCCATCCTAGGTTCTCCACCCTAGTTTCTCCACCTGAGCATCGCTTCGGGGAGAGGTTTGTCTTCCTGTTTTTTACTTTTTTGGTAACTCGTATAAAGAAGCCTTCTTAACCGGAGAGTCAGGTAATAAAACTAAAAGAAGATAAAGTACTAACGCAGGCGCATCAAAATAACCTTATATTGAAGTCTATACTTTAATACGGAAGATAGTATATTTACATTTTAATACACTTTATAATATAAAAATGGATTAGATCCTGTATAATAAATAAATTGAATTGGTTGAATATTGAACGGAACCCGGGACTATCTTCAGCTTCCATGGAAAAAATAGGAGGATTGTGCGTGCCAGTAATCAGTATAATCGGGTGCAGGATGTTCGAAGACGAGATCATGTACCTGCTTGAAAACGACCCTGAGATTGAAAACGTAATTGTCGTGGAGAACAATGACTGTAGCGGCATTCGGAAAAAAATGCTGGAAACAGGGATTCCGCATAAAGTGCTCCCTGTTGAAGAGATTCCGGGAAAGAAGGAAGAAAAAGGTCTCAGCCTGAATATATACATGCTTGAACTTGCCCTGCATGCAATCCCTGAAAACCTTAAAAGGACGGTATATTCAAAAGTGGAAACAATGGCTCCGCACTCTGACGGAATCCTGCTCTTTTACGGGCTTTGCGGAAATGTGCTCGGGAAAATCGAAGATGATTTCAAGACCCTGGATTGCAAGATCTGCATTCTGAAAGAAGAGAATGGAGAAATCGTTGACGACTGCATAGGTGCCGTACTCGGAGGCAGGGGCCGCTACCTTGAAGTTCTGAAAAGTTGCAAGGGAGTAGGCACCTTTTTCCTGACCCCGATGTGGGCTGTAAACTGGAGGGAAATGATAAGGACAGCAGGCATAAGTCAGGATCCGGATGATATCAGGATGTCGAAATTTGTCTTTGATTACGCAGGATACAAAAGAGTTGCAAAAATAAATACAGGCCTTGCCTATGAGAAGAATTTTGAAACCTGCGTAAGGGAATTTTCCAAACTCTTTGATTTTGAAATTACTGACCTCGAAGGGACCATGAAACTTGTTGAAAGCTGCTATGAGAAAACAAAGACTTCGGTACTTGGCGCCAGTGCCTGAAAAATTCATTTTTCCGTATTATACAGCGGCTTTTAAGCCTATTCTTTGTTAAGTAGTTGCATGCAAGACCACATATCTCAAACTACATACACCAAACTTCAATCGCTTCATCACGCATCCTGTATCCCTTACAAGTTTCTTTTTCAATTGATAAGTTTTAATATTCACAGGCGAATAAATATAAATATAGAACTTAACGGCAAAAAGACTCTGGGAGATTGAGATTTGGGAAAGCACTTCGTTATAATCGCCGGAGAAGAAGCAGGCCCTAAATCAAATAAAATGGGCGGAATCTGGAATGTCATTCATGAAGAGGCACATACCCTTGCGGCTCTTTTCGACTCCGGCACATTGGATACAAAAGAAGAGAAAGAGATTCTTGTTGCGGGTCCTTATTACGGGCACAGGGGTGCGGACTGGAACCGCGGGCTGAACCGGATTACAGATATGGGGGAGTTTAGCCCGCTAAATATTGGAGGAGAGCTTCAAAGAAGCCTGGAATCCCTTGAGAAGTCAGGTATTAAAGTGTTTACAGGAGAAAAGCTGGTAGGGAAAACCAGGATAGGCTACCTGCAGTTTCAAACCTCTGACTTTGGGAAAATACGTTCAACATATATGGGAAAAGAGATGACGCTCGAAAGCAGGATCAAAGCTGAAGCCTACGAACACTTTGGGCTTGATTCGCTTAGATATGAGAGTATGTCAAATGGTCCGGAATATACCCATTACCTTTCCCTTTCCTATGCAATTTCCGAGCTTATCCGGCTTATTGTAGGTTCGGCTTCGGAAAGTGCCGAAACCGGAGAAAAAGCCTCAACTCAGGGTTTCATCCCCTGTCCGGGCGTTTCGCTGCACTGCCATGAATTCGGGGTATTTTATGCGCCAGCAAGGCTTAAAAAACTAGGAATTCCGGTAAGTACTGTTGCAACCCTGCATGCGACTCTTCCCGGAAGGACTGCAGGATACAATTCGATTCAAAAAAGAAGGAACAATGACAGCACATGGCCTCCAGGCGTGCCGGAAAACCTGGCTGCACTCGAAGCCCTTGCATCATATGCAGATACGGTTACCGCAGTAGGGGAATCGACAAGGCAGGAAGCCAGGCTGTTTTACGGGATTAACGGGATTGTGATCAGAAACGGAATAACTATAAAATCCGATAAAATAGACTGGAACCTGAAAGAAGGATGTCTTGAACGCATCCGGAAGTTCCTTTCCGAAAACCTGTACAAATATCACGGAGGAGAAAGAATAGAACCCGAAAAAATAATCCCGATTTTCACAATCTCCCGCATAGAAATAGAAAATAAAGGGTATTCGGACCTCCTCGATTCACTTGTAGCTCTTGAGCATATAATAAAGAACAGTATTCTGGAAGGGCATATGGAAGAAGGAATCAGGGTAATCTGTTTCCTTGTTACTGCAGAGGGACCCAAAACAAACCTCCCTGCAGGATTTCCCGTCAATCTGCCAAAAGAAGTACTCGTAGGAAACGAACTGAGGATTCAGCAGATGATCGAGGAAAGAGGGCTGGATTTTTCGAAAATGGTAAGGGGAAAGCGCTCGGTTGCAGCACTTCTGTATCCTCAGATTCTCTCAAGATCCGATGGCGGGCTCGGTATGGAAGTTGAGGAGTTCATGGCAGGCTGCTGTGCAGGGATTTTTCCCTCACGTTATGATCCCTTCCTGCTCACAGGGCTTGAAGCCGGAAAAGAGGGAACCCCAAGCGTTGTCAGCCGTGTCTGCGGTTTCAGTGACGCCATAAAAACAATAGAGTCCCTGATAGAAGTGCTTGGAGGAGTGATAGTAGTGGATAACATAGGCCTTTCCTATTATGAGACAGTACTTGATTACGCCCTGGCAGTCAGCTACTTCACAAGGAATTTCATAGATGACAGGGTAAAGTACAAGCTCCTCTGCAGGGAAGCCTTTCTTCTCGCAAAAGATATGGACTGGAAAGCTCCCACTGAACAGTATTATGAACTGATAAGCGGGGCACGCTTCTGCAAGCAGGAAAACGCCGCAGGCGGGGGGTAAAAGATAATTAAAGTTTTCGAAAAGGAGCTAGTCAGGAAAAAATAGGAGAAAGAAGGAGATATTAAGAGAAAGAAGGAGAGAGTAAGACGAAAGAAGGAGAGATTAAGAGAAAGAAGGAGAGAGTAAGAGAAAAACGAAAAAAGGAAGAGAAATAGAATGAGGTTTTCCTGAAATGTCAGAAATCAGAAAGCATTACTTTCTTTCCGAGTACTGCATAATTGCCGAAGAAAGAGCTAAAAGGCCTTCGGACTTTGCAGGCGCAGTTGAGGATTCCGCAAAAAGCGACCCTGAAAACTGCATTTTCTGCGGGGGAGCTGAGGAAAAGACCCCCTTTGCCACTGCAGTATATAAAAATGGGAAAATCTTCGCCGATACTTCTGAAAAAAGGGTACGCAACTGGAATTTCCGCTGCTTTCCTAACCTTTACCCTGCTCTATCTCCTGTCCCAAACCCTCAAGCGCATCAGGAAATTGGCCTGAAGGCTGAACCCGGGTATGGCTTTCACGAAGTCATTGTAGAGTCGCCTTTGCATGGGAGAAGACTTGAGGATTTTTCCGATCCGGAAATCTCAGGGCTCATGCATGTTTATAGAGACCGTACATACAATTACATCACCCGTGAAAAAATACGCTATGTCTCCCTGTTCAAAAACTCCGGAAAATCAGCAGGGGCTTCCATTAACCATTCTCACAGCCAGCTCATTGCCCTGCCGTTTTGTCCTCCTTCACTGGAGAAGGAATTGAAGGTTATCAGAGAGAAAGAAAAATGTCCCTACTGTGCCGTATTCGAGAAGGAAAAGACGTCTTCCCGCCTGATATTTGAGAACAGCGAATGCATAGCTTTTACTCCTTATTCTTCAATGGGACCATTTGAAGTCTGGATACTTCCCAGGAAACATGTCAGCTATCTTGGAGATTGTAATGACAAAGTTCTTTTTGCTTTCGGAGACATTCTAAGAGACGTCCTGAAAAGTTATAAAAGAATCCTTGGAAACCTGCCTTTCAACCATATGTTTTACCAGCTTTTCGAAACTCCCGAATACCACCTGAACCTTCGGTTGCTTCCGAGACTTACCATTAATGCGGGATTTGAGCTGAATACAGGAACTTATATCAATACGGTTTCCCCGGAAAGGGCAGCCTCTTACCTGAGGGGAGACCTTATGCCCGGAAAATGAAGCCTGTAAAAAATAAACTCAAAAAAAGAGAAAGAATGGAAATTTCATGATTTCCAGTAAAAAATCTGAGAAAAGATTCACAGATATGTTTATCTACCATTAAAAAGGAATGAAGTTAAGGAAGTATATAGACCGTATCCTTAATGCGAAAAATCGTCTTCATATCACGTAAATCAAGGTTATACCCCTTTACCGTTATATTGTCAATTGAAGGTTTAAGGGGCGTACACAGGATTATAGCAGGACTGTTGCGATCTGAATTCAGTAAACTGGAAGGTAATATAACTGAATTATAGCTGAATTCAGTAAACTGGGGGATGCAATTATAATAAAAGGCAAGGGGAAGCCTGCATTTTTCGTTACTGATGTCCTTAATTCCCATTTTGACAAAAAGGAATAAGTGAGCCTATGAAAAAGATTCGAATAGGAATGTTTGCCTGGGAAAGTTTGTATTCGATACGTGTAGGAGGAATCTCACCCCATGTATCCGAACTCTCTGATGCTCTTGCGGCAGAGGGGCATGAGGTCCACCTGTTTACACGAGGCCGTGAAAACAACGATGAGATCATCAATGGAGTCCATTATCACAGGATTGCCTGTGATCAAAAAGGGGGGATAGTTGAACAGATGAACCGGATGTGCGAAGGTATGTACTGCCGGTTCCTGGATGTGAGAAAAAGTGTAGGAGAATTTGATGTCCTTCATGGGCATGACTGGCATCCGGTAAACGTTCTCTGCAGGATTAAAGCCCAGTTTGGGCTGCCCTTTGTACTAACCTTCCACAGTACTGAATGGGGACGCAATGGAAACCGCCATGGGGACTGGTGGGAAGCAAAGGAAATCTCGCACAGGGAGTGGCTCGGAGGATACGAATCTTCTGATGTGATTACGACCTCGACAGTATTGAAGGAAGAAGTCCAGCAGATCTACAAAATTCCCGATTACAAGCTATGGGAAATTCCTAACGGCATAAACGTGGGAAAAATAAAAAGACAAATCGACCCTGGAAATGTGAAAAAGCATTACGGCATCCATCCATGTCTTCCAGTGGTTCTTTTTACGGGAAGAATGTCCTATCAGAAAGGGCCTGACCTCCTGGTGGAAGCTGCGGCAAAAGTCCTGAAAAAAAGGGACGCCCAGTTTGTGCTCATAGGAGAAGGGGACATGCGCTCTCAGTGTGAAAATCAGGCTCAGAAACTTGGGATCGGAAATTCGTGCAACTTCCTTGGATATGCTCCGGATAATACTGTAATAGACTGGTTCAATGCCTGCGACCTTGTGTGCGTACCCAGCAGGAACGAGCCATTCGGAATTGTAGTGCTTGAAGCCTGGGATGCAAGAAAACCCGTAGTTGCAAGCGATGCCGTCGCCCTTGTGGAGAACTTCAAAACAGGTGTTATTGCTCATAAAGAACCCTCTTCTATTGCCTGGGGCCTCAATTACGTCCTTGAAGGGCTTGGCCATAACAGAATGGGAGAAAAGGGATACGATCTTCTCAAAAAAAGATACAACTGGAAAACCATAGCTGAAAAAACTCTCGAAGTATATGAGAAAGTGATTGAAAAACAGAAATTCAGGGCAGAGAAAACAGGTTAAAAGGAAGGAATCCAGGGCAGAATATGCTTTGAATAAAAGCTTTAAAAATACCGGATAAATTTTTAATATTATTTAATTTTTTAATTACTTTTTGAGCTCTATTTGACGTTCTGACCAAACAATTACTATCTAAACTGAGAGTTTTAATGTTTAAACTGAGATTTTTAATGTTTAAACTTAAATTAATTAATATTAAAAACGAGATCAGTTAAATATCTAAACTGAGACTTAATTTTACAAATTTAAAAGGACTTCCACATCCCTGAAAAAATAGGAAAGTGGATCCTTTGTTTACAGAGGAATTGTTTAGACAGCGTCCTCTTCATCTTCTTCGTCAAATTCCTTGTAGCTGTCGCTTCCCACCATTGCAGCCGAGATAGAGTCAATTCCATCAAGCCATTCTGCAACAATGCCGTATGGAAGGTCGGCCATAATCTCTTCAGGCAGGCTTTTCCCTTTGAGCACGATTGCACCGCATTGTGCAGTATAATCGAGGGCAATCTCAAGGTTATCCGAGGCTTCAGCCTCAATGGCTGCTTTTGCAAGTTCTTCAATATTTGCTTCCTCGTCGTAGTCACCCAGAAGGTAGCATTCAAAGGCGACAATCGCCCCCATAAGAGAGGTCTGGATCGAATCTATCATAAGGTCGACATCTTCGGAAATCGGCTCGACCTCGGAAAGTACGATATCCCGGATCTCTGCCAGGATCTCCAGAGCTTTTTCTCTGGATACCATACCTTTATCAAAGCGTGCGGTTAATTTCAGGCAGGCAAGGATAACATCGTCAACCATATTGACGAATATGGCACTTTCCTTTCCGGCTTCTTCTTCCGACTCTTTTATCTGGAAACCGCTCTCTTTTGCCCGTCCGAGCCAGTTTTCCCAGCGCTTTAGGGTATAAAATTCATAGGGGACCTGGTTCATTTCCTTTTCAGGCACTTATAACACCGCTTCTAACCTTTTTTATTTATTAATAATCAATCTTACTATTACAAAAATCTGTTCGTTTACATTTACCAGGACAATTTCACCTTTTTCAGGGAATAGTTGGCTTCACACTTTGAATCAAGGCTTTCGAGAACCTCTACAATTTTGCATTTATCTCCTTTTGAAAGCCCTTCAGGATGGCAGACCTCATATACTCCGCATTCCCTCTTGCCGCACTTTGGAGGTTCATACATGATTCTTGCCCCATCAACTGCTTTTCTTGACTCCATTGTGGTCAGGATCGGAGCCCTGCTAACATCTACGGCGAGTACACCGCTATCATGCAGGAAACATTCATGGATATCATTGTTCCTGATTCTCTCGACCCTGTACCTGCGTCCGGGTTCGAGGTTGAGGCAGGTGTTCTTTAGCCGGCATTTCTTGCACTCAGGCATCTCACCTTTGAATATGAATTCCAGCCCTTGCCTTGCAAGACGTGATCCGATAAGTGTTATTTTGGTATCGCTTTCTGTCATAATAACTCTTCCATTTGATTTTCTCGGGCATGTACCCAGTTTTTCAGGGATGCCTGGAGGTTATCCCGATAATAATTTGAAATTCAACACGGATTCGATTTGGAATAATACATTTTAATTGGAAAGTAAGTGGCTCCGGATTAACCGCGTTAACTTTAACCGGATATATATGAGCCATTGAATTATTAAATGGAATCTTAACTCTAGCCTTAAGCTCTGTACTTTAAACAAACACTGATTTTCTGCTTCAGCCTGAATAAGAATAACTTTTCAACTTATGACCTTTGTGATTCTTGCAACTTTCTCAGCAGCCGAGAGGGTAAGGCCGCTCCCGAGAATTGTATAACGATCAGGTCGAATGCTGTGTGCATGTAACAGTGCTTCAATTATATATTTATCTTCTATACCCAGTTCTTCTGCAGTTACAGGGGCACCTATTTTTATTAAGGCGTTCCTGATTTCCTGCCAGTCTCCCCCGTGGAGGTACATCATCATAATCGTGCCAACTCCACACTGTTCTCCGTGGAGCGCGGGTTTTGGGGCTATTCTGTCAAGGGCGTGGCTGAACATATGTTCTGAACCTGAAGCAGGTCTTGAAGAGCCTGCAATACTCATTGCAACCCCATTAGACACAAGAGCTTTTACTACAAGCCTTGCTGACTTCTCGTGCTCAGGCTTTATCGAGTCTGCACAATCGATAATTACCCGGGCAGCCATACGGGAGAGGGCTGCAGCATATTCCCCGAAGTATTCATTCCTGAGCCTGCTTGCAAGTTCCCAGTCCATTACTGCCGTGTAATTGGAAATTATATCTCCACAGCCGGCTGCAAGGAAACGGAAAGGAGCCGAGGAGATAATTTCCGTGTCTGCTATGACTGCAATCGGAGCCTGTGCCTGTACGGAAGTACTCTTTCCATTGTCTACAATTGAGGCGCGGGAAGACGCAATGCCGTCATGAGAAGCTGCAGTAGGCACGCTGATAAAAGGAAGTTCCAGCCGGGTAGAAGCAAGTTTCGCAAGATCAATAGATCTGCCGCTTCCAACCCCCAGGAGAAAAGTCGCTTCTATTTCAAGGGCTTTTTCCATGACTTTTTCAACTTCCTCCATAGTAGCTTTGCATGTCAGAACCACTTCCGCGCTGCTGCCCGTACTCTCAAGGAGGTTACTAACTCTCCTGCCTGCAATATCCCACGTGGTGCTTCCGGCCACGATCAGCGCATTTCCTTTCAGTTTCAGATCCCTGCAGACATATCCAACTTCCTCAAGTACGCCATGCCCGATGAGCACATCTCTGGGAAGCTGCATCCATTTTGCGCTGTTTTTGTCGATAGTCAATTTCATACCCGCGTCAAGATTTGATCAAGATAGATGGTAAATTGGCTCCTGTAAACCCGAACATACATAAAAAGTCACACATAATCCAGCCGTTGAAGATTATTTTACTTACTGGTAGATTAATGTATATAAATATTTATAAAGACCGCTCAATCTCCAGATTGTACTTCACAATGGCAAGTTTCGAATATCAGCAGACTACAGCATATCCGGTACATAATTTAATATGTTAATTTAATTCATTAACTTAATTCTTGAATTCACTAACCTAATTCTTGATCAGTTCCATTATGGAACGTATTTCAAGCTTGATCTGTCAGAACTCTTTTGCTCAGAATTCATTCATTATTCTCATGCTTACACCATTATATTAGTGTGTATGACGTTAGAATTATATAGAAAATTATAAAAATAAAGTAATATATTGGTATTAACCTTTATTACTGTTAGCCTTTATTGAGATAAAACCTTCCGGAAAGAAATATCTGCCATTAAAACGAACACCGCGCACTAGAGAAGAATATTACCTTCTGGATTAAGGAAGTAAGTTCGCTTATACACAGTAAGTATTAATTGTATTAGGATATTGCCATTTTGAATGAGTGATAAGATGAGTTTTTCAATAGATAATATATCACAGTTTATCAATACATATTATATTGATCCCATAAAGGGTGACGAAGGGTATAATCCTGTAAATACCTTCACCTGGGCAGTAATACTGGGCATTTGCTTATTCGGGGTTTTCAGGCTTCTCGAGAAACTGAAGGTGAAAATCACACCGCGCTTTATTGCTTCTGTCATACCTTTCGTGCTTGCAGGCTCTTCCCTGCGCGTATTTGAGGATTCTCCTGCAGGTATAGTTCACCCGCCATTAACCTATCTTCTCATAACTCCCAATATTTACTTTTTGGTTTTTGCGATAACCGTAGGCTGCCTCTGGCTTTCCATCCTGCTGCAGAAAGCAAAGCTGGTAAAAGATTTTCATCTCGCCTTTGCAAGCTTCGGATTGGTATGGTTTTTCGCAAACCTCATTATACTCCTCCATTTCGAAAATATTGTAGCCGCTTACGTCCCCTTATTCGTACTGGGAGCAGGAACAGGAATGACCTTTGCTTTTTACCTTGTTGCCCGTCATTTCAAATCCTCGATATTTACCAATCCCCTTAACCTTTCCATCCTGATGGCCCATCTCATGGATGCTTCTTCAACTTACATAGGAGTGGATATGCTGGGATACTTTGAAAAACATGTAGTGCCCTCTTATCTTATCGAATTGACTGGCACTGCACTGGTTATGTATCCATTGAAACTTATAATCTTTGTAGGGGTTCTTTATATGCTTGACACTCAGTTTGAAGATGATGAACGTTCCCGGGATCTGAAAATGCTAATTAAAATGGCTATTTTGATCCTTGGGCTTTCTCCTGCAACCCGGAACACGATCCGGATGATGCTGGGAATCTGAGACAAAACCGATATGTAGCAGGCGCCTGCAGTTCGGATTGAGACCAAACGAGATGAAAATCACTGGTGGGGGTAAGTATGGAAAGAGAGGAAGATTATAATTTGGAGGAGAAAAAAGCGGGAGTGCAGACCGAAACTCCTGCAGGAGAGATAGAAAATAGGGGATATGGTGCAGAGGACAAAGATTCTTTTACCGGGAACGGAGAGGCAGAAGCCTGGAAAGATAGCGGAAGAGACTCAAAAAAAGCCGGATTTACCGGATACGTGCACTTTATCTGGCCTTATTTCCTTGTCATAACTTTTGTATTCTTTGCATCCCTGATTGCAGGCTATATCTCAGTTGCAAGTTCCCCTGATATGGCTGATAACCTGATGAAAAGTTTCAATTCCCGCTTCGGGCCGCTTCAGGAGATGAGTTCTTTATATATACTGTTTGTGATCTTTCTCAACAACGCCTTCGTAAGCCTGCTTTCCCTGGTACTCGGGCTGGCGCTGGGGGTGCTTTCAATACTGCTTATCGCCTTTAACGGATACATCGTGGGAGTAATCTCGAATCTCGTAGCACAACAAAAAGGACTGCCCTTCATTGTCCTTGCCCTTCTCCCTCACGGGATAGTGGAGCTGCCTATGGTTTTTCTGTCCGCAAGCATAGGGCTCCGACTCGGACACCAGGTATTTTCCGCACTTATAGGCATGCCGACACAGATTAAAAGAGAATTTAAGGACGGGCTCAGGTTTTATTTCCGCTGGATTCTGCCTCTTCTTTTCGTTGCAGCAATAATTGAGACTTTTATTACCCCTCTCATCCTGAGTTTCGTATAAGAAAAGCCTCATAACCCCAAAACCGCCGGAAAAGGTCAGATGTCTTTTCTGGCCCAGATCTTTTCTGGTTTATCCTTCATTATATAAATGATTACTTATATTAGGAAGGGTTTTAATAGGTAAAGCCGCTAATGGGAAAAACCCTATCAGGACTTCTATTTCATAACGCCTGGCAATAATCACCATGCCTGCACTTCGGGAAATCTCTACTCGAATAACAGGTTTGAAAAGTTATACCTATCACCATTTTATTGAAAGGAAATACTTCCAAAGCCAAGGAACATCAGATATGATTGACAGGAAAGAGATTAAGGAAATCGTTGAAAACTACTATACGCATGCCGATAAGATAAAAGTAGGGACCATAGCCTCCCACTCAGGGCTTGATATCTGCGACGGGGCAGTTGAGGAGGAATTCAGGA
Organism: uncultured Methanosarcinaceae archaeon; assembly: GCA_963774465.1. GTDB lineage: Archaea > Halobacteriota > Methanosarcinia > Methanosarcinales > Methanosarcinaceae > Methanosarcina. The sequence continues at coordinate 112,419 of CAVZFI010000035.1, read as the reverse complement.
CTCTTGCTGTCTGCCAGGCTGGAAGGGAAAAAACATATGCCGAATATTTCAGAGCCCAGAGAGACCCTAACGGGAGAGTAAAGAGGGGAATTGTCGACGATACCGTTGTTTTTAAAAAGTATAACGAGATCCTCCTGCCCGAGAACCAGCAGAAACTGGTTGATGAGAACGTGCTCTTTATCCCTAACCGTTCATTTACTTCCTACTGCAGTATAGATGAGATAGAAGAGAGTTTCAGGGTGCCTCTTGTGGGAAGCAGGAATCTTCTTCGGAGCGAAGAACGCAGCGAGCAGCAGAGTTATTACTGGATTCTGGAAAAAGCCGGGCTTCCTTTCCCTGAAAAAATCGAATCCCCGAAGGATATTAACGAACTGGTAATGGTCAAGCTCCCGCATGCTGTAAAGAAACTGGAAAGGGGATTTTTTACCGCTTCAAGTTACAGGGAATATCTGGAGAAATCCGAAGCCCTCATAAAGCAGGGAGTTATTACACGCGAAGCCCTTGAAAGCGCCAGAATCGAGCGTTATATCATAGGCCCTGTGTTCAACCTTGATATGTTTTACTCTCCAATCGAGCCTGAAATGAGTAAGCTGGAACTTCTTGGAATTGACTGGCGTTTTGAGACCAGCCTTGATGGGCATGTAAGGCTTCCTGCCCCGCAGCAAATGGCACTTGCCGAGCACCAGTTGACTCCTGAATACACGGTCTGCGGGCATAACTCTGCAACCCTGCGCGAGTCCCTTCTCGAGAAAGTGTTTGAAATGGGAGAACAGTATGTAAAAGCCACTCAGAAACATTATGCTCCTGGTATTATCGGGCCTTTCTGCCTGCAGACCTGCGTGGACAAAGACCTTAATTTCTATATTTATGATGTGGCCCCAAGAGTGGGCGGCGGGACTAATGTGCATATGTCAGTCGGCCATTCTTACGGCAACTCACTCTGGAGAAGACCAATGAGCACTGGAAGAAGGCTTGCCTTTGAGATAAGGCGCGCCCTGGAACTCGAGAAGCTCGATGCCATCGTCACATAAATTTATTAAGGCTTTCCGGCATTAGTAGATATGAATTATGCAGGATACCGTAAACTTTAAACGTATCGCCGAAATCTGCAAGATTCAAGCAGCGATAAAAAATTTAATAACAGAACTTGCCCGGGCTTCCAATTGCGGAGATCCGGAATATACGGATGGGGTCGGGAAGGATTACGGTCTAAAGCCCGCACCCAGCAAAAAGTCCGCTTCAATTTAAAGTCACATTGCAAATCACGGATCAGATGAGTTTAGGGTTGGAATCTGTGAACCCGCTGGAAAAAAGCAATGCAAAATTTTTATGGTACATATTTAGGATTAAACCTGCTTTATCAGATTAGCTTCACTTTACTGGAGGAAATTACAACTTGAGTCAGCCTTGTGTTAATATCGGCATGGTAGGACATGTCGACCATGGAAAAACCACACTTGTTAAAGCCTTATCAGGCGTGTGGACAGATACGCATAGTGAAGAAGTAAAAAGAGGGATTTCTATCAGGCTGGGGTATGCAGACTCCCCATTCATGAAGTGCCCTAAATGTCCTGCTCCTCAATGTTACACTGTGGAAAAGACCTGCCCTAACTGCGGAGAAAAAACGGAAGAACACAGGACTGTATCTTTTGTAGACGCTCCAGGGCACGAAACCCTGATGGCGACCATGCTCTCAGGAGCCGCAATTATGGACGGGGCAGTACTGGTAATTGCCGCAAACGAAGACTGCCCGCAGCCCCAGACAAAAGAACACCTGATGGCCCTGGATATAATAGGCATTGAAAATATTGTTATAGTGCAAAACAAGATCGACCTTGTATCCAGAGAGCGCCTTATCGAGCACTACCACCAGATAAAAGAATTTGTCAAAGGTACTGTTGCAGAAAACGCACCTGTGATCCCGATCTCGGCTCAGCAGAACATTAACATCGATATCCTTATCGATGCTCTGGAAACCCAGATTCCTGCTCCTGTCCACAAAGTGGACAAGCCTGCCAGCATGTTAATTGCGCGTTCTTTTGACATCAACAGGCCTGGGGCTTCAATCGACGAAATCCGCGGAGGAGTTATCGGAGGCACCCTGACAGAAGGAGTGCTTCACCCTGGAGACGAGCTGGAGATAAGGCCAGGAATTAAGGTCACAACCGAAGGCACTACAAGGTGGATTCCCATTCTGACAACTGTTTCATCTATCTATGCAGGCGCGACAAAGGTAGAAGAAGCAACACCAGGAGGGCTTCTGGCTGTCGGAACTTATCTTGACCCTACCCTGACAAAAGGCGACTCTTTAACAGGACAGATTGCAGGCGCACCAGGTACCCTTCCTGAGACCAGGCACCAGTTTGTCATGGAGTTACACCTGCTCGACAGGGTTGTAGGAGTTACAAGGGAAGAAAAAATCAACGAAATCAAGACCAGTGAACCCCTTATGCTCAACATAGGAACTGCAACGACTGTAGGAGTGGTCACAAGTGCCCGGAAAAATGAAGCACAGGTGGCACTCAAGCGTCCGATCAGCGCAGCCATCGGGTCAAGAGTTGCTATCAGCAGGAGAATTGACTCTCGCTGGCGGCTCATTGGAGTAGGGGTAATAAAGAGTTGAAAGTTATAATCGATACTAACGGGTTCATGATCCCTGTCCAGTTCGGAGTGGATATTTTCGAAGAACTGAAAAGGCTGGGATTTAACGAATTCTTTGTGCCTGAAGCTGTAGTATTCGAAATAGAAAAACTCATAAAGCGGGAAAAAGGTTCGGACAGAACAGCTGCAAAAGTTGCCAGATCCATGATGGACAGGTGCGAGCGCATAGCTGCTACAGGGCCTGCGGATGATGTTATTCTCAGGCTGGCAAAAGAGATGGGAGCTGCTGTTCTGACAAATGATATAGGGTTGAAGCGCAGGCTTGCCGAAAAAGGGGTCCAGACCGTATCCCTGCGCCAGAAAAACAGACTGGACTTTGTCTGAAAGACCCACAGGATTTTTCCGGGCAGCATTGCAATTGATTGTGTTTACGGGTGATTAGCAGATGTATAAAATGATGAAACTCGTTGATACGGTCCGTATCCCTCCTACCCTTTTAGGGAAAGAAGTGATGCCTACTGTTAAAAACGCGTTAAGAGAAAAACTCGAGGGACAGGTTGACAAAAAGCTTGGTTCCCTCGTCGCGATTTGCAAGATCGACGAGATAGGGGAAGGGCACATCCTCGTAGGAGACGGGGCAGTATACTACGATGTGACATTCGAAGCAGTAATGTTTGTGCCTGAGCTCCAGGAAATTATTGAAGGTGAAGTTGTAGAAGCCGTCGGTTTCGGAGTTTTCGTAGGAATGGGGCCGATGGATGGACTGCTTCACGTCAGCCAGATTACTGATGATTTTATCTCATATGATGCCAAGAACGCAAGGCTTGTGACAAAAACCGGAGGCAAGTCCATTGCCGAAGGCGACCATGTAAGAGCCCGGGTTGTTGCTGTAAGCATTAACGAACGGGAGCCAAAAGAAAGCAAAATAGGCCTTACCATGCGTCAGACTGCCCTTGGAAAGTTGCAGTGGCTCGAAGAAGCCCGCAAAAAGAAGCAGCCTCACGAAGTTGTAACTGAAGAAACTGCCTGAACGAAAATAAAGAAGAGGATTTACAATGGCAGAAAAAGTATGTCGACACTGCATGAGAGTTCTGGAAGGGCAAAACTGCCCGATCTGCGGGACTTCGGACCTTGCAGAGGAATGGAGTGGGCTTGTAATTATCCTGGATGCTGAACGCTCAGAAATAGCAAAAAAACTTGGAGTTGACATTTCGGATAAATTTGCTCTGAAGGTGCGCTGATTTGAGTGTTCATATCGAGCTTCCGAGAGAACTTCGCCCACTTATGAAAAAACCCCTGGGTATACTCTACAGGGGGAAGGGCAGGGATACTATAGAAAAGTTTGTAGGGGAGCTTACAGGCCCCACAAAACTTATATCCGTAGGGGATGTTACTACCTTCCACCTGCTCGAAGCCGGCATTTTTCCGGACATCTGTATTGTGGATAACCGCACCAAAAGGAAACCGGTATCCATGCATGTGTCAGCCCGGAATATGGACAAGGTCTACGAAGAAGTATCTGTGGACAACCCTGCAGGGATTATTACCGATGAGTTGATTAAAACCCTTTGTGAAGCGTTTGCCTCCGAAAAGCCTCTCCGGATTTTTGTAAGGGGAGAAGAGGACCTGGCAACCCTTCCTGTGATCCTTCTGGCTCCTCTCGGTGCTGTCGTCCTGTACGGACAGCCCGATGAAGGTGTGGTCTTTGTAAAGGTCACTGAGGAGAAAAAAGAGGAAATAAGAACTCTCTTTGAGAAGCTCATCAGCAAAAATCAGAATTATGAATTGGATAAGATACGGAGAATTTTAGATGGACATAAAGATCCTTAAAGACAAGAAAAATGCACTTTTAAACAGAAGGGAACTGGATTTCATTGTGAAATATGAAGGTTCGACTCCTTCCAGAAGTGACATCAGGAATAAACTCGCTGCAATGTTGAACGCCCCGCTTGAGCTGCTGGTAATCCAGAGAATCAAAACCGAATACGGTATGCAGGAAGGCAAGGGCTATGCCAAACTCTACGAAGATGCAAACCGCATGAAAGAAGTAGAACTGGAATACGTCCTGAAGAGAAACCCTGCCCCGGGAGCAGAAACCTGAGGGAGAAGAGGCTTAAGCCTTATAGAGGTGCATATACATGGCAGTAAAAGATTACTACAAAGTCCAGGGCGACTCCGTAACCAGACTCAAACAGTTCTGTCCCAGATGCGGACCCGGTACATTCCTTGCCGACCACAAAAACCGCCTTGCCTGCGGAAAGTGCGGCTATACCGAATTCAAGAAGTAATCCGCTTCAAGAACTGATCTAACTCTTTTTCAACCCGAACCGCAGGAAATTTCCTGTGGTTCCTTTCACTCACTCCCTGTTCCTTTCAAACTTTCTCATTTAAATCAAATTGCGAGCGGCCGCCCCACCCTAAACAGGCTGTCCGACAATTCAACCTACTTTCGGCAGGTAATTTATTTTTTTCTTAGTGTTTTTAAAGATAGCGTTTTTGCTGGAAAACACATTATCCCTGATACTAAACATTATTACAAAAACGGATCAGTGTTTATCAGTGTTTATATATGTCTTAATATTTGGGTTATATGTTTACCAGTTTTCAACCAAATAATTATTCACACAATGATTAAGAAAAGCCATCAGATAAAATACTTAAAATTTAATGTCGGCTTGCCGAATGTAGGATTCAATTTTAGAGTAAAAAGACGAAAAAAAGAAAGCATTAAAGACCTTTAAATTGAGAACGGAGGATTTCAATTATTACTAAAGTAATCGTCGGACAGCTTGTGAAGGTAGGGATATTCATGACCCTCTGCGCTCCCATAGTAATAAAATAAATTGTGATATAAATTTCTTTAATAATACCCCGGCTCGTCTGTCCACCAATCTTTTTTATTAAAGTTCAATCGTTTTTCAATTTCTGTTCTATTAAATTGACGAATTTCTACAGCATACTTCGGAAAACCCCAATCTAACGGATTTTCGTATGGGAAACTAGGTTGGGGAAAATCTTCAGTTTCAAGGTCATCAAGGATAGACTTCAAGCTGGAACTATTAGGGAATAGTTTTCCAATTATTTCGAGTGAAATGTTTCTTCCCTTAGATGTGCATTTAATTTGATATGTATCCTTTTTATATGAAAAATTATCTGTATCAGGATAAACCTTTACATTTTTATTGAGTTTTATCGTTAATAGTCCTACTTTCGATAATGATTCAACGTCTCTGTTCCAGATTAGATCGGAATCATTATATATGCTAAAGAAAGGTTCTTTCTCTCGATTTTCGAAATTACTATGATAATAGCTATGCTTTTCTATATTTTCGTAAATGACTGCTTCCAATAAGGTAACTAAATTTTTAGTTGAATTACTCCCAAGCAGATTGTTCCAGTATTCTGTCTTCAAACTTAATATATTCAAATAAACGACGCTTTGGCCAGTAAAATCCTTCAAAATAAGCATATAGTCGACAGAAAATCATCTCGATCTCATTTGCATCTCTTTCAAAAACGAAGTTATACAGAATATTAGTCCATTCTCTAATCCCAGACAAATCTATTCCCTTTTTATTTTTCTCGGAAATGAGTGCTTCATTAATACGTAGTATATTTCTATTTCCAAATCTATCTATATCTAGGTTACCGTTTACTTTTTTATAGACTCGCTTATCATATCCAAGAAAATTTCCGTATCTTTATTGCGAATGTTTTTCCCAAGATTTTGAAATAATGAATAAAGCGTTTTCTGGTTGATTGCAAACGGATCAGATTTTATATCAAATCCGAGGCTATCTAACTCTTTATCGATGAAATACAAATAATCACTGAGATTTTTTATGCGCATATCTTCACTATATAAAAGAGTTGGCCGTTCTTTATATATCATGATGAGAAAAAGTTGCCCAATAATGTTGAGCAATTGTTCGCAGTTGAATTTCACCTTTTAGTTCAGAGTTGCATAAAGTTCCGGCTTTTGCTGTAAAAACTAAATGTATTCCACGATATCCATTGTCTGATTCTTCTATCCATCTTTTTTCCATATTTTCGATAAATTTAATCTCTTTTGAGTTAAGAAGTACTTGATAGACATTCTCTAAACTGGATAGATTACGGCAAATTACACGAATTCCGAGTATGTCTTTCATTTCAATTGTAAAGTTTTCTAAATTAATATGATCTTTGCTTAAAATTTTTTTACGAATGCTATCTACACTTTTTATTCTGAAAGTTGGCCTTTCGACTATGGGCTTCTCAGTTTCCCAGTTAATTAATTTAAGTTCAACTAAGGCTATTTTTAATAATTTATATAAGTCCGCCTCATATTCTTTTAATTTACATTCAATTATACTATTCTCTTCATCTTCTTTCAAGTAGACACACTCGTTAGCGATATATTGAATTCTAGTTAAATGTCTAATATTTAAATGTTTTTTCATTAGATTCTGTAAAGTTATCGGTTGACGGAGCAAAATCAGAAAAATCATGATTTTTCATAAGAAATAGAATGGCAATTGAGACAGACCTGTGAGGATAAATAAGACAACTAAGTACTTCAGAATAAGCCTATTTTCTTCATAAAAAACATAGAAAAGCATGAATATACTCAAGAATACAATGTTTCTGACCAAACTCATTATATTTTATTAATAACGGAAAAAAAACCGACGGCGCGGAAAGACACGGAAATTTCTGTCCCATAGATTAGTCCGCTTGAGCGAGCGAAGCGAGTGAAACGGACCGCGTGCTCCCGAAGCGCAACTCGGGATGCAAACGTATATAAGTTCTCTCCGGTATTATCGAGGCAGTGACAGCAAAAAGGACTGGAAGGAGACCGTAAGCCTTGAAAAACACGTTCATCCTTGGAATCGAAGGCACTGCCTGGAACCTGAGTGCCGCAATCGTGACCGAAACCGAGATTATTGCCGAGGCCACAGAGACCTACAAACCCGAGACCGGAGGGATTCACCCCAGGGAAGCAGCCCAGCACCATGCAAAATACGCAGCCAGCGTTATCAAAAGGCTCCTTGCAGCGGCAAAAGAAAAGGGAGTAGAGCCTTCAGAGATTGACGGAATAGCTTTTTCCCAGGGACCGGGGCTTGGGCCGTGCCTGAGGACGGTTGCAACTGCAGCCAGAATGCTTTCCATATCCCTGGGCGTCCCCCTGATAGGGGTCAACCATTGCATCGCACATATCGAAATAGGGATCTGGAGAACACCTGCAAAGGATCCTGTTGTTCTTTACGTAAGCGGGGCTAATTCTCAGGTTATTTCCTATATGGGAGGGCGGTACAGAGTTTTTGGGGAAACCCTGGACATAGGGCTTGGAAACGCCCTTGATAAGTTTGCGCGGGGAGCTGGTCTGCCGCATCCGGGAGGACCAAAGATTGAGGCATATGCAAAAAACGCAAAGAAATATATCCCGCTTCCCTATGTGATAAAAGGCATGGATCTTTCCTTTTCCGGGCTTTCCACGGCAGCCAGCGAAGCCCTGAAAAAAGCTTCTCTTGAGGATGTCTGCTATTCTTACCAGGAAACAGCTTTTGCAATGGTTGTTGAGGTTGCAGAACGCGCCCTTGCCCACACAGGAAAAAAAGAAGTTCTGCTGGCAGGAGGAGTCGGGGCAAACACAAGGCTTCGGGAGATGCTAAACGATATGTGCGAAGCCAGAGACGCAAAGTTCTATGTGCCCGAAAAACGCTTCATGGGAGATAACGGGACAATGATTGCATACACAGGGCTTCTGATGTATAAGTCAGGAAATATTATCTCGCTTGAAGAGTCCCGCGTAAACCCGAGTTTCAGAACTGACGATGTAAAAGTAACCTGGATCAGGGAAGAAGAAATGAAAAAAGTCCCTGAGATCTCCCCTGAAAGTTCACTCAGGATTGGAGAAATGCTGGATAACGGGGCTGAAGCTGTTGTTTACCTGGAAGAAGGACCTGAAGGAAAGAAGGTTCTTATTAAGGAAAGAGTCCCGAAAGCTTACAGGCATAAAGAGATCGACGAGAAGATCAGGACAGAAAGAAACAGGACCGAAGCCCGCCTGATGTCTGAAGCCCGGCGCAGTGGGGTCTCCACGCCGATTATCTACGATGTGGAAGATTTCAAGCTCAAAATGCAGTATATCGATGGGGTTCCCATAAAATATCTGATTATCCCTGAAATATCCGAAAAGGTGGGAGAACTTGTTGGAAGACTCCACAGTTCGGGCATAGTACACGGAGACCTGACAACTTCAAATCTTCTGCTTGCAGGCAAGAGACTTTATCTCCTTGACTTCGGGCTTGCTTATTTTGATAAAGGCCTGGAAGCCAGAGGTGTGGATGTCCATGTGCTTTTCCAGACCTTTGAGAGTACACACCGTGATCATGAAGCCCTTATAGAAGCTTTCAAAAAAGGGTATCAAAGTACTTTTATAGATTCAGAGGATGTACTCAAGCGCGTTGAAGAGATAAAAAAGAGAGCTCGCTATGCATAAGATCGTGTTTGTTACGGGAAATAAAGGCAAGTTTGCCGAGGTAAGAGATATCCTTAAAACTTTCGGAATTGAGGTAGTCCAGAACAAAAACGGCTACCCCGAACTTCAGGAGGACGAACTTGAACCAATTGCAGCCTATGGAGCAAAGCATGTTGCAAACAAACTCAATATGCCTGTAATGGTAGATGACTCCGGAATCTTCATAAAAGCTTTAAATGGCTTTCCAGGCCCTTACTCTCGTTTTGTCGAGGACAAACTAGGAAACCCGAAAGTGCTCAAGCTCATGGAAGGAGAAGCAGACAGGACAGCGTATTTTAAGACGGTAATCGGATACTGCGAGCCCGGAGAAGAGCCTCTGATTTTCCCTGGTATTGTTGAAGGAAATATATCCTATGAAGAACGAGGCACAGGTGGTTTTGGGTACGATCCTATCTTCGAATACCAGGGCATGACCTTCGGGGAACTCGGAGATGCCGAGAAAAACAAGGTTTCCCATCGACGCAGGGCTATTGACAGCTTTCTGGAATGGTTTAAGGGTAAACTTGAGCCCTGACAGTGAGACTTAATAGACCTGCATCCGCAGAAAAACTGCCTGCAAAGAGCTACTTAAACAACTTCTCCTCTTTTTCCGCTTATTCACTCTTCCAGTTTGTGCTCGAGCATATCAAGGGCCACACTGAGCTGATTCAGGCCCAGTTTCAGAGAGACAGTAATAATCTTGTCATTCGAAGTATTGCAGAACCGTCGTTTGATTGAAAATAAATCTATTATGCACTGCTGATCCAGGATGAGAGGCCCTTCAAGCAGATCTTTTGAGGTAGTCTTACCTTTCATTTCGATTTTTTTAACTTCAACTTTCTTTGGTTCTATTTTCTGCCAACTTTCTGGCTTTTCAGCCCCTCCTGCGGCTTCAGGCGCTTCTGGACCCTGCCCGTAGAGGGATTCCATTTGCTGAAGACAGTGAGTCAGGCAAACGCTTTTTATGAATTCTTCAACTTCCATATCATTCATGGCTGCATACTTCTTTATTTCAGCAAGCTGTTCTTCCGAAAAAGGTATGCAGAGCAGGTTTTCGTCAAATTCTTCTATCCCAAGACCTCCAGGTATTCTCCAGTCTTTCTTGTATCCTCTGTTTCTTTTATTCTTTAATCTACTCTTTATTCAAGCTTTCCTTCAACTTAATCTCTTATTTATCCTTAAGTAATCTGTTATTTATGCTTTAGTCTGTTCTTTATCCTTCAAGTTTCCCTTCAGTTTGTGGTTCTCAAAAGTGATCTGTTAACATAAGGAGTAAAATTTTTTATTGTGTACCGCATGTTAATCATTATATGAGAGATCTCGTCTCCGACACCGCGGCTGCAGATACTATCCCGCTAAAACTCGTTGTATATCTCGGGTTACTTGCGGCAGTTTTAATTCTGGTGGCTCAGGCATGGAATACAGCAGGTCCTGTTCTTGGAGATGCGCAAATTAAATCCCAGGCAGAAGCCGCTTCCCTGTCGATTATCTCAATCCAGGAAGGATATGCCCGAGACTCTGCTGAGATCTACAGTCCGGAAGGGACTATGTGTATTCTCAAATTTTCCCTTCCTGCTTCAGTAAGGTACATTAGTTTCGGAGTGGACCCTGACCCCGAATGTAATGGGCAACTGAACGACTCTGAGTGGACACTCGAAAACAATATCATTATCTACCAGTATAAAAACGGAGTTAAAAAAAGATTGTTTCTTGAAGGAAAACCGGTTCATTTTATAAAAGGCGAGCTTGATTCAGAAGGAAGATGGACACCTGAGGAAAGCCGGGAGACGAATCAAACACAGTTATCTCTTGAAAAAGCGGGAGTGGTAATAGAGTACCCGGTTTCAGGAGAGTTCATATTTGAGATGGTCACTCAGAATGGGATAAAATATACCATGTCTCACTTCTGAAAAACAGTAAAAAGTTAAGGGATACGAAATCAACGGCAAAAAATCAGAAATAAGAACCGAGGGCAGGAAATCAGGAACAAGAAATAAGAAATCAGGAATAGGAAATCAGGAATAGAAAATCAAGAAAAGAAAATCAAGAAAAGAAAATCAAGAATAGGAAATCAAGAATAGGAAATCAGGAATAAGAAATCAGGAATAAGAAATTAATAAGACTCTTGCAGGCGCACCGTCACAACCCTCAATTTTCAGGGGCAGGCACAGGAAGAAATAGGTTCCGGCTTCTACCGAGCCGAGTTCAAGGCATTCTACTATGTTCACGTTACCCAAAAGAAGTACATGGTGAGCAGGCAGGCTTTCGGAATAAAGATCATCTACTGAAAAGCCGTCAATTCCGATAACCTTGAATCCTTTTCCGACAATCCATGCCGCTCCGCTTTCGTCAAGGTATGCGGGATCAAATTCCTCGTCCCCGGATTCCATGCTATGAGAACCAAATTCCCGGCCTGGAGAACTAACATTACCTGCGCCTTTTCGTTTTCGGGAAAAACTTTCTGTTTTCAGAAGGAGTATTGAGATATTACCAGGAACTTCTGCATTCTGGAAGGCCTTTTCAAGAATCTCGGCGGTAAGTGCACCTGACAGTGATGAAAAATCGAGGATAAGTGCCATGCCCATGAGGTTTTTGAGTTCCAGTTTGTCAACAGTCATGCCTTTATTCAGGATATGAGAAGGAGCATCAACGTGAGTACCGGTATGGCTTCCGAAACTTAATCTGGATACTGCACAGCCATCCTTTTCAAGAGTACAGATTCTCTCAATTGCAGGTATAGGGTCCCCTGGAAAAATCCGTGTAAAAGGGGAAATCGGGGTTGTAATATCTATAATTTTTCCCTGAACCGGAATTTCTTCCACATCAACCGGAATTTTTTTCATATTAACACCTTATTCCATGTAGATAATGGATCTGTTCGTGCACTCATCTATGCATTTCATACAAAGAGTACATTTTTTCGGGTCTATTTTTGCAAGCTCGTTTTCCTCGTAAATTGCGTCCACAGGACATACATCTTTGCATTTTCCGCACCTTTTACAGCCGAAAACTACAACGTATCCGGTTTTTTCTGACATCAATGAACTTTTGGCACCTTAAGGATATATCAGTTTCCAGATAGGAAAAATTCCTTTTTCATAAAGTTATTTTAATGTTAAGTGCATTGGGACCTGAAAACAAACCTTATATATAAAAAAGGAATATGCAGGTTCAGGTATGGAAAAGTTCACTGAAGATGAGACTGGTTCTTTTTATAGCTACCTTTCTGAAGGCTGCAGGCTCTGCCAGGAAGGGGCGAAAATGGTACTCTTTGTAACAGGCCTCTGTCCTAAAAGCTGTTTTTACTGCCCGCTTTCAGATGAGAGGCGTGGAAAAGACCTTGTTTTTGCAAATGAAAGATCTATAAAAGACGATGAGGATTTACTGGAGGAAGCTGAGCTTATGGATGCTCTGGGGACAGGGATAACAGGCGGAGAGCCCCTCCTGAAAATAGAAAGGGTCCTGCACTATATCCGAATTCTCAAGGCTTCTTTCGGAAAAAAACACCACATCCATCTCTATACTTCTCTGGCTCCTGATAGGCAGTCCCTTGAAAAACTCGCAGATGCAGGCCTTGACGAAATCCGTTTGCACCCGCCACAGGAAATCTGGAAAAACCTCAAGCACAGTCCGTATTCAGATGCCTTGCAGAATGCAAAAGAGCTGGGAATGGAAGTCGGAATTGAGATTCCTGCTCTTGAAGGAGCGGAAAATGTTGCAGCTTTTGCAGAAGAAATGGGAGTTTTCCTTAACCTGAATGAACTGGAGTTTTCCGATAATAACTCAAAAGCTCTCCTGAAAAACGGCTTTTGCCTTGAGTCAGACACATCCAGCGCAGCTGTCGGGTCCTGTAAATACGCAGAGATTGCATTCTCGGCATGTAAAAGAACGCATTTTTGCTCCTCAACATACAAGGATGCAGTTCAGCTCCGCAAAAGGTTTCAGCGGATTGCAAAAAATACGGCTAGAGAGTTTGATGAAGTCACGGAAGACGGCACTCTCGTATATGGAGTAATTGAAGGGGGGAACCAGGAACTTGCAGAAGAAACTATCCAGAGCATGGAAATCCCATCAGAATTGTTTGAAGTGAAAGACGGGAAAATCGAAATAGCCTGGTGGGTACTTGAAGAGTTAAAAGAAGGTATTAAAGACGAATTGGAACCCTCTGGATCCAGGCTTCTCATCATTGAAAGATATCCATTTGAAGGTGGGCTTGTTGTCGAATTGACCCCTCTTTAAAGCAGTGCCCAATGCAAATAAGCTGGCAAGAAAAACCCTTCCTGAATTTATCAGATACTTTTTAACTTTATCAAATTGGTTATATGATATTTCCCCATGAAATGTTTGTAAGAAATATTAAATAGTTTGGAAACAACTCTATTTTTGAAGTTAAAAAATTTTACTTTTAGAAAAATTATAAGTGTTTTCTTATGCCCTATCCGGTTGTACATGTGCTATTCTTTGTGTTCTGTATCAATGCAGTAGCAGTCTATGCTGCTGTCAGATCACTTTTTCGAAGGGAACTCTCTTTCAGGGATTCAACGCATTTACTATTGCTGCTGTCCGTGGGCAGTTTGTGCGCTTTGCTTCCGGATATCATGATTGTTTACAATCTACCCGTAAATGGTACTATGGAACACTGCTGGGTTGGCGCGGTTCCAACACATTCGCTTCTATTCAGTTTTCCTGCAATCCTGTTAGGGATAATTGCAGGATATGCTATATACAGGAAAGTTAGCAGGGCATTATATCTTGGCCTTTTTGCAGAGGCTGCTTTCATTTCGCATCTATTGCTGGATGATATTAGTGAAGGCGGCTGTGAGTATTTTTATCCGGTATACAATAAAAGTATCAGTGTATTCTCAATGATGGATGTGAGTTTTCGGGGAACCGGGCTCTTTCATTACCTGACAGCATCTTTTGTATCGGTTTTTTTCATTTGCTCCGTAATAATGATGACACTGTTTGCCCTGAGTAAATACGGTTTTGAATTCAAATACAAACCCAAAAAATAAAACAGTGAAGGTGTTAAAATCAGGTTTTAAGTTCACCTACACCTTCAAGTTTTTTAATTACCTTGGCAGGATAGCCCAGAGCAAGACTATTTGGAGAAATATCACGGTTAACTACGGATCCGATGCCTATTATTGAGTTTTCCCCGATTTCGACACCCTGCGTAATTATACACCCCGGATTTACACAAACTCCGCGTCCGATTTTTATGGGAGCCATAGTTCTCGGATACGCCTGTCTTGTAGTCAAACTCCCTCTCGTATGAGCAGATAGTATGCACAGATCGCCGATTTCAGCATAATCCCCTACCGTAATTAATTCAGGGTGAATCCTATCAAAAACCACGTTATAGCCGACATATACATTCTGCCCGATATTTACACCCCGCATCCTGTGCAATTTTGCCCTCCAGGAAGGAACAGGAATGCTTGAGGCAAGACGTTCCAGAATCCAGTTTTTAAAATACTTCATGAGAAACAGGAGTTTATTACTGTGGTAATGGTCCGCAATTTCGCCAAAGGTTACTTGATCTCTATTAGATACTACAGTAGTCATGCTAATGCCCCCCATTTTACTGTTAAATTATTTTGTACTTATTTTTCATTGCGCTTTAACTAATAAATATATTCCGATAGTTCATGTATTAATAATCTTGATGCTGGTAATCTCCTAACAAATTAGTTTCCAGTATACTTAATACGCTAATTTCCAGTATGCTGATACACGAACTTCCAGACGACTCTTCTATTAACTTTTACTTCGGGTTACAAGCTTTAGAAGCAGTGATTTTTTTAATTCTACCGCGTCATTAGGGCAAAGTTCACGGCAGCAATAACATTGAATGCATTTTTCCTCACTAATTTTGAGTTTCCCGCCTGCTTCTTCAATGGCATGTACCGAACAGTTCGAAACACATGCTTTGCAAAGCGCACAGTTTGAAGTATTGATAATAGGTTTTACAGCTAACTGCCTTCGAAGGATTCTCATAAGAAAAGATGGTATGTAAGCAGTGATTCCGCCTTCGGGTCTTTTGAACCCGACCTTTACTTTTTCCAGAGGCGTCCCTATAATCTCGGGATGTTCGGTTCCGAATCCCCTTGCGAGTGCAGCTCTATTTGTAGGGACTTTCAAAGGATCGAGTCCTATAAGCTCAGAAGCCACGATATCCAGGGATACGCAGTCATAACTTGCCATAATAACGCCCGCAAAGACAGGTGTACCGTTGGAAGGGCCATTCCCTTCCATTCCGACCACACCGTCCATAACTGCAAGCTGAGGTTTGACGACAGAATATATATCAACAACTGCTTCTCCGAAACGGCCACGATCTTCCAGGAAGTGAGCTTGTTTTCGGTTTTTCTGAGGCACAGTGCCAAAGAAATTTTTGACAGCGCCTGTATATAGCGTGAGTTCATGGGTCTTGAGCTTTGGAAGCGAAATTATTACATCTGCCTCAAGTACGGCTCTTGAGATATGAAGACGCGAAAACTGCCTGCCTTCCGGAACGTCAACCTCAACAAAACCTGAGGTCTCGAAATTAATGAGTTCTGCTCCACAACTGGAAGCGACGCCTTCAATGCCCGACACCTTAAAAGCCTGAGAAGTGGTAGTAGATCCGGGTTTTACAATGCCGGAACCGTCGCCTATAACTGGAACACCCCCCGCTTCGGAAACTAGTTCACACATTGCTGATACTACTGCCGGATGAGTTGTGACAGCATCCTCTGGCGGTCGAATAGCAAGCACATTGGGTTTGAGAAGCACGCGGTTGCCAGGAGCTATAATCTTCTCAAGGCCGCCTATCAGGTCGAGTGACTCTCTTATCGCGCCTTTTACATTCGAGTAATCGCTGCAGCGAACAATCGAAACCCTAGTGTTCATAATCACACGTTTGATCTACTGATTAAATTTATATTGATAATAATTACACCATATGACAGCAAGCTTCCAGAAAGGTATTTAGGAATGGTTGAAGTATAACTTCAAGTTTTCACTTTGGTAATGGCTCTATAATTGCACTTTCAAATATCATTAATGACAATATGGGGCATAAATACTTGAAATTAAATTTCCATCATTCCTTAGCAGTTTATAACCGAATTTTTGCTTCAGGCAAAGCCATAATTCCTCCAATCTTAGGTTTGGGATTATTACGACTCTGCCTCCGGGAATTTATCTTCCTGCAGCTTATCTGTTAAGATAGTAAACGGGAGGAGTAGCCCGAATATATTCGGTGGTATTTCTTATTCTATTAATGTGTCTTTGAGCTTTTTCGATCTTATCTCTGGAAAGCCCGGTGTTCTTTTCAATTACCTGCGAGGGTAAATGATGTTCCTGAGAATATAGCAACTGGTCCATGATATGTATGGGCATGCGCCAGTAGAATTCCTCATCAGTCGTATAATGGCTCCATGTATCAGCACTTGGAGGGCGTCTCATAATCTCTTCATTGATATGCAAGTATTTACCCAGAGCATAGATCTGGGTCTTATAACAGTCAGCCAGAGGTTCGAGATCTACACCTCCATCTCCATATTTTACGAACTGCCCGAGGACCAGTTCAGTCTTGTTGGTTGTTCCGCACACCACGTAATTCATCTTTTCAGCGTACATATACTGAATTACCATTCTGGACCGCTGCTTGACCCCCTGCAACCCGATCAGTTCCAGATAGTCATTTGCCTTCAACCTATACTTTGCGACTGTCCCCCCATTTTTTATCAGCCGAATATAAGGAACGTTCAAAAGTTCCTGGTCAAGGAAATCAGGCAGTACCAGTGACGTTTTGTGTATTCTGGCATCATATTCTGGGCAGGTTCTCTTTATGATCTGTTCTTTCTTCTCGTAAATGTTAAGTGATTCCAGGATTGGAGATATGGGAACCTCCTCATATTCCACACCCAGGCTTTCGCAGATTTCTGCACCCAGAGTTTTACTGGAAGGAGCCGATTCTTTTTCAGGAAGAAGGATTCCGTACACGTTTTCCTTTCCAAGTTCCTGTACGCAAAGGGTAAGAGCTACAGCTGAATCAATTCCGCCTGAAACTCCTAAAACTGCTCCTTTTTTCTTAAAACCTACAATCTGATTTTTGATAAAACCCCTGATATTCAAGGCTAAATTTTCAATGTCTCTGTTCAGTTCTTCCATTATCTGCACATTCAGTTCTTTCACTACCTGCATAGTTTTTCCCCCATTATTAGATTGTTTACATCAGGATCGAATAGTAACAGTTAATATTTTATTATAGCCTTTCACATCCAATTTGAGCTTCTTTACAGCTTCTTCTATCAATGGCTGTGACAGCTCCTGGTTAATTTTTTCAAGTCCCTCTTCCCTCGACATTTCTCCGCTTCGTACAAGCCCTGCTGTATCAAAGGCGTATGGGTGGAATCCGTATTTTTCCAGGTGGTTATAGCAGGCAAAAGAGTTCAATGTACAATTGGTTGAATTACTGTCATCGATGCCAGGTTGTTCCCATCCGATTTCCAGAAGTGTGTCCAGCACTTTATCTTCGCTATATTCCCATAGACACAGTGGGTGCAGGATACTTAGAGCGGTTTTTCCCATATTTTCAATAACCTTACTTTTTAGAAGGAATAACTCATCTTCATCGTCGACGCCTATTTTTTCAAGCTGTTTCTTAAACAGGTTCCTGGACCACTGTATAAAATTAGGTGAAAGATTAATTATGGGATTTGGGGACTGGCCGGCTGTGAAAGCAAATACAATAAAAGGTGCTTTCTGAATAATTGCCTGTTCTATCAGCTTCTGTTTAATGATAGTGATACAGACATTGCATATATCACTAGCACGGTATTTAGCAAACTTTGGAAATGCGTCGTGAGACTCTGCGGCTTTCCGGAATGTATCGTAGAGTATTTCCTTTTCCATTGTCAGCTGATAATAATCGCATCCTGTGATATCGCACATCTTTTTTGCGTTTGTTATTGCACCTTCGGAAGTGAACCCATTATCGAACTGCACAGCCAGTATTTTAAGGAAAGGATAGTCTTTTTTGAGTTTATAAAGCGTATATGACGAATCTTTCCCACCGGAAAGTGCATAAATAACGTCGTATTTACCCTTTCCCCTGTATTGTTCAAAAAGTTCTTCAATTTTGGCCAGATATTCATTTTTTTCCTGTAAAGAAAGGGGAGCATATGTCTCGCAGAAATGACAGAGACCACTGTCCTCATTAATCTGTATGCCTGGAATGTCAGAGTCCAGAATACACTTTTTACATACTAGCTTTGACATGTTGGTATTCCTCTATGATAGATCGATTGGATATTTTCCCGTTCTCGCTCAAGGGCAGATGATCGATGAATAGTATTTCTCTTGGGCACAGGTAACCTGGCAAGCTCTTCCTGCAGAATGCAAACAAATTTTCTATTTTTGTTCCTTCTGCAGGTATAACCAGGAGGCTAATCGCGGTTCCCATGAGCTCGTGGTGTACAGGTACAACAAAAACCTTCGAGACCTCGTTATTTTCCTCTATATTTCTCTCAATTTCTCTCGGGTTCACTCGATGATCACCGATTTTAATAAGATCGTCCTTGCGCCCCAGCAGTCTGATATATCCATTGGGCAATTTCTGTGCGAGGTCGCCGGTATGCAGCCATCCGTTTATTACTCTTTTCTCGGTAGCAATTTCATCATCCAGGTAGCCTAACAGAATATTATCTCCCATGGCAACCAGTTCGCCCGCTATGTTAGGCTCTACTGGCCTGGACTCGGAATCTAAGACATCCAGCGTGACCCCAGGAATTGCTTTTCCTATAGTGTCAATGAACTTATCCACATCTTCTGCTGGCAGGTAGGCAAGCCTTGCTGTGGCTTCAGTCTGCCCATACATCGGTAGAATTTCTAGATACGGAGCGAACTCCCTAATATCTTTTACAATGGCCCGATCCATACCTCCTCCCGCAGAGGCAGCGGTTCTGACGTTAGTAAAAGCTTTTTTGAATCTATCTGGATACCTCAGGAGTATACGGTAAGTACTGGGCACCCCATAGAATATGGATACGCCTGTTCCTATAAGGTTGAAAACCGAGTCTATAAAATTCATGTTTCCAATTCTGATGGAGCCACCAGCCATCAGGTGGGAATTAATTATTGAATTTCCAAAAGCGTGATGTGGGGATATTACCAGTGCTGCTTTATCCCTGGAGGTTATCCGAAGTACCTCAATTATTGACTCCGCGTTTGCTACCAGGTTTCTGTCACTTAACATTACTCCTTTTGGAGTGCCTGTTGTGCCGGAAGTGTATAGAACCAGCTGCAGTTCCGGATTATTTGACTCATTTCCAATCCTCTTATGCAGAACCTCCAAGGATGTATCATTGGAAACAACAACTACTGTTCCGAAACGCTCAAAAAAATCCTCCCCAAATCTTGAATACTGCATATCGGTTGTAATGATATTATTGATATGGGCAGCATCAAGGAGTCTTTCAAGACTGAATTTAGGAAATTCTATTGGAAGAGGGATTGCGATGTTAACTGACCGATATACCGCCATGAGTATTTTTATATACTGTATACCTGACTCTGCCAGTATCGCAAATCTGCAATGCTTAAAATCCATCAAAGGTAAAGCAATCGTATTTATATCCATATCAAGAGAGCTGTAGGTAATCGAGTCTTTACCCTCTTCCAGGACAACGTTTTGAGGAGTATTTCTGGCGTATTCTGTGATATACGCATCAATTCGCATATTTTCACTTCGCCAGTTTGGTTATCATATTAGTAATTCCCTTCAAAGAGTCAAAATTTTCCGGTGTCAACATATTTTCAGGAATTTCAATAGAATATTTATCACAAATATAGTCCATAAGTTCAAGCAGACCAATTGAATCTATAATTCCATTCTGAGTGAGAGAATCATCATCTTTCAAGCTCGTGTTATTGTCCATAAAAGAATTAGCCTTCAAATAATCGACTATGTCATTCATTATCTGTTCCATTTATGTTATCCCCTTTGTTTTCGTTTAGCGGACCACCGGTTGTGAATAATACATATATGTCCATAATAACGTGAAATCCCCACTGCTAATTACGTAATACAACTATATAAATAATTTGAGCCGGTTTTTCACTAACAAAAAAGCACTGAAAGAAATTGAAAATTTTGAGTAAAATCAATTGACGCACCCGGATGATACGAATTTACCTACCTCATAAAAAAAATAGTGTTATCGATTTATTTACCCGGACATGAAATAAGGTTGAGAAAAGTAGTTAAAGGATGCAAAAAATTGCAGTATACAGAAATAAATACATGAGATTTCACCGAGATTTACCGGATTTTTTAATATTGGATTTATCGAAAATATTCAGTTCCGGTTGCAGCGATCTTCTTAAGGCGATTTATACTGATAATGTGCGAATCTGAACGGGTAATGACAGAAAATATGTATTTATTGTCTAAAATATAACTCGAATGGCCGACATTGCTGAGGTCCAGGTCTTTGTTTAAATTAGAAATCATATTTTTATTCGAAAATTTACAATAGGCTTCTTTCAAAGTCCATTCATTTAAAAGATCAGTTTCACTTACGGGTCCGTCCGTAAATGAGGGTTTTTCTCGCAGGTATTTTAAAGTATTTTTAAGATTCAGCGTCCTTCCAAACTCGATATCAATACCAACCTCGACCTTTGATACTGCAAGGGCTACAGCCCTTGCAGTATATGATATACAAATATACAGTTCATTATGGTTACGGATGAAGACTCTCCCATGCCCGTCTTTATATGTAGATATATCGGAGGCAGACCGTTCGTTAAGGATACTGCATAGAATGTGTTTTAGAACCGTTCTGGAGACAGTGTATCGTTTCTTGAAATAACTGGTCTGTAAACCTTCGAAGTGTTCCATCTCTACCCTGTCGAGGTAGTTCGTATTAAATGTGTCATAATTATCTAGGTCAACAAGAAGAATAAGAACATCACTCTGTTCCCACAGGTAAGGAATAGTTTCAAGAGAAATGGGAAAAGCTATGGTTAAATTCTCGTTGAGCATGCAGTCCATATATATCTACTGTACTTCTGTATATAAATTCATATTTTCCATGTACTGAAGAATTATTGAATGAAGCCCTGAGGGACAGGATCGAGAAGGACTCCTGCCTCTTACCTAGGCTTGAAGGATATGGAAAAAACTACTCTGGAATTGCTGGATATAAGCCAATGGTGACGTCCCCGCTTTCCCCTGCGATATACCTTGTCTTTTATGCTCAATTTTGTAAACTAAAATGTCGTATAAACATCCTCTGTTTTCAGCATGATTCACGATCCGCGAACTTTCATAAACATTCAGCTAAGGAAATTTTAATCCGTCGGAAACGTAAATTATCACCCGTTAACAGCATGCTGAAACTCTTTCGTCAGCATTAAATCTATACATGATAGAAATAATTCAAAAAAGCAATCCTAAAATATATAAACGATAAGGATATAGGGTATTCGTTCCTTAGCGCCCCTACTCTGAGGTCGCACATTTTTATAACGTAGAAGAATAGTGAGTAATATAATGCTAGATCGATATAATTCAATTATCATTAACTGAGGTGTCCGAAACTGCAAACTGCGGAAGAAAGAGTAAGAGCGAGATTGATAAAGTATCTCGGCAGGGATGAAAACGGGATACGCAAGGTTGTGCTCAATCTCTTCCTGACCGGAGACAAGTTCACCACCGGTGAAGTTTACGATTACCTGGATAAAGGAAATTTCGAGGTAAGCTACCGGGGAGTGTCAGCTATGGTCGGGCTTATGAACACAAGGCTAGGGATCCTGAGCATAAATGTGACCGGGGATCATAACGTTTATTCCTTGAAAGAGAATTACAAAAATATTGTCGGCTCTGTGCTTGAAAATTACTGAGCCACTTTTGTTGCTGTCTGTTTTTAGGTGAGGATTTTCGAATTGCTTATCTGTCCTACTGAGATGCCGAAGAAGATGGAGTGACTACAGGCTTTGAATCCTGTTTCAGGGTGCTTGGATTCACTTAAAATGAAAATTGTAGAGATTAAAAATCTGCAGGCTTCCAAAATCTAATTCGGCAAGATACCTTTCGTATTGTATACCAGTTTTTTACTAATTGTGCAGACACCGAAGATTCCTTAAAAATCCTATTGTTTTCCTTGGGATTCTATTATTGTCTTGTCTAAAAGTTAGATTTTGTCTTTCAAGTAAACTTGCTGATATTTCACTTTGATCTATATTTTAACCAAAGGGAACTCTTTTTTAAACTTTCTGGGGCTCCCTTAAGTGCTTGTTTTTGACAACCTGAGCACATTTCAAATCTTTATCAGGCACTATGAAGGTGTATTTGCTTGCTATTGAAGAGCAGAGTTGACGGAATTTATCAAAAATGAATTTAAGGTTATTAGATATTAACACTAAATAACCCACTAAATCAATTAAGTTATAAAGAATCGGATTTATAAACTTTGTGTCTATTTTTTATGGGTTGGATACCGGAGCATAGATGGAAATCAATGAAAACCACAAGCGAAAATGCTTGTATCAATGCAAAACATAATAGAAGAACAAGGCAACTGGATAAGATATATAAAAAGATTTTTTTCATGTGGGAAGAGTTTTTAAGCAAAAGAAATATTAATATCTTGAACGAGAGAAATATCAAGCTCATTAAGAGAGAAACCTATAGAGACAGTTCGGAGATCTGGAAATTCTCAGGGGGAAAGCACATAAAGAATCTAAAAATGGTACTCAGGAACAGGGGAATCTTCCGGGCGGGACTTCGTTTTTTGAAAAACCGTATCTTCAGTATGTTCTATCTTGAGTATGAGAGGAGACTCG
Organism: uncultured Methanosarcinaceae archaeon; assembly: GCA_963774465.1. Classification (GTDB taxonomy): domain Archaea; phylum Halobacteriota; class Methanosarcinia; order Methanosarcinales; family Methanosarcinaceae; genus Methanosarcina. The sequence goes on along the minus strand of CAVZFI010000035.1, from coordinate 89,480 downwards.
AAATAGAGATTCTTAATTCGGAAATTCCGCATCATATAGCTGTGATTATGGATGGAAACCGCAGGTATGCGGGGCAGCTGGGAAAAGCCCGAAGTTTTGGACATGATATGGGAGCAGAAGTTACCGAAAGGGTGATTGAATGGTGTTATGAAATCGGAGTAAAACAGCTTACTCTTTATGCCTTTTCTACGGAAAATTTCCAGCGTTCCGAAGAAGAAGTTGACGGTCTCTTCAATCTTATCAACGAGAAATTCCTGAAAATTTATTCCGACCCAAGGACGCATGAAAAAGAGATGCAAGTCCGCGTCATAGGAGACAGGTCAAAATTACCTGCTTTCCTGAATGAGTCAATTGAGAAGATCGAAGGAGCTACAGGAAATTACAGGAAATTTCACCTGAATGTTGCCATTGCTTATGGAGGCAGGCAAGATATCATACAGGCTGTCCGGGACATTGCAGGCTGTATTTCGACCGGGAAACTTTCCCTTGAAGAGGTGGATGAAAACCTTATTTCAAAACATCTCTATCCTGCCCCAGGAGTTTCTGTTCCGAATGTGGATCTTGTCATCCGCACTGGCGGCGATGAGAGGGTTTCAAATTTCCTTCCCTGGCAGGCTAATGGAAGTGAATGTGCAACTTACTTCTGTGCTCCCTTCTGGCCAGAATTCAGAAAAATCGATCTTCTTCGCTCTATCAGGATATATCAGGCTCGCAAAGCCGAAAAAAAGCAGGAGCAGTCATATAGAGTTTCAAAAGTTGAAAACTTTCTGGAAATGGGGAATCATGGGGAAAAACGAGAAGACCTTGGGCAGCTTCAGCCAGTAAAAAAGCAGGGAATCTCCTGAGTTATTCTGTAAATTACAGCTTTAGATAAATGGCATCGAAATAACGCTGTCCAAGTTCAATAAATTGTTTTTTGTAAAGTAACGTGCAGGAATATCAAAATTAAAAGAAATAAATGTTTATGAACTGGAAGTATCCTGCCCATATTGCTTCTAAAATTGCCTATCTAGTTTTTAACCATATAGAAAAACTATCAGCCAAAATACCGATATATTGATATTCAGGAGATGATTATTTAAAGTGGGGAAATTTGGCTGTACCTAGTTTTTCAGTTTTCAGGGCTCATCAGAAGCTTGAGAAAAAGTTACCACTATATCCGGAGATAAACGAATCCGTTGCAAGGTTGGCCATTTGTTTAGAATTAAATATCTGGGGAGTTTAGTTGGGGGGAATTAGAATGGATATTATTAATGAGTTAAATTCACATCCCTGCAGGGTCTGTGTTCAGAAGGCAGGAAAATCGGAAAGCTTCATACCTGTAGGCTTGGTACGGGACCATTTTCAGAATTATTTAAAGTTACTGAAATTTGAGAGCATGAGAGACAGAGAAATCGTCACTTTACGTCTTTCAGGCGTGCGGTCGATAACAGCTTCCAGTATCCAGACCACGGAAAGTTTCGGGAAAGTGGAAGTCCTGAAAAGCGGAATACTTGCCTGGCAAGAATTCGAAGCCTGAAGAAAAGCTGGAGGGATTCGACTGGGAAAAGAACAGAGAAAGTCTAACCGCCTGATCAATGAAAAGAGCCCATATCTTCTTCAGCATGCCTATAATCCTGTGGACTGGTATCCCTGGGGAGAAAAGGCTTTTGAAAAAGCAAGGAAAGAAAATAAACCTATTTTTCTCTCAATCGGTTACTCTACCTGCCACTGGTGCCATGTAATGGCACACGAATCTTTTGAGGATAAAGAAGTAGCAGCACTCATGAACAGGGCTTTTGTTTGCATAAAAGTAGACCGGGAGGAACGGCCAGACATTGACAATATTTACATGACGGTCTGCCAGATTATCCTTGGAAGAGGCGGCTGGCCGCTTAATATTATAATGACTCCGGACAGGAAGCCATTTTTTGCAGGAACTTATATTCCGAAAAAATCCCGTTTTAGCCAGACAGGAATGCTCGAACTTGTACCCAGGATAGAGGAAATCTGGGACAGGCAGCATGAAGAAGTGCTTGATTCCGCGGACAAAATTACATCTACTATCCAGAATATGATCTCAGAGTCTGCAGGAGAGGGAATCGGGGAAGCAATAATGGAGGAAGCTTATGACGAACTGCTGAGTTCGTTTGACAGAGAATACGGCGGCTTTGAAAGAGCTCCAAAATTTCCTACTCCGCACAAAATTTTCTTTTTGCTCCGCTTCTGGAGGCGTAGCGGGAACCCGGAAGCCCTCCATATGGTAGAATATACCCTGGATAATATGTACAGAGGAGGTATCCATGATCATCTGGGTTCGGGTTTCCACCGCTACTCCACAGACAACATGTGGATTGTCCCTCATTTTGAAAAAATGCTGTACGACCAGGCTCTTATCGCAGCCGCATATACAGAAGCCTATCAGGTTACCGGAAAAAAGCTATATAAAGAAACGGCAGAGGGAATCCTTGATTACGTTTTAAGAGATCTGACATCTCCGGAAGGTGGATTTTACTGTGGAGAAGATGCAGATATCGATGGAGAAGAAGGAACATATTATCTCTGGACTCTGGAAGAGATCAGGAATGTTCTTAGCCCTGAGGAGTCCGAACTGATCACAAAAGTGTTCAATCTGAAGGAAGGAGGTAATTTTGAAGAAGAAATCAGGGGTAAAAAGACCGGAAGTAACCTCCTTCATATGCCTCTATCTATGGGAGCCCTTGCTACCGAATTGAAAATTCCGGCTGACGAAATCGAGAAACGGGTAAAAATGGCTAAAGAAAAGCTCCTGGCAGCCCGAAACGAGCGTAAAAGACCAGCAAGAGACGATAAAGTTTTGACCGACTGGAATGGGCTTATGATTGCAGCTCTTGCAAAAGGTTTCCAGACTTTTGGCGAGGAAAAGTATCTGAAGGCTGCAGAAAAAGCCGCAAATTTTATTCTCAAGAACCTTTACAGTCCCGATAAGCGATTACTTCATCGTTATAGAGATGGAGTAGCTGGCATTTCCGGAACTGCCGATGACTATGCTTTCCTGATCCATGGACTCCTTGAGCTTTACGAGGCCGGATTCGAATTGCGCTATCTCAAAGCAGGTCTTTGCCTTAACAGGGAACTTCTTGAGCACTTCTGGGATCCTGTGCACGGGGGGCTCTTCTTTACTGCCGATGACAGCGAATCGCTTATCTTCAGGAAAAAAGAATTTACAGATGCAGCCATACCGTCCGGAAATTCCATTGAGATGTTGAACCTTCTCCGGCTTTCCAGAATGACTGCAAATCCCGAACTGGAAGACACAGCTGGGGGGCTGGAACGCGCTTTTTCAAAGCTGATAAGAAAAATACCATCCGGATATACCCAGTTTATGTCAGCTCTTGACTTTGGGTTGGGTCCTGCATATGAAGTCGTAATCGCCGGGAAACATGAAGCTGCGGATACAGAACATATGCTTGAAGAGCTCTGGACTTATTTTATTCCGAATAAAGTGCTGGTATTCAGGCCAGAAGGAAAGGACCCCGAAATTACAAATCTGGCAACATATACGAAAATGCAGGTTCCTATAGAAGGAAAAGCTACTGCTTATATCTGCCAGAACTATGAGTGCCAGCTTCCGACTACGGAAATTAATGAAATGTTAAAAATGTTAAATGTCTGATTGTAGTTGAAACTGCAGCAACAATCAAGCGAATTATAAAAATCAGAATGAGGTATGGAAATGAAAGAATACACACTTGAAGAACTTGCAGAATACAAAGGTAAAAATGGGAAGATATATGTTGCCTATCAAGGCCAGGTATATGACGTCTCAGACAGTTATCTATGGGAAGACGGCACCCATCAGGGGCTCCACGATGCAGGGAAGGATCTCACTGAAGAAATGGACGAGGCACCACATGGCCCTGAAATATTTAAAGATTATCCTGTTGTTGGGACTTTGAAAAAATATTTCCATGTCCCTAGGCATTGATTTTCCGGGTTACGTGGATTATCTGGTACATGAAGAAGGCATGGACATTAACCCAGCAACATCCCAGGCGCTGGAAGAGTACCGTGCAAACGTCAACCTGTTCACCGAGTTAGCCCGCGTTGTAGCAGCGTCAGGACCGTTCGGGCAATCTGCAATCATCGTTTCCGCAAGCGGTAACGAAAGCAATCGGCCTAAATACGAAATTGCGGTCTCCCCTCCCGCTGCCGCCACAGGCATCGTTGCCGTTGGCGCACTGAATAAATCCGACAAGGGCTGTACAGTTGCCGAATTTTCAAATAATCAGGTGAACATTGCCGCCCCCGGCGTTAAGATCATATCTGCCGAAGCAGGCACGGGTGGCCTTGTCAGCATGAGTGGAACCAGCATGGCGACACCTCACGCTGCGGGTATTGCTGCCCTGTGGGCACAGCGTCAACTGAAATTGACCGGGAGGATAAATAACGTGAGCCTGATGGCGCAACTTATTGCTAGCGGCACCTTTGACTCTCTAGCTCCAGGCAGCGAAGAGGATGATGTGGGTACAGGCATCATTCAGGCACCATTGAAGTGATTGGTCTTTCCAATTGGAAATGAACAAAAAGCCTCCAAATCCGGAAAATAGATAATTTTAACAGCAAGCCATCGGTTTTACCGGTGGCCCTGTAATCTATTAAGGATTCCTATTTACCCACGTTCGTGATTGGTTTTACAAACTCAGCTTTCTCTTTCGTGCCTAATGTGTACACCGTCCAGTAGATGCTTTGTTTATGCGTATGTGTTTAGCTCGCTATAATCAGCATCCTTAAGCCCATTTTGTGCCGTTCCCTGTCGATAATTCCAATAAATTACCCCTCTTCCGAAATCACGACAAGAGATGCCTAATGATTTTCAAATTCGTCTTTAAAGACACTCATTTTATTGTTTTCACCAAACTTTAGGAAAGCCACTAAAAAATATCAGGTTAGACTGTCGGGCTTGAAAAAGCAAAAGAAAACAGACCTGAGTATAATCAGTAATAGTTTTATCAGGTTGTTCTTTTAGGGCTGCATTAAGTATATAATTGATATAAATCCATTCTTTTCTCCATGTTAATAGGACTCACCGGTACGCCGGGTACTGGAAAAACCTCAGTAAGTAAATTTCTTGAAAGAAAAAGACACTGGAAAATAATCCACCTTAACGACCTGATCAAAGAAGAGCACCTTTACACCGAGATTGATGAGAAAAGGGATGCGGTCATTGCAGATATGGAACTTGTCAAGGCAGCGCCTTGCAGAGATGATTAATGGAAGGGAAAATGAGGTAATAATTCTTGAGAGTCATCTTGCCCATTACATTGCGGATATTATGATTATACTCAGGGTATATCCGCCTGAACTAAAAATGAGGCTGAAAACACGCGGCTATTCGGAAGAGAAAATAAGAGAAAATATTGAGGCCGAAGCTCTCGATGTGATCCTGGTTGAAGCCTTTGAATGGTGTAAGAAGGTTTTTGAAATCGATACGACAGGAAAGAGTATTGAAGAAACAGGACAGGATATAGAAAAAATTGTAGATCACATTTTAAGTGGCAATGAAGAAGAGCTGTTCCGAGTACGAACCCGGATCCATTGACTGGATTGATCTGGTTCCTTGATTAGTTACGAATTAAAATGACTAAGAAAAGTGGTAAGGGATATGGGGATCAGATCCCCGGAAGATTAAAACTTCCTTTTCCCTTAAAAGTGCTTAGTTGCAACAGCTCAGTCTCAACAGGTTGAGCAGCCGGAGCGGCTGGAGCATTTGACATTAATCTTAACGGTTGCACAATCGGTTTTTCCATCCTTACCTTTTACACAGTATTTGAAACTGTCAGTGCAAGATTTACTGCAACTTGCTGGCTTTGTGTAGCAGAATTTACCGTTACTCTGCATACAGACCTTGCCGCCCAGTTTGGTAGTAAAGCATCCTGTAGATGTAACTTTAAGGTTGCATCCCTTGTCATTCTTCAGCACGTTATAGCAACAAGATTTAGATTTACAGTTACATGTAAATTTATCGTCTCTTGCATCCGTTTTACATTTTTTGCACGAGGCTCCACTGCACGCAGCTGCTCCTGTCATTGACATGACAAAGAAGACTAAAGTAAAAATACATATTGTCTTGAATACAGTTCTTCGCATAATATATCCTCCATAGTATACACTCAACCATAAAAGTTTCAAAGCTATTGGTTTTTAAATCCAATTTTCACTGGCAATGAAAATATACTCTTCCGGATTAAACCCCCCGATTTATCAGGGAGATATATTTTCATATGATTGAGTGATCTTTCTTAGCTATTTCTTACAAACAGTTAAAAATTAAACCGTCTGTTTTGAGATTTTATGCACCCTTCGCTTCTCCAAAAATACAGGTACTTATCAACATGCTCAGTTATAATATCGATTGCAGCAATTAACCTTGTATGTCAAATTAAGGTTAAAAGTTGAAACGCATTATCACAAAACACATAGAAAATGACCCTATATTTGTATTAAAAAGTTTTAAGAGTACACAAATAGAAATAGTACCTTCTTTTATAAGAAATTTTCTCTTAAACATATGTTAGATTGTGTGTTCCCCACACTTCTTTAAAAAATTAATAGTGATTTGATGTTAAATATAGCAAGGAAAAAAAACTGTATTTGGATATAAGAAAATCCTAAAATTATTAACAATATAGACACCCAGTCGTCTCTGTGAATTTCAAGAATTTTGTAATTAAAATATTAAATTAATGGAACTGAAATAGTGTTAATGAATGCGTAAAGTGGAGAAGTTTAGGAAGATAAAGATGAAGAAAACAGAGAATGAAGAAAACAGGAATGAAGAAAACAGAGAATGAAGAAAACAGAGAATGAAGAAAACAGAGAATGAAGAAAACAAGAATGAAGAGAGATTAAATTGAAATTGAGAAAAACGCTATGAAATCATTAACAATGTTATAATGAAAAGTTACTATCGCTGGCAGAAACATTTCTGAGGCGAGTTACTCCGTCGATCTCATTGATTACTTCCACAATTGGTTTTGGAACAAGATGCTCCCATTTTTCCCCTGCGACCATCCGTCTTCGGATCTCCGTGCCTGAGTATCTCTCCCGGACATAAAGAGGAGATTCTTTTACGCAAAACCCGGCTTCCCGGAAGAGCTGAATAACCAACGGATTGTTTGAGTACACTACTTCAAAATTGGGTGTTCGGGATGCAACATGGTGAACCCAGATTGAGTTGTACCTGACGTCTTCGATAGGCAGAACATAGTGGCGAATCGGGAGATTTTCAAGCGCGTTGTATAGCATAAGCACCCGTTCCCCTGCCGTAAACGGATCAGTGGCTTCATGACTTTTCTGAGCACTTCCTATGCCTACGACCAGTTCGTCAACCTCTTCTGCGATTCGCGTAATTATGGCATGGTGCCCGAAATGATACGGTTGAAAACGTCCAATATAGAAAGCTCGCATCATTCCGGATTCCAACCTTTAATTGTACTTGGGTTATTTTTCTGGATGTATTTTGATCTCAGATCGTTTCATTGCGGATTCCTGTTTCAAAGCTGAACTCTTTACAGACTTCCTTGAAATGTTCAACATTGTTTTTGCGCTTCATATCTATAAGCTTTCCGACAAGTTCGAGGCCTGGCTTGGGATCCTCCATGATCTCCATTTCGTCGCGGACCAGATCGAAGTATTTCTCTCCGGTTTCGGTCCTTAGAAAGACCGAATTCCATCCGTCAGGAGCCCCGACAGAACCTACCGAAATGTCGGCAAAGACCGAGGTGTAGTCACAACAGTGGTGGCAGGGGTTCCGGGCATACTTGGCCACATCCTTGATGGGCACGGAGTGAACCTCGCCGTCATCGGTGTAGACCCAGAATTTACCTTTGGTGAACTCCATCTTCCTGACATCTTCGATCTTGACTTTGAGGATATCGGGAATGATCTTTTCAAGCATAACCTCACGATGGAAACTTTCCATACAGAGCAATCCGATAATAAGCACGATCTTTTCGTTTACATTATCCCGGATAAGCCTTGCAGAATGGGCCTGGCAGGGCACCCCTACAACTGCAATCCGTTCATACTTTTCGAAAGCTTGCCTGAGAGCTGCAACTACTGGATCGGAGGTGTATTTGGTCCCCCTTGTCCTCTCGACATCTTCCGCACTTGTCAGTAGAACTACTTCGGATTCCCACTTCTCGTTTCGGGTAACTCCAACGGCGCAGTCGATTTTGCCTTGCTTGAAAAGGGATTTAAGGATACCGCTGGTTACTCCTCCATCCTGGCTGCCGGCACTGTCCCTGGACTTTGCGGCAAAAAACTTGCGGACATTTGCAAGTTCGTTCTCGATGAAGCCGTCTACTACTGGACAGATCCTGCTGCAGATTAAGCAACCTTCACAAACCTGATATCCAGCTCCTTTCTCATAAAGGCTCAGATTATTCGGATCTCGAATTTCTGCCGCCTTCTTTACAGTAACAGCCCCTATAGGGCATACGGCCTCGCATGCCCCGCAGGCTGCGCATACGTCATGTTCAATGACTTCTGCAATCTTTGGTGGCAATTAGTTACCTCCAATGCCTTGATGTACTTGTCTTACAGACAAGATGTTTTTAAAAATACAATAAGGAAATTAAAAAATATTATGCAGGATGTAATAAAATTACATCTTTGCAATGATCTCTTTACCTATAAGCTTTATTGCTTTTTCTTTGTCAGGACCGATCGGGGACCCGGCAACAATTTGGGTAACTCCGATTGCCTCAAGATCCTTAATCCTCTTCATGCAGTCTTCTGGAGTTCCGCAGATAGAAAAGGCCTCGATCATTTGAGGGGTAACAAGTCCGCCCATGAGGGCTCCGAAGTCTCCCTTGGCAATGGCTGCACCAATCTGGTTCTTGGCTTCGACCGGAATTCCATGGCGTTCGAGAACAAGGTCAGGGGAGCCTGCGACAATGAAAGCAACAACTACTTTTGCAGCGTTGACTGCCTTTACAGGGTCTTTGTCAATTGAGAAACAGGCGTATGCCGTAACATCGACGTCTCTTGGGTCACGACCGGCTTTCTCAGCTCCTTTCTTAATTTGTTCGACAGCAACTTCGAAATCCTTCGGGTGGGAAGCATTGATAAGGACACCGTCTGCGATCTCACCGGCAAGCTCGAGCATCTTGGGGCCCTGGGCACCCATGTAGATAGGGACGTTTCCAGCCTTGAAAGCGAGTTTGGCACCTGCGAACTTGACCATTTCTCCATCCATAGAGACTTTCTGGCCTGCAAGGAAACCCCTGATTGCCTGGATTGCTTCTTTGGTAGTTGCAAGAGGCTTTTCCCATGCAATGCCCATAGCATCGAAAGTTGCCTTGTCTCCGGGCCCGAGGCCGAGAACTGCCCTGCCGCCTGAAATTTCGGCAATTGAAGCAATACTGGACGCTGTAATTGCGGGGTTCCTCGTATAGGAGTTTGTAACACCGGAACCGATCTTGATACTGTTGGTGTTCAGAGCTAGAACGGTAAGAGTGGAGTACACATCACGGTTGTTGTAGTGGTCAGTGATCCAGACATAGTCAAATCCCTGCTGTTCTGAGAGCTTTGCGTAATATGCGATCTTTAAGGCAGGATCGCTCGGCACAAATTCGATTCCGAACTTCATCTCAAATTACTCCTGATTATTGTTTAAGATTAAATGGGTCCGTTTTTTGTCCCCAAAAATATATTTCTTTTAAATAATAATTAATATCCATTACAATAGACATTAATTATAACCTTCAACTAAATTCACATAACAGTATTTAAGAATCTATATATAATTAACTGTATTAAACGGATTATATATAAATCGGTTGATAAAATGACGTCTTCATCTGTCCTTCATACTGGAGTCATTCTCAAGCCTGGCATATTCAAAAGAAATAACCAAGCTTTAAAAATCTTTTCTAGAAAATAGCATTTTAGAAAGCCGCTATAAATATCGCTGGTCATGAGCAACAAAAAGGAAATGTAACTTTTTTGAAGACGACAGTTTTGCTGAAACAGGGAAAAGATTTATATTGGAAAACGAACAGTACCGAAATCTCCAGTTATTTCCCGCAAGAGTAACTTGCAGATATAGAGTAAGCGGAGAATGGAAATATTAAAATAAAGGATGCCAATCAAGTACAAAACATAGAGGAAAAATTGTATTAAGTGCCAGATGATAAGGAGAAATTATACTGTTTTTAAAAAAATCATCAAAATTACATAAATAATTTGTAGAGTGAGCTTGCAGAGTGGTTTAATTTAACGTAAAAAGAGTTGAAGAATGCCGCTGAAGAAGAAGCAATTCTCCTTTTGCAGTTGTAGACCTTAACAATGTAAAGTAGCAGAATCGCTACTTTACTTCACTGTAATATAGTTAGTCTTTTTCAGCTCATATAGTTGGTCTTTTTCAGTGCAACACTCAATTATTAATTTGTCACTGTTAGGCTACAGTGTATTTTCCGGCTCTGGTGAAAGTATGAGTCGCAGTGACTGCATTTTTAAAGTATTCCATTGCCGGAGTCCCAGAATCAGGTCCGGCTTTACGCCTCTAAACTTGTCAGTAACGTAACATATTGATACTACCAGAATCTGACCACACTACGACATTACCTGACACAACCGGTGTTTGTGCAGTGTTACCAGAGGACAATTGTGTGCTCTGTCCGGTGGCTATGTTGTACACATACACATCGCCCAGATCCATACTCGCAAGATCATTGTGTTTTAAATACACAATCTTGCCGTTATATATGTCAGTTGCACCTCCGGTATCGTAACCAGTCATATCGTCGCCTGTCGTGACTTCTGTCTGCTGCTCAGTAGCAATATCGTACATCCGAATATTGCCAAGCCTTGTGTAAAAATCCGACCATATGACTTTGTCGCCGTAAATGTGTGAAAACATGTTATCACCATATTGGCTGACGTCTATTGATTTTTTAGTGATGATATTATACAGGTAGATATGCGGAGTATCGCCTGCAATGTCAGAGTCATATACTATTTTATTATCGTATATGTCAGGACTGTTCCCACGTGCTATTTCAGTCTGTGTGGACCTGGAGATGTCAAGCATGTATACACTGTTGTTCGCGCTCCATGCGATCCTGTTGCCGTAAATTGCAGGAATGCTGTCGCTGTCTACATCTTTTGTAATGTAAGACTTGGCAGCACTATTGATATCATAGACAGTAAGCCTTGGTGTCCCACTACTCTCGTCATGCCACACTAACTTGTTGCCAGAGATAGCTGGATGAGACGCTGAAGACGAATTGATTTTGGTATCTTGTTTAGCGGTCAGATCATAAACATGAATAACACCGCCATTTGTCCACGCAACTTTACTAACATCAATAGCAGGCTCAGATCCACTGCCAATTTTTGTATATTGCGCGGCTGAAGCCACTGTCGATGCCAAAATAAAAAACATAAGAACTGAAGATATCGAAAGTAATCTACCTTTCATATTCTCCCCCACCATATGTAGTTTGTAAAGTCCAAATCGTTTCTGACTTATTATAATAACACAAACTCATAATAATAGTAACATATTTATAAAAATTTAGTTAAACTATTGAGTAATATTGTTAATTATTATATTAATAGAATCACTTCCCAATATATATTTACAGAAGTAAAATATATTCTAATTTTAGCTGCGTATTAATGTTCATCGTGAAACTTTAAGAAGTTAAAAATGACAGAGGGAGTACACCAGAATCTGGTTTCCTGGCCAATTCAACGGCTTACGTCTGTCTTGGAGGAGAATGGGGATAAAATTACCTTCCAGGTAAAAATAAGACTTTACGTTCAAATCCCGATGTCTTGAAACATCAGCTAATGGACTTGCGGGCACGGTATTTTTGCGGCAGGTCAGACGGGATATTTATCCTGCAAGCTTTAATTCCCGACCAATGTAATGCTCAAAGTGGCCCTGCGTGAATAGCTGATTATCCGGTTAGACGGGGACAAGCATCCCCACTTGCTCCCCGAAGGATGCCATTACTAAAAGGGAAGACGAAAAATAGCAGTACATCGAGGCTCGCAGGAAGCGTTCCAGAGCTTCAATTCATCATGCCGTCATATAGGTCTTTGTTTTCTGAAATGATGCCGAAAAGACCTAGGGCTGCCCCTGCCGCATTTCCCTCAAAACGCCCAACGACAGTAATTCAAAATCCTGCCGTCTATGGGCTTCTGGAAAAAGAAATAAAGAAATAAAATCAATATAAATAAAGAATCAATATCAAAGATAAAGTGAAAAGGCTAATACGAGGAGAAGATTAATAAACTGGGAATTTGTTGTCCAATTTCAGCTTTTCCTGCACAGACTAATAAATATCCTCCTGATTTAAGGATATCTTTCTGAATCTTAACAGGCTCTCTCAGAAGCTAACTTATAAAAATAATTAATTAAAAAGCGGATCTTGGAAGCAGAATCGCCTCAATAATTAACTGCTGTTTTATTTTGTCCCTCAACTGTTTTCATTCGAATTCTAGTAAATTATTTTGATTCAACGGACTCTGCTTATTTATTTATAATTAATTTCTTAGTCCCATAACTGGTCAAAGGAATTCTTTTGAAAGGTTTTTCATTATACTTTATAAAATATATTAATTTAGTAGAGATCAGGTGAACAAAGAGGTAAAAATGCCAATACTATATCCAAGTTTTTTGCCTTTTTGAACTCTACGGTTACGAAATACGTTTTCAAGTTGTATAGTACAATTATAAGATCATATTTCAGTTTCATCTTTAATCATTATTAGAAATATAAGTTAATTCCATAGCCTATTCTTCTAATTAAGTTAAAATTTTTGTTTTATTCAATTAGCCTGACAGTTAATGTAGCAAATTTTCCAATAATTTACTTACTTGTTGACTCAAAAGCCTGTGGAATCCTAAAATAACGGCAGACTGTATAAATTCCATTAATAAAAAACCAAAAATATTTTATAATAGGATCGCATAAACCTTAAATGTCAACTCAGGAATTCAATAATAGGTGAATGAAAACTTTTTAAAAAAGGAGTTGACCTGGCTAAAGGCCGTGATTAATTAAAACATAAGATATTGACCAAAGGAAATAAGTTCTGTGGTCAGTAGCAGATTTTAATTGGTAGAAGCTAAAACTTCTAGTTTCCGGCCACCTCCAATGACTAATCCTATAAAGTGATTGGAGAGTGGAGACTCTGTGTGCACGTGTCCGCCCCACAAAAATCGCAGAGAACCGAATTGGATAGGTTCGAAAAATATTACGCAGACGTAATAGGAATCATACCCGTATAGAGCCGACCTGATCAGGGAATTCTGTTGAAGAATTCGAAAATCCCTACCTGATTAGATTAGTTCGGAAAAGTAAGTATTACGAGTACGTAATATGGAATTTTGAGAGATATTTGGGAAAAAAGTACGTTACCGTATACATTTTGATTTCACTTAATACCGTATACGTTTTGATTTCACTTAAATCCCTATAAAAATCCAACCCAAAGGTGATACGATGCTTAAAAGACAGCTAGGAACCCTATTCCTGGTAACATGCCTTATTTTAACAACTGTACCGGCTACGTTAGGCGCTGCGAGTACACAGAGTTCAAAGGTGGTAACTGTTGCTGGAGACGGAAGTGGAGACTACAATTGTGATGGAAAAGCCGATGATGTCCAGATTAACCAGGCGCTTGAATTTGCCGCGGGGAACGCGGGCACAACTGTCCACCTTAAAGGCCCATTCACATATGAGATAGGCGATTCTCTTCGAATCGGCAGCAACACGATCCTTGAAGGAGATTCCGGTACAAAGATTAAGCTTGCCTCAGGATTACCTGTATGGGGTGGACGTGAAAGTAGTATTGCAGGAAAGAAAGCCATGCTCATGGTTAGAGGCAGTTCTGCAACCGATGTTACAATAAGAGACATAACTGTTGATGGTAGCCAGTCCGATTATTACTCTGGAGTAAGGCTCGGAACTTCCTGTTATAACATGGCAACTATAGTAAACTGCAATGGATTAACAATTAAAGATGTTACATTCCAGAATGGATGTAACGATGCCATGCTTATTTCAAAATCCAGCAACATACTGATAGATACAGTAACTGTAAACAAATGTGGGCATGACGGTGTATACGCCTATCACGTAAATGGCATTACAGTTAAGAATTGTAAATTTATTAACAGGACTAATTCGTCCGTTCGGTACGATTCCGTTACCGATGGAGTCATGAAAAACAATGAATGTACCACATCTGGCGGTGGATACGCAGGCTTAGAATTACAGGGAACTCTTAAAAATATAGAAGCCTCTGGCAACTATTTCCATGACTTACCTGCCCCTGCAGTAGTACGCTTAAACACAAAAGAAACTAATGTAAACACTAACAACAATAGAATTGAAAATTGTGGATAAGAAATATTATTAATTGGAAAATTCTCAGTCGTTAACTGAGATTCAATCCAATTTATTTTCGGAATATATTAAGATCAGCACTTAAAAGTTGACTGCTTTACAGTGAACTTCAAGTTTCCATAATTTTATACTAAGGAATAATTTGGACTTTTCAGAAATTGATTAACAGTATTTTGTGATACTCCACTTTATTTCAAACCACTTAACGCCTGTTCTTATTCTTTGTATTTCAGACCTTAGAAATGCTCTTACTGCAATCATTATATGTGCTCTCTGCGCGTTATCTATTCTTACCGGACTCGCTCTATTCCACAGAACTGTTTTATCCCCCAACGATACACTTCAATCTTCAAGCTTCTTTGCTAATTGCTTTTTTATTTTTTACTGCATATCCAGTCATCCATGGTCGGTATTGCTTGTCTCCATCTTTGGAAAGCACAGTTTCAGTTTTTCATAATAAGGAGAATGGCAGAATCTCGTCAATATCCGTGAGTCACGCTTTTCCTCAGTACGGCACTTCAAGGCTGCTTTCATCCTTTTTTGTGCTTTTGACTGATGATAGAATCCAGAACAGTGATTTGCCGTTCCAAAGAGATCTGAATTCTGTGGTGCCTCTCGGATACATTACGATCACAAACAATCTTTAATAGTTGTGGGTGTCGTTTATTACTATCACGAATATTATATATTGCTCAAAGCATATCTAATATGAGATAATAATTGATGAAGATATACCTATTATATATGTAGAGATAAAAACTGAAAGTTAATGCAAAAAACGAGTAAAGCTTATATAAATTGCCTATTGAGCTGATTTCGGTAAAAGGAGGTGAACTGGCTAGGGGTGTATCTGCCAGGTGGGGGAAATACCGATGCGAGATCTGCGGCAATGAAGTTGTCGCAGAAAAGTAGGAGGCAGAACTCTTATTTGTTGCGGAGAGGACACGACTCTCGTAGAAAATAAGTGAAATATTAGTTGAGCATCATTCAGGAAATTTACTTACATAGCAATTTCAGGCCTGAAATATCCAGGTAAAGAAACTACTTTCCTGACTTGGAGGGAGAATAATGAAATGTTATGAATGCGCCAGAGAAGGTAAAAATACTGATGCTGTTGCTATTTGCATTGTCTGTGGGAAAGGGGTTTGCAAAGAGCATCTTATTCATGAGGAAACGCCTGCCTGGGAAGGGGACTATCCTATCGAGCTGAAGCCCGACGTTGAACATATCAAACGGATTGTCTGTATTCCCTGCCATGAAGCCCTGAAGGAAAACTGCGTGTTTAATGAGGTATGCTGAAGGTGGTAATATGCTGAAATGTTACGATTGTCTTGAAAAAAGTAAAGACAGTGAAGCAGTGGGCGTATGCATCGTTTGCGGGAAAGGCCTCTGCATGGAGCATATTAAGCAGGTAGATTTCCCCATGAAAGGAGGATATCCACTGCCCCATGTGACACTGAAGAAAGACCTTCCCAGGATGATGTGCCGTGAGTGCATCGACTCTATTCTGGGAGAGGATTTCTGCGTGTAATTTCACTGCTTGCAGATACATTCAAACAGTAGAATAATTTTCTTTGCCCGAAGTATGAGCGGTAGAGAGCAAAAGCCAGAGTAGCCATAGAATAACGCTCCCTATCGCAAGGGATAGATTGAATAGTAAGAGATCCAATAATAAATATCGCAACTAAAAAATAATAATAATAATAATAATTAGAATCTCGGAAGTAACGCAGGAAATTTAAGTAATGTCTGGAGAAGATAAAGAAGATAAAAAGTGTGTTTGGGAAGCCTAAAGATAAGAAAAAATGATCTGAAGGAGAGACGGTGAAAAGCCTTGGGTTTCCAATTATAATTACTTAACCGTGGGTTTCCAATTATAATTACTTTTTTCTAAAAATGATTCAGAGAACAAGCCTGCTGAGCATCTGTCACTGATAAAAATGTACCCTTAAGAGAAAAACCATTCAAGTACATTATTTATGCCTTTCAGGCGTACCTGTATAAAGATATATTCCAGTATATACGTAAAATTAATAGTGGTAATTCTGGAGGGGACATGCAAGAAACTGAAGCAAAACCGATAAAGATTCTCGGGATATCCGGAAGTCCCAGAAACATGGCAACCGATTTTTTGGTTCAGGAAGCACTGAAGATTGCAAGAGACAAGTACGGCGCGGAAACCGACTACTTTTCCGCCAAAGGAAAAAAGCTGAACTTTTGCATCCACTGTGACTTCTGTATTAGAAAAAAGGAAGGCTGCATCCACAAGGATGATATTGCGGCCGAGCTCTATGACAAAATGATCTGGGCCGATGCCTGGATTATAGGTACTCCTGTATATCAGGGAACCGTAAGTGCTCAGACAAAAACGATCATGGACCGCTGCAGAGCTATCGTTGCCAGAGACCCGAAGGTTTTTTTGAACAAAGTTGGGATGGGAATTGCAGACGGAGGAGACAGGATAGGAGGGCAGGAGCCAGCAATCCAGACTATTCTGAACTTTTATATTATCAACGAAATGATACCTGTGGGAGGAGGCTCCTTCGGAGCTAACTTAGGAGGAACATTCTGGTCGAAGGATAAAGGGGCAGAAGGAGTATCAGAAGATTCCGAAGGAATGAGAAGCCTTAGGAGAACCCTGAAAAAGCTCATCCAGACAGCTCAACTGGTAAAGAAAGCTGCTTCTGCAGAGGAACCTGAAGCCCAGAAGCCCGAAATGCCAAAAGAAGAGGCAAATAAGCAGTAGAAAACTCTGGGAGATCGGGGTATTCAGAAATCAAGATAATCAAGAAGAAAGATAAGTCAACGAGTCAAATATAATCTGTATGAGGAGGAGTTAATTTGGTAGAACAATTAAACAAGAAAATTAAACGCATAGCATGGGGAATCACAGGTTCGGGAGACCAGATGATTGAGACCTATAGCGTTCTGGTGGACATAAAGAATCAAACAGGTGTTGACACAATGGTTTTCCTGTCCAAAGAGGGCGAGACCGTAATGAAATGGTATCACCTGTGGGACAAAATCCAGAACGATTTTCCTAACTTCAAGGTAGATGCAGGTCCCAACTCCCCGTTCATAGCAGGCCCACTGCAGATGGGATACTACGATTTCCTGCTGATAGCCCCGACAACCGCCAATACCGTGGCAAAGATCGTATACGGGATTGCAGATACCCTTGTTACAAATACAGTTGCTCAGACTGCAAAAGGAAAAACACCTATCTTCATCCTGCCTGTAGACCAGAAAAGGGGAAGCGTAAAAACTGCTGCACCCAGCGGCAGAGCCTTTGAGCTTACTATGCGCGAAGTGGATGTTACAAACTCGGAAAAACTTGCACAGATGGAAAATATCACAGTGCTTGCAAGTCCTTATGAGATCTATGATATATTCGGGCTTGAACGGCCTTCTGAAGATATAACCGTGAAAGTGAAAGAAAGAAAGAAGCCCAAAACTAAGAAAGAAAGCGAGAATTAAAAAGCGGAAATTAAAAACTCTGAGAATAGGGGAATCTGAAGAGATAAGATACCAGAGGGGGTAAGAAGTGTGAAAAGCGCATATCAGGATGTAGTAGAGGAAGTAAAAAATCTTAAAGGCATCGAAGAAGCCGTAGCTCTGGCAATCGAGAGGGAGAAAGAAGCAAGGGACTTCTACCTGCATAAAGCAACTTTAATGGACAACCCGAAATTTAAGGAACTCTATGATCACCTGGCAGATGAAGAAACAAAACATCTTGACTACCTTGAAAGATACCGTGATGAGAAAGAGCTTCCCACGATAAGTACTGAAATTCCAAGTGGCCAGTCTTTCACCCCTGAGTTCGATATAGCTCGAACAAAAGGTGGGGAGATTACTCTTGGGGATGCAGGCATCCTTGTTGCAGCCCTGAGGCATGAGAGAAAAAGCGAGGATTTCTATTCGGAGCTGGCAAAAAGAGTCGAAGACGAAAACCAGAAAAAATTTTTTGAGATGCTGGCAAGGTACGAAAGAGGCCACTACGAGATAATTGACAGTTACCTTGAAGATATCACCAGGTTCAGAATGCAGACCTGAAAAACCGGGCGGACTGTGAGTATATGGATACTGAAGAAGCAGGCAGAGCCGCCGAACTTTCCAGCGGAGTATACTGGGTAGGAGCAATTGATTGGAATGGCAGGGACTTTCACGGGTTTACCACCCCTGGAGGAACGACCTACAACTCCTACCTGGTTGTCGGGGAAAAGATTGCCCTCATAGATACGGTAAAGTCTACCTTTGCAGGAGAGATGCTCAGGCGCATCAGTAAGATAATAGAACCTTCAAAACTCGACTATATTATAGTAAACCATATGGAACTCGACCACTCCGGTTCCCTGGCAGAGCTCAAAAAACAAACCGGTGCTAAAATACTCATTTCAAGAAGGGGGATAGATATCCTTAATGGCTACTTCAGGGGCTCGGGCAGTGAGAACTGGGACATTGAGATTGTGAAAACAGGCGACCAGCTGGATCTCGGTGGCAAGACCCTTATATTTCTGGAGACTACAATGCTGCACTGGCCTGACAGCATGGAAACTTTCCTGAAAGAAGACAGGATACTCTTTTCAAACGACGGTTTCGGGCAGCATATAGCAACCTCAAAGAGGTATGATTTCGAAGTGGGGGACGTTTTTCCGGACGCAGCCGAATATTACGCAAATATACTCATGCCTTTTCATATGCCGCTCCTCCGCTATCTGGGAGTGTTGAACGAACTGGGAATAGAGCCCGTACAGATAGCTCCTTCTCATGGGATTATATGGAAGCAGGACCTGCCAAATATCCTTGAGGCTTACAGATCATGGGCCAGCGGAGAGGTAAAGGAAAAAGTGCTTGTTATATATGACACAATGTGGGGAAGTACAGAAGCAATGGCAAACGAAATTGTTGAAGCTGTCCGGGCTGCTGGCGTGGAGGTAAAACTGCTTCACCTCCGGAAAAATACCAGAAGCCGCATCATGAAAGAAATGCTTGATGCAGCCGCCTTTGCAGTAGGCTCACCGACTCTTAACAATGGGCTATTTCCAACGGTTGGGGATTTCCTGGTATACCTTAAAGGACTGCGCCCCCAGAAAAAGAAAGCTATGGCATTCGGGTCCTACGGCTGGGGAGGGGGAGCAGTAAAAATTATAGAACAGGAACTGAAAAGCGCAGGAATCGAGGTGATCGAACCTGGACTGCAGGTTAAGTACATGCCATATGAGAAAGAACTGGTAAGGTGCAGGAAGCTTGGAGAGAAGCTTGCAGCCATTGCAAAAAAACAGTAAAATTATTTTGTTTTTTTCTTTTAACACTTATTTCCATTTAATATTTTTTCATTTTAACGCTCTTTCCTTTTAACACTCTTTCCTTTTAACCTCTTTCTTTTTAACGCTCTTTCTTTTTAACATTTTTTGCTTCAATATATTTTATTTCTTTAAACATTTCTGAAAGGACTTTCAGCTTCGATAGCCGCAGAGATCCGAGGCCTTTACCTGAGACTCTACAAAAAATACTTTCACCCTGCTAGGCTGAAATTAATAAGCACTGAAGTAGTTTTTGGGGATAGAGGTGAATACAATGGAAGAGATATTCAAAGGATTGGTCGAACGTGCCCAGTATTATGAACAGTTCGAAAGTTTCAGAAACATGAACCTTTCCGGACGTTTTGGGGATATTCCGGCACTCAAGATGAAAGCTTCAATAATGAGTATGTGAAGCCGAACTTGTTAATTGCCAGTCTGAGAAATAAGTGGATTACGTAATAGAAAGCCGCAAATTAAAAATCTGTAAATTAAAAATCTGTATATTAAAAAGCCGTAAATTAAAAAGCCGTAAATTAAAGAGCTGCAAAATTTCTGAAGAACTGGAACGTTGAGAAGTAAGTTTCAAAAGCAGGTCAATTGGGAAACAAGCTTCAAGAAAAGTCAGAAGAAAAGAAGATAAAAATAAGGCGGAGAGAGAAACTCACTTTTCAACAGGTTCCATTT
Source organism: uncultured Methanosarcinaceae archaeon (assembly GCA_963774465.1). GTDB lineage: Archaea > Halobacteriota > Methanosarcinia > Methanosarcinales > Methanosarcinaceae > Methanosarcina. Next base: position 69,106 of record CAVZFI010000035.1, on the reverse strand, counting down.
CAGCCTGTAAATTTGTACAAATTCCAATGGCAAATTTAAAGTATATACTTTATAATTGTTTTTAAACATTTATAGCTCCAGTGGCAAATATTTATAAATCTGAGATAGAAATATTACGTGATAAGGGGGGAATTAACTGTGGATGAGTTTTTCAAAGAGATAATTGAAAGAGCCCATTACTACGAGCAGTTTGAATTATTTAGAGAATTTGAGAAAATATCTCAGACGGAATTGAACACGGAAGAGTAAGTCCTGAAGAAAAGGATTAATGGAGCAACCGGAAAAACGGCTTAAAGTTAAGCATAAAAGAAATGGGGAACGGCATATACAAACTTGAAGGGTTGTTTGAGGCAAAAAAACTGCCCTTCTAATTCCTTTTTTGACATTCATTGCTAGATATTCTACTTTCTTTCATATTTTTAACATACTTCGATCTTTCTTTGCTCTATAATTTATTTTTCTAGAATTTATTCTTCTAGAATTTATTCTTCTAGAATTTGTTACCTTATGGACTTTCTCATTTTTATAATTTTATTTTTATAGTTTTACTGCTTTAGAAAGTGTTTTTATTTGTTAGATTTTACAATCGCCTCTATTATAGGTTTTATGTTCTGGTTGTATATCTTTTATAACCCTCAGGCATTATAATTATATAGCCATTTCAAAAGGCTATGCTAAATATATAAACGAAATTCGTAAATATATAAATAAAATTTTAAGGAGGAGGAGGACGTGAGGGCGATCACAGCTGTCCCAGGGGAGGAGAACAGCATCCACATTAAGGATATCGATATCCCGAAAGTAAATGAGACTGGAGTTCTTGTAAAAGTAAAACTGGTAGGGCTTGACGGGACTGATAGGGAAATAGTCAAAGGGCTTCATGGAGAGCCTCCTGAAGGAAAAAAAGAGCTTATTTTCGGGCACGAATCCCTCGGGAGAGTGGTAAAAGTGGGTAGCAGGGTGAAAAACCTGAAACCAGGAGACCATGTAGTAGCGACTGTTCGAAGGCCTGACGACTGCATCAACTGCCGGGAAGGAGAATATGATATGTGCCTGAAAGGAGATTACAGGGAAAGGGGAATTAAAGGACTGGACGGTTTTCTTTCAGACTATTATGTCGAGGATGAAAAGTTTCTATTAAAGGTCCCTGAGGAACTTGGGGAACTTGCAGTTATGCTTGAGCCAGCTAGCATAGCTGAAAAGGCTATAAGGACTGCTTTTGAAGCCCAGAGACGGATGATATGGAAGCCTGAAACGGCAATGGTTACAGGTACTGGCGTCCTCGGGCTTATTACTGCAACCCTTTTGAAATTAAAAGGGCTTGATGTGATCTGCGTGGACAGGTCTGACGGAGGATACAAAGAGAAGATCTTCTCAGAACTCGGTGTAAGGCACTTTAATAATAAGAAAATAAACCTGCACGATATCCCGAAAAAGATTGGAAAACAAATTGATATTATCTTTGAGATGACAGGAAACTCAAGTGTTGCCCTGCATGTAATAATGGTTGCGGGAACAAACGCTGTAGTTGTGCTAGCTTCAATTACTGGCGGGAATAAACATATAGAAATTTGTAGTGATTGCTTCAATCAGGGGATAGTGCTCGAAAATAAAACCGTTCTCGGAACAGTAAATTCCCACATGAGAGATTTTCAGCAGGGAATTATTGATTTGCTCGCAGCCGAAAAGAGATGGCCTGGATTGTTAGCAAAATTCATAACCGCGAAATACCCTCCCGAAAAAATAAGTGAGGCAATATCATCTATGGATGAGCAGATAAAACCTGTGATCGAATTCGAAACTTCAGACACTGGTAGAAGAAGTCCTGAAAATCTCGACCGAGCGCAAAAAGAGTCTGCCCAGGCGAGGAAAAGCGTATGACCCGGCATATTGCCCTTGGAAACCAGTCCCTCCTTATAAATATAGACAAATGGTTTCAGGTAAGGGATATTTACTTTCCCCATGTCGGACAGGAAAATCACCTAAGAGGACATGCCCAGAGAATAGGAATCTATACGGATGGAAGGCTTTCCTGGATCAATGAAGAAAGCTGGGAAAGGAAACCTGCTTATAAGAATGATACCCTTGTTTCCGAAAACAGGGCTGTGAACAGGGAACTGGGAATAAGGCTTCTTCTGGAGGAAAACGTTTGCTGCGAAGACAATATCTTTCTCCGGAAAATAACAGTTAAAAACCTGCAGGACAGACAGCGAGAAATTCGCCTATTCTTCAACCATGACTTTCATCTCTATGGAGACGGCATAGGAGACACTGCAGTATACCAGATGGACCATAATGTTATTGTCCATTACAAGCGAGCCAGGTATTTTCTTATAGGGATTCTCAAATCAAATAAAAAAGAAGAGATAGTTACCGATATCGATGACTATGCCATAGGTTATGCCGAGAACCAGGGGTTCAAAGGTACATATATGGATGCCGAAGATGGGATTCTCTCAAAAAATCCAGTCGCCCAGGGATCTGTAGACTCAACTGCAAGAGTCAGCCTGAAACTTCAGGGCAATGGTACGGCAGTTGTTTACTATTACCTGACAGCTGGGAAGGACTTTAAAGAAGTCTATGCCCTCAACGACACTGTTATGGAAAAAGGGCCTGAAAGCCTTCTGAAACATACAGAAAAATACCAGAGAGCCTGGGTAAACCGTCTAAGCACTGATCTCTCAGACCTTACACCCAGGCTTGTGGACTTGTATAAACGGTCATTGTTGATAATAAAAACCCAGACTGATGCGGATGGGGCTATAATAGCAGCAAATGACTCTGAGAATATTCAGTTTAATCGGGACACCTACAGCTATATGTGGCCCAGAGATGGGGCACTTGTATCAATTGCCATGATAAACGCAGGCTTTCCTGAATTTACGAAACCTTTTTTCAGGTTCTGTAAAAATGTACTCTGGTGGGCGGGTTGTTTGCTGCATAAATATAACCCTGACGGGACTCTGGGAAGCAGTTGGCATCCCTGGGTCGAATACGGAGAACCCTCGCTCCCGATTCAGGAAGATGAAACTGCACTTGTTATTCACGCTCTCTGGAAATACTATGAGGCTACCGGAGACCTTGAATTTGTAAAGGAAGTCTATGAGCCACTTGTAAAAGATGCTGTTTTTTTCATGAACGACTACAGTTATCCAAATGATATTCCGGTAGAGAGCTACGATCTCTGGGAAGAACGGAGGGGAATTTTTACCTTCACTGCATCTGCCGTTTACAGGGGGCTTCTCTCAGGAGAAAAGTTGGGGCACCTGGTAGGAGACGAGGAGGTCTGTAGTATCTGCAGACTTCGCTATTCGAAGTTGAAGCAAGCAATATTAAACGAGCTTTATGATGATAACCGTGGTGTTTTTTTAAGGGGCATCAGCTACATAGACCATGATATAAACAGGAAAAATGTAGACCGGACAGTAGACAGTAGCGTATACGGAATCTTCGAGTTTAATCTGCTTCCAGCAGACGATCCTAGAGTAGTAAGGACGATGCAAAATCTTGAAGAGAAACTCTGGGTTCCGGGAAAAGGCGGGCTGGCAAGATATGAAAATGATCCTTACTACCGTAAGGAAGGCAGGACTTACAGCAACCCCTGGATCATATGCACACTCTGGCTTGCGAAATGGTATATTGCAGAAGCAAAAGAGATTAAGGACCTGGAAAAGGCTCTTGAATTGATTAACTGGGCTGCAGACTGTTCCCTTGAGACCGGAATTATGCCTGAGCAGATTGATTCTTTCACTGGAGAGCCCCTCTCGGTTGCACCCCTTACCTGGAGTCATGCCGAGTTCGTGGACACAGTTACTCAGTACCAGGAAAAAAAAGTGCAGCTAAAAATTAAAGAAAAGAACTGAACATCTGCACCCAAAATCTTACTGCCTGAGGGACTTTAGTAGACCTGTTGCAAATAGTCCATAATTGTTTCTGGCAATAAAGCAAAAAAAGGTAAATGAATTCTGATTAAGCAAAATATTCTAAGGGCACTTTGATGAAGTTTCGTAAAACCCCAGTTTAAAAGTTCATAAGAGTTTAAGAATTGCAATCTAAGAGTTTAAGAGTCCTCAATAAAGATTCTAATAAAAACTTTTAATTAAGATAATTTCAAGCCTGATCAAAACATTTCTATAAAGAATAATAAAAAGACAATTGGAAGGGAAACAATTTGTGGGAGAACGAGCCAGAAGGGGAGAAGAAGTTTGAATGTTCGGTTTGTCATATGACTTTTGCAACAAAAGCGGAATATGAAAAGCACATGAGAGAAAAACATAAAGATTATACTGAAAATAAATAAGAAAACAAAAAGAAACCGGAAAAATAAAAATTCATTCTATGAAAACCCATTCTATCGGAAGCAGATTATTCTTTAACCAGTATAACTCTCGCCGGAGCTCCATCCGTATCTATACGAAGAGGCAGACCTAAGAATGTATATTCCCCTTCGTGAATGCCGGCAAGGTTGAGTCCTAAAAACAAAGTTGTATTATTAATAAGCAGTTCGCGGACCTCATCGCCTCCTTCAGGCTTTTTAACGCTCAGGTAATCAAATCCCAGAGTTTTGATTCCGGCATTGACGAGGTATTCAGCCGCGTCCATATTAAGGTGCACATAATTCTCAAGGAATTTCACGTACCCAAGGGTCGAGTTCCTGGTCTTGAGAAGCACTATCTCTTCAGGCCCGATTTCAAACTCTTCAAGGTCCTGCCTGTGAATTTCGCCTTCCACCAGGGTGAGATCAAAAACCCTGCATTTTCCATAAAAATGATCAAGAGGCAGATAAGCAGCTCCTTCTCTTCCATTCCGAAGATGCAACCTGGATTCTACATGAGTACCTGTATGGCTTCCCAGAGTCAGGATAGACTCGTTTACCTTATCCCTGGGGACAGAGGCATACCTCTTAATAGAAGGTCCCGGCTTTCCCGGATATACAACCATTTCTTCCGTAATAGGCAATGAGACATCGAAAAATTGACGCAGAATGAAACCCCCATTCATTCGTTAGCGATACATCAGAATTTAAGTGCAGTTATTTTTGATAAAAATGTAACTGCGCCTTATTATAGAAAAGGGTCTAAAACATTAAAAACTCTCCTCTCGCAGGAAGACGATTCAGCCTGCCGGATTGAACTGCGTTACAGATTATTCACCACATATTCCGCAACCGCGTTTCCGACTTCTATTGTGCTGGCCGTTCCTCCCAGGTCAGGAGTGATGATTTTCTTTTGAAGCACATGGGCTATTGCCTCATCAATAATTTGAGATCGAGGTTCCCCCATCCAGTCCAGCAGCATCTTTACGCAGAGGATTGCAGCAAGCGGGTTTGCAACGCCCTTTCCGGCAATGTCAGGTGCACTCCCGTGTACAGGCTCGAAGAAGGCATATTTATCCCCTATATTGGCGCTCGGGACAAGGCCGAGGCTTCCGACAAGAGCTGCGCACATATCACTCAAAATGTCTCCGAAGAGGTTCGTTGTAACCACAATGTCATACCTCTCAGGGTACATCATAAGGCTGTAAGCCATCGAGTCAACCAGCATGTCTCTGTATTCCACGCCGTTAGCACTCGCGGTCTGCCTGCAGACATCGAGGAAAAGCTTGTCGGATTTCAGGACATTGGATTTATGGACAATAGTCAGCTTGTTCTTCCTTTTCTTTGCAAGCTTACAGGCATATTCTGCAATCCGCTCGGAACCTTTTCGGGTGATGACTCTTTTCGTCCAGGAAAGCTCGGGCCCTATCTCCTCAATCCCGGAGTACAGCCCTTCAGTGTTTTCCCTGACAATAATAAAATCAAAATCGCTTCTCCCGGTAACCCCGGTTATGCCGGGAAGGGGTTTTACTGGCCTTATATTGGCATACAGGTCCAGTTCCTTCCGGATGGTGAGAAGCACGCTTTTGTAATTCGGGTCCGGCACAGTGGTAACTGCCCCGAAAAGGACTGCGTTGCACCCTTTTATTGTTTCCATATCATTACTCGACATTGCAGTCCCTGTTTTTTCCCATCTGGTATAGCCCAGTTCCAGGGGCACTTTTTCAAAATCAAGCCCGAAAGCATCAAGGACCTTGACAGCTGCAGGAATCACTTCCCTGCCTATCCCGTCACCTTCGATTACAGCCAGTTTCATGCTAACTGCATCTATAGTTTGGGGTATATGAATCTGGCGTAACTTTTTCAGATTCTCAGGATTTCTCAGATCCAGAGCAGATGTTCGGCAAGGATTTTTCCGCCGAGTCCTATAAGGATCAGGCCTCCGATAATCTCGACTTCGTGCTCAAAGAAATGGCCTATCCTGTATCCCAGGATTGCCCCGCAGAAAGACATGAAAAAGGTCACACAGCCTATTATAATTACAGGCTCAAGAATAGGAGTATTGAGAAATGCAAAGCTAATTCCCACAGCAAGGGCATCTATACTTGTAGCGATTGCGAGCACCAGAAGCACCGAATAATTGAGGGAATTTACCTTTCCTTCCGGGTCTCCGTAAAGAGCCTCATAAATCATTTTGCCTCCGATAAAGGCCAGAAGCCCAAAGGCAATCCATGGGGCATAGTCCGAAACAAAACCACTTACCGCGCTCCCTCCGAGCCAGCCCAGTACAGGCATGAAAGCCTGAAATCCTCCGAAGAAGAAAGCCAGTTTCAGAGCATCACTGAGCCGGAAAGGTCTTATCGTAGTGCCACTGGACATGGAAACTGCAAATGCATCCATTGAAAGCCCAAGCGCTAAAAGAAAATTAGTCAGGAAAGACATTGAATAGTTACTCCAATTTCGTTTTATAGATGGGATTTTTCGGGATAATAGGATCTTTAATACACGAAGACGTTTGAAAATCGAAGCCCTTATAATGTCTATGTGCCGTGATTGTCACCCTTTTGATGACCCAATAAACTTGCAATCAGATTTAAAACTATGTCTTCGGTGCAGGTCACTGATGAAAAAACACTTTTCAGGAGAGAATAAGGGACAACCAGACCGGCTCAAACGGCAGGCAGACCCAGGAAGAATCTGCGTAACAATATCAGAGCCAAGACTAGTTAAATTTAATCACTGTGTTGATAATAAAGTTTAAATTTTTAGGTTTTACTTGAAAAGGACAATAAATAAAATATAGAGAAAAATTTTTCAAGATTCTTAATCTTTGTATATTTTTTGCCAATAATTTTAGAAATTTATATATGTTTATTTCACTCTGCTCATACCTTAATTTTAGATTTTTCCTTAACTACGGATTTCGTTTTATTGCCCGATGTCTCTGACCTTATTTTTCTATAGACGGTATATTTACCGGTGCCATCATACGAAACAACATATTGATAGTGACCTCTATTAAAAAACTTGAAGCCATTTCTGTAAAATGCCGGATACGCTACAACACGTAGCGGATTAATCGAATAGCGCTGGTATACGTTGTAGTCCGCGAAAGTTTTAACCCAATCAGGTATCATGTTCACCTGTTGATACTTCGCCTGAATATTACGTCCGATGATTGCGTTATAAGCAAGCGAAACCTGCACTGCAACCATTACAAACACAACCTTCAGAAAGAAAACCCCCACAAGGAACCCAACAAGCCACGCAAGCATGAGCAAAAACATATTATCAAGCCCCCTAAACTTTAATTTATTTTGTAATCCGCTGCCCGTTTCCGATTACATGAAGTCACTTAAATCTTTGACGTCACCTTCAAATCCCCTTACTCCACGAGCGTCACTGGTAAATTGATCCTTTAAAACTATATTCCCCCTAGATAATATAGTTATCTAATATGTTGGCTAGCTATTCTATTTATAGTTAATATTTTAATTACATAATAAAATAGGATTATCATTCGAATTTTAGAGGTGATGTACTGGGAGTTAATCAGGATAATCAGGTATAAAGTTAATAGAGTTGATTATAGTTCTTGTTGTACTCAGTAGGAGACAAAATGACGGAAATTCCGGGAATCTTTGAACTTCTGGGCGGAAAGAGGACATTCGCTTGGGAATTCAGAACAGCTTCTGTGAGATATGAAAAGAATATAGAAGAGATGGCAGAGGAATGAGATTACATAAAAAAAGTAGTAAGTGCTGCGTGAGGGCACCTATTAAACCGGAGAAACTGAAAATACATCTCAAAACGGCCGGTTTCGATTGGGATACCTGCATTACATATTTTTGCACTACTAACGTTTTGGATAGCGTATGATTTCGGTATAATTAATGTATATTGAAGGCGATTGGAAAAATTGCCATCAGATTCTCAAGGTTGGCTGTTGAGACTCTCTAAACTCTGCCTGAGACTGTTCACAAGGTGTCGGATAGCTTCAGCAACCTGGTACTCCGATGCTCCCCAGTGGACTACAGCTCCATCAAAACCCGAGATCTTTACAAGCCCTGAATTCTCAGACCTGCAGCAGCGAGTAATAAAAGGTTTTGAGGGCACAACTATTTCGGACTTGAAAGGACAGATATTTACAAAGGAATACTCAAGTTCAGGAAAACGCATCTCAAAAAGGGTCTTTGAAATCTCGCATCCTACCAGCAAATGTCCATTTTCAGTGAGCACGTCCGAATCCAGGCATTTTCCCTCAAGTCCTGATGCACTGCACGGGAAAACGGTATTTTTTCCTTCGAAACGCCTGAGGTCAATTACCTTTTCAGTAAATCTGACCTGGAGATCGCCGAAAATTCCGCTTGCTTCAAGCCTTCTCACAACAAGGGAAAGCCAGGAAGGATGAGGGGGAGCGACATCAAGTATTTCAATCTCAAGAATGCCTGAAGGGTCAGGATCATGGACAAGAGTAACGTGCCTGTCCACGCCTGTAAAAATTACGGTACTTACTTTGCCTGTACAGAGTTTTGCTGCGGTTTCGATGAGGAGTGTACGGTCTTTTATGTTGAGTTCCCTGTCATATTTGACCACCTCTCCTCCTGAGGCAATCATTTCAAGGGCTTCAACCTTTCTAAGCAATCCCTCTCCGCTTTTTTTCACGCGATAAACCGCATACTCGGAGCTGCCTGTCTGAGGATTTTCCCTTTCAGCAATCAGGTAATCAGTCAGGAAATAGACCAGTTCTTCTGTGCCCTGACAGAGGGATTTTGTCACGCCCACATGCTTATACTCATCCGGAAAGATCATAGGTATCGATTGTTTTGAATGGTTATTGAATTTTGAGTTAGCTATCGTATCTAGCGGATCGGGTTATTTTTTCTGCTCGCTCTGAATTTTCTTTCGGTGAGCTACAAGCCCGCCATCAGTAAGCATCTCGAGCAGGAAATCCGGCAGTCTGTTTCCCCTGAACGTACCTTTTCCGGAGACCCTAACCTCGCCTTTGAGCAGGTCGACTTCAACCTCATCCCCTTCCTGGCACTCGACATCAGCTTCCATAAGAGGCAGGCCGACATTGATTGAATTTCTGAAAAAGATCCTTGCAAAGGACTTTGCGACAACACAGGCTACGCCTGCGTATTTTAAAGCGAGGGGAGCCTGTTCCCTTGAGGAGCCGCAACCAAAATTGGTGCCTGCTACAATAATATCTCCTGGTCTTACCCTTTTTGCAAACTCAGGTTCAATGCCTTCCATTGCATGAGCTGCAAAGACCTGCATATCCTTGGTCCGCAGGTATTTTCCAGGAATGATCACGTCTGTATCGATATCGTCTCCGAATTTCCAGACTCGGCCTTTGATAGGGTTTTCCATTGGACTTCACCTGCGAAATAGGTTTTTTTAATAGTATATCTAAGTAGCGGGAAAGCAAATATTCTGCAAATTCTGTCTCAAATAAAAGGCTCGGAAAGACAGACCTAAAAAATAGAGGAGATAAGGAAGAAAGAATAAGCATCAAAGAGAGTGGGAAATAACCCTCTCCGACTGCCTTATACTTTTATTTCTTCCCCATTTAACACTGCCTGTTCACTTACTCTCACTTCTTTTGTCGTGCCTCCGTAACTCAATACATAGGGGCCTGAAGGTGCGGTATCGAACTGGGTCTCGCCTGCAATAGGACCGTCGGTTGAATAGGGCACTGTAAATTCATACCTGCCCTGAGAATCCGCAGTTGTTGACTGCGAGTAGTCAAAGGTTCTTCCCTGTCCAGTAAGGATTGTCGTACTGATTTTAACGGTCTCATTGGAAGAGGCAGTTCCTGTTACTTTTGCACCTTTGACGTATTCGAAGATCTTGATATAACCTGTATCAACCTCAGGGATATTGCCTCCGAAGAGGAAATTATAGACCTGTTTATACCCGACTTCCTGAGTTTGATAGGCTTCTGTCTCGTAAACCATACGGTACTGTTTCAGGCCGTTTGCGTCAAGAATGTGCAGCCTTGATTCCATGGAATTGAAGTATCGAGTAGAAGGCAGGCTCTGATACCCACTTCCTGTCCAGTAAGGCTGATAGTACCCTTCGGTATCAAGGGTCCAGGCAGGCATTGCCCCGAATATTTCCGTAGCCATCCTTTCATCAGACACGATGTAGCGTGATCCGGCTTTATCAGGAGCAGGGTCTATGGCTTCAAGCACAGAACTTGCTTCTTCTTCTGATTGGGCCGTGAAAAAGGTTGCAGCGCCTGGCTGGTTTTCCTCGTCAATGCTTCCTCTGCGTCCTCCTATTCCTGCCTGGAAGGGATTTGCATTGGGCATCCGGTGGCCGATTGTCTCGATGTAGTGCCCGTAGTCCCACCAGGACATAACACCATATGCAGTATCAGGATACTGGAAGAGCTCTCCGTTTTTGGGAGCTTCATAAACGGCATTGTAATCCATTCCGGGATCCGGGGTGTTTGAGCGAAGCCACATCGTGGCTTCTATCCACGGTCCATTGGGCTCGTTTGAGCCCGTTGCCTGCTTGCATTGCAGATCCGTATACCGGATAAATCAGAAATATTACTATAACCAGGACTGCAATGACCTGCCCTACTTTGACGGACTTAAAGATATGTGGAATATCTGCAGGCGACTTTACAGTACTTTTAAACTTCTCATCAAGTTCGTTCCATTTTACTTTTTCAAGTAGCAGTCCTCCCAGATAGGCACTCAGGACTGAGACATTTATGGAATAGTAATATGCAAACCTATTCTGCCCGTAAATAGCAAACAAAATCAAAATACTCCAGACGAGAACCAGTACTTCCTGGGGCTTCGGTTTTCGGAACAGGTTTGCAGCCAGAATAAATATTCCGAGCAGAGAAGCAAGGAATCCTGAAGCAGTAAAATTACCAAAAGCTTTCGATAGGGTGAAGGTGCTTCCATTGTAAAAAATAGAAGTAACTTCACCAATTGTGGAAGGCCCTCCCGTTTGAATTCCAAACACTGTGTTTGGAGTATTTATGATCAGGGAATAAAGGGATGGAGATACAAATTTTGCTGACTATCAATGCCCAAGAACGCCAATTCCGAATATCAGTACTGGATAATAGTAAGCCTTTATCTGCTTCTTTTTGAACTCCCTTTCAATGAAACTCAAAGCCGCAAAGCCTGCCATTGCCCCAAGAGCGGTGACGACATGGAACCATGAGTAATAGTAAAGAGAAAAACCCATGTCAGGATGGACAAAAGGAAGTATAAGGATTGCACTTACTAAAAACGTGACAATGCCTGCGAACCCCAGGTAATCACTTGATTCATTGCGGAAATTGTCAAGCACATACTGGAATACGGCGTAAACAAGGATAACGAACTCGAAAAGAGAGGCTCCAGGCCATGAAAGCTGGTAGGCAGAATACATGACGCCGGCTATAACGGAATACAGCAAAGGCTCTTTGATAACATTGAATCGTTTATTAAATATGTCTTCAAAACGAAGATTTTTTTCCTTTGCCGAAATAAGTGCAAGCATGAAAAACATCATGAAGAAAGTACTGAATAGAGATTCGGCAACATGGTGGTCTGTAAAGCCAATGAGTGAACGGGACAAAAACTGCCCTGGAGCAAACGCAATTAAAATTGCAGCCAGAATCCCTGCTTTATGGCCTCCCAGGTATTTTCCCAGATAGTAAACCGGAACAACAGTAAGGGCTCCGAGTACTGCAGGGAAATACGCGCCTACAGTGTTAACCAGTTCAGGACTGGGATTGCCCATCCCAAGAACAAGGGAAGTAAGAGCCATCATCTGATCGAACAATGGGCCGAAATGGATGTAACTCCCGTTAGGATAATTGGTCATTGGGTTGAAAAACATTCTGTGGGGGTAATTTTCAAGAAGGACGTTTAAAGTACGCATATGGTACCAGGCGTCATTGCTCGTAAACTTTACAAACCCGCTGGATAAGAATACAGTGTCCGAAGGGAGTATTCTGACCCAAAGAGCTACAAAACCGATTATCGCAACTGCCAGAGTATAAGGCAAGCTGGATTTCATTTTATCTTTGAATGATAATGCAGGACGATCCTGAGAACTCATAACAATCCCCTTTAAGAGGTAAATTTTTGCAATGAAATATATAATTTGTGAAGAAGAAAATCAAATAGATAATAATCTCCGAAAATATATAATTTGTGGACGAAGAAAATCAAATAGATAATAATCTCCGACGTAGGCAATTCAGTATGATTATTTATAACCTTATCTCATTCGTGTTCAGGAACTTCATACAGCTTTCATACTGAGCCGGTCAGGACAGTCTTCAGGGGGATTCCATATTCCCGGAGAAATTTTTGCTCTTATTTCCCGGCGACAGGCTCTCTCAAGCTGTCTACTTCGGAAGCAGTAATAAGTCTTCTAAAAGACGCGGCAATGTTTCAGATTCCACTTTGAGAAGCCCTTAGACATGTGAAATAACTTTATTAATAGTATATAAAAGTATATGCAACTGGTACATATATAAAAAAATAAGTATTCAGGAAAGGTGACAGGCTCCTGCAAAAATCTAAAAAATAAGCCTTCGCAGGAAAAATAAAAAACAAAAAACAAAAAATAAAGATAAGAAGAAAGAAAAAGAAATAAAAGTGCGGAAATCGACTCAACTGCACATTCCGAGCCTGTTAGGACCTTTATCTCTTCTTAGACCTTTACCTTTATCTCTTCTTAGACCTTTATCTCTTCTCCTTTTAACACGGCTTCTTCACTTACTCTCACTTCTTTTGTCGTATCTTCGTAACTCAATACATAGGGGCCTGAAGGTGCGGTATCGAACTGGGTCTCGCCTGCAATAGGGCCGTCGGTTGAATAAGGCACTGTAAATTCGTACCTGCCCTGAGGGTCCGCAGTTGTTGACTGCGTGTATTCAAAGATCCTTCCCTGGCCTGTAAGGATTGCCGTACTTATTTTAACGGTCTCATTGGAGGAAGCCGTTCCTGTTATTTTTGCACCTTTGACGTATTCGAAGATCTTGAGATAACCGGTATCCACCTCAGGGATCTTGCCTCCGAAAAGGAAATTATAGACCTGTTTATACCCGACTTCCTGGGTTTGATAGGCTTCTGTCTCGTAAACCATACGGTACTGTTTCAAGCCATTTGCGTCAAAAATATGCAGTCTTGACTCCATGGAATTGAAGTATCGAGTCGAAGGTAGGCTCTGATACCCACTTCCTGTCCAGTAAGACTGATAGTACCCTTCGGTGTCAAGAGTCCAGGTAGCCATTGACGCCAAATATCTCCGTAGCCATTCTAGCATCAGACATTATGTAACGTGCGCCTGCTTTGTCAGGTCTCGGGTCTATGGCTTCAAGCACTGCACTTGCTTCTTCTTCAGATTGGGCTGTGAGAAAGGTTGTAGCACCTGGCTGGTTTTCTTCGTCAATGCTTGCCCTGCGTCCTCCTATTCCTGCCTGGAAGGGATTTGCATTGGGCATCCGGTGACCGATTGTCTCGATGTAATGCCCATAGTCCCACCAGGACATAACACCATATGCCGTATCAGGATACTGGAATAGTCTCTCCGTTTTTCGGGGCTTCATAAATGGCGTTGTAAGTCCATTCCGGGATCCGGGGTGTTTGAGCGAAGCCATGTACAAGCTTCCTCCCAAGGCTGGATGGGCTGACCGTATACCATTTTTGTATATGGCATTGCAGATCCATATACTGGATAAATCAGAAATACCACTATAATTAGGACTGCAAAAACCTGCTCTACTTTGACGAGTTTAAAGGCATTAGGGATATCTGCAGGTGATTTTACATTACTCTTGAACTTCTGGTCAAGTTCATTCCATTTCACTTTTTCAAGTAGCAGGCCTCCGAGATATGCACTCAGAATTGAAACGTTTATTGAATAGTAATATGCAAAACGGTTCTGGCCGTAAATTGCAAGGAGGATCAGAAATACTCCAGACAAGAACCAGCACTTCCTGAGGTTTTGGTCTTCTGAACAGATTTGCAGCCAGAATAAGCATCCCTAGCAGAGAAGCAAAGAATCCCGTAGTAGTGAAATTTCCAAAAGCTTTCGATAAGGTAAAAGCGCCGCTCTGAGTAGAATATAGAAGAAGCTTCCTGGATTGTGGAAGGTCCTCCCTTTTGAATTCCAAAAACAGTGTTTGGTGCACTTATGATAAGGGAATAAAGGGACAGAGATACGATTTTAATAGCAATAAGCCCGAGAATCCCAGCTCCAAGGATAAGGAGAGGGTAATAATAAGCCTTTATTTGCTTTCTTTTGAATTCTCTTTCAATGAAACTCAAACCCGCAAAAACTGCCATTGCTCCAAGAGCAGTAATGACATGGAACCAGGAGTAGTAATAAAGCGAAAAACCCATATCAGGATGGACAAAGGGAAGAATAAGGATTGCACTTACTAAACAGGTGACTACACCTGTAAACCCAAGATAATCGCTCGATTCATTACGGAAATTGTCAAAGATGTACTGGAATATGGCGTAAACAAGAACGATGAATAAGAAAAGAGAGCCTCCTGGCCATGAAAGCTGGTAGGCGGAATACATGACACCAGCCAGAACCGAATATAGCAGAGGCTCTTTCAGGACACTGAAGTTTTTATTAAATACATCTTCAAAACGAAGCTTTTTTTCCTTTGCCGAAATAAGAGCAAGCATGAAAAACATCATGAAGAAAGTACTGAATAGCGACTCGGCAACATGATGGTCTGTAAAACCAATCATTGAACGGGATAAAAACTGTCCTGGAGCAAAAGCAATTAAAATTGCAGCCAAAATACCTGTCTTATGCCCACCAATATACTTTCCAATATAGTAAACAGGAATGACAGTCAGAGCTCCGAGAACTGCAGGGAAATATGCGCCTACAGTATTAACAAGATGAGAGCTGGGATTTCCCATCCCAAGAACCAGGGAGGTAATTGCCATCATCTGATCGAACAATGGACCGAAATGGATGTAACTCCCGTAAGGATAATTGGTCATTGGGTTGAAAAACATCCTGTGGGGGTAATTTTCAAGCAGGACGTTTAAGGTACGCATATGATACCAGGCATCATTGGTCGTGAACTTTACAATCCCGCCAGGTAAAAGCACATTGTCTGAAGGAAGTGTTCTGACCCACAGAGATATAAAACCGATTATCGCAACTGCCAGAGCATAAGGCCAGCTGGATTTGATTTTATCTTTGAATGAAGATACAGGACGATCCTGAGAACTCATAGTAACCCCTTTAAGAAGTAAACTTTATAAATTATAGACAATTACGAAAAAGAAAATTAAATGGATTGTATTAATTCAATATAACAGTTTATAATTCTATCCCATTTCTGATCCGGAGCATCATAATGCTTTCTTTCTCCGAACTGGCTGAGAATAGCTTTCCTGATAGAATCGACATCTCCCGGAGGGACAAAAAAAGTTCCTTCGTATTTAGCCATTGATTCTTTCAAACCGCCTACCTCGGAAACAACAACAGGCTTTCCAAAGGACATGGCGATATGGGCAATTCCGCTCTGAGAAGCCCTCAGGTAAGGCAGAACTACCACATCTGCAGCGCTGAAATATACGTTTATTTTCTCATCAGGAACATATTCGTCTACCAGCGTGATACGATCATAAAAGGGAGAAGCCTTAATTCGGTCAAGCAGTTCCTTGCGGTCTTCCCAGATTTCCCCGACAATTAATAACCTGCTCTTCTCTAAAATTTCGGGGGGTAGCTGTTCAAAAGCCCTGATAAGATAGGGAATTCCCTTATACTTTCGAATCAAACCGAAAGAAAGGATAACAAACTCCTCATTTATTGAGAGATTTTTTCTTGCTTCTATTATGTCAAGCAATTCCCCGTACTGGTCATAGAGGCCATGTGGGATTACATGGATTTTTTCAGGGGCAATAGAATACCTTTCCGCGACAAGTTTTTTGTCCGATTCGGAATGAGTGATATATGCATCAAGATTTCTACGAAGCAGTTTTCCTGTCATTTTTGAGTATAAACGGATCGGAAGTATTGATTCTTCAAAAGGGTCCACAACTTCGTGAAACTCTACAATTATTTTTGGTTTATGCAGCAAACCTGCAAACATTTTTAGTAGAAGCTGCATATGCGCAACCGAAGAAGTCCACCACTGCAAGACTATGATATCCGGCTTTTGCGCTTTAAGAAAGCGGTATGCTTGAATCCAGGTCAGCGGATTATTATAGTCCATGCCATCAAAGACAGGAATCCCGGGTGAGAAATTCAGGTCGGAAATGTTTTTTCCGACATGGGATTTTCCAGGAAAAAGAAAAGTTGGAAGCAACTGCCGGAAGCAAATCACGGAGACATCTTTTTCCGCACCCATGGCATTTGCCAGTCGGATGGTGTAATAACTGATGCCACTTAAAAAACGTTTCGAAGGCCCGACTATGCAGATGCTTTTATTAGATGTCATTTACCTAAACTATCACATTATCTTTATATTAAACTAATGCATTACTCCGTATAAGTTCCAGTGTAAAAGAGGTTCTGCCTTGAAAATAGCCCAGATCTGTCCACGTTACTTCCCTGAAATAGGGGGAGTGGAAACTCATGTAAAAGAGATCAGTGAAAGGCTGGTTAAAGCGGGGCATGATGTTGAGGTTATAACAACAGATCCTACGGGAAAATTGAATAAAAAAGATATGATAAATGGAGTAAAGGTTATCAGGTTCGGATCTTTTGCACCGGGAAATGCATATTACTTTGCTCCCCAGATCTATTTTTACCTGAAAAAGCATAATTATGATGTAATTCATGCACATAGCTATCATGCGCTTCCTGCATTCTTTGCGTCCCTTAACAGGCACGGCGGAAAATTCGTGTTTACGCCCCATTATCACCGGCACGGTCATACTGCTTTCAGGAACCTGCTGCATAAGCCGTACAGGCTTATCGGGAAGATGATCTTTTCCAGAGCAGATTCCGTGATATGTGTATCTGAGTATGAAAAGAAGCTTGTAGAATCGGATTTTAAAGTTGCCGCAAAAACCGTAAAAATCCCTAACGGAATAACCCTCAAAGAGTTCGAAAATCTGAGGCACCGGAAAAAAAGTCCGGAGGAGAAAACCGGAAGAGAGAAAACTCTTCTCTATGTTGGCCGCCTGGAGGAGTATAAAGGAGTACAGTACATTATCCAGGGTTTGCCTGAGCTTCAGGATTTCAGGTTGAAGGTCGTGGGAAAAGGGCCATATGAAACCGAACTTCGCAGTATGGCAAAAAATCTCGGAATGGAGAGAAAGGTTGAATGGTTAAAAGACCTTTCAAGGAAAGAGCTACTTGAATGCTATGGAAGTGCGGATGTATTTCTCATGCTCTCTTCCCATGAGGCATACGGGATAACGGTTGCTGAGGCACTGGCTGCGGGAACTCCATGTATAGTTGCAGAAGGAAGTGCACTTGAGGAGTTTGTGGACGGAAAAGCCTGTGTGGGGATTGAAATGCCTGTTACTGCAAAAAAAGTTGTAAAGGCCGTAAAGTACTTGAAGAAAGGTAAAAGAGAAAAAGAAAATGGTTCGAAATCGGTAATTGATTGGGAAGAAGTTGCTGAAAGAACAATAAAGGTATATGAATTTACTATTTAACTCTAAGGTGGGAAGTCTCTTTTCATGGAGGGCGTAGCCCGACAGGTGGAAGATAAAAGCTGTCAGCTTCATCAATCAGCTTTAAAATTTGAAAATCTGCGTTAATCACTTCTCTTGAATAGGCTCATCTTCCCTTGAGTTTATATACAGCAAGCTGTATGATGGAAAAAAAGAGTTAGGTTAAATAACGGGGTAAAGGAGAATGGCAGAAATACGCAAAAAAAGATTACCTGAAATAGACATTATAAAAGCCACGTCCCTGATGCTAATTATTTCCCACCACGAAGGTAGCTTTTTATATCATGAATATTTAGGTATTTTTTATCCTTACTTAGGCCGGTTCGGCCTTGCCCTCTTCACCTTTATTTCTGGATACGCGCTTTATAAAAATAATGCATCGATATCAAGTATAAAAACATTCTATAAAAAAAGGCTTTTGAGGATCTATCCATTATATCTACTAGCTCTTTTTTTATATGTTATTATTTCCAATTTCCAGTTATGGAACGAATTCACCCCTGTTTCATTAGCAGCTCATATCCTGGGATTACAAATGCTGATCTATCCGTATATCCAGCCAGATGGTTCACTCTGGTATATCGGAATGCTTTTCATTTTTTATGCTGTGTACCCGTTCCTAATAAAGAAATCTGAAACCCCTATAAAGTTAATCTGGAATGCAGGAGCCATACTCGTTTCACTAACTCTCCTGAGGGTTTTCTTCGGTCTTATCGAAATTCGAACTTTCGTATATTTCCCGATCTTCATAGCAGGAATGTTGGCCGCGTGGACAGGCATTCCCGAGAAACTGAAAACTTCTGCGCCCATAGTCCTGGTTCCTTTAATATTCATCCGCCTAAACTGGATTACAGAGGACGGTACAGATCCGATAAACAACAACATTATCCCGGTAGTATTGTCTCTTAGCTTAATGCTCTTATTTTTCTGTTTCGTATTTTTTGAGGGGGTTAAAAGTATTCAACTCAATTCAAGAATTTCGGCAATTGTAAGTAAAATAGCAGTCGCATCATATCCAATGTATCTGTTTCATCCTATAGTACTTTATTCGTTGAAGGGAGTATATTCTCATTCGATGAAAGGGATATATTCTCAACATTTCAACCCGGCAGCATTTGATTTAGTTATGATTTCCATAGTCATTCCGATATTTTTTATAATTTGCTATTATATTCAGATATTCGAAAAAAAGATTTTATCAGCATCGTGGATAAATCACATATTCGACAGGTCAACATTATAAACTTGAATATTTTCATGATAACATTTTTTGGTCGTGGGACGAATCATTGATCAAATCTGAAACAAATGAATATACCCAGGTGTTTGAGGAAAACGTAGAGAAATTGTTTTTAACTTCAAACAAAGAGGTCAACCAGGTAGTGTCTATTTAGCTGATTAAGATTTCATCTTTGAACACTCCCTGTTCACCTGTACTCATTTTCTAAGTTTACCTGAGTACAGGAAACCAAAAAGCACACCTCACGAAAAATAAGACATGAAACGCAAATGTATGAATTTTCTGGGTAAATATCAACTTATTACTAATAGACTATCTATTTAATTGGGAAGTTGCTTATGAAAGAACAACTGGTATCCATAATTTTGCCAACTTACAACAGGTCTGAATTAATTAAAAGATGCGTTAATTCGGTATTGAACCAGACATACAGTAACTGGGAATTGATCATTTCCGATGATGGTTCAAAGGATGAAACGCCTGCTGTTGCCAGAGAGTGTGCAAAACTTGACTCACGTATTAAAGCCATAATAAACAAAGTTAATCGTGGAACTCCGAGTAACCGGAATATTGGCTTATCTCAATCTAAAGGAAATCTTGTTTTTTACATAGAAGACGATTTAATTCTACTGCCTGACTGTGTTGAAACTCTGGTAAATACGTACAATTCGCTTTTTTTATCAGGAATTAAAGTCGGAGCAGTGGTTCCAAGATTACTTGAAGATAATCCGATTTCTCATATTAATGCCGACCTTCACAAAAAAGAAGCGACTGCAAAAAGGCTGCCCTTTGTGTTTAATAAATGGACAGGGGAAGTATATAATAATTATACTGAAGATTTTGAAGAGGTTCAGGAAACCGTAACTGGCCATGCTTGCTGTTTATATGATGGAAATGCCCTGCGAAAACTGGGAGGCTACGAGGAAAAAGCCTACAAAGGAACATATAGCAGGGAAGAAACCGATCTGAACTTCAGGCTTGGTAAAGCGGGCTATAAGTTTTTTTTCCAGCCAAAAGCCGTAGCTGAACACAGGAAAATAAAAACCGGCGGATCAAGGCAGTCAAATGAGTTTAAATTTTACTATTATCACGTGCGAAACCATGTTGTATTTCTGACCAGAATTTTTGGGATTAGAGCAGTGTATATGGTGCCCTGCTTTGCAGCAAATATAGGGGCGCGTCTGATCAAAAGATGCTGCAAAAAGTAATGAATTTAATATATTTTGGCTCTTTAGAGTTAAAAAATACACTCATTAAAATTTTATTTTAGTAGAACAGTATAGTAAGATACTTTATTTTTTATAGACAATTATACTATTCTTGATGACAATCTTCAGGACTTAATATAGTAAAATGTTTGGCTTTTATCTTAAGATAATTAATACTTGAAAATTTTGAGAGTCAAAACTAAAAAGGCGATCTTTGGAAGTTTTTTAAACAGATAAGGAAAATTGTCAAATTTCAGATGATTTAAATAAAAACTCAAATATGGCAAGTAAAGGTTTTTCGGTCTAATTCCGTACTTATCAATATAAAAATTAGAAATCATTTCTGCTTCATTTTCAAGAGCTGTTTTTGAACCTGTTCCACACGAGAAAGAAGATGTACGGATCATGAACTTTGTAAAACTCTGGTCTATCCGCTTAACATTGCACTGGCGGCCGACTCTGATAAGGTAATCATAATCTGAAGCATATCTGTAGGCAAGACCAAAATATCCGACCTTGTTTACAACAGATTTCCGTAAAAAAGTTGCAGGCTGGTTAATACACCGGCAACCACGGCTTAAAACCAGAAAATCTAAATCAAACTGGAGTAGATACGAAGTATACTGAAATTTTCCATCTTCATCAACTATGTCAAGATAACCGTATAAAACATCTACATCCTTATTTTGTCTAAACTCCTCAACGACTACTGAAAAAATGCCAGGGTTATACTCGTCGTCAGTATTTAAGCAAGCCCAAATATCCCCTGACATTGCCTTTAGACCTTTGTTAATGGCATCGTACATACTTTTGTCTTTACCGGTAATTATTTTTATGTCAGCCTTATGAGAATCCCTGAACGAATTAACAATATCAAGAGTCTTATCCACGCTTCCCCCATCAACAATAATCTGTTCTATTGAAAAATCACCTTCTTGATTCAGATGGACACTTTTCAGGTTATTCAAGATATATTCTTCAGAGTTAAAAGACGGAGTTATTATCGAGATTTTCATTTTCTGTTTTCCTCCCACTATTAAATAAGAGGTCATTTCTTCGGATTTTTCCGGTATTCATCGAAAACATATTTAATGCCCTCCCTCAATGGGATTTTATCTTTCCAGCCCAGGCTGTGAAGTCTTGTTACATCGAGAAGTTTTCGTGGTGTCCCGTCAGGCTTTGAGGTATCGTAGATTATTTTACCTTTGTATCCCGTGATATCTCTTATCATCTCAGCCAGCTCTCTTATTGAGAGATCTTTCCCAACACCAATATTGACAAACTCCCCGATTTCATCATAGTTATATTTTTCCATCAAATATACGCATGCATCAGCCATGTCGTCTGCATGCATAAACTCTCTCAGTGGTGTGCCTGTCCCCCAGATAACGACTTCAGGCTCGTTATTGATCTTTGCTTCATAGAATTTGCGAATTAAGGCGGGCATTACGTGAGAGGTATCAA
Organism: uncultured Methanosarcinaceae archaeon; assembly: GCA_963774465.1. GTDB lineage: Archaea > Halobacteriota > Methanosarcinia > Methanosarcinales > Methanosarcinaceae > Methanosarcina. Next base: position 47,251 of record CAVZFI010000035.1, on the reverse strand, counting down.
GGTCGAAATTATCATTGGGACCATAAAGGTTTGTAGGCATAACAGAGATAAAATTGGTCCCATACTGCTGGTTATAGTGTTTACATAACCTTATCCCCGCGATCTTTGCAACAGCATATGCCTCGTTGGTGATTTCAAGTTCTCCTGTAAGCAAATACTCCTCTTTAAGAGGCTGAGGAGCAAGTTTTGGATAAATACAGGATGAGCCCAGGAAAAGAAGTTTCTTTACGCCATAAAGATATGCCGCATGGATTACATTAGCTTCGATCATCAGGTTTTCATATATGAATTCGGCAGGGTATCTGCTATTGGCAAGAATTCCACCAACTTTTGCAGCGGCGAGAAATACATAGTCGGGCTTTTCAGATTTAAAGAATTCATTTACCGCTTGCTGGTTTGATAAGTCGAGATCTTTATGGGAGCAGTAAATTAAGTTTGTATAACCCTTCGATTCCAGATTTCTTTTTATTGCTGAGCCGACCATTCCGCGATGTCCGGCGATATAGATTTTAGAATTTGAAAACATATATTACCCACCTGATGTAATATATAAAAGGCTATTTAACTTGATATTAGATGCAATGACATATCGGTTTGCTCAATAATCTTTTACATATCCTGACCATAGTTTTTCTCGTAAAACTTTAGATACTCACCAGAGATTAAGTTATTTAGCCATTCTTCATTGTTTAGATACCAATTGATCGTCTTTTCTATTCCTTGATCGAATTCAACAGTAGGTTTCCATCCTAACTTATCTTTTATTTTTGTTGAATCTACCGCATATCGTCTGTCATGACCGAGCCTATCTTTTATGTATCTAATTAAATTCTCATTTATTTCACTATCAAAAGTCTTTTCTCGCAAAGATTTAATAATTTTTTTAACGATGTAGATATTCTCTTTTTCATTGTTTCCGCCAATATTATAAACCTCACCAATTTTACCTTTTTCAAACACCAGATCTACTGCCCTGCAGTGATCTTCCACATAAAGCCAATCTCGTATGTTTTTTCCATCTCCGTAAACAGGCAAATTTTGATGATTTAAAGCATTAGCTATCATTAGTGGGATTAACTTCTCTGGAAACTGATAGGGTCCATAGTTATTTGAACATCTTGTTATATTAACAGGCATTTGATAGGTATCATAGTAGGCTTTAGTAATTAAATCTGCAGACGCTTTACTTGCAGAGTATGGACTATGTGGATCAAGTGGTGTATTTTCCGTGAAATACCCTGTTGTACCTAGAGACCCATAAACTTCATCCGTAGAAACCTGAATAAATTTTTTATTTTGTTTCCATTTACCGTCCTTAAACCAGTATTTTTTTGATACATCAAGAAGGTTTTGTGTTCCAAGAACGTTTGTTTTTAAAAATATTGAAGGATCGTGAATGGACCTGTCTACATGAGACTCAGCCGCAAAATTAACGACTCCATTAAAATCATATTCATTAAACAGGTCTTCTACAAGCGTGGGATCGCAGATATCTCCTTTTACAAATTGAAATCTTTCCTTTTGATCTTCAGGCAAGTTGGAAAAGTTTTCGAGATTTCCAGCATATGTTAGTTTATCTAATCCTATTATTATTCTGTCTCTGTACTTGTTTAAGTAATAGTAAACAAAATTGCTTCCTATGAACCCAGCCGCTCCAGTAACCAGTAGAACCAACAAAATCACCATTAATTCGAGAAACTTTTTTCTTTAGATATGCTAAATAAATATTTTCCATAATCTGTTTTTTCCAGACCTTTAGCTAATTTCAATAAATTTTCTTTATCTATATATCCCATTCTGTAAGCGATTTCTTCTATACAGGAAATATAAAGACCCTGCCTTTTTTGCAAAGTTTGAACAAAAGAAGAGGCTTCGTGTAACCCTTCACAGGTCCCTGTGTCTAACCACGCAAACCCCCTTCCAAGCAACTCAACTTTTAATTTTTTTCGAGATAGATATATTCTATTTAAGTCTGTTATTTCAGTTTCTCCTCTTTGCGAAGGTGTCAAACTTTTTGCTATATTTATCACTTCATTATCATAAAAGTAGAGCCCCGGAATAACATAATTTGATTTTGGGTTATCTGGTTTTTCTTCAATGGAAAGTACATTACCTGCCTCATCAAATTCAACTACACCAAAAGATGAAGGATCGTAAACATAGTATCCAAAAATTATTGCTCCATCTTTTAATTCAGCACACTCTTGCAATGTAGGTGTAAACCCTTGACCATAGAAGACATTATCTCCCAGTATTAAGCAAACTTCAGAGTCTCCTATAAATTCTTCCCCTAAAATAAAAGCTTCTGGTATACCTTTTGGGGCTTCCTGAGTTTTATACGAAATCGATAATCCGAGATGGCTACCATCACCTAAAAGGTTTTTATAAAAAGTAACAAATTCCGGATTAGTTATGACCAGGATGTCTCGGATACCTGCAAGCATCAAAGTTGATAGAGGATAGTATATCATCGGTTTATCGTAAACTGGTAACAATTGCTTACTTACAGATTTTGTAATAGGGTAAAGTCTAGTACCACTGCCGCCTGCTAGTATAATCCCTTTCACGTTTATCACCTTAATTTTCAAAGTTCTCCAATCTCGTGCTACCCAGGATAAATCTGTATGACGAGTTGTTCAAGAGATTATTAATCTGTCATCTAGAAAATGTTTGTAGATAGAATTTTGCAGATAGAATTTTGCAGATAGAATATCTGTTTACTTCTGGAAATTACGAAATAATATAAGATATAAATAGAAATTTTTACTTGGATAACTTTTTAAATATAAATCCTAAATATTTTGCGTTGATTCGATTATCTATTTTTATATCTTGACCTAAATAACCATCAAATTCTTCCACTAAAGAATAATTATTTTTAAAAACACTAAGAAATCTTTCTTTATTAAAAAACCAGCATGGATAAATTGCCTCATAGATACTTGGAGGGACTTTTTGAATAGTAATTAGATCTTTACCGCCATCACAGGTAAATCCGGTCAAGTCAAAAATAATATATTCAAAGTTATATTCCAATATATTTTTTAAGAGATCATATGGCTTTTCAGTATATTGAATCGAACTTGAGAATAAAATAGTACTGGGGTTTGTCTCTTTCATACAACTGTCTATATCAAAATAGAACTTTATCACTTCATCTTCAAAATATTTTTTCCCACAGCTCACAAAGTTATCTTGTTCGACAATATTCCATCTTAACTTACTTAAAACACCCAAAAATTTGCGGTTTTGGAAGTACGTGCTTCCAAGGGAGCCACCGAAATCGATGATGTTTAAGCAATTACTTTTTTGCGCTGCAATCCAAAGTAGAGATGCGAGTAAAGGCCAGGAGTATTCAATTTTATCAAATAAGACTGAATCTCTTTCATAAACAGCCTCACCATTTTTAACTTTTAGAAGTGAATTTTTAACTTTTCCCAAAATAAGTCCACTATCATATCCAACTGAGTCTTTTTGCGCATCTTCCCAAGAAGAGTAATCTCCAAACCATCCATACTTAGGGCGAAATTTTATATTATCGAGTAGAATTGGAGGTACAATACTTTTTAAAATTGGTTTCCAGTTATCTTTCATGACCGTTTACCCTTCTTGTTAAAAATTATTCATTATTTCTATTACCTTTATTATATCATTTTCAGTATGACCATATGAAATTGGTAAACTTAGGGTTGAACTGTGTATTAGTTCAGATACTGGATATTTCTCTTCGGGATCAATTATTCCCTCAAGAGCTTTCTGCCTGTGAGGTGGTACAGGGTAATGAATTTCTGTTTTAATCCCGTTCTCTAATAGATATTCCCTTAGTTTGTCCCTTTCTGGATGTCTGATATTAAAAATATGGTAGACATCATAGTAATCCGGTTGGATCAGAGGCATTACGAATTCTTTTTTAAGATTTTTGAGATATATATCAGCTAATTTTCTTTTATGTTCGTTTATTTCATTCAATTTTTTTAATTTTAAAGAGAGGAAACCGGCCTGAACCTCATCAAGTCTGGAATTAAAACCTATAACTTCATTATAATATTTAGTGCCTGATCCATAGTTTCTTAGTTTTCGAATTACAGAAGCCAATTTTGCATCATCGGTAGTGATTGCCCCAGCATCTCCCAGTGCTCCCAGATTTTTTGTGGGATAAAAACTAAAAGCTCCAAAGTCACCAAAACTACCAACCATTTTATTTTTATACATTGCACCATGGGCTTGTGCGCAGTCTTCTATAATTTTCAAATCATACTTTTCAGCTAGCCGACAAATCTCACCCATGTCACAGGCTTTCCCATAGAGGTGTACTACAATGATAGCTTTAGTTTTACTGGTAATCTTTTTCTCGATTTCAATCGGATCGATATTATATGTTCTGATGTCAGGTTCAACTAAAATCGGTTTTAAATTGTTGTGCACTATGGCTAAAATCGTAGCAATATATGTGTTAGAGGGAACAATAATCTCGCTGTCCGGTGGAAACTCAAAAGCTCGCAAAGACAGGATAAGAGCGTCTAAACCGGAGGCTACCCCAATACAATACTTAGAGCCAATATATTTTGCAAACTCTTCTTCAAATTTTTGTACATTACTCCCGAGAATGTACCAGCCAGTATTTAATGTCTCAGAAAATGATTTCTTAAAATCCTCAAAAAAAGGCTGATTTACTTTTTTAAGGTCTTCATACTCAATTACCATCGTTTGCCTCTTCGTAGTTTGCATGGATATAATCATTTGAGTCAAAATATTCCGAAGCCAGAACTAATAATATTGCTTTTTCGGAAAAATCATGCATTGTATGCCAATCCTCTGGATTTAAAATAAGACAGAGATCTGGTTTATCCAAAATAAAATCCTTTTTTGAATAACCATTATTTGTTGACACAGTACATTTCCCGTTTAAACATATCAAAGCGAGTATGGTTTTATGATGTCTATGCCCACCTCTTTGGAGATTACTTTTATTATTATATATATAAAAAATTCTTTTGATTTCGAATGGTAGGACTTTTTCTAAAACTGTGAGATCTCCTCTTTCATCAGAGATTGTATTTAAATTTATTAAATATGCCATAGAATACCCGCACTTAATTCGTCACTAATTTTAGTTGAATAAATTAAACTGATGTTTAGAACATACAATTGAAACAATTATAAATTATACAGTAAGTAGATTTATCTGGTAAAATCTTCAGAACAAATAAAATTATAAGTATGTTTTAATTTGTATTGCAAAAATGACCAGTACGTTCTTAAATTTTTGTTTAATTTGATCGAACCATTGGGATCAAATGTATTATCGATCTTGGATATTTCGTTTTTAACTTTATTTAACTTTTTTATGTAGCCTTTATATAATAAATCTTTAACGTTGTCCGGGATAAAATAATCGGAATTTAAATCTACGTTTCCATTTTTAAAAAACTTTACTCCATGAAAATGATAAAAAACGAGCTTTTCCTTTTTTTGGGTAAGAATTATCTTTTACATATATAATATTGTTTGATTTATATAGATTGTATTGTTGTACATTCCAGGGAGCAACTCCCCCTCCCAAAGTTCTGCAACACATGAATTCCTTCAAATCTTTCAGGCCAATCGTCCAGGTACTTTTGATCTCCAAACTTTCCATTTTCAGGTTTCATATAACACCAGTTTAAACAGGCATCTCTCCACCATTTCAATACCTTTAAACCGATATTATCATTTTTAAAAGTAACAAACTGAACGCAGTATATTCCAGAGACTTTTGTTTGATCGTATTTCGAGGTATATCTGTGCTCAGTTATAAGGACTGACCTGTCACCTAATTCTTGAATTAGAGCGTCAGGAGAAGAATAAAAGTACAGATCTGCATCTAAATATGTACAGTGTGGCAAATTAAATTTGTTTATTGAATACAAAATGATAGAAGAAGTACAGGTCCAGCAATATTCTACATTTGATCTAGTAGGCTTGACATTTAAGAGATCTGGGTCTTCGAATTCATCAAGCTTTATGACGGTTACATTATTTAAATCCATACCTGTCAAAATATCATAACATTTATTATCAAAAGGGAAAATATACAAATGAAAATCCTTGCAATTATTTTTCAAGGATTCATACATAGATAACCCCCTTGTTAAGTAATTTGAATCAAAAAGCGTGCAAAAATATAACATTAGCTTTTCCTCCGCAATTTAAGAAAGCTGCCCCATTTTATCATATTTATATGAATTTTATAATTTGCTTATGTTTATTGATTTTAACTATTCATTGATAACGCAACCGTATTTTGGGAGCAAGTCATTGATCAAATCGGAAGAAAAGAACAAATCATCATTTTTTTGAAAAAGATCTAGAGAGATTTTTATATCCATCGTTTTCAATAACTAACCACCATCACCGAGAGATTTTGAAAGTCCATACAGTAAAGATCAACACTTCATAAACTGAATTAGATACGTTTAATTGTATTAAAGATTTAATTAATTTGTAAGTTTACCAGAATTATAAATAATCCTCTATTATTTTTAACAACTGTTTCATTCTATAATAATATGTATTTTCTTTTAAAACCCTTTTTTGCCCTTTTATTGCTATTTTCGCCCTTTCATCTTCATTGTCTAAAAGATAATTTACTTTGTCATTTAATTCATTCACAGATTTAAAGGTTACAATTTCTTTATCTAACTCAAAAATATTGGAGAGATTCGGTTTCCAATCTGTTATTAAACAAGTGCCCATCCCGGTAGCTTCATATAAACGCATATTACTTGCATAATTACCAGCTACTTCTTCATGACAATTTAGTGAAATTTTACTCTGTGCAAGTGTTCGGTACATTTCCAGGCCCCAGGCTTCCCCATGATGGTGCATATAAGCTTTTGAATTCCTATCCAATGAATTCTTCCCATATCCAAAAAGTTCCAACCCTGTTTTTTCACTTAGTGTGTTAATAAGCTCAAATCTATTCGCATGAACTTTTGAGATCCCACCTACGAAAGTAAAATCAAATTTATGCTCTGTTGGACCAATTTCCTTTAATACTCTGTCATCAAAAGCCAGTTGGAAATATTCGGATTTAATTCCTCTTTCATTAAAACATTTTATAAAATGGGGAAGAGGAGTCAGTACCAGATCATAAGATTTGTATGTCCGATAAGAGGGAATTGAAGATGCGACCTGTCCTACAATCAATTTAACCATGGGTTTTAGTTTTGATATGAACTTATCAGACAGAATATTACCTTCTTGAATGTAAAGTACATCGGGCTTAATTTTCTCCACTTGAGCTTTAATAATTTTATATCGCCAATTATAGCCAAATTTATTAAAAATTCTGTTAATGGGCTCTGTTGTGTTGATCAATTTTATTTGATTCTCCCGGGCCCACTTGAGTTGTAAAATATCATCGTTAGTAACTATTTCCTGTGCATCACATCCCAATTTTTTCAAGTTGTAAGAGTATGCATCAGAAGTACCAAAACGTTGATCCATTAACAGTTTACGATGTGAATCAAAATCCATTTCCAAAACACTTGGATGTGACGAATAGAAAGAAGATAAAAAATTGCTATAATAACTGTCGAGTATTAGAATGTTCATGTAGGACACCATTAGATAGTTATAAAATCTACCGCCCTTGAAAGGCAAAATGAAGCACGAAAAGGTTTCTCATAAAACAGTAAATTTTGAACAAATTGAAGTTCCATGCTACGGTATTCCAAATTTAGCTGCGTAAGTTGTATATTTTATAATTCCGGTCTGTTTACCAAGCCTATAATATATAAAGCATTTACATTGCAAAAAACGTTTTTGCAACCATTATTTCAGGATACCTAATTGGGTACAAAGAATTTCCAAATCAGCATTAAGAGATCGATTACAGCCAGCTAATAGTGATGAACAATCACTATCCCTAAATGCACATTCTATCGAAAATATTTCACCTGCGTAAGATAATGTTATTAGCCATCCTATTTAAGATTTAATGGACAATTCTATGAGACTGCCTACCAGACCTTATGGGACTGCCTATTAGACCTTGTGAGACTGCCTACTAGATCTGGAAATTACGTCGGAAAATTGCTAAACTTACCATTCAAAGTTATGTATAAGAATCATTAGCTGATGACAAATAAAATTAACAATAATGGACTGTTTCGGTACTCTCAATGTTAAAAAAACTCCTTCAAAATATGGAATTCTGTTTTGTCAAATCCTTTTAACAACAATAAAACTATGAAATATACGACCACACATATTCCTATTGTAATCACAACACCTACCCATTCAGTAGGATTAAATACAACGATTACCAGAGACATCACTATTGAAGCAAAAACGCTCTTTAATATAAACCCAAAATTGGGATCAAGCTTGAAAATTTTAGTTGAATAGTAGGCTGTAACTACAAAAGCGAATGTAAATGCAAATAGTGTTGTAATAGCTGCTCCGATTATCCCTGTGTAGGGTATCAGTAGAAAGTTAAGCAGAACGTTTAATAGGCTCGCTATTAGCCAGAGTTTTCCTCCAATATTAGTTTGCCCTTTTAAGATTAATATTTGCCAATATATAGTCTGAACTCCATATATAAGAGAACTCAGTGCAACAAAAGGCACTATAAGATACCCTTCTTCAGCTATTTCAGAAGTGGATAATATATTCAGAACTGATTTTGACAAAAACGATAGACCAAATACTGCTGGGATTCCGATTGCCAGGAAGTATTTTAACGAATAGTAGAGAGTTTTATTTACGTCTTCCAATTTATTTTCATCATAATGTTTTGCCAGAGTAACTGGTAACAAAATACCAAGAGGAGCCAGAAACATAAGAATAAGACTACCTAAAGAATAACCTGGAGAATAATATCCTACAGCCGCAGCTCCTAGAACAAGACCAATAACATATCGATCACTTGAATTTACAATCCAGCCCGAAACGGCCATAGGCACAAGAGGAATTCCAAAAGAAAGATACTCTTTCATATTTTTAAATTTAGGAATCTTGAACCCAATATTTGAGTAAATGATGCATGCCATGATTAAAAATACTAGAATGTTTGTCAGTAAAAGTCCAGCTGTGGCTCCTAAGATTCCTTCGCCCATCAGTATAAAGAAGGAGACTGCGAAAACTTGAACGTAGTTCTTAATAATTGACAAGAGAGAGTATTTTGTTATCATCTGCTTTGATCGCAGATAATCCAGGAAAAGATTATTTATACATTCAAAAAAGATGATAATAGATAAAATTTTGACAACTGAAACATAACTATCGAATAAGCTTGAGCTTATTACCCCCGAGAAAATATAGATAAGAGATGACACTATTATGTAAACAGGCAATACTGAGAGAAAGATTGAATAAAATATTTCTTGAATTTCGTCTTTTTTAGTTAATGAAGGTAAATAACGAGCCATTGCAGAATCCAGTCCAAGTGATGCAACTGGAGTCACTATTCCAATTGTAACCGTAATCTGAGCCCATATTCCATAATCCTGAATTGGCAAATTCTTTGTTAAAATTGGCAATAAGATTATTCCACTTAAGCTTAAAAATAGATTTGTTACACCAATTAATCCAATTCTCTGTATAAACAATTTATAATCAGCCATGCAGTTCACTATACAAAAAACATTAAGGTCAAGAAACAATACTAATAAGCAGTTCACAACTATTATACAAGATAAAGAATTAATTACACAAATTCCATATGGTTATTTACATCAAAATTAAACTCAATTTCCAATCCGCGATAATACGTAAATAATGAGCTTGTCTGTGAACTGCACCAATGCATGCAAAGGTTTGCATGACTATAGATTGATTCAAATTTAGTCAAAATATTTGCTAGACATTCTAGACTTTGTTAAGTCTTCTTCTACCATCATCTTAACCAATTTCTCAAATCCGATCCTGGATTTCCAACCCAGCTTTTCTCTAGCTTTTTTTGGGTCCCCGATCAAGATATCAACCTCAGTAGGCCTGTAGTATCTAGGGTCTATCTCAATTAAAACTTTCCCTGAAGAGATATCCACTCCCACTTCGTTTAATCCTTTCCCCTGCCACTCAATTTCAAATCCAGATTCTTTAAATGCAAGTTCCACGAACTCTCTTACCGAATGAGTCTCTCCAGTAGCGATTACATAGTCATCGGGTTTTTCCTGCTGGAGCATCAGCCACATGGCTTCCACATAATCTCCGGCGAATCCCCAATCCCTTTTTGCATCAAGGTTTCCAAGGTAAAGCTTCTCCTGAAGTCCGTGCTTTATCTTTGTGGCTGCCATGGTAATTTTTCTGGTAACGAATGTCTCCCCCCGAATAGGAGATTCATGGTTGAATAAAATACCATTACATGCAAAAATATCGTACGCTTCCCGATAGTTGACCGTAATCCAGTATGCATATAATTTAGCTGCTGCGTACGGGCTTCTCGGATAAAAGGGAGTTGTTTCCGTCTGGGGAATTTCCTGGACCTGCCCGTAAAGTTCACTGGTTGAAGCCTGGTAAAATTTTGTTTTTTTCTCAAGGCCCAGAATTCGAATGGCTTCCAGAAGGCGCAGTGTTCCCAGCCCATCGGAATTTGCCGTATACTCCGGGGTTTCGAAGGATACCTGGACGTGGCTCTGCGCGGCAAGATTGTAAATTTCATCCGGCTGGGTTTCCTGTATTATACGGATAAGATTGGTAGAATCCGTAAGGTCGCCATAATGCATGAAAAAATTTACATTTCTTTCATGGGGATCTTTATAAAGATGATCGATCCTTGCAGTATTAAATGAAGAAGACCTTCGTTTTATACCGTGTACAGTATATCCCCTGTTAAGAAGAAATTCAGCTAAGTAGGCTCCATCCTGGCCCGTGATTCCGGTAATTAGTGCAACTTTCTCCATGCTATTTCCCTGGTTTTGACACTTAGTACAAGGCTTAAACATAAAAATATTATTAAGATTTAATTCAAACCTCAGGTTCTGGATACTTTTTATTTTCTTCCGTAAACATCATCAAACCTGACAATATCCGTTTCATCCACAAGTTCTCCCAGCTGCACTTCAATAATCTCAAGCGGAACTTTCCCGGGATTGGACAACCTGTGCTTCTCCCCTGCCCTGATAAAAGTACTTTCCCCGGGCCTCAGGAAAAATTGCTGCCCGCTCACTTCCACACACGCCATACCTTTTACGATCACCCAGTGTTCACTCCTGTGGTAATGCAGCTGGAGGCTTAACTTATGATCGGGAAGCACAACGATATTTTTAATCTTATGTTCTGGAGAAACTTCAAGTAAGGTATACGAACCCCATGGCCTGTAGACAGTCTGCCCTATGTATGCTCTTTCGTCCTTCCTGGCTTTAAGTGTGGAGACAATATCCTTCACCTTCTGGCTGCTGGATTTAGGGCAGACTAACAGGGCATCGCTGGTATCAACAATAACCATATCCTTAATGTCGATAAGTGAAACAATTTTGCCGCACTTTGAATATACGAGATTTCCATCGGAATTGAGCAGCATGGGATCACATTCATGGATTACATTTCCTGCAGGATCCTTTTCAAGCTCATCATAAATTGCCGCAAAATTTCCGAGATCGCTCCATTTCTGATTTAGCTTCACAACTGCAACCTTATCGGACTTTTCCATTATTCCATAGTCAATGGAAACCTTGTCCACATTTGCATAGATTTCATTAATGTCCTTTCCGTTTTCAAAACAGGCGAAAACAGATGGTGCGTGTTTCCTGACTTCCTCAAAGAAAAGCCCTGTCTCGAAAAGAAACATGCCGCTATTCCAGAGACAGCCTTCTTGAATGTATTTTTCCGCAGTTTCCAAATCCGGCTTTTCCCTAAATTCCGAAACTCTGTAACCCGGCCCACAGGCTTCTGAGGTTTTAATATAACCGTACCCCGTATGAGGGAAAACAGGTACAACTCCGAAGGTAACCAGGAAATCCGAAGCCAGTTTCTCAGCTGAAGAAATTGTCTTCATTGCACTTCTGTCAAGGACATGATCTGAAGAGAATATTCCTACTATAGATTGCCCAAACTTCTTTTCAATCTCTTTCATCCCAAAGAGGATTGCTGGAAGCGTATTCTTACCTTCGGGCTCAATTAAAACATTCTCTTGAGGGATCGAGCACCCTATTTCCTTGATCTGTCCTATTACGAAAAATTTCTGAGCTTCGTTCGTTACAACGAAAATTTCGGAAATGTCAGAAATTTCAAGGCACCGAAGGACGGTTTCCTGGAAAAGAGACGTACTGCCAAATTTTAAAAATTGCTTGGGATACATTTCCCGGCTGAGAGGCCAGAGTCGCGTTCCTGAGCCACCTGCAAGAATTATCGATTTTATGTCTGTCATCTCCTTTAGATATTGGTAAAACGGAAATCTTAAATTACATATTCAGGGTATATAGGTCAATTTCAAAATAAAAAGGTTACAAATACGCTGAAAAACACGAGATTAGAGCATATATAATAGAAAGTCATTAAATAATCTTTGCCCAGGAAAGAGTCGAGTTTGTTCACGTATTCAATAACATACAGGGCCGCTATTTACAAAAAAATAGTAATTTCTGGTAATGTAAGTTATCAGGAAATATTCTTATTGAAGCAGAGTTTCCGGAAGTATTGCTGACAAAACATTTTGTAACTAACATGTGTCTTTCAAAATAAATAAAGGAAGGACTGTGAAAAATCCTTTTCATATCCACGCCTTCAATTTCAAACTCTCCACAGGCAGTTCTCCATACTGCCTTTTACTTATATCCGAATCTTCGTCGAGAATTTCAACTGAAAACCCGGCATTTTTCAAAAGCCTGAGATACTCTTCTTTTAACAGCGCACCTGCGACACAGCCTGCCAGCAGGTCTTTGTCATCTTTAAGGTATTCAGGAAGCTCAGCCAGAAGAACCATATCCGAGATATACATCCTGCCCCCTGGCTTCAGAACCCTGAAGGCTTCCCTGAAAACCTTTTCTTTGTCCGGAGCCAGGTTAATCACGCAGTTGCTGATTATGACATCAATTGACCTGTTCTCAATCGGAAGCTCTTCAATATCTCCGAGGCGGAACTCGACATTCGAATAGCCATATCTCAGGGCATTGGCCCGTGCTTTCTCGAGCATACTCTGCGTCATGTCAACTCCGATGATTTTCCCTGAGTTCCCAACTTTCTGTGCTGCAAGAAAACAGTCGAATCCTGCACCTGAGCCGAGATCAAGGACAACATTACCGGGTTTTAATTCCGCAAAAGCTGTCGGGTTGCCGCAGCCGAGACCCAGATTTGCATCAGGAACAGCCCTGAGGTCATCCTCAGAATAACCAATCGATTTAGACAGATCTGTAGCACTCGAATCGCAACAGCAGCCGCTGAAACAGCAGGAACCGCCTGCCAATGCAATTTTTCCGTATTTCTCTTTGATTACAGCCTTCTTTTCACCTGCATCCATTACTTCACCTTCCTTTCTACCAGTAGGTTCTTCTTTATGCATAGTTTCGTCCGTGAAAAAAGCTCCAGAGTCTGTTGGGCCATTGCAGCAGGGTTTTATCTCCCTGATTCCAAGGGACACAAGCAGATTTTCGGTCTCCTGATCCCTGATGGTGTAGATGATATTCCGTCCTTTCTTGTCGTATTTTAAAATCCCGGCTTCAAAGAGCACCTTAAGATGCTTTGAAACTGTTGACTGGTCCTTTTCAGTAAGAGCAGAAAAATCGCAGGCACAGTAACTGTGTTCTAGCAAATAAGAAAGGATAGTAAGCCTGGTCCCATCTGCAAGGGCTTTAAAAAATTTCACTTTACTTTCAAGCATAGTTATATGGATATATGCGCATATATCCATATAAGACTTGTGAAAACAATAGAAAAAATGAGGGATAATAATGGGACTAAGAAAATAAAACACAATAAAGTATCAGGAAAATCAAACACAATAAAGTGATCAGGAAAATAAAGCGTTTAAAAAGGAAAAATCGAATGCAAAGGTTAAAAAACCTTTATTTGGAGCTTTTTACTATTCCTCATCCCCGGGCCCCAAAAAATGTTCAGGATTCTTTTTCTTCCCCAAAAAGGGCCTTCCTTTCTTCCTCATCGTATTTATCACAGCTTACGAGAGGTTTTTTCCTCCCCTTGAGTTCTTTTTCCATTGTGTCCGGAGACTCGATATCAGTTTTCTGCACCATAGACGACCTCCTCGATAACCTCATATTCTGGATTTCCGATTCATCACGGTAAAAAAAATAAAAAAATAAAAAAATTATTTGCAGGTATCAAGGAGCGATCTCTTCTTGCCGCCACGTGCTTCGGTCGGGTGGATTGGATCGACGTCAGCTACTTCTTCGCCTTCTTTCTCCTCTAGTTTTTCTCCCTTTGGACCTTCTCTTCTTTCTTCAGGCATTTATTTAACCCCCGTATATATGAAAATTCATTTCCGTTGCGTTTTCCTCTTAATCCGGCTGCCAGAAAGTAACTATCTCGCCCTTTATAACGTTATATAACAGACGAATTTCCCTTCCGGCAAACGTTTTAATATTTCAAGTTCAGATGTGGCTATAAGATCTGGTTATATAAGATATGGCTATCGTTTGTACGGTCTCTGCTTTATCCCCCCTTCCACTAATCCGACTCCTGATTGAACCTCTTCCGGGGTTTACCCCTAAATTTATTATATCCACTTGATTTATTAAATTATTGCAACTAAAGTCAAAAAGTTAAAAAATACTCAAGCTCATTTTGAGAAAGAAGTGCCGAAAGAGTTATCATTTGAAATTTAACAAAAAAATGATTCATACAGACAAAATAATTAAAATTATTTGGGAGAATATATATCCCATTAATCAGTATAAGGAGAACGTCCAGGCGGAAAAGCTCGGGAGCAAGGAAAATCCGTGACGAGATCCGCTATATTAAAATTTACCAATTCATTTGTTCTAAAAAATTGCTTTTACTCAGGAAAATGTGATCTCATGGCATATAAAATACTGAAAAAGGAAGAAATCGCTCCGTCAGTACACAGGATGGTAATAGACGCCCCTGACGTAGCAAAGGCTGCAAAAGCCGGACAGTTCATAATCCTCAGAATTGATGAAAAGGGGGAGCGGATTCCCCTCACAATTGCCGATTTTGAAAAAGAGAAAGGCACGGTAACCGTGATATTCCAGGAGATGGGTAAGACTACAAAACAGCTTGCAAAGCTTTCCGCAGGCGAATCTCTGGAAGATTTTGTCGGACCCCTTGGAACCCCTGCCGATATAAGAAAACTCGGCACTGTTATTTTAGTAGGAGGAGGAGTAGGAGTTGCCCCGATTTACCCCCTGGCAAAGGCTTATACCAGAGAAGGCAACAGGGTAATTTCCATAATAGGAGCCCGGAATAAGGACCTTCTTCTCCTCGAAGACGAGATGAAAAAAGCCAGTACCGAGCTGTATATCGCAACCGATGACGGGTCAAAAGGACACCACGGGTTTGTGACAGATATCATGAAAAATATCCTGGACAGCGGCGAAAAGGTTTCAAGGGTCATAATCATCGGACCGCCAATCATGATGAAGGTCGGGGCTGGAGTAGCTTCCCCCTATGACGTTGAAATCCTAGTCAGCCTTAACTCTATTATGGTGGACGGGACAGGCATGTGCGGCGGCTGCAGGGTTACAGTTGACGGAAAAACGAAATTTACCTGCGTTGACGGACCCGAATTTGACGCACGTAAGGTTGACTTTATGGAGCTCATGAACAGGCTCGCAATGTATCGCGGCGAAGAGACAACAGCCGTGGAAAAGTATGAAGAGGAATGCAGGTGCGGACTTCACTGAAAGGAGGGGATGAAAAATGCAAGAATTACACGACGAAATAACCGGAAAAGCAAAGAAAGAAAGAACCCCGATGCCCGAACAGCCTGCCGACGAGCGCCGAAAGAATTTTAACGAAGTAACTCTCGGCTACACGAAAGAAGATGCGCTTGCCGAAGCCTCTCGCTGCCTCTCCTGTAAAGAGCCCAAGTGTGTCGAAGGATGCCCTGTGAATGTGGATATTCCGGGCTTTATCAAGCTGGTCTGCGAGGAAGATTTTGCAGGAGCGATCGAGAAAATTAAAGGCACAAATGCCCTTCCTGCGATCTGCGGCCGAGTCTGCCCCCAGGAAACCCAGTGTGAAGCTCTCTGCGTACTCGGAAAGAAGGGACAGCCAGTCGCTATCGGAAGGCTCGAACGTTTCTGCGCCGACTACGAACGCCAGCAGGGAGTAAAGGTTCCTGAAACTTCGGAGCCCACAGGAAAGAAAGTAGCTGTTGTAGGCTCAGGGCCTGCAGGGCTTACTGCCGCAGCAGACCTTGCAAAGCTGGGCCACAAAGTTACAGTTTTTGAATCCCTCCACAAAGCCGGCGGAGTACTGAGTTACGGCATTCCCGAGTTCAGGCTGCCAAAAGAAATTGTGCGGCAGGAAGTCGAGTACATCAAGCAGCTCGGAGTCGAGTTCAAGCCCAACTATATAATCGGCAGGATCAAGACCTTAGACGAGCTGTGTGACGAATTCGATGCGATCTTCCTGGGTACGGGCGCAGGCCTCCCAAGCTTTATGGGAATTCCGGGAGAAAACTTCAACGGCGTATACTCCGCAAACGAGTTCCTGACCCGCGTAAACCTCATGAAAGCCTATGACCCTGAGTATGACACCAGCGTCAGGCGCGGGAATCACGTTGTCGTGGTCGGCGGCGGAAATGTAGCAATGGATTCCGCCCGCTCTGCACTCCGCCTGGGTGCCGAGGAGGTCAGCATAGTCTACCGCCGCGGGGAAGACGAAATGCCAGCCCGCAGGGAAGAAATCGAGCACGCTAAAGAAGAAGGCATAACCTTCAGGCTCCTCACAAACCCTGTCCGCATCCTCGGCGACGAGAAGTTCAATGTTACAGCAGTCGAATGCATTAAAATGGAACTTGGCGAACCTGACAAATCAGGAAGGAGAAGCCCTGTCGCTGTAGAAGGTTCGGAATTCACAATCCCTGCCGATGTTGTAATTATTGCCATAGGCACATCCCCGAACCCCATGATCTTCAAAGGCTCGGAAGGCCTTGAGCAGAACAAAAGGGGCACTGTAGTTGCAGATGAGGAAACCGGCGCAACCTCCAAGTGCGGAGTCTTTGCAGGCGGAGATGTGGTCACAGGCGCAGCAACCGTGATCAGCGCAATGGGTGCAGGCAAAAAAGCAGCAAAGGCAATTGATGAGTATTTGAAAGAAAAGTGAAACCAGAATATTCTGGTTTCTTTTTTAAGTTTAAAAGCAAGTTTCACTTATCTGAATTAATTATTTTTGCTCTACATTTTCTTTCATGATCCGCTCGAGTTGGGAACTTACCGTCTTAGGAACTTCATCGAATTTTATTCCAACCAGGCGACCAATCTCTGTTGATACAAGACCAGTTTGTTTGGTCAATGGGACTCTTTCCAACAGTCTATCTGGCGTTTGTTTCACCTCGTGAACAATAATGGTCATTTGAGGCAATTTCCTTTCAGATATCTGGTTCTTGGGAACCCTGACAAAAAAATCGAAACTTGGCAGAATAGTGATGTGATGTTTGCCTTCATGCCCTGGTACATCTATATTGGCAAATGATCTACGAACACCCACATCCGGGAGAAAACCGAGAGTAATCGGCTGATCATCTGTCAAGACTTCATAGTTATATCCTGGACTTACTGTCTTTGTGTCGATAAATGGCCCAGGCACTTCTTTGACGCCTGTTACGGATAGCTTTCCTTCCTCCATATGAATTTTGAGACGGACATACCCATCAGAAGAATCAGAGACTGCCGGGGTACCTTCTGGTTTTTGTACTTTCTTCTCTCTAAGAGGTGATACAGGTTTATCCTCTGGAACATCAGACATTTTTATCTGTTCACTAGCATTTTGCCCGCTACTAATCCCCATATGATTCCTCGTAATAGACCTCATTTGAGCATAACAAATCGGGCAAAAAGGTGGCAGGTTACCTCTCATGCGGCAATTGATCACCGGACGGTAAATACCCCTTGTGACAGTTCCTCCTCCTTCGAATAGTCCAACACTCTGATCGTCGCTCCAGTCATCAGGCCTTGTACCCTGGTTATAGACAGCACACTTTTCAGTCCCTGTTGGAGTTGGTGTAATTCCTGTTGGAATTGGTGTAGTAGAAGCAATAAAGTTTTTCCATTTCAAACTTGCTTTATTTGTATTAATCGTAATATTGACGCCAGAAGGTTCAGGTCCTGTGTACACTGTATCTGTTTGACAATATTCGTCGGCAAGCCCGCCCATTCCGTGACCGAATTCATGGGCTATTGTATCCCATGTAACACCAAGTGGAAGAGTAAGTCGACCACCTCCACCACATCCACCGAATCCGGGATTGTTTAACAGGATCATAATGATATCGTGATCGGGTACCCACTGATTGAGAGAATTGTCGATTAGATTACCAGTATTCGGTCCGTCTTCCAACCAACAGTGTAACCAAGAGCCGCTATAATAGATTCCTAAAGCTGTATTTCTTGTAACCGTACTGATAAGATCGCCATTGTTATACGTTTTAGTTCCGACTCCCGAGTCCTGAGAAATTAAATTCACTCGATAAACATTAAAAGCTGACTTTTGTTCCAAGAAAAAATCGTTTTTGAAGACCCCATGAATTAAAAGATCTTTGACCGCTTTATTGTAGAGGATTTGATCATCTCCGGCTGCAAAGCCATCCCCCAGTACAGCAATATTGATTTTGGTTCCTGCTGGTCCTGATGACAGTAATTGGGTCATACTATTATTGTTTGCACGTGCGTTACAAAGTCTCATGAGATCTAAGAGAGAAATCGGCTTATGAAGATTAAATGATTGGGCAAGTTCGCTAATGCTTATAGGAGGATCGCTAAAGCCTTGAAATGTGGCAACTTCACTAATACGTTTCATAGCCAAGACACCCTGATCTTTATTGCAATGCTACAAGGATCGGTATGAGACCACAACCATCCTTCAGTGGCCTCAAAGCTTTGCCAATTACCGCGCCAAATGCTTTTACAGGATCGGTTGCTTTCATTGCATGACCTTGAGTTGGCGCGGTGGTTAACAGGTCGCCCATTTCGATCGGCGCATAGCTCGCGTCTACTTTACAGTAAACCTTCCCAAGTAATGCGACAGGCTTACGGTTTAGCTGAGAATGTTGCTTGTCAAGTACGATACCGGGTTTATAGTTACCTGCGCCTGAGATAACACCCGCGACACACTTGTCGTATGCTTGATGGCACTGATGCAATATTCCCTCCTCCCCTAGCGTCATGACCGTTCCTGACTCGACGAGATCCGCATCAGCTATTTCAAAGTCTTCGGCACAGTCGGCATTAATCAAACGGATGTCGCCAGTTACTTCTACGTCTCCTACGAAAAGTCCAGCAAGTCTCCCACCTTTAGCGACCAAGCCAGTCCCGGCTTCACTTTGGGCTAGTACACCCATACCGCCGCCGGTGTTTGTTCCCACAACTCCTGAGCGATCTTGGTGCTTAGAAAAGCCCCGGACGCCATCATTGCTGTCACTTTGGCCTAGCACACCAACTCCTATTGGGTTCGTTCCCACAACTCCTGAGCGATCAAAATTATTGGAAAAGCCCTGAACGCCATCATGATTTAGGCTTTGGCCTAGCACACCGACTCCCTCTTTGCTGAAACCCCACACACCCGTTCCATTGTTGCTTTCTCCGTACACGCCTCTTCCATTAACAGCATGGGCGTGACCAATGACTCCACCAGCACCCTCAGCCTCAGCCTGACCAAGTACACCTGCGCCGCGCGCTGCAGTATTTACACCTAATACTCCTGGTGTATTTGAGTTATTAGAATCTCCAGATATAGCCATTTTCGTATCTCCCTTAATTCCTTTACGGGACTGCCAAAACCGTTCTTCAGCCGAGATATCAAACAGTCGACCAGAGCTTATGTCCCATATTATTGTTTTAATTCCCGGATTAAAATAAGGCAATTTATATAAAGTAGAAATAATATATAATTACTTGAGAATCTGTATTTAGAAACTAAAGTAGAATTGCATATTAACCTGTATCGGCAGGCAGATATTAAAATGTGCAAATTATTGTTGATGGTGTTTTGAAACCACATACCTCAATGTTACATATTCAATAAAAATTATATATGTCCCAAATTTTGGTTCAGATATACGTGGGAGCCATGTATAGTATTGATATGGTGGATACAAGTTCATTTGTATTCGGTTAAGATACGATCTATAAGAAATGTATTATTTTCGTTGCCATTTCTGTAAACCTATAAATGCAAATCGAGAACCGATGGATACAAATTTAGTTATGTGGCAAAACGAGGAAACCGGCGCAACCTCCAAGTGTGGAGTCTTTGCCGGCGGAAACGTGGTCACCAGGCGCAGCAACCGTTATCAGCGCGATGGGCGCGGGCAAGAAAGCCGCAAAAGCAATTGACGAGTATTTGAAAGAAAAGTGAAATCAGAGCAATCTGGTTTCTTTTTTAATTAAAAAACCATTAAATCATATTTTCATATACTTTTCGAGTGAGTAAAAACGCTAACAGAAGATATAAAAAGTGCCCCTATGTTTATCTCATACTTTTGTTGCATTTGATAGTGCAGTGATCGGTCATATAACCCATATTCCTATAGTATATGGAATGATTGAGTTCAGAAAAGCATACTTGAAGCAAACCTGAAAAATGACCGTATTGTTAACCTGCCCGCCTTCGGTATGCTCACTTGATCTCAGGCTTTCTTTTCTGTCTTTTCCTGGACAACATTCGGTATTACTTTATACCAATACATAAGTTATTTTTATGGTATATTAAAAAGTACTCTGTGTATCGGATGATGAGCTTCTAAGCAGAAGTTTTGGTTCGTTACTAACCCCTTTTGTTTTGGTTTTAGTACAAAATCAAAGCAGGAGGAAACAAATGAACATTACAATAAGCGGAAGCCCCTAGGAACTTATATTGTTCTTGTCGTTCGTTTACTTTGTAATATAGTGTGTGTTGTTGCACATGCCGTAAAGCAGAAGTAATCGATGGGGATCATATGAGGCTCTCTACTTATCACCTCGATAAATCTGGCTTTTTCGAGTTATCATCTAGCCTGCAGTTCTTGCCTGATAAATCTGGTCTGCCTTCGGTGTCCTCGCTTGAGCCTGGGCTTTCATGATGACTTTTATGATGTGTTAAAGACTGAATCCATGACTGTAGTAATCACATGATAGCCAATGACTAAAAGACCTATTATCATACCGTATATGATGTAATCGTAGAGGCTTTCTGGCTTTTTGAGAGACATGGGTATAACAACGTGGTTAAATTTATGAATTCATTCAGTCTGTTCTTGCCCGTTTATCATGGAAACGTTTTGAAAAACCATATCAGGAGAACTGTCATGGTCACTGTGTTGGCTATTTTCATTTCAGTTGACATAGTGATAGCAATGTAGTCAACTTTATAAAGTCTTTCGGTCTGCAAAAGGCGATAAATAAACAATTGGGTATCCCTGTTACCTGCCAGATCAGGGAATCTCTTTGGCAGAGAACGCCAAGACAAAGACAATTGAAACCGACATCGGTGTGCCCATTAGAACTATGAAACTCAATTTCCATCTTTTCCGACTACCCCAGATCAGCAGTGATCAGGGAGTTACAATCACCCTGTGGTGGACCTGAACTAATGCACGAATTGTGGACCAGGTTGGAAAAAGCGATAAGGCATCGAAAAGAGGTGCTTTCAACAGGCATTAAACAGTCCAATAAAAACCAAATAGTTTCGCCGCCTATATCAACACATGGCAAGCGGATACAACTTTACATCAAGCTTAACAACAAGACTTTGCAAGACATGGGAAACGCTAGATGACGTGTTAAAAGTCATTACCATAGTCGCCATATGCGCGGCAATCTTATGTGTCCCAGAACGGATATTTAAGAAATTCTAAATAATAATCGAAAAATGGCACTTTCAAAGGCAAAATTGAAAAAGGAAGGATGGACTTTTCCTGTCGCTTGACGCCGGAAAGGCACAACAGATGAATAAAAACCAAATAGTTTCACAGCTTATGTTACCGCATGAACAGCATGATAAGCAGCACGGCAAGCTCAAGCTCCGTATTTGACGGAACCAAAATCACCATAATCGAGGGAGCCATAGCCGGATTAATAATTGTAGCAATCATCGTAGTAATCAAGCGACATTTGCGACAGCATTAACTGATACAAGCATCCATCTATCGAATAACGAAAGGTTGTCTTTCCCATCACTTACGCCTGCATAGGGTCACGCCAACTTAAAAAGACAGGCAGAAAAAGGAGCTTTCAACAAGATTTAAGCACATGAAAGTAAAAACTTTATAAATGTTCACACATCAATACATAGCAACCATATCAAAAATACCAACTACAGCCTACTACGCGATGTGGATAACAATTTCCATAATAATCGCAGTCTTTTTAGCAAATATCACAACTTCCGATTTCAATCCAAAAACGCCATTAAAAATTGGAGTAATATCAGCAGCAATAGGCATAATTCCAGTAGCAATTCTATACAAGTACGAAAACAGAGAGACTTTCGAATACTGGTGCAAACATCGAAACCTTAGGACCATCTTTCCCCTTCGCTTGACACCGGAATAGGAGCGCGCCCGCTTGAACCATGCGTGATGCAGATAGGCTCCGCCATGCCAGACATGCAAATTTTAAGGGGTCGTTCTCCATGTTGCTGGTTGAGCGCGAAGGGGAAATACGGGTAACTTTGTAAGTAAAATAAATATGTATTTATGAGTTGGTTCCATTTAAATATCCAATGATTAACCGGAGATGTTAACGCGCGTTGTATACACCTACAATGGAGTCAAGAAATTAGAAGACTCAAACCAGGCAAGTCCACGATTGACGCAGAACATCCACTCACCGACTACTGCATGAAAAGTTTTCAAGAAATAACCGAGTACGAAAAATCCAAATACTGTGACGCAGAAGCCAAAAAAGCTTATGAAAATTGTCCTGTATACCAAAAAAGCAAAAAAAGATTTGAGTGGGTTCAAGCCTGTCTTGCATAAGGCAAGCAAGCGTTTGCAAGCATCTTCATACACTTACTTCCTGCAGGCCATGCGCTAAAAACAATTACCATAACTTCCACCAAGGCTTTTTACTTACAGTATTCTCAGGAAACAGCTTGATGTTTAACCTGCTGTTCTCCTGGATCAGCGTTTGGATATGGACCGCTTTCTTATGCATATTCTCATTTAGCTTTTCGATCTGCTCGTCCTTGGTGTGCAGCTGGTCATAAAGGACTGGAACCTGAGCTTTCAAGTCTTCGACTCTTGCCTTGCGTTCCTGCGATACGTCCTCATCGGGACTTGTATGCTCAGGTATGTCATTTTGCCTCACTTCACCAGGTCTGTATGACATTCGCCTGTTTTCGATTTTCGTAAAACTTCAAGCCCTTAAACACTTGTTTTTATTCTCTAATTAGGAAAAGCCTTTACTTATTGATTATAGCCTGTTTATCTGGTCAGGCATGCGCGGATCCTGATCTGATAGATAGGACAAAAATAAAATAAAAAAGGATTGAAATTAACGTTTGTTCAACTTAGACTGTGTTTTTTACTCATCAAAAAAATAATTAATTAAATTCCCCAGATTCTCCCTGATTTCCTTGCACGGTCAATCAAATTTTTAAATTCCTTAGTCGTTTCATCACTCCACATATCTTGTTGTGGGTGATCCACATAGGAACCTTCGCATAGCTCATTGGTTTTCTTTGTCTATTACTTCGATCAGTTCATTTAGGTTCTTAATACACTTTTTTCGGCTAATCATTTTATTCCTGCTCTTTTTGTCTTATAACCCTCTTTACAAGCTCTTTGTTTGCAGCAAATCAAAGGACATACTGTTATTTAGAGAGTTGATTTTTAAAAAGTTTATTCAGTAATTAAAAAGGAAATAAAAAAGTAATTGGTGTGTTATTAGTGCGCCTTCTTCCGTCTCAAAAATAACCCAATAACGGCCATGGTTACAATCACGAACGCCCAAAAAGTAACAGTAAAAGGTTTTAGTGGGGTTTTAAGTAGTCTCGTTTTCTTCTTCATCGGCTTTCTTATCTCCATATGCCCTATAAAAGGAAATTAGATTAAGAAATACATTTGATTGCTTCATCTACACTGAGGTTATTCTCCATTGCAATTATAGCAACCTCGATGGCTTCTCTCCACTGAGCTTCGGTTAAGCCCCATGTTTTCATATCGGTTTCGTCTGCTTCTCTTGCAAGAGCGTCTTTAAGCTCTTTTAAGCTTTTCTGATCGCAACAAGCTTCTGCAAAGTCTTTGACTTCATCCACGTTTTCTTCGTCATCGTCTGCCAGCTCAACAAAGTCCTTAATCATATAATCACAAGCAGGATTAGGACAATATTGGCCTACCCTCACGAATTTCTTTATTTCAGTACCAAAAGCAGTTTTGAGATATTCTTTTTCACACTTCGGGCATATGGTTTTAGGCTTCGCGCCGTTCTGTCCCCGCCTGCGTTTTGTTTCAGTCATTGTATAACCTCTTCTCTGTTCTAAGTGGAGCGCAACATATACCACTTTCGGGAAAAGAAAGATTAGAACTTAGAGAAATACTCGTTTTCGCATCCCCTCTCGAAGTCTTCAACCGTTCTAAGGATTACATCCTTTCCCGGCCATTGGATCCGGACCAATCCATGACACCGAAAAGTAAATTCAGCTCCTTTTTTCTCGCACTTTCTCAGGCATACAAGGAACCAATTTTCAAAGGTTACCGGGTTCTGTGCTTTTATCTGTCCACCATGAGTTTTAAAGTTATACATGGCATTCAAAGTTGTGCATAAAATTCGTTAACCGATTACCAATTTATACTATTCTACTTTTTTGAGTCCAATTCTGTACAGACAATCTCCAAAGTCTGCGATTTCATTATTTTAGGCTATCTTCCTTTTAAACTCGTAAAATCTATCTATTATTTCTTTTGTCGTTCTAGAGATCTTAATTTCTGAATTTGAAGAATAATACCCCACGTATTTTACTTCATTCTGTGGTCTCGCAATACCACTTGCACGCATTAAACATACAGAATGATGATCTTCAAAGTATCCACCTGAATATGATTTATGTACAAATCCTACGTGCCTGAAAAGAAAGCTGACATCAGTTGCAATTAACCCAGTTTCCTCTTTTAACTCTCGAATCGCTGCTTCGGTTCGTGATTCTCCTTTGTTAGCCCCACCACCCGGTAAAATATATACTTCCCCTCTACCAGAAACTACCAGTATGCCTCCGGGAGTTTCAACAATTGCAGTGCCTCTTCTCCTTTTCTTTATCGACATGTTATACACTTTAACAATCTATTATGTTCAACTCATCAAGGTGATCTAATGTATTCACAAATTTAACCATATAGCTCAATCAAAAGATCAAAAGATTTATTAAATAATTTACTTCTGTTTCCAGATAAAACATCCCAACATCCCGAATTTAAGAAATATCTGAAATGCATCAAAAATTTATTAAATATTTTCCAGAACTACTTTTAATAGTAGGATTAGAGCAAGGATTAAAATAAGCGTCCACACAAGCGGCAAAAGGATCCGCAGCAAGAAGTACAGTAACACTGCTATAAGGATTAACTGAACTATAGATAATCTCCTTCTCCCCACACGTAGAAATCGACGATTAAATCCATGAGCCATTATGTAAACCTGCTAAACGTTTTCAGAAACAGGTCTGCTGGGAATCGAACCCAGGTTCGGAGCTCCGGAGGCTCCAGTGATATCCTCTACACCACAGACCTTCATTGTGAAAAAAACTATTATCAATAACTGGCAGATTAAACTGAAACCAGTTAACTGGCTGGTAATAGTGCTAAATAGCTTATAAATTTAATCCTTAATGAGATTAAAAATATTCTCAGAGAGAACTACTAAAAATAAATCTTCGGGAAGGTTGCCTGGAGATTACTGAGTCTGTGAAATAAGGTTTCAGCCGCTGAAAGACAGTTCCATTTACAGACAGTTTTATTCTTCCCATTTCTGGCCGTACTTTTCATCGAATATTATTTCGGAAAGAGCCTTGCGTGTTGAAGTCCTCTCCTTTGGAACCGGCTCTCCGATTGCGAGAGCGCACATTAGCTCCAGATTTGAAGGACATTCCAGAATAGAATTTACCTTCTCTTTTTGATTCAGGATTTCTCCAAGCCAGACTCCGCCAAGGCCCAATTCGCAGGAGGCAAGGAGCATATTCTGGATTGCAGCCCCTATTGCCTCGATATCTTTTATCCTGTTGTAAGAAGTTTCATTGTCCAGAAAAGTAGCAATAAGCAGAGGAGCCCCTGCTACGATCCCGGAATAATGAGTGCATTCCGAGAGTTTCTGGATAGTCTCTCGGTTTCGGATAACAATGAAGCGCCAGGGCTGGTTGTTCAACCCGGAAGGAGCCCAGTGCCCTGCGTTCAGGATTATGTTGATATCTTCCTTGCTGACAGGTTTATCCGTAAACTCCCGGACGCTCCGCCTATTAAGGATAGTGTCAATGACTTTAGTTTCTCCTGTTACTGGCATTATTTTCCCTCCGGATTGATTTTCTATTTCTAGCTTAATGAACTTTCTGTTCACAGGCTGTCAGTCACAGCAAAATCAGTCGTCATCAATCTTTTTGTTGAGCCAGGGAATATTTGAACGGATTTGCTTTCCGACAATCTCAAGCGGATGTTCCTTTTCCTGGCGTTCCATGGCTTTGAGTACGGGATGGTTGACCATGCCTTCAAGCACGAATTCCTTGGCAAATTCGCCGTTCTGGATTCTCTGAAGGGCTTCATACATGGCTTCGCGGGACTCCTCATTAATGATCCTTGGGCCGACTGTCATGCCGCCGTATTCTGCGGTATTGGAAACGGAGTGCCACATTCTCTCAAGCCCTCCTTCGTAGATCAGATCCACAATGAGCTTGACTTCGTGACATGTTTCGAAATAGGCCATTTCGGGCTGGTACCCTGCTTCCACAAGCACCTCAAAAGCTGTCTTGATGAGAGACGAGAGACCTCCACATAGGTCAACCTGTTCCCCGAAAAGGTCAGTTTCGGTTTCTTCGCGGAAGGTTGTCTCGTAAACACCTGCCCTGGTTGCACCGATGCCCTTGGCGTAGGAAAGGGCAAGTTCCCTGGCATTTCCGGTTGCGTCCTGGTATACTGCAATCAGGCCCGGCACTCCTATACCTTCGGTATAGGTTCTTCTTACGATATGGCCAGGGCCTTTGGGAGCAACCATGAAGACGTCAACGTTTTTTGGGGGAACGATCTGGTTATAGTGTATATTGAAGCCGTGTGCAAAAACAAGAGCATCGCCTGCTTTCAGGTTTGGCTCGATTTCAGAATAATATACCGATGCCTGTTTTTCGTCCGGAAGGAGGATCATGATAACATCTGCAGCTTTTGCAGCTTCTGTCACAGACATGACTTTCAGGCCGTCACCCTCGGCTTTTGTCCAGCTTGAACTGGTGTTTCTGAGCCCAACAACAACATTGAGCCCGGACTCGTGGAGGTTACGGGCGTGAGCGTGGCCCTGGCTTCCATAGCCCATTATTGCGATAGTTTTGTCCTTAAGTGCATCAAAAGTAGTTTCGTTATCATAAATTATTGTTGCCATATTTGATTCTCCTGATAAACTATTTAGTTTTTGAGCAAAGCTCGTTATATTATTTTGGGAAGTATACTGCTGTTCAATACGTTCACTTCCCTTAGAATTAAGTTGCCTTAAGCCGATTTTCGAAAAGTTGCTTTCTTCGGATAGGGGCAGCTTTTTGAAGTTTCAGGAAAAGCCCGAAAACTCAGACCTCCTTTAAAGAAACTTTCGGAGAATGAAAGCACTTCCGGTTGCCCCAATCTATGAAAAATAATTAAGCAGCCACCTTTCTTTACCTGCCCTTAATATTTAAACCTTCTTTGGACCGCGGACCAGGGCAATCTTGCCTGTTCGGGCCAATTCCTTAATCCCGAACTGCCTGAGAAGCGTTTCTATTGCCTTGATTTTGCTTTCATCCCCGGTCACTTCGACAGTCATGGACCTGGGAGCCACGTCCACTATCCTTGCCCTGAATATATCTGCAATCTGGATGATCTCGGTTCTTGTACTCACATCGGCTGCGACCTTGATGAGGGCAAGTTCCCTTTCTACCGCGTCGTCTCCCCCGATATCCGAGACCTTGATCACATCTATGAGCTTATTCAGCTGTTTTGTCACCTGTTCGAGCACGTGATCGTCTCCGTCAACGACAATTGTCATTCTGGAGATTTTGGGGTCTTCCGTAACTCCCACAGCCAGGCTGTCGATATTGTATCCGCGCCTTGAGAAGAGTGAAGCCACCCTGAAGAGAACCCCTGACTTATTTTCCACAAGAACTGCAAGCGTGTGTTTCATCAGTGCTCCTCCATGTCGAGAACTCTATCAGCTGTTGCAGCGCGTAGATCAGGCATAGCGCAGGGAGTGTCTGCATGCTCCTCAATGTCAAGTATCTCGTTGATCGCAGCTCCTGCAGGCACCATAGGATAAACATTTGCCTCGCACTCAACAATCACTTCGACAATAGCGGGCCTGCCTGACTTAACCGCTTCTTCTATTGCAGGCCTGACTTCGGACGGCTTTTCAGCACGAAGCCCAAGAGCTCCATAGGCTTCGGCAAGCTTGACAAAGTCAACACTGCCCTTGATGAAGGTGTGGGAATAACGTTTGTCGTAGAACAGCTCCTGCCACTGCCTGACCATGCCAAGATAACCGTTATTCAGGATCACGGAAACAACAGGGATATCGTTTTGAACCACAGTTGCAAGCTCCTGAGAGTTCATCTGGAAAGAGCCGTCTCCTGCAATGTTGATAACCGTTTTATCCGGCCTGCCGACCTTTGCTCCTATGGCTGCAGGGAAACCGTAGCCCATTGTGCCGAGCCCGCCTGAAGTAAGGAAAGTGCGGGGCTTTTTGTACTTGAAAAATTGAGCAGCCCACATCTGGTGCTGCCCGACTTCCGTAACTATGATTGCATCCCCGCAGGCTTCGGAGATTTGCTCTATAACAAACTGGGGCATCACGATATCCTTCGATTCCTGCCTGTAGGTAAGTGGATACTCCTTTTTCCACTTGTTTATTTTTTCAATCCATGCCCCGGAATTGCAGCTTTTGATATATTTATTTAGAGACTTGAGTACCTGTTTTGCGTCCCCGACAATTGGAACGTGAACTTTTACGTTCTTGGAAATCTCGGCAGGGTCTACATCAATATGGATAACCCTGGCATTGGGAGCAAAGGACTCGAGTTTGCCGGTCACGCGGTCATCAAACCTTGCACCCACGGCAATAATAAGATCGGATTCCTGAACTGCATAGTTTGCGTATTTGGTCCCGTGCATTCCAAGCATCCCGACGTAAAGAGGATGCTCTGTTGGAATTGAGCCTATCCCCAAAAGGGTAGTCGTAACCGGAGCATTGATAGTCTCGGCCAGTTCCACAAGTTCGGCGCTGGCATTAGAACTTATCACCCCGCCGCCTGCGTAAATTATAGGCATTGAGGAATTTGCGATTTCTTCGGCAGCTCGTTTGACCTGCTGGATATTGCCTTTGTAAGTTGGCTTATACCCTCTAAGTTCTACTTTGTCAGGATAATAAAAGTCAATCTCCGCGTTCTGTACGTCCTTTGGAAGGTCAATTAATACCGGGCCAGGCCTTCCGGTAGAGGCGATATGGAAGGCTTCTTTTACGATTCTCGGGAGTTCATTTGCATCCTGTACGAGGTAGTTGTGCTTGGTAATGGGCTGGGTAATTCCCGTAATATCGGCTTCCTGGAAAGCATCATTACCTATCAGGAACGTCGGAACCTGCCCTGTTAAGGCTACAATAGGTACTGAGTCCATATATGCGGTAGCAATACCTGTTACCAGGTTAGTTGCTCCGGGACCTGAGGTGGAAACGCAGACCCCGGTCTTTCCAGTAGCACGGGCATACCCGTCCGCAGCATGAGCTGCTGCCTGTTCATGGCGTACAAGTATATGGCGCAGATTTGAATCATATAGTTCGTTATAGAAGGGAATGATCTGCCCTCCCGGATATCCGAAGATGGTGTCAACCCCTTCTTCTTCCAGGCACTTTATCAGAGCCCTTGCGCCATTTACTTTTTCTGTTGACCCGGTTGTCATTATTTAACTCCTTTTTATTTATTGAAATGTTGATTTAACTGGATACTCACTGAAGATGAGTATGCTCCCAGTAAGGGTGTGTCCATCAGAAATACTTTTTTATCTTTCACACTCACAATCTTTTGTTATGAATTTTGCAAATACGTCATAATCAATCAGGTTATATATGGATAAGGGTTTCTCCTGGCTTCAGAAATGCCAGCGGAATGCCATTTCAAAAATTTCTACAGCAGAAAAAAGAAGAAAGGACAGAAAAGTCCCCCTGAGAAATTTTTAAGTTTCATCCTTTCTGGAATTCACTCGGCCCGGATAAGGCGGTTCATGCCGTTCATTACTGCTTCTACAGAAGCCATAATAATGTCCGTTCTGGCTCCGCTTGCGGTAACTACCTTTCCGTCTTTGGAAAGCTTTACCCTTACTTCCACAAGGGCATCGGTTCCGCCGGTGATCGAGTCTACGTGATATTCTTCAAGGATGATATCTTCCGCACAGGAACTTACAGCTCTTCTGATGGCATTGATTACGGCATCTACAGGCCCGTTACCTATTCCGGCCTGTATTATACTTTTGTCTTTTACGTTGAGCCTTATCGAAGCAGTTGGAGTTACCCGGTTTCCGGATACAATGGTGAACTCTTCTAATTTTACCAGAGGCTCTTTATAGATATCAAGCACGGTTTCCGCTATAGTTTGCAGGTCAGCATCGGTTACGTGTTTTCCCTGGTCACCCATCTGCTTAACCCTGTTGAAAATCTCCTCTTTCTGGGCGTCATCAGCCACAAGCCCCACTTCCTTTAAGGCAAGGATAATCGAACTTCGTCCTGCATGTTTCCCGAGTACTATCTGGCGCTGCCTTCCGATATATTCGGGACTCATCGGCTCGTAGGTTGCCTTGTCTGCCAGAAGGCCGTGGACGTGAATGCCTGCTTCGTGAGTGAACGCATTTCCACCCACAAGAGCCTTATTTGGAGATACGGGAACACCTGTAAGACGGCTTACAAGCCTCGAAATCCGGTAGATCATCTCGTGATTGATGCCTGTATTATATTTGTAGAGCCATTCCAGGCTCATGACAACTTCTTCCAGAGCCGCGTTTCCGGCTCTTTCCCCTAGCCCGTTTATAGTTACATGGGCCTGCTTTGCCCCTGCGGCAAGGGCAGCAACAGTGTTTGCAGTTGCAAGCCCGAAGTCATTATGGCAGTGAATGCTTATAGGAGCTTTCAGGGAGGAAGATAGATCCCGGAAAAGCTCTGTAGTCCTTTCAGGTACCAGAAGGCCTACAGTATCGCAGAAACATAACCTGTCAGCGCCTGCAGCTATACCATCGGCATAAATGGCTTTCAGAAATTCAGGGTCTGCACGCGAGGCATCTTCCCCGCTGAGTTCCACGATCAGTCCGTGGTCCTTGGCATACTCGGTTACTTCGGCTGCAATCTGCCGTACTGCATCCCGATCCTTTTTGATCTTCGTCCTTATGTGAAGGTCCGAAACAGGTGCTACAAGGTGGATCGAATCGACATCGCATTCCAGGGCGTGGTCAACGTCCGCCTTTACAATCCTGCAGTAGCTGCAAATTTCGGCATTGAGCCCTGCGTTTGCGACAGCCTTGATAGACTCCCTTTCACCTTCAGAAGTGATCGCAGAACCGGCTTCAATTACCGAGACTCCCATTTCATCAAGTGCCCGGGCGATTAAGAGCTTCTTTTCCTTTGTCAGGGCTACGCCAGGTGTTTGTTCACCATCTCTTAAAGTAGTGTCCAGAAAGCGGATATTTTCGAATAATATAATCCCTCAGTTTTTGTTTTATTAAGATAGATTCCTACGCAATACAGGAAATAATGTATCCAAACAATATACTTGTTATTTTATAAAATTATGTACTATTTTGCAAAACTTCATTTTATTATACGAATTACATATATTTTTCTCAGAAGCCCGGCTTTTTCAGGAAGATCTCCTAATTTACGCCCTGGCTCTGTGAAACTCTTCTCCAATAGGTAGACCATAGTATTTTTAGTTTCCAGTTAACAATATATCTGATTTTTAAAAAAAGAAGAAATAATATCTGTCTGATGCCGCAATGACCAAGAAAGAAAATTTTAAAATTAAATAGAGTGAAAGGAAATACGGTAAAGAGAAAAAATAGAACCGCAGGAGTTTTCCCGCAGACGTGCGGGAATTAAATTCATGCTACTCTTGCGTAAAATTACTTACAGAGGTTACCCTCAAAAGGGCTTCAAAAATATCTGCCTACGTTTTCTATTGCTTTTACAATGAGGGAAACGCACGCTTCAATATCTGCCGTATCCAGAACCTCAACAGGAGAATGGATGTATCGGGTGGCTATGCTGACCGTACCCGTAGGGATACCTTCTCTTGAGAGGTGTATTGAGGTTGCATCAGTTGTGCCTCCTGATCCAACGCCAAGCTGGTAGGGAATCTCATTTTCAGCGGCAGTTTCTTTAAGCCACTTAAGAATCTGCGGATGAACTATAATGCCTCTTCCGGAAGCATCGGCTACGGTGATTACAGGGCCTTTCCCGAGTTCCAGGGAAGAATCGGTTTTATTGATGCCCGGATGATCTCCAGGAATGGTCGTGTCAAGGGCAAGCGCAAGGTTTGGACAAATTCCAAAAGCACAGGTTCTTGCTCCCTTCAGTCCTACTTCTTCCTGGACAGTACCTACGGCATAGATATTTGCTTCAATTTTATGTTTGGAAAGCCGTTTCATAACCTCTATAAGGATCACGAGGCCTGCACGATCGTCAAAGGCTTTGGAAGTAACCTTTCCGTTTGCCAGGGACACAAATTCTCGGTCAATTGAGGCTGTCGTGCCGATCTCAATTCCGAGATTCTCAGCATCTTCTCTGTCTTTTGCTCCGATATCGATGAACATATCCTCCAGCTTTACTGGCTTTTTCCTGTCTTCCTCTTTCATTACATGAGGGGGCTTGGACCCGATAACTCCGGGAATTGAACCCTTTTTACCATGAAGTATAACTCTCTGGTTAAGAAGGGTCTGGTCAAACCATCCCCCGATCCCGACAAACCTGAGGAAGCCATTATCATCAATATACCTGACCATGAGCCCTATTTCGTCCATATGGGCAGCCAGCATTATAGAAGGGCCTTCTCCCTTTTTGACAGCTATAAGGTTTCCCATGCAGTCTCTCCGCATAGTGTCAACATAGGGTTCAAGCTCTTTTTCGAGAAGTTCCCGGATATCATGTTCAAAGCCTGAGATTCCGTGAGCATTTGTGAATTTTTCAAGAAGGGATTTTACTTCTCTAAGGTTTCCGCCTTTTTCCATCTTTGAATATCTCCTGCGTATCAATTAATTTAGAGTTAAAACTGAGCTAAATACGACTTATAATAATAAATATGACTTATCATAATTGTCCATTTATGATTATCTTATGCTAAACGATTTTTATGGTTATCCTTTGCTAACGATTTTTATAGTTATCCTTTAACAACTAATTTTTATGGTTATACTTTACTAAATTATTTTTTAATTCTCCAGTTCAGGATCAATTTAATTCACTTCCATTCCAGATAAATAATTATTATACTGTTGATTAATTAAGATTAACTTGTTGTTTAAGTTTTTGGAAGGGGTCTTCAGATCGATTATAGATGTAGAAGATGGATTTTCGGAAGCTGTAAGGACAGAAACATTAAAATCCCTTCAGGTTTATTGAAGACTCAGGTGAAAATTACATGACTGCAGAATTACCCCCTCAAGTCCAGAACCAGATAGCACAGCTTCAGCAGATACAGCAACAGATCCAGGCTCTGACCATGCAAAAATCACAGATTGAAGCTATGCAAAAAGAGTCCAAAATGGCTCTTGACGAGTTAGAAAGACTTACTGATGATTCAGTAATCTATCGTAGTGTAGGGGAACTGGTAATAAAAACGAGCAAAGGGGAGTCCATTTCAAAACTGAAGGACAGGGAAGAAACTCTCTCACTCAGGCTTCAGTCCATTTCAAGGCAGGAAGAAAGGCTCACATCTCGATTCAAACAGCTTCAGGAGCAGATCCAGCAGGCATTAGGCCCCAGGGCACAATAATTTCAATTTTCATTCCCACATGGAATCCAAAATAAAATACAGCTTTGCTAGAAGTTACGTTAGGAATCATGCCGAGGTCCCGGAATTCTCGGATCCGGGGAAATCGATACATGTGAAAACGATATCCAGAGTGGACAATGCAAGTTGATGAAGCGGAGTTTTTCAACCGGCTCCTTGACTATCGAAACATTTTATATTTGTGCCACCGGAATGCAGACCCGGATGCGGTTAGCAGTGCTTTTGCCCTATCAGAAGCTATTGGGGGTACGGTCGGACTCGTGGACGGCTGTAACCGCGTGGCATCCGTCCTGATCGAGAGGCTCGGGATAGAGGTCGTGGACAAACCGGATCCTGCAAATTACGGTTTTGTTGTCGTAGTTGACACTTCGACAAAAGCGCAATTAAATGATATAGAGCTTACCCGCTATTGCGTTCTCGATCACCATACGACTACTGCTCTGACGGAGAATTCCGAATTTTACCTGCACCGGAACACTACTTCTACTGTGGAAATAGTCTACGACATTTTAAAAGCGATGGGGGCACCGATAAATAGACGGGTGGGAATCGGGATGCTTACAGGGATCGTGACAGATACCGGGCATTTCAAACATGCATCAGTGGATACGTTCCGGACAGTGGCAAAAATTATCGAGGCCAGCGGAGTTGAATACGGGGAAGTCCTGGATCTTATGGCTGCTACCCCACAGGATATTTCCATGCGTATAGCTATCCTGAAAGCAGCAAGCCGCGTAGAACTTGATAGAGTGCAGGATATGTTAATAGCATCTTCTCATGTCAGTTCTTTCGGAGGGTCGGCATCTTCCATGCTTATTAACATCGGGGCAGATATTGCTTTTGTTGGCACAACCAAAGGTGCAAGCGTAAGAATAAGCGCAAGGGCGAAACGTGACGCTGTAAATGCCGGAGTTAACCTCGGCCAGTTGATGGAAGATATAAGTAACGAATACAACGGCACTGGTGGCGGGCATTCCGGAGCTGCCGGAATCGATGTGATCGCAGATATGAAAGAAGTGTTGAATAAATGCAGGGAAAGAACAAAGAGGATTCTTGAAGCTTCCTTTGGAGCAGCGTCAAAAAACATTTCTTTTGAGGACGAAATCGAAGAAACTGAAAATGAGTAATTTTTAGAAAACAACGAAAAGTCTTAATAATTTCAAACCCGGCATGCCCGACAAACTTTTGGAACTTGATAATTTTATAATTTTTCAATTATGGGTAAATTTACCAGTTTATTTTTAAAACGGAGCTTCGGAAGTATGGTTTGCCTGGGAACCGGTTACATCTTCTGCAGTCGGCTTTTAGGTAGAGCGAAAAAATCTTTTTAGCCTAACAGCTATTATTTATATTAGAATTCAGCTTAATCTTCATACCATATCTGCCGGAAGTCTACATCCGCCGAAAATATTGAAATTCCGGGGGAAGAAGGCAGTATAAAAAAGAGAAATCGAGATTGAGCCATGACCTTAAAGGGGCATGAAATGAGAGATATACGCAAAAAGCAAGCAAGAGAATACCGGGCCTGACATTGAGAGCCCAGATAATAAGATATACAGAGTGTGAAAAAATGCCAGAATACTGGGATCCTGAGATAGAGACAATGCCTGTAGAAGATTTAAAAAAGCTGCAGGAAGAAAAGTTGAAACAACTCGTACATTATGTGTATGAGCGCTCCCCTTTCTACAGAAAAAGGTTTGACGAACACGGTGTTAAGCCGGAAGACATTCAAACTCTTGAAGATGTCAGGAAGTTACCTTTTACAGTTAAGCAGGATCTCAGAGATACCTATCCAACAGGTATGTTTTGCGTCCCGAACACAGAGCTCACCCGCTTCCATGCCTCATCGGGCACAACAGGCAAACCGACCGTGGTAGGGTATACTCAGAAGGACATCGATGAATGGGCTGAGTCCCTTGCAAGAGGATTTACTTCTGTCGGAATGGGGAAAAATGATATTCTTCAGGTAAGTTACGGGTACGGGCTTTTTACAGGTGGGCTCGGTGCCCATTACGGGAGTGAAAAACTGGGTGCAACCGTACTCCCCACAAGCTCCGGAAATACCGAACGCCAGCTTGAGCTGATGAAAGACCTTGATGTCACTGCTATAGCCTGCACGCCTTCTTACTTCCTTTACATGATCGAGACTGCAAGAAAAATAGGAATCAGCATCAGGGACGAGACGAAATTAAAGAGGGGATTTTTCGGGGCTGAGCCCTGGTCCGAGGAACTCAAGAAACGTATAGAAGACGAATCAGGGATTAAAGCGTATGATATTTACGGAACCTCGGAAATGAGCGGCCCTCTTTTTACCGAATGCTCGGCGCAGTGCGGAATTCATATCTGGGCAGACAAATTCCTGGTAGAGATCCTTAACCCGGAGACAGGAGAACCTGTCCCTGACGGCGAGAACGGAGAACTCGTAATTACGACTCTTGCTAAAGAAGCCCTCCCCCTTATTCGTTACAGGGTCAGGGATATTACCCGAAAGCTTTCGGAACCCTGCGCGTGCGGAAGAACCCATCCCAGGATTACACGCATCAGCGGGCGCTCGGATGACATGATCATCGTGCGCGGCATCAATGTGTTCCCAGGACAGGTTGAATCGGTCCTTATGAAGATTCCTGAAGTCGGGAACCACTTTATGATTATTGTAGACAGGATTGGACCCCTTGACTCCATGAAAGTCCAGATAGAAATGCATGAGTCTGCCTTCAGCGACAAGATGTCAGATATGATGGCGCTTAAGAGGAAGATTTCAGGTGCACTAAAAAGCGTACTGAATCTTGCAGTCGAGGTGGAACTGGTGGAACACGGCTCTCTGCCCCGCTCGGAAGGAAAATCAAAGAAAGTCATCGATAATCGGAAGGTTTGAAAGTTTCAAAGATCGGGAATAAAGCCTGCAGAATATCACTGTCATGCAGGCTTTTCTTTTTTGGCTCTGGCCTCTTTAAAGTTATTCTTAAACGCAGAGTCAGGTGTAAAACCAGGCAACTGTATATTAAGCTTAAAAACTGCGTGTAAGTTTAAAATATACATACAAACTTATGTTATATTCTGAGTAAAAAGATTAAAAAGGAAATATTTTGAGTAAAAAGATTAAAACGAGAATAAAAGAAAAATAAGAAAAAGAACAAGGGATGTAAGGATATGGGTGCTGGAATAGAAGATAGAGTTATAAAGCAGATTTCCCTTTTTGCGGAAAATAAGCCTGGCAGACTTGCAAATGTTGCGAATAAACTAAAAAGTGCCGGTATAAACATCAGGGCATTTACCATTGCCGAATCCGGAGACTTCGGGATAATCCGGATGGTTGTGGACAGATCCGATTATGCCCATAGCGTACTCCATGATGCAGGGTTTACTGTTTCCGAAACCAATGTTCTGGGAATTGAGATGGAAGATGTCCCTGGTAGCATGTCCCGTATTGCGGAAGTTTTTGGGAAAGCAAAGATTAACCTTGATTATGCATATGCTTTTGTCACCAGGGATCAGAAAGCTCTTTTAATAGTCAGGGTTAACGAGATTGAAAAAGCAATAAAAACGCTTGAAGAAGAGAATATCAAGCTCATCGGAATGAAAGAACTTGAAAAGATCTGATTTTAATGGAAAACCGGGTTTTCCGGAAAGAAGGCAGTTTTGAAGGAAACGCAAGGAAATGATCCAGAATTCGGCACATATTTGTGTTTTTGATATTCTGGAGCAGCTTCTTTTTATAATTTCTGGCTTCAGGGCAAAATCCTCACAAGATCTCTTATAGGCAGAAAGATTTCCCTGGGATTCTAACCGGATAGATATACATAATAAATATAAAAAAGAATAAATAAGACAAGAGGAAAGTTGCCAGGAAAATAGGTTGCCGGTTTTGACTATAATGGTAGAGAATAAAAGTAATTTACAGGAAAACTCACAAAGCTCCTCAAAAAAGAAGCTTGGTGGAGTCCATACGACAATTATCGGGGGAAGGGCTGGGAAAAAGCTAGTAAAACTGGTAAGCCAGCACCCTGAGGTAAAAAAAGTAATCCCCTCTGTAATTTCCGTAAAGGGCATTGCAGGAGGAAGTCTGGCAGGAAAGGTGCTGCGCGCGGATGCAAGAGGGAACTTGAGGCTATTGCTCTCTGAAGGCAGGAGTTTTCAGGAAGTCAGATTGGTAACGACAGTTGGGACCGCTGCAGAGGGAGACAGAATTATGAACGAGCTGAATGAGATCTTAGGAACTGCCCTCTGAGGCGCTAAAGGAGAGATAATTAGTTGACATTTATAGGGATTGACCATGGAACAACTGCAATGCGTTTTGCTCTGATAAAAGAGGACAGGGTCCTTACATTTGAGCTTGGGAGAGCTGAAGCAGCTGCCATGTCAGAAAACGAGATCCTGGTATCTCTTGAAGAGAATTTTGGAGTGCGGCGTGAAAACATTGACCTGGTTGCGCTGACGTACTCAATGGGAGACGGCTTTTCCACAATTAAAGATATCAGGAACCTGGAAGAAAGAGGGCTCAAAAGCATTGAAGGAGCTGGAAAAAAAACAGGCGGAGGCACAAGAGTTTTTGACGCTATCCGATACTCTGAAATTCCTGCAATAGCAATCCCTGGTCTACATATGGGAAGCAATGTGGATTCCAGAATGAGGGTATTTTCCCATCTTACAAGCCCGGAAAAACTGGGAATTGCTTATCATATCCTGCGCCTTGGCTATAAGGATTTCGTTGTTTCCGATATAAGCTCAAATACTGTTACCCTTGCGGTCGCTGACGGAAAGGCGATTGGTGCAATCGATGCATGCATATTTGCCCCAGGCGTTCACCATGGCCCTCTTGACCTGCAAGCTATAAGGGATGTGGACAATGGGCACCTGACCGCAAACCAGGCTTTTATGGAGGCAGGAGCCCTGAAAATGACCCCATATAAAGATAGGGAAGAATTACTCGGTGCAGCCAGAAAAGGAGAAAGCTCTGCTATCCTTGCCCTGGATACTATCGCCCTGTTTGCAGCTATGGAAATAGTTTCAATGCAGCTCCTTCTCAAGGACTATGGGATAACCGGGAAGGTATTTCTTGCGGGCTCGGTAGGCGAAGTAGAATATGTGCAGGAAAAAATCCGTACATATGTGGGACAGGAATGCCTGTGTCTCGGAAAGTGGCATGCTGCAATAGGCTGTGCCGAGATAGCACGAGACGTTTTTGCCGGAGAAAAAGATATCCTGGGCGTAGATGTTGATTATCCTTAAAAAGGCAGGAAAGGAATATCATAAAAGGACAGGCATAGATCAGGTCTTTTCAACGGATTCTTCGTATACGCTGTCCTGATATTCCGATGCATCAATTTTTCCTTCACCGGTTACTGCCCCTGTTCCTGTCCCGCCGGACTCGTCGTAACTACTCATCCGATCTTTTTTCATAAGAATGACGTAGTCTGCGGAATTCTTGAGCGCCGTGGAGAAACCAGGCTCAACCCCGAAAATAATAGTCTCTTTGCCGTGTTCATTTGCTTTGTTCAAAAGCGGCTTAAAGTCCGCATCTCTTGTCACGATCGCAAGAGTGTCAATGTTAGGGTTATATACAAGCTCCATACCCTCTACTGCAAGGCGCACGTCAACATCGCTGGAACAGATAATAGGCTCAAGCCCGTGATTTTCTATAGCTTCCACAAGCTTGTCAGATGCGTACTGGTTAAGGAAAACGCGTCCGATCTTGATATTTCCATAGTCCTTCAGGACGTCTCTTATCTCCTCCAGATTTACATCAAATTCTTTTCGGAGGATATTCGGACCATCCACTAGAAGCCCTATTTTCCTCCTGCCAACTTCTTTTTTTGAGCGGAGGTATTTGGAGATGGAGTCAATCCCGCTTTTTACAGGTTTCATTATTAATGTCCTCTATGATCTTACAATTTACAGAACCTGCACCCTACGTATTTCAGTGCCGCATGATAATGTAGCATCAACTCCGGAGGGAAGCGACACTTCCAGCAGCCCTCCATTCCGCCGGTGCAGAGTCTATGCTTCAGCCGTCAGCGGGCAGCATTTTCGAAGTTTGCAGTTCCCGATTAGGGAGGTTTAAATCCTGATACTGCAATTTGAATAACAATCCAATAATACCTAATATCTGCTTTTCGGTAGTAAAACATTTGCATATTAAGGCAATTAAAGTTTGTAACTTTGTCCATATATAAAGGCTAGCCTGAAAAACCGGAGATTCTTCCTGCGAAAAGAAAGGGAAAATTTTCTGTCTGATAAAAATACCGAACTATAAAATATAGTATATAATACAGATAATTATAATTTATCGGAAAAGGGACCTTTTCTTACTTCCCGGACTACATATGAAGATTCTTCGAGTTCAAATATATTTTCAGTCTTTCGTCCTTTTTTGCGCCTAAAATATCGAATTTCTCCGAGTTTCTCCAGGAAGGCTTCATAGATCTCCATGAATTGTCCAAATTCAATGTCATTAAGCTCTATTAGCCCTTCCCTGCCAGCAAGCCAGTCGTAGACCTGAAGAAGAAAAATTTCCCTTATCCTTTTCAGGTTCTCATTTTCGGGCAGTTTTTCAAAATAGAGGGTCTTTTTCAATTCAGGAGACCATGCTGCAAATAATCTCCTGAAGTTTAAGACCTGGAGGGGGATTTTCTCTCCTGGCTCGGGCCTTGGATAATAATATACATCCTGGAGAAGATTCTCCCCTTCCAGACTCACCACCTGCCGCTGTATCTGGATTTTACATTTTTCTCCTGGAGATTCTTTATGCGCAAACCCATGTAGAGTCCGACAAAAAGCCCGCTGAGGTGGGCTGTATGGGCTATCATGTCCGATGAACCAACCATCAGAAAATCAAATAGAGCAAAAAGCACGAGGGCATGTTTTAGCCTCATTGGAATAAAGTAAACATAGACGCGGAGGTCCGGCTCAAGCATGGTAAGGGCTGCAAAGACCCCGTAGATAGCTCCACTTGCACCAACCATCGGGCCAGGTGCAATATCGAAAATCGGCCGGCTTAAAAAAGTATATCCTATTGCTGATAGAATTCCGGCGGTGAAAAAAATTGCCAGAAGCTGTTTGTTCCCGGCCCGGCTCTCAAGTACAGTCCCGAAGAAGTAAAGGACAAGCATATTGAAGAAAAGATGCAATAACCCGTTGTGCAAAAATATGTATGTTACAAGCGTCCAGGGCCTTGCAAAAAGGTAATAAGGGTCGAACTGAAAAGCGTTTACATAGGGGTTGTGAGATGGATCTGTATTGAAAACCATTTCCAAAAAGAAGGAAAGTACGCAGAGAGCGATGAGTACTATCGTCGGGCTTGCGAAAATAGAATCTTTATCTGCCACCTGTTCCGCCCCCAGAAATATAAGATAAGCTAAGGTCAAACATGTTTCTGATTACTCTCCAGTTTAATTAGGATAAAACTACCTGAATATTGAGGCAATTAGAATACCTCACCTGCAAACCAGATTAAAGTGACGTTAATAGGCTGTAATGTCAATAGTTTGGCATTCAGCGTATATGTACCCAATAAGTCATTAGCTATAATGTTCGAATACAAATTTGCATATAACAGATTATATAACAGATTATATTATACACATTTGAATCCCTCTACCTGCGTATAACTATCTTTGAGGTTAAAATAGCTGACTGAACACCTGAAACATATAATGCACATCAGTTAGTGAAGTAAAGTTACCGAATATATGCAATAAAGTTGCTAATTGCAAGCACTGAGATTTACATTAAGACCGGATAAACCTTTAAGTCTTCCGCAACCTGTCTTTACCAGTTCATTCAGGAACAGGGAATGTCATCCAGGCACAGGAGCTTTTCCAGAATATAAGAAGATATAACTGTAAGAAGGTTAACCAACTATAAAATCAAATTGAATAGATTATAATTCAGAATATTGTATAATTCCAGTGCTTTAAAGACAGGAAAATAAATTTCCGGATATCGCGGATCAGGATCTTACCTTAATTAAAGAAATTCTGTTTTCAGAAGTCTCTTTTAGTAAATCACTTATTCTTCATTCAATATCTTCATCTTCATTCAAGATCTTCAGCGAAAAAAAATCCATATATTTAAACTCGGTGCAGAACACAAATAACTCTTGATGAGAATATAATTAATAAGTTTAAAAGAGATTAAATGGTTTTTAAATTCCAATAGATATTATTCAAATTGGAAAATATATTAATTAATATTCAAACGAGAAAATAATATTTATATCTTTCCTGAAAAAACGCAAAAACGGTTTACGGCGTTTACAGTGTAAACTTACTTTCAAACATTAAAGATATAAATAAGTTT
The DNA here is from genome assembly GCA_963774465.1 of uncultured Methanosarcinaceae archaeon. Taxonomy (GTDB): domain Archaea; phylum Halobacteriota; class Methanosarcinia; order Methanosarcinales; family Methanosarcinaceae; genus Methanosarcina. The sequence goes on along the minus strand of CAVZFI010000035.1, from coordinate 4,654 downwards.
TGATTTAATTATTAGAATTAAAAATATAAAATTCGTGATATTTTTTGTAAATAATGTATTTGTTGGAAATATAAGTCTTGAATAGAGATCCGTATACCATTCAGTAACAAATATTTATACGATCTTTTACTTTCAACTAACTTTCCGAGATGTCCGTTCAATTTTCACAATTTTTTCTGCTATCGTTTTTCTGAAAATTGCCCTGCTTATTCAAACATGTTTTTTTGAAATGTCTTACACTTTTCAATCTTGTACCTTCATTGAAAGCTTCTAACTTATATTTAAGGAAGCTTCAGTTGAGATAATTAATTGCAAATTATATAGCAAATATCCAAAAACGATAGCGAGAAAAATGTTATTTTCTTGAGGACATCTGTGGAAGGTCAGATTCAAAATGAAAAAAAAAGCAAATTAATAACAATTAATGGTACTGGAAAAGAAAATTCAGGTATTTTACAATATTTCCTTGTAAAAATCGACATTTTAAGGCATTAATTTCCCTTTTATTCAATTAACTTCAATAAATTTTTAATGTAGGCCGATTTTGAATATTCAATTTTACCCTTCTCGAAATAGCGTGTTACAAATTAGAAAATGTTATATAGATTTGGTACGTTTAGACTTTAATTAGTGTTCATTATCCATCGGTAGCGACCTCTGCTAAGGATTAAGGTCTCAATCGTTGGCAAAAACAGTTTTTTTGAGACAAAGGGCGTAAAAATGGATCTGAAGAGAAACGAAGCCCTAAAAACGATTTTTACAAGGAAATATTTCCCCTAAAAAACGCTTTTATTTGAAAAACGTTGGTATGATGCTGAATAGTTGAAAAAATAGCTAAAAGCGTTTTACCAAAAGAAGCATTATTTAAACGGTTGTAACTTGAAAGCAGACGGCAAGGAGTATGATATATAATTATTAAAAATATGCCGAACATTATAAATTGCAATCGTATTGAAAAGTCGACTTTAAAATAAATTTAGGAGGTAAAGCTCAAATGAGCAAACTAACTACCGGGAGTTTTTCAATAGAAGATCTTGAATCCGTTCAGATCACTATTAACAACATTGTAGGGGCAGCAAAAGAGGTTGCTAAAGAAAAGGAAGTACAAGCTGCTGGTCCGATGGGCCCGACCCCTCTGGCAAACATGGCAGCTTATAGAAATGACTGGAACTTCCTCCTGCTCAACCGCTATGAGCCTGTTTTGACCCCCATGTGTGACCAGTGCTGCTACTGTACTTATGGACCTTGTGATCTATCCAGAAACAAGAGAGGTGCTTGCGGTATTGACATGGCAGGCCATACAGGAAGGGAATTTTTCCTCCGTGTAATTACAGGTACTGCATGTCACGCTGCCCACGGTCGTCACCTGCTTGAACATGTGATAGACATCTTTGGGGAAGACTATCCAATCAATCTTGGAGAATCGAATGTCCTGACCCCAAACGTCACCATCTGTACAGGATACACCCCAAAGACCCTTGGAGAATGCAGGGCTCCAATGGAGTATGTTGAAGAAGAGCTCACCCAGCTCCTTGCAACCATCCACGCAGGACAGGAAAGCGCAGAAATCGACTACGATTCAAAAGCCCTCTTCAGCGGTAGTCTTGACCACGTTGGTATGGAAGTTTCTGATATCGCCCAGGTCTCAGCATACGATTTCCCGAAAGCTGACCCAGAAGCCCCACTCATTGAAGTCGGAATGGGAACCATTGACAAGTCCAAGCCGCTTATTGTTGCAATCGGACACAACGTGGCCGGTGTAACCTATATTATGGACTACATGGAAGACAACAATCTCACTGACAAGATGGAAATTGCCGGGCTTTGCTGTACCGCATTCGATATGACTAGGTACAAGGAAGCTGACCGGAGAGCCCCATACGCCAAGATCGTAGGGTCGCTGGCCAAAGAACTGAAGGTTATCCGCTCCGGAATGCCTGATGTCATTGTTACCGATGAACAGTGCGTCCGCGGTGATGTGTTATCAGAAGTCTCAGAAACTCAAGATCCCTGTGATCGCTTCCAATGAAAAGATCATGATGGGCCTGCCAGACCGCACAGACGCAGATGTGGATTCAATAGTAGAGGAGCTCAAGTCCGGGGCAATCCCTGGTTGCGTAATGCTGGACTATGAAAAGCTCGGAGAACTCGTCCCGAAGCTTGCCCAGGTAATGGCTCCGATCCGTGACGCAGAAGGCATAACAGCAATTCCGACTGATGAGGAATTCAAGGCATACGTCGACAAGTGTGCCAAGTGCGGAGAATGCGTACTTGCATGTCCAGAAGAGCAGGATATCCCAGAAGCCCTGGAGTATGCAGCGAAGGGAAGCTACGAGTACCTCGAAGCCATCCACGATGCGTGTATAGGGTGCCGCCGCTGCGAACAGGTCTGTAAGAAGGAAATCCCAATCCTGAACGTGATTGAGAAGGCTGCACAGAAGTCCATCAGCGAAGAGAAAGGATTGGGTCAGAGCCGGTAGAGGACAGGCAAGTGACGCGGAAATCAGGAAAGAAGGCCTGAACCTCGTTATGGGAACTACCCCAGGTATCATCGCAATCATCGGATGCCCGAACTACCCAGCTGGCACCAAAGATGTCTACCTCATCGCAGAAGAGTTCCTGAAGAGAAACTACCTCCTGGCTGTAAGCGGATGTTCCGCAATGGACATCGGTATGTACAAGGACGAAGAGGGCAAGACCCTTTACGAAAAGTACCCTGGTACATTCGCAGGCGGTGGACTGCTTAACACAGGTTCCTGTGTGTCCAACGCACACATCAGTGGAGCCGCTGAGAAAGTTGCCGGAATTTTCGCAGGTAGAGTCCTTGCAGGAAACCTTGCAGAAGTTGCAGACTACACCCTCAACCGTGTAGGTGCATGCGGACTTGCCTGGGGTGCATACTCACAGAAGGCTGCTTCAATCGGTACCGGATGTAATATCTATGGTATTCCGGCAGTGCTCGGCCCCCACAGTTCCAAGTACAGAAGAGCCCTGATTGCCAAGAACTATGATGAGTCCAAGTGGAAAGTCTATGACGCCAGAGATGGCTCAGAGATGAACATCCCACCAGCACCGGAATTCCTGTTGACAACTGCAGAAACCTGGCAGGAAGCAATCCCGATGATGGCAAAAGCCTGCATCCGCCCGTCCGACAACAGCATGGGCAGATCCATAAAGCTGACCCACTGGATGGAGCTTTCCAAGAAGTACCTCGGTATAGAGCCCGAAGACTGGTGGAAGTTCGTCAGAACCGAAGCCGACCTCCCGCTTGCCAAGCGTGAAGAACTTCTCAAGAGGCTGGAAGCAGAGCACGGCTGGACAATTGACTGGAAGAAAAAGAAGATCACCTCCGGCCCGAAGATTAAGTTCGATGTCTCAGCACAGCCAACTAACCTCAAGAGACTTTGCAAGGGGGCCTGAAAATGGTAGATACTACCAAGAACACCAAGCTCTTTACCACCTACGGTGTGACAACTGCCAAAGCAACCACTCCCGAGATAGCAGCTAAACTAATTTCAAAGGCAAAGAGGCCGCTTCTTGTGGTAGGGACCAAAATCCTTGATCCAGAACTTCTGGACAGGGCAGTGAAGATTGCAAAGGCAAAAAACATCCCGATTGCAGCTACCGGAAGCTCTATGCCCGGCTTTGTTGACAAGGATGTTGATGCGAAGTACATCAACCTTCACCAACTAGGCTTTTATGTGACAGACCAAAACTGGCCCGGGCTTGACGGCAATGGGACCTATGACACACTCATCGTCCTTGGGCATATAAAATACTACATCAACCAGGTACTGTCCGGAACAAAGAACTTCAGTGATGTAAAAGCAATATCAATTGACAGAAACTTCATCCAGAACGCAACAATGTCCTTCGGGAACCTGAGTAAGGCAGACCACTATGCTGCCCTGGATGAGCTTATTAACGCATTATAATTTGATTTAGGAGGCGAAAACACAATGGCAGAATTCCCATTTGAGATTTCCCCAATGTTTGAAGGAGAAAGAGTAAGAAAGGAAGGAATGTTCGTAGAACTCGGCGGCCCGAAATCCCTCGGGCTCGAGCTCGTCAGAGCAGCAGACATGGATGCAATTGAAGATGACAAGGTTACAATTGTTGGTCCTGACCTCAAAGATATGGAAGAGGGCAAGACCTATCCATGGGCAATGATCTTCAACATCGGCGGAGAACTTGTAGAGCCTGACCTCGAGTCTGTAGTCGAGAGGCGTGTCCACGACTTCATCAACTACTGCCAGGGCATTATGCACCTGAACCAGAGGTATGATGTCTGGATGAGAGTTTCTAAGGACACAGCTTCAAAGATGGACTCTTTTGAGCCCTTCGGAAGAGCTGTCATGATGCTCTTTAAGACAGAACTGCCCTTTATCGAGAAAATGCAGGTTACCTTCTACACCGACAAGGAAGAAGTCGAGAAACAGATGGTAACAGCAAAGGAAATTTTCAAGGCAAGAGACGCCAGGACAAAGGACCTCCGCGATGAGGATGTTGATGTCTTCTACGGATGTACTCTCTGCCAGTCCTTTGCTCCGACCAATGTCTGTGTCGTTTCCCCTGACAGAGTTTCCCTCTGTGGTGCAATCAACTGGTTCGATGGCCGCGCAGCAGCAAAAGTAGACCCAGAAGGCCCGCAGTT